>JBBQXS010000105.1:0-2597 GCA_038209365.1 Acidimicrobiia bacterium | reverse complement strand
CCGAGCAATCTCTTCCTTCTCCCGCTCCGATAACCGCTCCACACCACACCTCCCGATCGATCAAACTCGATCGAAGGGTCTGATGCGTTGATCCCCTGAGACGGCCGTCGTTTCGGCGCTCGCAAGAAGACGCCAGAGCGGGCATTCGGCTGTCGTTCGCGACAGCAAGCGCGGCAGGTGCGGGCGGTGGCAGACTCTCTTCGTGCCGTTGACGCGGGGAGGGATGCGCATCCCTGAGACGTCGTACGCGACGGCCGGTGATGCGGCGGTTGCCTACCAGGTCTTTGGGTCGGGCGAACATCGAGTGGTCGGTGTGCCGGGCGTGGTCTCGAATGTGGAGCTGGAGTGGGAATTTACGCCTAGTCATCACTATTTGGAGCGGTGGGGCAGCTTTGCGACCGTCGCGCATTTCGACAAGCGCGGCACCGGCTGTTCGGACCGCATCGTCGGGGCGGCGTCGGTCGAAGAGCGGATGGAGGACTTCCGCGTCGTCATGGACGCGCTCGGTTGGGAACGGGCGACAGTGTTTGGACTGTCGGAGGGTGGCCCGTTGGCGTGCCTGTTCGCGGCGACGTACCCGGAGCGCACCGAGCGGCTGATCTTGCAAGGCTCGTTCGCACGGCTGACACAAGCGCCCGGCTACGAGATCGGCTCCGAGCATTCGTTTCACGACTGGTTCTGTAACGAGTGGGCGGCACGCTGGGGCACGCCGGAAACCTGGACGGTGGCCGTGTTCTGCCAGTCGCAAGCGGGCGACGAGGCATATTTGCGGCACATGACGCGCGTCGAGCGGATGTCGTCAACACCGGCGAACCTGCGGGCAATGATGGCCCTGAACGGCGAGATCGACGTGCGTCATGTCCTGCCGACGATCCGTGTGCCGACCCTGGTGGTACACGCCCGTCAAGACTTGGCGGTTCCGATCGAACACGGCCGGTATCTCGCCGCCCATATCCCCGGCGCACGACTGTTCGAGTATGACGGCGAACATTTCCCTGACCTCGTCGGCGCAGACGAAAGCCTGGACGCGATCGAAAAGTTCGTCACCGGCACCGTCCACCGACCTCTCTCCGACCGGGTCCTCGCCACCGTCTTGTACACCGACATCTGCGACTCGACCGCACGCGCGGCAACGCTCGGCGATGAGAAGTGGAAGGCGCTGCTCGACCGTCACGACGAAGAGTTGCGCGCGGTGCTCGCCCGCCACGGCGGCGTCGAGGTGAACACGACCGGCGATGGCCTGTTGACGACCTTCGACAGTCCCACGCGCGCCCTGCGATGCGCGAAGGACATGGTCGACGCGGCACGGGCCACAGGGCTGGATATCCGCGCCGGTGCCCACACCGGCGAGATCGAGCGTCGCGGTCGCGACGTCGCAGGCATCGCCGTCCACATCGGCGCGCGGGTCGCCGCGCGGGCGGGCGCAGGTGAAGTCATGGTCTCAGGATCCGTCCCACCGCTGGTGGTCGGCTCCGGCCTCGACTTCACGGATATGGGCGAGCACGAACTCAAAGGCGTCACAGGAGCGTGGCGGCTCTACGCCGTGAAGAATTGACGCCCACAACTGTCGACACGTCGTGCTCGCGCATGGAAGCACTCACTAGGTCTGGGAGCGTGTGCCGCGCGCCAGAACTGCGGCCGTCTCAGGGGATCAACGCATCAGACCCTTCGATCGAGTTTGATCGATCGGGAGGTGTGGTGTGGAGCGGTTATCGGAGCGGGAGAAGGAAGAGATTGCTCGGTTGGCAGCGATCGGGATGCCGAGCCGGGTGATCGGTCAGCAGATCGGTCGGCACCATCGCACGGTCTGGGGTCATATCGCGAGGTTGCGTCGTCCGGTTGTGCCGGAGCCGAGACGGTCGCCGTTGCGGTTGTCGTTGACGGAACGGGAGGAGATCTCTCGCGGTCTGGCCGGCGGCGAGTCGCGACGTTCGATCGCGCGACGGTTGGGTCGCTCACCGTCGACGATCTCACGGGAAGTGAACGTCAATGGCGGCGTTCGCCGCTATCGGGCCTGTCGTGCGGATTCTGATGCGTTCCGTCGTGCTCGGCGACCGAAGCCATCGAAGTTGGTGTTGTGTGCACGGCTCCGAGCGGTCGTGGAGCACAAGCTCGAGTTGCGGTGGTCTCCGCAGCAGATTTCGGGTTGGCTGGTCGACGAGTTCCCCGACGAGCCGGAGATGCGCGTGTCGCACGAGACCATCTATCTGTCGTTATTCGTGCAATCACGAGGCGCGTTACGCAAGGAACTCACGCGCTATCTGCGGTCCGGGCACACGACGCGTCGGCCGCGGGGCCACAGTGTGATGAACGGCCAGGGACAGCTGCGCGGCACGCTCAACATCCGAGAACGACCCGCCGAAGCGAACGACCGCGCCGTGCCCGGTCACTGGGAAGGCGACCTCCTGATGGGCAAACGGATGCATGCCATGGCGACGCTGGTGGAACGCAAGAGTCGCTTTGTCATGTTGATCGCGCTGCCGAACGGGCATGCCGCCGACGTTGTGGCCGACGCGCTCGCGGCGAAGATCATCGAACTGCCCGCCGAGCTGCGCCGCTCACTTACCTGGGACCAAGGCAAAGAGATGGCCGCCCAC
>JBBQXS010000104.1:0-3769 GCA_038209365.1 Acidimicrobiia bacterium | reverse complement strand
CTACATGGTCTACAACCTCGGCATCAAGGTCGCGATCAACGACATGATCGAGAAGGCCTTGGAAGTCGACGCCGACGCCATCGGCATGAGCGGGCTGCTCGTGAAGTCGACGCTGATCATGCGCGACAACCTGGAGGAGCTGAACACCCGGGGGCTGGCCGATCGCGTCCCGGTATTGCTGGGTGGCGCGGCGCTCACGCGCACCTACGTGGAACGCGACCTGCGCGGCGTCTACGACGGGCGGGTGTTCTACGGCAAGGACGCGTTCGAGGGCCTGCGCACGATGGACACCCTCGTGCAGGGCGCGCGCGACGGCTCACTGGATCCCGCGTTCGGGCGCGAGGCGGGGGGCCGGAACCTGCCGCCCCGGCGTAGCGAGCGCGACGACGCAGCGGTGGAGATCCCCGCGCGGTCCGAGGTCGCAACCGACGTCGAGGTCTTCACCCCGCCGTTCGTCGGCGCACGCGTCGCGAAGGGCATCTCGCTCGACGAGATCGCGGGGTTCATCAACGAGACGGCGCTGTTCCGCAACCAATGGCAGTTCCGGCCTCAGTCCGGCGAACCCGACGTCGAGTTCAAGACGCGGATCCGGCCGGTGCTTCGTGAGCAGCTCGATGTCGCCAAGCAGGAAGGGTTGTTGGTGCCCGCGGTGGCGTGGGGTTACTTCGCCGTAAACGCCGAGGGCAACGACCTCGTGGTGTGGAAGGACGACTCACGCACACAGGAATGGCTGCGTTTCACGTTCCCCCGCCAGCGCAAGGCGCCGTTCCTCAGCATCGCCGATTTCTTCCGTCCCGCAGTTCTCGGTGAGCCGGACTACGCGGCGTTCCACGTCGTGACGATGGGACCCGTTGCGAGCGCTCGCGAGAAGGAACTGTTCGCGGCGAACAAGTACCAGGACTACTTGTTCCTGCACGGATTGTCGGTAGAGATGACCGAGGGCCTGGCCGAGCTGTGGCACAAGCGAATTCGTGAGGAGTGGGGATACGTCGGCGAGGACGGCCCCACGCTCGCCGGATTGTTCAAGCAGCAGTACCGCGGTTCGCGCTACTCGTGGGGCTACCCCGCGTGCCCCGACCTGGAAGATCAGGCCAAGCTCGCCGAGCTGCTCGCGATCGACCGGATCGGCGTGACGCTCACCGAGGAGTCGCACCTCGTGCCCGAGCAGTCCACGTCGGCGATCATCGTTCCCCACCCCGAGGCCAAGTACTTCATCGTCTGAGCCGCGACGCGGACACACTGCGGATCTCCGCGTCGAGGAGTTGGCTGAGCGGCTCTTCGCTGTACTCGCGGACATAGCGCCGGTGCGCGGCGCGTGCCATCGATTCGCGGGTTGGTGCGTCGTCCATGAGGCGCTTCACCTCCTTGGCGAGGGCTTCGGGGTCGCCGGCGGGCACGAACGCGACCTCATCGTCGGAGAAGGCGCTCCGGACACCGTCGGTGTCGGCAGTGACGACGGGTCGTCCGACCGCGACACATTCATAGAGCTTGTTGGGCACCACGCGGCCCGCCTTGTCGGACGTCCCGAAGATCCCGAGGCAGAGCGTCGCGGCGGCGATCTCGTCGGGCAGGGCCTCCAGCGGTATGCGTTCCACCAGTTCGACATTCGACGGCTGCAGCTCCTGCATCAGCCGGTCCACCGTTGTCTGCTCCTGACCGGTCCCGATGATCCGGAACCTGCTGTCGTCGGCCTCCAGGAGCTTGGCCGCCGCAATGATCGTGGGAAGACCGTGGAGCGCGACATAGGTGCCGTAGAAGAGGACGAGGTCGGACCGCGGCGCCGTGCCCGGTCGCGGGGTGAACACATCGTCCTGGGCGCCGACCCACACCACGCCGACGTGCGCACGCGGCACGTCCGCGAGCGCGGCGAAGAAGTCGGCGTGACCCGGCGTATCCGCGATCACGCGCTGCGCGCACCGGATGCTGAGGCGGTCGACGAGCCGGCACGTGCGACCGAGCAGCGACCGCGCCGACACCAGCTTCCGGTCCGACACGACCGTGTCGTACAGGGAGATGAAGATGTCGAAGACGACCGGCGTGCGACGCGCTCGTGCGAGCAGCGAGAGCACCAACATGTCGAACCATCCGGGGTACATCACGAGGACGACGTCACCACGCGGCGCTCGAAGGAATCGCCAGACCAGACGCGGATACGCCGAGATCGCGCGAAGGACCACTCCGAGCTTGCGCTGATTCGGAATCTCGTACCTGTCCGCGCCCCAGAGATCGACGCGGCACATCACGACCTCGTAGCCCGCACGCTCCAGGAGCGCGAGCAGTGTGCGGTTCCGGGCGAGATTCGGGTCGAACGTCCCGGCCGCGATGACGCGTTGCCTCACGCGCGCCGACAGTAGCGGCACCACGAACGACACCACCGGCACACCTGTGCTCGTACGATGTCGGCATGGCCGTTCCGGTCGCCGGCGTTCGGCACGTGCTCGTCGTGAACCAGCACGGAGACAATCGTGGCGACGAAGCAGCGATGACCGCAATGCTCGACGCGCTCGAGGACCGACTCGATCCGGTGCGATTCACCGTGCTGCACCAGTTCAACGATCCCGAGGCGAGCTCGGTTGCCGCCGGACACGACGTGCAGTTCCTGCCGCTCGCGCCGCGGGGGCTCGCCTTTCCGCGTCTCGTCGCCGGCACCGCGTTGCGATTCCTCCACCTGCCGTGGCGCGGCGTCGCCGGGCCGGTGGGTCGTGGTGTGCTCGATGCGTACGCCTCTGCCGACCTCGTCGTGTCGGCTCCCGGTGGTCCGTACCTCGGCGACATCTACGCGTGGCACGAGCCGCTGCACTGGTTCTACATCCTTCTCGGATGGCTCTTCGGGCGTCCGCTCTTCTTGTACGCATCCTCCGCCGGCCCCTTCGAGAAGCGCTGGATGAACCCGGCGCGGCGATTCGTCGTGCACAGGTTCGCCAAGCTCGCGGTGCGGGAAGACGTCTCGGCGCGCCACCTGCGCGCGCTCGTCGGCACGCATCCCATCGACCTCGAGGTGACGATCGACACCGCGCTCGGCGCGACGGTCACACCGCTCTCGCTCGACGAGTGGCCCGGTCCGCCGCCGGCGAAGGCGGGCCCCATCATCGCGGTGTCGGTGATCGACTACGCATACCGCGATCATCCCGATCCGCGCGCGGCAAAGCGGCGTCACGACGATGCCGTGATACGGGCGCTCTCACACCTCGCGGCGCGGCTCGGGGACGCCCACGTGGTGTTCCTCCCGCAGGTGCACGGCCGCCACGACGACGGGCCGTACCTCCAGCGACTCGCGGCACAGCTTCCGGCGGACATCTCGCGCGAGGTGTTGTCCGATCGTGTGCCCAGCCGGGTGCACCAGGGGATCTTCGCCGCCGCCGACGTCGTGCTCGCCGGTCGTTACCATCCCGCAGTGTTCTCGGTGCTCGGCGCCGTTCCCGTGGCGTGCATCGCCTACGAGCACAAGAGCATCGGGCTCATGGAGGCAGCCGGGCTCGGCCACTTGGTCATGTCGATCGACACCGTCACCGCCGAGAGCCTCATCGCGCTCCTCGACAAGGTCGTCGATTCGGCGCCCGCAATTCGCGAGCAACTCCGAACGGTCCGGCCACTGCTGCGGGACCGCGCGCTGCACACCGCCGATCTCGCCGTGTCGACGATGGGCACGCGCGCCTGAGCGCGCAGGCGTGGGGGTTTGGGGGAAAAAAAAACAAAAAAAAAACAACCCCCCACACCCCAAAAAACAGGGGGGCAAGAAGACCCACCCAGCCCGCGAGACGAGGCCGTC
>JBBQXS010000103.1:0-5064 GCA_038209365.1 Acidimicrobiia bacterium | reverse complement strand
CCGCCCGACCGGTAGGCGTCGGCATGAGCACCCAGATCGGGCCGACAGATCAATCTCAAGGCACACCGGCGAACCGGACGCCAGCCCGTACATTCGAGTCAGACCCGACCCGAGAACTCACGACTCACATACTCGTTGCCCGATCGGGAGCGGTTATGGCGAGCGCACAGCGGCAGATATGGCGCGGCGATCTGGACGACATCTGGTTGCTCGGCACACACTGGAGAGGTGGCGTTCCCGGACGTGCCGCGAAGCAATAGGCAGTGGTTCCTACACCGCCGTGCGACTGCGTTCGTGCCTCATATCCGCCAATCCCGAGCGACCGATGAGTTCGGGCCAGATCGTAGAAGTCATCGCCCGCGGCACCGCAAATCACTATCGGGTCCGTTGGGACGACGGCCACGAAACCGTCTTCTTCCCAAGCAGTGATGCCACGATCGAACACGCCACGCGCTGACGCCCGGCATCATGCCGCGCTCGCCGACCCCGGCGACCACGATCGATCTGGTGAACCGCGACTTCCATCGCGACGGTCCGAATCAACTCTGGATGACCGACATCACCGAGCATCCCACCCGCGAGGGCAAGCTCTACTGCTGCGTCGTGCTCGACGCGTGGTCACGCAAGGTCGTCGGATGGTCGATCGATCGTCGACCCACCGCCGCGATGGTCAACGCCCCGCTCGGCATGGCTATCGAGCAACGCCGACCACCCAAGGGCACGCTGATACACAGCGACCACGGATCCCAATACACGTCGTGGACCTTCAGCCAACGCGTACGGGACGCCAGGCTCGCGCACTCGCTCGGCACCGTCGGCGACGCGTTCGACAATGCCATGATCGAGTCACTCTGGGCGCGCATGCAGACCGAGTTGCTTAACACGCGCAGGTGGAAGACGCGCGTCGAGCTCTCGAGCGAGATCTTCGACTGGATCGAGGTGTTCTACAACCGCACACGCCGTCACAGCTCGCTCGGGATGAAGTCCCCGATCGCGTATGAGAAACTGAACGCTCAACACACCAACGTCGCCTGACTCTCACACCAAAGGTCCAAAGTCAGGGGGACAGATCAGGTGGACCACTATCCAGGGCGCCCGTCAGATCGGCTGCCGTCTTACGTCGGCGAGGCCCGAATCGTGGAACGAGCCGATCAACTGAAGCCGGATGCCCGTGCGAACCGAGAACTCGATAGTTCCCGCGGCCTTGCCTTGTGGATCGTCAGGGAGCCACCAGAAGCCTTGCTCGGACCAGTCATTCACGGATCATCCCGCCTTTCGCGAAACGTGCCGCTCGCGCGTACGCGAAACAGCATCGCAACAGAACGACCACAGCGATCACGGTGCGCGGGGGCGCGCCGCGGCGCGGCCTTGGTAGCCGCCGTCGTTACAACGGGCGTCGCCATCTCGTGATCCGTCACGTGCCCGTCGGTGCCTTGCGTTGTGCCTCGAAGGTCTCTGCCGTCAGCGGACCCTTGTACAGGTCCTCGTTGAGCAAATGGAGGAAGGAGAACCGCTCGCCAGGATCGAAAACGAGTTGGTTGTCTTGCACAATCGTCCTCGGGTCGAGTCCCATCTTTCGCGCGTAGCGCCGAACCTCTGGAAGCTCGACGCCTGCTAGGTGGCCGCGACGGCGGATCTCACGCAACTTGCGCCACGTGCGCGAGTCGCGCAAAGCCACATCACGCAATGCCGCGACACCGGCGTCGGCCATCGGCAAGTGATCTGTGATGCCCTTGACCCACTCCGAGACATGACGCTCCACAAGACCGATGTCACGGAACAGTCGCTCGAATGCCGCTTGGTTCTGCACGATGACCCAGTCGTCGGTAACAATCAGATCGAAGCCGGGAGAGAAACTGAACGCGGGTTGATCTAGGCGACGCAGTTGGGTCCCGGCGACGGCCAGGAAGCCGCCGGCCTTGTACTTGATCTGCGGGTCCACGCGTCGGACGAACACGGATCGCGTCGCTCTGCCAACTACCACTCCGTACAACTGGATCGACAAGTCCAAGTCCCTGGGCGCCGTGGTCGGCAGAGTGGAGGCGCGCCTTGCCAGCGCGCGTAGATCGCCAAGCTCATTCAGGCTCTCGGCATCATCGAGCAAGAACACTTCGCGGGGGGTTAGCTCGGCATCAGCCGAGTAGCCAACAACGGCGCTGCCCTGCAGCGAGTCAAGGCTCTCGCGACACAACTCTCGAAATCCGTCTGCTGCGTCGTCGGCGAGATTCAGCTTCCGTGACTCGAGCCCGTTGTCGCCAGACTTGCGAGCCACGACTACGGACACCGACTGACCGATGTTGGTCGCCAATCGTTGGGTAATGTCGGGCAGGGTTGGCATCGTCACTCCATAGTTCGACGAGAGGTCGGCAGAGACGGGCGCGCTTCACGCCGACGCTCGACGAGCACCGAGGATCCGAGTGGCGCGCACTGGTGGATCGGAGACCATTCCGCAGGATCCGAGTGCGCGATCAGGTAGTACGTCACACCCGTATCCGTCGTCGCGCGGTAAGCGCGATACCCGAACAGATATAGCAGCGGGTTCACGTGTACGCGGCCGGTCGCTACGTGGATTTGCACTATTAGAGCCAGGGCGATGCCGGCGACGACGATCTCCTCGAACGAGCGCGAAACGTCGACGACAACGGGGAGGAGATAACTGCCCACGTGACCGAGCACTTCGTCGCCGGCGTCGCCTATCTCGGTGAACGTGAACGGCTCTGAACTCGTGCGCCGAACGACCGCGACCGCGCCGATGGCGAACACGCAGCCAAGCGCTGCGGGGACCGCAAAGCAAAGCCACCACAGGGATTCGTGCCGTGACCGATACGCCAGTAAGGCCATGGCCGGAGCGAAAGCCACCAGGCCGAGTTCGACGCGCACGCCGCGAGGCCCGAGTCGAGGCGGCCGGCTCACGGCCATTGCCAGATCGCCGTCGGCGTCCACACGTCTAAAACGTACCGACTCGCTGTGACAGCCAGCGCCGTTCGCGTTGCTCCGTGGAGCGGGCTCGCGAGGGATCGTCGGCTGTCTTGCCCTCGCGGCCCCAGGCTGTCGGCCGCGCGGGGGCTTCCCCAACTCTTCGGTTCTGGAGCGACGCCAGTTATGTCCCGCCGTCATGCATCGGGACGGATGCGGGCCTGCGGCGGCAGATACCTCATCCGCGGCACTTCTAGGAGCGACCGCGGGCATCGGCGTCGGCACGTCACCGTACCCGCGTAGGCCTCGCGGTTGCGTGCAACAGCTCAGTGCGGCGCGTCCGCCTTTAGCGGCGTTCGAGTCCCAAGATCTGCTTGCCACAGCGATGCGACATTCGACCGTAGGGACGTTCTCGCCAAGCGAGTTGAGCGGCCGCGTCGCCGCCAGGATCGTGACGAGGGGACTCGCGGAGTTCTACGTTGCGAACGTAGCGCTCTACCGGACTGAGGTACACCCCCGGAGAAACAGACATCGTAGTCGCGCCCTCGAAGCGAGACGGTTGTTGGAGTGGCATCGCCCACCTCACCTTCTTCGAACGAGGTCGGACGCCGGCCACGAGCACCTGACAGGTCAATTTGAACTGGAAGTCAATGCACGCGACGCGACGCCACAACCATTGAAGTGCGAGGCAACGGCTTACCGCAGGGTCTTCGCTCGGCTCTGTTGCGTTGGCTTGTGCCCGGCCGCGTAAGACCGAGCCGCGGTCTGTTTGTCGTTAGATGACTTGGGCGAGTTCGGTGAACGCGTGGGCGGCGCGCCGGTAGGGGCGCGCGTCAAGACCGAGCTCGTAGTGGCCGCGCCGGATGTTTTGCATCAGCGCATGACCGCGCATGATCACGCGAGCAGTCCGGTCGCGTTTGAGGCCGCGCATCGGGCGGAGGCGCGCTTTGAGTCGCCCGTGGTCGGCTTCGCTCCGATTGTTCGCGTACTGGGCGGTGTCATGGAACGCGGCGGGCATGAGCTCATCGACGACCGCCCGTAGCGCCGGCGCCCGGTCGGTCACGACTTCGGTGGGCTCACCGTGGTCACCGAGCATGGTGACAAAGAACCGGCGCGCAGCCCGGATGTCCCGCCTCGGTGAGACGTATACATCGATGATCTGGCCGTACTGATCGAGTGCCCGGTACACATACCGCCACCGTCCGGCAACCTTGACATAGGTCTCATCGACGAACCAGCGGTCGCCGACCGCACGGCGGCAGGGCCGGGCCGCGTCGGCCAACAGCAGCGTGAAGCGCTGCACCCACCGGAACACGGTCACGTGATCGACCTCGATCCCGCGCTCGCTGAGCAGCTCCTCGACATCGCGATACGACAGGCCGAACCGCAGATACCACCGCACTGCCAGGACGATGATCTCGGGCGGGAACCGGAACCCGGCGAACCCCGAGCTCGGGACCCCGGGTATCAGACGAGTACGGCGACAGGCCATCCGCTACGTTCACCGCCCGCCGGCACGCCGCACCAATGCAACAGAGCCGCCGCGATCACTCGAAGGAGAAGTCGTCGGCGAGGTCCGTGATGACAAATACCTGATGCACAGAGCTACGTGCGCCCGCAAGTGTGAGCTTGGTGTCGTTGTTGGCACAGAGGTCGGCCGCTCGGACGAACTCGCGGAGTCCAGAGGAATCGAGGTACGTGAGCCCGGTGAGATCGATGCGCAATTCGGCCGGCTGGCTTTTGCACGCGTCGCTGAGCGTTGCCGCGAACATCGGGGCCGTCGCCATGTCGAGTTCGCCTTCGAGGACGAGTCGAACTCGACCGTCGCGGTCATCGCAGATACATGCGCGAAGTATGTCCGACGTCACTGTTGGCCCCGCCTTGCAATGCGCCACGCTCAGTGTCACCCGCGGTTCGGTGCGGCACGAGGGCCGCGAGTATCCATGCGCCGCAACCTACGCAAGTCCTCGCCCTCCCTCAATCACCCGATCGGGTAATACACTTTGGTTGGGCTTGTAGGCTGCGGCGGTGGCCAGGCCGACACGGGTGGCGCTCTACAACGACTATGAGCTTGTTCTTGAAGGTCTGCGGGCCCTGCTCCGGCCGTACGCACCGGAGATCCGTATCGTTGAGCTCGACATTCGACGC
>JBBQXS010000102.1:0-5281 GCA_038209365.1 Acidimicrobiia bacterium | reverse complement strand
TCCCGGGGCGACGGAGGGTCGGTGCAGCGGCCAATCTATTCGCGTGCCCAGAGCGGTTGTGTGTCCCGACAAGTTCCGTGGCACATTGCGCGCCGACGAAGCTGCACATGCGATGGCCGCCGGACTGCGGCGCGCCGGGTTCGACGACGTGGTCGAGATGCCGATGGCAGACGGCGGCGAGGGAACGCTGGACACGCTGCTCGCGGCGCGCGGCGGCTCGCGACGCCGCACTCGAGTGACCGGCCCACTCGGTTCGCCGGTCGAGGCGGAGTGGGCCGTGCTGCCGGGCGGTCTCGCGATCGTCGAGATGGCGCGCGCGAGCGGTCTCTCGCTCGTGCACGGCCGCAACGATCCGCTGCGTGCGAGCACGCGGGGTACGGGCGAGCTCATCGCGGCCGTGCGCGCACAAGGGTTCAAACGCATCGTCATTGCAGTCGGGGGGAGCGCGTCAACCGACGGCGGACTGGCTGCGGTCGAGTCGCTGCGGTGGTCACTGCAGGGACTCGACGTCACGGTCGCATGCGACGTCGAGACCGGGTTCATGGACGCCGCGCGTGTCTACGGTCCGCAGAAGGGCGCGACCGACGCGCAGATCGCGTTGCTCACGCGGCGGCTCGAGATGCTCGCGGGCCAGTACCGCGCGCGTACGGGCATCGACGTGACCAAGCTCACGGGCGCGGGCGCCGCCGGAGGGCTCGCGGGTGGACTGGCCGCGATCGGCGCGCAGCTCGTGCCGGGTTTCGAAGCAATCGCCGAAGCCGTCGGTCTCGAGCATGCATTCGAGGGAGCCGATCTCACGCTCACGGGCGAGGGAACGCTGGATGCGTCGAGTCTCGCCGGCAAGGTCGTGGGCAGCGCGCTCGCGTGGGCAGACGACTTCGGTGTTGCTCGCGTCGGCATCATCGCGGGGCAGGTGACCGACGAGGCGCGCACGATCCTCGCGGGGCGCGGGAACACGCAAGTGCTCGCACTCACCGATCGCGTATGGCAGAACGCCGAGGCATACGAGCGGGCCGCCTTGCTCGTCGAAGAAGCCGCTATCGAGGCGGGTCGAACCGCGCTCGATACGCGGGAAACGTGATGATCGGCGGACGCTCGCGTACGGCGACCGTCTCCCCGACCCCTGCGCGTTGCAGGGCGGTCGCGATGACCTCGAGCGCCTGCGGTGACAGTTCTTCGAGGGGACGATTGCGGTGCTCGCGCATCCCCAGGTCGACCTGGGCGATCGCGTCGCGTCCGTATCGATCGACGACATCGATCAACAGCCCGATCTCGACGCCCCACCCCTCGACGAACGGGAGCTGTTCGAGCACGTCTCGGCGGGCGGCGTACTCACCGCCGAGTGGTTGCGAGATGTCGGCCAGCTTGGGGAAGAGCAGCGACAGCAGAGGCCGTGCGGCCAGCTCGGTGACACGGCCGCCGCCCGTGGGTGCGCCTTGGAACGCTCGCGTATAGGACGCTTTTACCAGCGCCGTGCCCGCCTCCGTCATCAGCGGTGCGCAAAGACGTTCGACGTACTCGGCGCGGAAGTTGCGCAGATCGGCGTCGAGGAAGCAGATGAGGTCGCCGGTACACGTGAAGAGCGACTTCCAGAGCGCATTGCCCTTGCCCGAGCCCGGACCCGCCTCCGGCAGCAGCGCCGACTCCGAGACGACGCGCGCGCCTGCGTCCGATGCGATCGCGGCAGTCGCGTCGGTAGAGCCGTCGTCGATCACGACGACCTCGTCGACGACCGCGCATTGAAGGGCCTCGCGCACGATCGACGCAATGGTGGGCCCCTCGTTGCGCGCCGGAAGGCACACGGAAATGGCCACGGGACCAGCGTAGAGGAGCGTGCTACGCTTTCCGGTCAACGCGCTCATCGAGAGCGGCCGAGGGACAGGCCCTTTGACGCCGCGGCAACCAGCGTGATGCCGGGGGACCAAGTGGATCCCGATATTGCGTCAGGTGCCAATGCCTGACCGATGAGCAGCCGAAGAGCGGCTACGGCGAAAGCCCGGTCGCTCGAGGCGCTCGGAGCGCGTCGAGAAAAGGGAGACGCGCTCATGGTGCATGTGCAAGGCCTTCGTTGTCGGGAATGCGGACGCGAATACGAAACGGCGCCCGTCTATACCTGCGAGTGGTGCTTCGGCCCGCTCGAGGTCGCATATGACTACGACGCGATCGCCCGCGCCACCAGCCGCGACAAGATCGCCGCCGGACCGACCTCCTTGTGGCGCTACTCGGATCTGCTGCCGGTGGCGGCCGACGCCGCCGTCGATCTCGGCACCGGCTTCACACCCCTGGTGAGAGCCGACCGGCTGGCGGCCGAGCTCGGCCTCGGCGAGGTGTGGGTCAAGAACGACACGCGGAACCCGACGAACTCGTTCAAGGATCGCGTCACCTCGGTCGCGTTGAGCAAGGCGCTCGAGTTCGGCTTCAAGGTCGCGGCCTGTGCGTCCACCGGGAACCTGGCGAACTCCGTTGCCGCGCACGCGGCACGAGCCGGTCTGCGCAGCTATGTCTTCATCCCGTCGAATCTCGAGCAGGGCAAGATCGTCACGACCGCGATCTACGGTGGCAATGTCGTCGCCATCGAAGGCAACTACGACGACGTCAACCGCCTGTGCGCGGAGCTCGCCGGTGTGTACGAATGGGCATTCGTCAACGTGAACATGCGGCCGTTCTACGCGGAGGGCAGCAAGACACTCGCGTTCGAGACTGCCGAACAGCTGGGTTGGCAGGTACCCGACCATGTCGTCGTCCCGGTTGCGAGCGGATCGTTGCTCACGAAGATCCGCAAGGGGTTCGACGAGCTTCATCGTGTCGGCCTGCTCGACGACGCGCCCCGAGTTCGGGTGTCGGGCGCGCAGGCGCTCGGGTGCTCACCGGTGGCGAAGGCGTTCATCGAAGCGTCCGACACCATTCGGCCGGTCAAGCCAGACACGATCGCGAAGTCGCTCGCCATCGGGAACCCGGCCGACGGCTACTTTGCGCTCGACGTCGTGCGAACGACGGGCGGCGGTTTCGCGGCGGTCACCGACGACGAGATCATCGACGGCATGCGTCTCCTCGCACGCACCGAGGGCATCTTTGCGGAGACGGCAGGGGGCGTGACGGTCGCGACGTTGAAGAGGCTCGCGGCGGACGGGGTCGTCCGTCCGGACGAGCGTGTCGTCGTGTACATCACGGGTCACGGCTTGAAGACGCTCGAAGCCGTCTCGCCGACATGCGGACCGACCGCGACGATTGCCCCTACGCTGGATGCGTTCCACGACGCCTTCGACATCGAGGGGAACCAGTGAGCATCACGGTGCGTATCCCGACCCAGCTCCGGAGCCTCTCGGGCAACGCGGCCGAGGTGCAGGTCGAAGCGGGCACGGTGGCCGAGGCGCTGAAGGCGCTCGACGGCGCTCATGCCGGCTTCACCGAGCGGCTGTTCGACGAGTCGGGCGGGCTCCGCCGGTTCGTGAACGTCTTCCTCGCCGACGAGGACATCCGCTTCTTGCAGGGCATCGACACGCCTGTCACCGACGGGCAGGTGGTGAGCATCGTCCCTGCCGTCGCGGGCGGCTGAGACCATGTTTGCAACGCAAGTGACCGGACGGGTCCGTTCCGTTGCAAACAGATGACGAGCTGCCCGACCGTTGAGACGGAGCGGTTGCTCCTGCGGCCGTTTCGGGAGACCGATCTCGACGCCTACACGGCGGTGCTGCAAGCGCCCCAGGTGCGTGCGTCGCTCCACCTCCCGGACGACATCGGTCCGGAGCAGGCTTTCGAGCACATGGAGATATGGCTCGGGCAATGGCAGTTGCGCGGCACGGGGCAATGGGCCCTCGAAGAGAAGGAGACCGGTGAGTTCGTCGGGCGCGCCGGCTCACACTGGCCACTGCGGCCCGATTGGCCCGGCATCGAGATCGGATGGACGCTGCACCCCGACCATTGGCGCAAGGGTTACGCGACCGAAGCCGGCGCCGCCGCGCGCGACTACGTGTTCGCGCATCACGCCGTCGGCGAGATCTACAGCGTGATACTCCCCGAGAACAAGGCGTCGCAGGCAGTCGCCCGGCGCCTCGGATTCACGCCTTGGGAGGAACGCACGTTCAGGTTCTTCCCGTCGAAACCCCACATGATCTGGCGAATTCAGCGCAGCTGATCGTCCCCGCTCTCAGCGCGACGCGACGTAGAGAAAGTCTGCGACGCGTGTCGGGACGCGGTACTCGCCGGTCGTGGTCTTCACAGTCACCCCGTCGCCGTCCCGTGTGATCACGGTCGCGTCGCATCCGGGCATGAGCTGCGCGTCGGCGACGAGGA
Source organism: Acidimicrobiia bacterium (assembly GCA_038209365.1). Lineage (GTDB taxonomy): Bacteria > Actinomycetota > Acidimicrobiia > IMCC26256 > PALSA-610 > DASQHW01. Next base: position 988 of record JBBQXS010000102.1, on the reverse strand, counting down.
CGAGGGCGTCGCCGGACTGCTCGAGTCGCTCGCTCACGCGCACGACGACGATCGGGCCCGGCTGCACCTCCGAGAGCGGCACGGTCCGAAGTGTCGAGCCGGCATTGTGCGAACCGGGAATCGGGTTGCCGTGCGGGCACGTCGCGGGATCGCCGAGGAGCTGGACGAGCTTCTCCTCGACGTCGGCGGAGATCGCGTGCTCCCAGCGCGCGGCTTCTGCGTGCACCTTCTCCCACTCGAGCCCGATGATGTCGACGAGCAACCGTTCGGCGAGCCGGTGCCGGCGCACGACGGTCGTCGCGAGCCCGCGGCCCTTCTCGGTCAGGTTGAGACGGCGGTCGCCCGCGAGCTCGACGTAGCCCTGGTCCTCGAGCCGGGCGACGGTCTCCGAGACCGCGGCGGCCGACAGTCCGAGGCGCTCTACGAGCCGGGCCCGGAGCGGAACGATCCCTTCCTCCTCGATCGAGAGGATCGTCTCGAGGTATTCCTCCGTGGTGTCGTGCATTTCCGCCACGCGCTCCAGGTTACGGTCATGGGGAGCGGCGTCCACGGGCTTGCACTCGCCGACCGCGAGTGCCAAACTTCGTTAGCACTCTGGTAGCCTGAGTGCTAACCAGTCCGCCCACATCTGCAGCCCCGCTTGCTGCCCTGAGGGAGATTTCGCCTTATGCCGAAGCAAATTGCCTACGACGAGCACGCCCGGCGGGCACTCGAGGCGGGCCTGAACAAGCTCGCCGACGCGGTGCGCGTCACGCTCGGGCCCAAGGGCCGCAACGTCGTGCTCGAGAAGAAGTGGGGTGCCCCCACGATCACGAACGACGGTGTGTCGATCGCCAAGGAGATCGATCTCGAGGACCCGTACGAGAAGATCGGCGCCGAGCTGGTCAAGGAAGTCGCCAAGAAGACCGACGACGTCGCCGGCGACGGCACGACGACCGCCACGGTGCTCGCATGGGCGATGGTCCGCGAGGGCCTGCGCAACGTCGCC
>JBBQXS010000101.1:0-5456 GCA_038209365.1 Acidimicrobiia bacterium | reverse complement strand
CTGACGGGACGCACGCGCTAAGGAGAGAGTAAGCGCGCGCGCCCCGCCAAACCCTTCTAAGTGCCGTTGAGCGTGCGGAAGGCGCCGTCGTTCACGCTGTCGGCCCCAGTTCTCGCGAACATGTAGAAGCCTCTCGCCCCGATCGGTCGGTTGCTCGCGCCGAAGACGGTTGGCACAAGTTCGACCACCGTTCCAATTCGATCGGCCACGACGTAGTTACTGAAATCACCGACCACTAAAAAGTGTTTGTTTGTGCCGCTCGGCGTGCTGTCCATTGCTTCGGCTTCCGCGGTGGGACGGCCGAGCAACGTCGCGGGAACGTCCGCGGCGAGTTGCGCCCACAGAGCACTACCGCCAGAGACATCAAATCGTCTCGTCCGGTTGTACACCTTTCTGTGCGCGAGCCACGTCGAATTCTGGCGATATCTCGCCGGCAACGATTCATCGAGCGCGTAGACGTCGGTGATCGAAAATGTGTCGGCGGTCGTCACGGCCACATTGCTCGCGGTGACGCCGGCCAGCGCGCTGATGACGCCAGTCGGTTGATTGCTGCCGGTTCCGGTGACGAACGTGACACTCTCAAGAGAATCGCGAGCGACCTGTAACAACTTCTGTACTTCCTCCGCGACGTTCGTCGCGTCCATGAGTGCTTCGATCGAAATTGGCACCCACGCCTGTTGCTTATAAACGGGGATGGTCGGCTGACTCAGGCTCGGCGAATCATCCGAAACTTCTTGCAATTCCAAATCCCATGACGCGCTCACACCGGCCGAGCTGACGCCATGCCAAATATCGCCCGTCGCGATCACCGTGCGGGCGATCTGTCTCACCTGATTGAATGAATGGTCCGCGGTGTCGATAATTGATGGATCCAACTGCATCGGCACCATAAATCCGCCCGCGCTGTCGGTCAACGACATGGTACGGGTAAGCGACCGCGACCTCTGAAACGCGCTCAACTCCGGTGCGCTGAACTCGCGGTGCCCGTTTGCGGGATCACGACACAACTTCGAGAACGCCGACAAGTAGGCGGGGTCGCTCGCGACCGCGGTCCATCGTGCGAGCACGTCGACATCGACCGCGCCATCAACGCCATCGAAACTTCTGGTGATGCGTTCCACTGCGCCATCTGTGCCGGGCAGGACCGCATCCCGGGCCACAGCCTCGAGGGCGTACCGCGCTCGGTCCTTGATCTGCATCCGTTCGGTAGCCCACGGATCAGCGCCGGGTGTGTGCAACTCCGGGCCAATATCGGAGCCATGTTCGACCCGGAGCTCGCCGCGCTCGAACGCGTCCATCATTTTCTTGCGTTCGCTCTCGCGCAGGTCGTCGATCTGCTTCGCGATCTTCGCCACGCCTGACGAAAGCCTCTCCGCGCGGGCGACTGCGCCGGTTGAGGTGCGCTCGATGCTGTCGAGCTCGTCCTTCAAGCTGTCGCGCTTGGCACGCAGCTCGGCCAATTGTGATTCGTAATTGGTAGCCATCATTTACCTCTCGGGGGAACGGCCGCGCGGCCGTATGCACACGCGGCAACGAACAAGATGCTTTGTTCGCCTGCTCCCGAGAGGCCCAGAGGACGGCCCGGTCGCTTGGTCACCGGGGGCGCCGAGGCCCTCGAGGGGGCGGCAGCGGTCACCGGTGGCGGCATCCCCATGTTACCCCGCGTGTGAGACATCGCGAAGGAACTGCTCGATCTCGCCGAGGCCGCGCGGGACAGCCGTGCGTGCAACGAACTCGATCAAATCCTCGTTGTAGTAGCCCATGTGACGAAGATGAAATTCGGCCGCTTCGCTATTCCCATGCTTGAGGGCTCCCTCGAATGCTCGCTTGTGCAAGGCGTGCGTCTTCCTGTCCATGCTCTTTCTCCTTCTATCGCCACGCGCCTAGCGGCACGATGGTCGGTGGTTTCTCGGGCATCGAACGAGCCGCGCCGTACGCGAGGACCGCTGCGACCGCCCGGTCGATCTTCCGGGTGTCGGCTTTCACGATCACCCACGAACGGCCGTCATCCGCACGGAGGTTCTTCTTCGCGCAGGCGGCGAGATGGCGGGTCACGCCCTCGTTGCCGTCATGCGACAACGAACCTTCGGCGATCGCGGTCGCGAACTGATCGCACAGCGGCGCAAACCGGCGGCCCGAATTCGTGTCGAGAGCGAGCACTACCTCGTCGCCGTAAATCTCGGCCCACTCGTCGAGCTCCGAATACCAGCGGGGCGGGTCGGCGTACATGACGGCGACCTCGTACCGCTCGAACGTCCGTGCGAGCCGGGCATGGACGTCGGCCCGCGGGACTCGCCAGTCGGCTGGCGCGTTGTCGGGCCGGGACCATGCGCCGACGAGGAAGAGGTGGCCGTCCTCGGTGCACGCCATGATGACTGTCTCGTCATCCGACACCGAGCCGTCGAAACCGACCGCGACGCGTGTCCCTTCGGCGACCTCCACGGCCGGAGCCGCCAACGCGGCCCACGCCGCCACGTCGAACGCGGTACTGCCACTCGTCAACTGGTTCATAAAGAACCTCCTTGCGTCCTCGGGCGCCGTCGCCGGGTCCGCGATGTCACGCGCCAGCCGCGCAAGATCGACCCAGCCCTTCGGCGCGGCGCTGTCGCCGTACGCGACCGCGAGCGCGGCACGTACCGCGTCCTGGTCGGTCAAGTCCTCGACGTGCGGTGCCTCGACCGCGACGTACAGCAAGCCTTCGGCGTTTTCGAGCGCGGCGGTGTGCGTCCGTTCCGAAACTGAGTCTTCGCCGACCCCGTGGCTGTTCGTGACCTCGAACGTCCTCCCGTTCATCTTCGCGGCGGAACGGCGGATCGTGTCCGCGAGCCGATGGCCGCCGTTGCGCTTCGTCCAGAGGTGGGTCTCATCGAGCACCGCGAAGGAGACGCGTTGACCGAACCGCGACGACGCCGACGCGGTGACCGCTTCCAGGATGCCGCCACCGTGCACCGAGATCCTCGTGAGCCCGACGTCGAGGACGTCGCCGTCGAGGTCGGAGTCGCGGGCCATCGCGTAACAGGCCCGGAACACGTTGCCGGACTGGTCCTCGGAGCATGCGGCGACCTGCACCCACGGAGCCACCGGTGGCTTCCCGCGCGGCCGGCCCTTCGCGTCCCACCCATCGAAGCGCACCGGGCCGACGAGCTCGGCGAGGGCGACCGCCGCCATGAGCGGCGACTTGCCGCTGCCCTGCGCGGCACGCCACGCTCCCCGCCGATAGACGAACGCGCCCGTCTCGTTGATCCTGTACCACTCATAGAGGAGTGCGGTCTGGTCGGCGTTCAGCTCGAGCGGACGGCCGGCGTAGGGACCATCGGGCACCACGAGGTGCTCCCGAACCCACGACCAGACGAGCGGCCCCAGGGACGGAAACGCGCACGCCGGCGCCCGGCGCGCTCGTGCGCGCGAGCGCGCGCTCGCACCCGTCTGCGGCACCTTCGGACTCGGCGCCTTGTACCCCGGCTCGCCCGGATAGCGCCGACGCCCGACGCGCTGCTCGGGGCTCTTGCGTTCACTCATCGGCCACGACCGTCACTGCACACATTGCGAGAAAGGGGGCAGGGTCGTGGTGATGGCAGGACAGTGCACGTCGCTGTGCCGCCCCCTCGCTGAACCAACAATGGGAGTAGTCGCGTCTCAATGCGGCTCAGAGGCTCAACCAGTCCCGCGAGACGCGGTGAGTCGCGTCTACCCGCGATGTAGTCCCAGTGGGAATCAGGCAAGGCCGACTCCCTGGTACGTCCGGTGCTGTCTTCCGGAGTCCTCGCGGGGACGGACGACTTTCAGGCCCGGGATGACGGCACGGAGATCTCGACCGAAGGTTTGCGTCGAGCCGGAGCGATGGCCGTTGTCTTCAGCCCACTGCTTCCACGCCCCGAAGATGTCGGCGAGCGGCACTTGCCGCAACGGGTCGACCTTGCACCGTTCTCGAACGAACGCCGCGACCGGGGAAACGAGATCCTGCAAGGCACCGAGCGCATCCTCGGAGGATTGCACGGTCGTGAACCGTCCGCGGCGCTGGAGACGCTTCAGGCCGTCCAGCGCCCAGAGCATGATGCCCGGCAGCTCCTCGAGGAGCTGGCCGGTCAGCGAGGTGTTCTCGTGCCCGAGCCAGGAACGGGTGAGCGTCAACAAGATGAACCGTGACGCGATCGCGCCGGATGCATCACCGAAGCGCGGTAACTCGTTGCTGATGATGAGGAAGCGCGTCGGCAACGTGCCCGTCCAATGTGCCCGGTACTTGCGGTCGATGGTCAACATGTCCTCGCCGGAAATCGACAGCAGCCGTTCCACGACTTGGTGCACGTTCGCGCCACCGAGCCGCGCGTCGGACACGATCGCGAGCGGCTTCCCGACGAGCGGTTCGAGGCCGAAGTTCGTGCCGAGACTCGCGAGGGTCGGACCGCAGAAGTTGCCGCGGCCGAGCAGATCCTTCAGCACCCTGGCAATCGTGCCCTTCCCGCCCCGGCGGGGACCGACCATCAACAAGATCTTGTGCTGACTCGTGTCACCGGAAAGGACGTAGCCGAAGAATTCTTGTAATGCGCTGATCGCGTCGGCGTCCTCATCCCACAGCTCTTTCAAGAACTGCAGCCACCGCACCGGTGGCGGTGTCGCCGGGTCATACGCGAACGGCACCGATACCTCGTTGAACATCTGCGGGGTGTGTTCGTACAGATCGCGGGACTGGATATGCAGCAACCCGTTCGCGACGCTGACCAACGAAGTCGCAGGCGGAGTGTCGAACGGCTGCTCGATCCACGACGGTGTCATCGTCGACGCGGGCAAATACGCGATCGCGCCCAGGGCATCGCCGAGATCTGCGATCTTGTGGCGCGTCGGCGCCCACGGCTTCTCGACCATCTCCTCCTTCTTGTCGTCCCACTTCTCGTAGACGGCGTGCTCGGTGAACCTGTACGCATCGGCGTCGACGTGTTTGTCGTCGCGTTCAACCCAACGGGTCTGCTCCCACTCCCACCATGATCCGCGCCACCGGCGCAGCAACAACGCCCCCGACGGCTCGTGAGTGTGTTTGGCTTCGACGAGCTCGCGCGCGACGTCCATCGGCACGTTCGGTGCCGGAAGCAGCCGAACGTCATCTCCATCAACGAGCGCCCGGCGCAGAGTTTCCTCAGTGTTGTCCGGCACGACGGCCCGCCTTCACTCCCGCCGCGAACGCGGCACCGATAATTTCTTGAGCCATCGCGTAAGGAACGAGCGCGATCGGTATGACACATTCGGGGTCCGTCGCTTCAACCAAACCGTCGAGCCGACGAGTCGCGCTCTCGACGGTGCAGTCGCCCCGGCCGACGCGTCTGCCGAGACTCCGGGCGACACGTTCGAGCCGGCGCACGTGCTCGTCGACGCGTGTCTCGTGTTCGGTTGCGAACGCGTCGAGATGCTTGTGCACGAGCTCGCGTTCGGCGTCTGTCAACGGTGGGCATTCCGGCCAGTGC
>JBBQXS010000100.1:0-5588 GCA_038209365.1 Acidimicrobiia bacterium | reverse complement strand
GTACGTTCCGGGCTTGAAGTAGCTCGCGAACCCGCAACGCGATCGAGCGCCAATTCCGTGCGCACGCAACAGGGCGACGCTCAATACGCTGAAATCTCGGCATGTACCAACGATGCGCTCGACGGGAGCGCGAGCTTCGTCTAGGGGCGAATCGTTGAGGCCCCGAATCACTGCGACCATCTCGCTGGCTGGGCGAATGTTCCGCTCGCCGTGACGGTCATCGGGGATTCCGACGGCAGTAGCGAGATCGGGTGGTATCACCAGACCCTGTGCAACTCGACAGAGCGCGACGGGATCGCGCTCCAAGACGCTCACGATCGGAAGCTGTGTCGGTTCGAACGTCGTCAGCGGTCCGGGTGTCGAGTAGTCGATCCTCATGTGCCATGCTGCCTGCCCAGTGCGCTACGAGCCACGCATATTGCCCGGTCTGGCGCAGTAAGGCGAGCGCCGATCGGCAGTTATGTACGGGCCGTTTGCACTCCGACGACCGCGACGAGACCCGTCGGGAGTACCTCGCTTCCGAACGAGCGCCGGAGCTCAGCCCGAATGCCGTGCCTCGCGAGCGACCTGGGAATCTCGTCCGTGTCGATCAGGATGTTGTCGTGCAGTTCGTCGTCTCGTCGCCATGACTCTGGGCCCGAACGAACGAACATCGTCATATCCCTCCGAAACGTTCGACGATTCGGAACCGACGTTCGCGTAATGAGCACCCAATCCTCACCGAACCAAACCTTTGGCGGATCTTCGCGACGCGCCTCGCCCGTCGCAGATGTCGAACGCGATCACACCGTCCAGACGAAGCGCGCCAGCCAGCGCAGCAAGTGCGCGGCTCAACTGCTCCTCATCGTCGAGATAGCTCAGCGGATGCCCCACGCTGACGATTGCATCTGCGGGCGGCACGGCATCGTCCGGAAGTCGTAACTGATCGATCGCCTCGGCTCCCGCCACGTGCTCACGCGCCAGATCGACCATGGCGCTCGATGCATCCGTTGCGTGCACCCGGTGGCCGCCTTCAACGAGATACTTCGTCAACAACCCCGAACCACAGCCAATCTCCAAGACCAACCCGCCGCGCTCGCGCACGGGCTCCAACAGCCTGAGAATGCCTGGCGCAACGGCATCGGCGTGAAAGCCGAAACCGTCATGGTGAATCCGCGCCAAGTCGGGTCGGTAATACGGCATCGTCGGCACGCGCACATATTGCCCGATCGGGAGCGATATTTCGAGGGTGGATCGGGCCTTACGACGATCGGTCGCCACTCGCAAGATCACGCCAGAGCGGGCAATCTGCTCGGGTTCGCGATTGCAAGCGCGGGCCGTCTTCTGGCGGAGGTACGGCACTGACCCGGCGATAGGGGACGGTCGCCAGGGCGTCCTTGAGGGACGTTCTGGCGCACTCGTCGGGCCGCCGCGGGCGGCGTGCGGCTAGCCGGACGCGCCCCTTACCGTGGGGGCGTGCAGGCGGGAGTAACGCGTCGATGACCACCGAGAATGTGACGGTTCTTTTCACGGATATGGTCGGTTCGACCGCGTTGACGTCGAGTCTGGCCCAGGAGGCGGCGGACGAGCTGCGCCGGGAACATTTTTCGATCCTGCGACAAGCGATCGTCGAGACGGGCGGGGCCGAGGTGAAGAACCTGGGCGACGGGCTCATGGTTGTGTTCAGCGCCGCGTCGGCGGGGTTGTCGTGCGCGGTGGCGATGCAACAAGGCGTGGAGCGCGACAGTCGTGGTCGCGAGTTCTCGGTGGGTTTGCGAGTCGGGTTGAGTGTCGGCGAGGTGAGTCGCGAGGACGACGACTATTTCGGCGACCCGGTCGTCGAAGCTGCCCGGCTCTGTGCTGCTTGTGAGAGTGGTCAGATCCTGGCGACAGACATGGTGCGGGGGATGGCCGGACGGCGCAGCCGTCACGACTGCCGCTCCCTTGGCGAACTGACCTTGAAGGGCTTGCCGGACCCGGTCGAGACGGTCGAAGTCGTGTGGGCTCCGATCGACCCGCGCGAAGCGCGGCCGCCGTTGCCGGCGCGGTTGGCATCGGCGAGATCGGTGTCGTTCGTGGGCCGTGAGGCGGAGTCCGGCCAGCTCGTCGCGAGTGGAAGGCCGTTCTCGACGACAGCGACCGGCGGATCATGTTGCTCGCGGGTGAGCCCGGGATCGGCAAGACGACGCTCGCGGCACGGTTCGCGGCCGACGTGTATGAGCAGGGCGGCGCGGTGGTGTACGGCCGCAGCGACGAGGATCTCGGGATCCCGTATCAACCGTGGATCGAAGCCCTCACCCAACTCATCTCCCCGAACGCGTCGTGGCCGCGCATGTGGCGGATCGGGGTGGGCACCTCGCACGCCTAGTCCCGCAGCTCGCAGCGCGCGTTCCGGTCGAGCGATCCTCAGCGACGGACCCGGAGACGGAACGGTTCGTGCTGTACGGCTGTGTCGCCGATCTCCTCGCCCGCGCCTCAGCCGAATATCCGGTGTTGATCGTGTTGGATGATTTGCATTGGGCGGACCGGCCCAGCGTGCAGCTCCTCCGACACGTCGCGACCACCGAAGTGGCGCTGCGGGTCGCGGTGTTGGGAACGTTTCGCGATTCGGAAGTCGCCGCGGGTGATCCGGTCGCGGATCTGGTCGCGGCGATGCACCGCGAAGGCGGCGCGCTAAGAGTTGGTTTGCGGGGTCTGACCGACCTGGACGTGTTGGCGTTGATGGAGACGATCGCCGGGCACGACATGGATGACGACGGCGTCGCGCTGCGTGATGCGCTGTTGGCGGAGACGGAGGGCAACCCGTTCTTCGTCGGTGAGATCCTGCGGCACCTCGCCGAGACCGGCGCCATCTACCAACTAGACGGCCGCTGGTTCGCCGATCCCGACCTTCGCGCCGCCGGACTGCCGGTCTCGGTGCGTGAGGTGGTCGGCCGTCGCCTCGTGACCCTCGGTGCGGACACCGAACGGGTCCTGCGCCTCGCCGCCGTGATCGGCCGCGACTTCGACATCGGCCTGCTCGCCGCCGTCGCGCAGGTCGATGAGGACAGCCTCGTGGACCTGTGCGATGCCGCAGTCGCCGCCGCGGTGCTCCAGACGACCGAGGATCCCGAGCGGTACACGTTCGCGCACGCGCTCATCGAACACGCCCTCTACGACGGCCTCTCTCCGGCGCGGCGGTCCCGCGCGCATCATGCCGTTGCCGAACAGCTCGAAACCATTGTCGGCGAGAACCCCGGCGAGCGGGCCGGCGAGCTTGCCTACCACTGGGCGGCCGCCGTGCAACCGACCGACACCTCCAAAGCCATCCACTACGCGCAAGTCGCGGCCCGGCGGGCGGTCGAACAGCTCGCACCCGACGAAGCTGTCCGCTGGTACACCGAAGCACTCGACCTCTCCGACCGCGCTCCGATCCGCGACGAGCGCGAACGCGCCGAGATTCTCGTCGGTCTCGGCGACGCCCAACGCCAATCCGGCATCCCCGCCTACCGCGAAACACTGCTCGACGCAGCCCACCTCGCCGACCGCCTCGACGCCGTCGATCTCCTCGTACGCGCCGCGCTCGCCAGCAACCGCGGCTTTTTCAGCACGCTCGGCGACACCGACCACGAAAAGCTCGCCGTCATCGACCGCGCCCTCGAACGCCTCGATGACCCCGACAACGCCGACCGCGCCCGGCTGCTCGCGATCGCGTGCGCCGAACGCCTCTACGTCGCCGATATCGACGAACTGCTCGCGCTCGCCGACGACGCCATCGCCACAGCACGGCGCAGCGGCGACCGTGGGGCACTCGCCGCCGCGGTCTTCGCAACCTATGCGGCGACCGTCGTGCCGTGGACACTCGACCTCCGCGCCGAACGCGCCGAAGAAGCCCGCGCGCTTGCGGAGGAGCTCGATGACCCTGCCCTGCGCCTCCGCGCGAACCGCTCCGGACTCGAACGCGCCGATCTCGCCGCGATCCGCCGCCACGCAGCGATCATCGAGGAAACAGCCGCACACGTCCCGGCCGCGCCGCAACGCTGGACCGCCGCGTTCGATCGCGTGCTCCACGCCATCTTGCGCGGCGATCTCGTCGAAGCCGAACGCCTCGCCGAAGCTGCTTATACCTACGGTGCCGCGACGGGCCAGCCCGACGCCCTGGGCATCTTCGGCGCGCAGCTCGCCAACATTCGCGACCATCAAGGGCGATTCGACGAACTGATCCCGCTTATTGAGCAGACCATCGTCGACACGCCGGGGCTGCCCGTCTACCAAGCGGGCCTCGCGGACGCGATCGCCAAGACCGGCGACGTTGAGCGGGCCACCACGCTTCTGGACGCGCACGTCGCTGGCGGACTGTCGATGACGGCCGACTCGGCATGGTCGACAGCGCATGGCTACTGGGCGGACGCGGCGGTTCGGGTTCGGCACGTTGCGACGGCGGAGCGTGTCCGCGAACGAGTCGCGCCGTACCACGATCAGATCGTCACCGCGCAGATCACCGTCCACCCAGTATTCGCGCACTACCTCGGCACCCTCGAACACCTCCTCGGCCGCTACGACGACGCGGACCGCTGGTTCAGCGAAGCGATGCAGATCCACGTGCGACTCGAAGCGCCGCTGCTCATCGCCTATACCCAAGCCGCATCGGCCGCCTTGCTCGCCGACCGCAAACAAGGCGACGACCACACGCGAGCACGCGCCATGGCCGACGCCGCGCTCACCACAGCGAGCGCAGGCGGGTACGGCGACATCGAAGCCGACGCCCGCGCCGTCCTCGAACGCCTGGACTGACTACCCCTCGCGCGCCGCCCGAGACCATCCCAATAACCCGCCGCGAACACTCAACCTCGCGTCACCGATGTGCCGATTGGGGGCACTCGCGACCGCGAGCAAAACCGGACGGAGACGGTGAGTAGTGCGCGCCCGATCTGGTCGCTCTCCGGCTGCAACTACTGCGGCGTGCATTGACCATCCGCACTTTATCTCATCGCTCCAGATCGGGCGAGCTGTGGGCGCGCAGGGCGGCGTGGATAGGCCATCGAGGTCTAATGTCATGCGCTGATGTCCGCTGACCGCAACAAGGCTCGTGTCCTCGAACTTGTCGAGAGAGTGATGAACAGGCACGACCTCGAAGCCCTTGACGAGTTCACGTCCAACCCGGCGGTCGTGGGATCAGGATCTAGCGTGGTTCGCGCCTTTCCTGATCTCGAAGCGGACGTGCGGTGGATCGTCGCCGAAGGCGACATGGCAGTCGTGTTCTTCGATTTTCGCGGCACGCAGCAAGGTCCATGGTTGTTCGTACAAGAGCCCACTGGGCGGCGGGTCGAGACGTCGCTCATGCTCGCATTCCGCTTCGACGACGATGGCCAGATCGTCGATCAGTGGCTCGGCTCGAACTTCGTCGAGATGCTCGCTCAGCTCGGCTGGGGCTTCGCCCCACGCGAAAAGATCCGGCCGGAATCGGCTTAGGAAGCCCGCCCAGATCTGCGTTGGTCTCAACGGGTCATTGCAACGCGGTGTCGAGTGCTTGGGATGGTGTCATCCAGGCGAGGGTTTGTCGAGGCCGTCCGTTGAGCTTGCGTGCGACCTGGTCGAGGTCGCGTGGGCTGTAGGGCGCGAGGCTGGTC
>JBBQXS010000099.1:0-5947 GCA_038209365.1 Acidimicrobiia bacterium | reverse complement strand
CTGGGATGGCCGGCTGGCGCCGGTTGGTCTGCGCGCTGCCGCCGGTGTCGCTGCGCTGATCGGGGGGGGGGGTGGGGGGTGCTAATTGCGCACCCCACACACGCCTCGCTCACTCCGGTTGGAAGGTGCCGCCGGTGCGCCAATACTCGTCGCGTGCACGGGAGAGAAGATCCTCGTCGACGAGATAGCGGCGCAGCGCAGCCGTATCGGGATGGACCTGACCGAGGATCAGGTTCACCATGTGCTCGGAGTACCGGCGCCCGGGCTCGAACCGCTGTACGAGCCAGTCGAGCACGACCAATCGCTTCGCGTGTACCGCGGGAATCGACACCAGTCGCCCGTCTCGCACGAACGCGCGCAGCACGCGCGCGACGTCCGCCGGCTCGTCGCCGTGTTCGACGGGACGGGGCTCGCGCTCGGCTTCAGCGCGTGCCGCGAGCGCGAATGCCTCGCCGAGCAGGTGCACCTCGCCGTCGTCGGCACGCAGGACGAGACCGGCGTCGACCAGTCGCTGCAGGGCCCGGCCTGCGGCGCGCGCGTCGAGACCGGCGGCCTGCCTCACGGCGTGCGAGGTCGTTGCTCCCAGGACGAGCGCGGCGAAGACCCGGCGGCGATCGTCGTCGGCGAGGAGCCCGACGAGCTCGCGTGGGCTGAACGGCGAAGTTGGCACGCGCACTAGCGTCGCGCGGAACTGGAAGAGGGAGTCTTGTCGTGGAGCCGGTTTCTCTGAAGGGTGTCGACCGGGTACTCGTGATCACGGCGCATCCCGACGACGTCGATTTCGGCTGGGCCGGCTCGGTCGCGGTGATGACGGACGCGGGGATCGAGGTCACGTACTGCGTCGTGACCGACGGTGACGCCGGCGGGTCGGAGACGGGGATCCCGCGGGCGGAGATGGCGCAGCTGCGGCGCGACGAGCAGCGGGCCGCCGCGTCGATCGTCGGCGTGCACGAGGTGCACTTCCTCGGGTACGCCGATGGCCGTGTCGAGGCGACGCTCGGGCTGCGCAGGGATCTCACTCGAATCATCCGGCAGGTTCGGCCCCAACGGGTGATGACGCAATCGCCCGATCGCAACTGGGATCGCATTTACGCGAGCCACCCCGATCACCTTGCCGTGGGGGAGAGTGCAGCGTGCGCGGTGTACCCGGACGCGCGCAATCGCTGGGCACATCCCGAGCTTGCGGACGAGGGTCTCGAGCCGTGGACCGTCGACGAGATCTGGCTCGGCGCCGGCACCACCGGGACCACCCACTACCTCGACATCACGAGCGCGGTCGACCGCAAAGTCGAAGCATTGCTGAGCCACAAGAGTCAGTTACCGGATCCCGACGGAACGGAGACGATGGTGCGAGGTTGGACCAGGGCGATCGCGGAGTCCGCCGGGCTCCCCGCGGGACGGTTCGCGGAGGCAATGCGGGTAGTGCACACACGATGACGGCGGAAACGACGAACACCACGATGCGGCATCCCCTCGAGATGCTGTCCGGTGACGAGATCGAGCACGCGGTCGCGATACTGCGCGACTCCGGGCGGCTCGGGGACGACGCACTGTTCGCGAGCATCGTGCTGCACGAGCCACACAAGGAGGTGCTCGCGCAGTGGGAGCCCGGCCAGCGTGTCGAGCGCCGCGTGCGCGCGGTCATCGTGCCGGGACCGGAGAACGGCGTCGTCGAGGCGGTCGTCGACCTCGGCGCGGGCACCGTCGACGCGTGGACCGAACTCGACGACGTGCGCCCCACGCTGCTCATGACCGAAGCCGGAAGCGCGGTGATGACCACCCGCCAGCATCCAGAGTTCCTTGCCGCGCTCGCCCGTCGTGGGATCACGGCGGAAATGATCGACCAGGTGCAGATCGACCCGTGGCCGGCCGGCGTCTTCGGGTACGAGTGCGAGGACAACCGCCGCATCTCCCGGTGTATCTCGTTCCTGCGCGAGAGCCCGGACGACAACGGGTACGCGCGTCCGATCGAAGGTCTCATCGTGCACTTCGACAACGGACGCAACGAAGTCGTCGAGGTGATCGACCACGGCGTGACGCCCCTTCCGCCGAACCGTGCCAGCTACTACGCCGAGGACCAGCCGCGGTTGCGCAGCGACCTGAAGCCCATCTCGATCACGCAGCCGGAGGGCCCGAGCTTCACGGTCGACGGCAACTTCGTGCAATGGCAGAAATGGCAGTTCCGGCTGGCGTTCGACCCGTTCGAGGGTCTCGTGCTGCACCAGATCGCGTACAACGACGACGACGGACGCGTCCGGCGGATCCTGCACCGCGCATCCATCTCGGAGATGGTGGTCCCGTACGGCGATCCGAGCCCCCTGCACGGATGGAAGAACGCGTTCGACGCAGGGGAGTGGGGCCTCGGCCGGATGACGCAATCGCTGACGATGGGTTGCGACTGTCTCGGCGAGATCCGCTACTTCGACGTCACGCTCGCGACCGAACACGGCAAGCCATGGGTGATCGAGAACGCGATCTGCATGCACGAAGAGGACTACGGGATCCTCTGGAAGCACGTCGACGGATGGAGTGGCCGCGGCGAAGTGCGGCGCAGCCGTCGCCTGGTCGTCAGCTTCATTTCAACCGTTGGCAACTACGAGTACGGGTTCTTCTGGTACTTCTACCTCGATGGCAACATCCAGTTGGAGGTCAAGCTGACCGGCATCGTGTCGCCGATGGCGATAGATCCCGGTTCGCCCCCACCGCCGTTCGCCAACGTGGTCGCCGACGGCGTCGCCGCGCCGCACCACCAGCACATCTTCAATGCCCGGCTGGACTTCGACGTCGACGGTGAGGCCAACGAGATCTACGAGGTCGACGCCGAGCGGATCGCGCCCGGTCCCGACAATCCGTGGTGGAACGCCTTCCGTCCCAAGGCGACCCGCCTCGAGTCCGAGCAACTCGCGCAACGCGAGACCGACGCGTCGGTATCGCGGACATGGCGCATTCAGAATCCCAACGTGCGCAACGGTCTCGGCCAGCCGACCTCGTACAAGCTCGTGCCGACGATGTCGACGCCGACGATGTTCGCCCATCCGGATTCGCCGATCGGCAGGCGTGCCGCGTTCGCGCACCACAACCTGTGGGTGACGCCGTATTCACCGCACGAGCGGCGCGCCGCGGGCGAGTACCCGAACCAGCACAGTGGCGGTGACGGCCTTCCCAGCTGGACGAGCGCCGATCGCCCGCTCGTCAACACCGATCTCGTCGTTTGGTACAGCTTCGGGATGACACATTTCGTTCGTCCCGAGGACTGGCCCGTCACTCCGGTCGAGTACTGCGGCTTTCTGCTCACGCCGTTCGGGTTCTTCGATCGCAACCCGGCCCTCGACGTGCCGCCGTCGGAGCATTGCGAGTCATGACCCGAGTCCTCGTCACGAACGACGACGGCGTAGAGGCCCAAGGGATCCACGTGCTTGCGGCGGCGTTGTGCGCAGAGGGCTACGACGTGGTCGTCGTCGCACCCGACCGCGATCGCAGCGGCACCGGTGCCGCGATCGGCCTCGTGCACGCGGATCAACATCTCGACGTGAAGCGCGTCGAGATGCCGGGATGCGAAGGTGTGGCGGCGTACGCGCTCGACGGTCCCCCGGCATTGTGTGTCATGTCGGCGCGTCTCGGTGCGTTCGGAGATCCGCCCGAAGTCGTCGTGTCGGGCATCAACTCCGGATGCAACACCGGCCGCGCAATCCTTCACTCGGGGACCGTCGGCGCCGCACTCACCGCGCAGGGCTTCGGCTGCTCGGCCCTGGCTGTCAGCGTCGACGTCTCGGATCCATGGCGCTACGACGCCGCAGCCCGTGTCGCGCTCGACGTGCTGCCGATGGTCCTGGAGGCGCCGGCCCGCAGCGTGCTGAACCTGAACGTGCCGGCGCGCGCGTACGACGACATCCTCGGTGTGCGGTGGGCTCGTCTCGCGGCATTTGGTTCCGTGCGCGCGGCGATCGCGGAATCGACGGACGCGAGGATCCAGTTCGAGCTGCGGGCGACCGGCGGCAAAGCGCCTCCCGATTCCGATCAGGGCTTGATCGACCAGGGCTACGCCTCCCTGACGACGCTCTGCGGCGTGACCGAGGCATGGCCGCCCGACGGACAGGGGCAGAGCGACGTGCATCCACAGGTCGTTCCGGGCGCCGCCGTCGAGCCTGTGCACATGGTGCCGGACGCGTCCGCGGCGCGTTCACTGCACCGTCCGTTGCACGCGGGAACGGTCCCCGCCGAGTCGTGAGACGCGTTGTCTCGACGGTCATCGTCGGCGTCGCGCTCACGGCATGCGGCTCGGGGTCGAACGGGAACAGCCCCACGACGACGCGGCCGACGCCGACCACGAGTGCGGCCGACGCCGAGGCGGCCGACCTTGCTGCGAAGGCGATCATCACGCGCCGCGATGTCGGTGCGAGCTGGGTGCTGCACAAGGCGGCGCCGGGGAGCGCGCCGCCGCGTGCCGACGACTGCGCGCAACGCCCCGACGGACCACTCTCGACCGTGGGACCGGGCGCGTCGCAACACGGCGCGTTGCTTCGGCTCGGGAAGGACACACACGTGGTCTTGTCATCGTCGTCGCTCGTGTTCCGCGAGGATGCCGACGTGGAGACGTACCTGGCGATCCGGAGCAGTTCGCAATGGCACGACTGCCGCCGCACGCAGCTCCAGGTCGATCAGAGGAAGGCGCACCCGCGACGATCCGTCGTCACGACCCGGCAGACCACGCCCGCGGTGGGCACGGGTCACCTCGTTGCGTACTCGGTGTTCACCACGATGTCGCACCCGAAGGGGAAGCCTGAGGCGGCAGTGGCGACCGCAACCGAGAGCGTGTACCGATTCGGGCGCGTCATCGTCTCGATCGAGATCGACGTGTCGTCGAACACGGACGTCGGCGCCGAGCTGAGGAGCGCAACGGCAGCAGCAGTCCGCCGCATCGCGACGCGGGTCGGCGCGGGTTGAACGCGCGTCCCACGCCCGCAGACGTTGGTGGCGGATGACACGAGGGCCCGCGATGCGGGATGCTGAGATCATGGGCAACTGGACACGAGAAGAACTGCAACGTGCGCACGACCACTTCGTCGCCACGGCCAAGGAAGCCGGACGGAGCGGCAACTGGCGTCCATGGGCCGAGCTCTTCACCGAGGACGCGACGTACGTCGAGCACCACTACGGCACGTTTCAGGGCCGCGAAGCGATTTACGCATGGATCTCGAAGACCATGGCCGAGTGGCCGAACTCGGAGATGAAGGAGTTCCCGCACGACTGGTGCGTGTGCGACGAAGCGCGGGGCTGGTGGATATGCCAGATCGAGAACCGCTTCGCCGACCCCGGTGACGGCTGCGTCTACGAGGCGTACAACCTCACGGTGCTGAAGTACGGCGGGAACATGCAGTTCTCATCCGAAGAGGACGCGTACAACCCGGCGAACTTCGCGCCCGTTGTCAAAGCGTGGATCAAGCCGAAGCGGGCGGCCGAGACTACGTCGTGAACAGCCGCGATGCCGCGGTCGGGACGTCGACATCGTCCTGGTAACATGGAAGGTCCTCGCCGTTCGGGCGACGTCTTCGCAGTATTCCGTCCTCGCAGTATTCATGGAGTGGCATGTCGTTCAAAGTCGGTGACCGTGTCGTGTATCCCCACCACGGGGCCGCCGTGATCGAGCGCAAGGAGATGCGCGAGGTCTTCGGCGAGAAGAAGGAATATCTCGTGCTGAAGGTTGCGCACGGCGACCTGACCCTCGCGGTGCCTTCCGACAAGGCCGAGGACGTCGGCATGCGCCCTCCGATCTCGGTCGAGGACATCGACGACCTGTTCCAGCTGCTCTCGAAGAAGGACGTGCGCGAGCCCACCAACTGGAGCCGGCGGTTCAAGAACCACCAGGAGAAGCTGAAGAGCGGCGTTGTGTACCAGGTCGCCGAGGTCGTGCGGAACCTGGCGTTGCGCGAGGTGACGAAGGGGCTGT
>JBBQXS010000098.1:0-5999 GCA_038209365.1 Acidimicrobiia bacterium | reverse complement strand
GCGCCCGACGACCGCCGCCTCCGCTCCCAGCACGCGCGCCAGCTCGTCCGGCGCCGCGCTTCGCACCCATTCGGTGAACGCCTCGACGAAGGGCGCGTTGGCGGCGACGTCGCCGTCGTGGCACCCGCCCGCGAGCACGGTTCCGCCGGACGGGCGCACGACGTGCTCGGACAACTCGTTGATGAGACGCGTCTTGCCCATTCCCGGCTCACCCGCGATCAGCACGAGTCCGCCGGTCCCGGTGGCCGCCGCGTTCCAGCGCTCGGCCAGGGTCTCGCGTTCGCGCTCGCGCCCGACATAGGGCATTGAGGTGCGCAGGCCCGAAGTTCGCTCCGCGGGCTCCCACTGCACGGCGAACACATCAACCGGTTCGGGCAGGCCCTTGAGGGTCATCGGTCCGCACGGCGTGAGCTCCAGCTCGGAGCGGCCGCGTGCGAGCAGCCGTACCAGCTCGGCGACCAGGATCTGGCCGGGGTCGGCGAGCGCGCAGAGGCGAGACGCCTCGATCACCGGAGTCCCGAAGCAGTCGTCGTTCTCGAAGGTCACGTCGCCGGCCGACAGGCCGACCCGCATGGCGAGCGCGATCCCCTCGCGGCGTCCGTACGCGTCGAGCGCCTGCTGCATCGCGACGGCCGCGGTCATGGCCTCGGCCGTGCCCGCGAACGCGACGATCACGCCGTCGCCCGTGCCCTTGATGACGTTCCCGCCGTGCGCCGACGCCTGCTCCGCGAGCAGCGAATCGTGGGCGCGCCGCAACTCCTCGGCCCGCGCCTCGCCGAGCTGCACGCGTGTCTCGGTTGAACCCGCCAAGTCGGTGACGAGAATGGTCGCGGTCTGCGCCATGGATGCCCCCCTCGCTCCAGGCTAGGTGGGACGAACGCGATCGTGCCCGATGAGCTACCGGTCCTAGCGTGAGGATGTGCCGCGTCAGGAGCTCTCCTACTGCCGCATACGCGCGGCCGCGTGCGGCATCGTCCTCACGGTGGAGGGCGCCGCGACCGCGTCGGGCCCTCGACCCAGAACCGCCCGACTGATCGCCCGGTCGATCCATCCTTCTCCGAGCAGAGACCCGGAACGGTGTCCCATACTGCGCGTCCCATAACGACGCCGCCTCGGACGACTCGGGCCCCGAGCTGCACGGCAACGCCGCTCACGTCGTCGCCCCGCAGTTCGATCTCGCCCGTGTGCACACCGGGCGCGAATCTCGATGCCGAGGTCGCGGACGGCCTGGGCGATCGCTTGGCCGCACCGCACCGCTCGTGCTGGGCCGTCTTGCACGACGCGTACGACGCGGTGTGCGAGACAACAACGAACTCGCGATTCGCGGACCCGATGCGCCGCGATTGCTCTGACCTCACCGAGGCTGTAGTCCACTCCGGACATTGGATGGCCCAAGAGCAGCCCGTCGCCGTCAACACGGCGATGGCAAAGTGGCTCGCCGCCAAACTGCCCGACTACTGGAACTCCTGAGGCCCGGCGAAACAGGCGATCAACGTCGCAACAGCGCCCACGACCCGGCGATCCGGGATACGTCGGGCCCGTTGTTCTGGGGCGCGTGTCATGGGACCACTCTGCTCTGTCGATCTGGCAGCATTGTCTCGTTGCATGCGGCGTTTAGAAGGCACCCACGACCTTGAACTCCTGGTTGACGAAGACGTGGTGCGGCCAGCTGACGCCGATGTTGTGAACCTCGTACTCGCCGTTGCTGAGCTGCACGACACGGTCGACGATGCCCCCCGGGTAGGCGGCCAGCGCGGATTCCGTCGCCTTGTTCGCCGTTATTCCGCCCACGATCGTTCCTGATCCCTGGGCGTAATCCGCGGGGATCTGACCGACCTGCTTCGACGTGTTCGGTGCACCGCGCTGGAAGGGGACCACCGCCGCGCCCGCCGCCGAAGCAGCTGCAGATCCGCTGCCGTCCGTCGGTTGCACGATGACTTGCGTGGCGGTGATGGCCGTTCCGCTGGTCGTGCCCAGTACGAGGACGTCTTCGCCGGTCGTGATGGCACTCGCCGATGTCGGGCTCGTTCCGTTCTGGAATGTCGTAGAGGACGCCACGTGAACGGTCACCGCTTGACCCGCCGGCGTGGTCATCGTGAAGCCCGACGCGGTCAGGCTGTCGACGGTGCCGGATGCTCCCCCTGCTGCCGGTCCCGACCGAGCGTTGGATGCGCCGCCGCTGACGGGCGCGCTCGACGGAGCCGGCGCACCCGCTGTTGCCGACGCGCTGGCGTTCCCTGACAGCGCCTTCGCGCCGAGGAAACCCGCAACGACCAGCACCACGGCAGAGACACCCCCAGCCGACCTCACCCATCGCGGCCGCGTCGCGGACCGCGCCTGCTCTTTGACTGCGGCGACGACTCCCGCCGCGATCGGATCGCTCTCGTCGTCGACTGGTTCTTCACTTGGTTCTCTCGGAAGATCGTTCATGTGTCGATCGTGAGTTCGCTACCTGAGAGGTGGCACACAACCGGGCGAGAGTCGCTCAAGAACTCGCGCCGCCAAATCTCCCCGCTTCCGCCCGCGAACTACCGCGAACCCATGTCCCAATTTCCCCTCGTCGACGGCTAAAGAGCCTCATCCCTCCAGGCGTAGTACACCTCCTGAGACGTCCTTCGAACCCGATGCCGTCGGTGGAGGCGCTGACCACTGAAGCGGACGAGTCGCGGGCTCGTGACGTAGCTGCATTCCGATCAGCGCACCGCGAGGACGCACCGTTCGAGCTCACGCGGATATGGCGCGCGTCACGGTCCCGGCGTTTGGTGACAGTGCGGTCGCACAATTCGCCCGGCCCAATCACGGCTGCCGGCGCCCGCGAAGATGTCTGCATGAAGACCACGAGACAGGTAGTTGTGTTCGACGCGGCTGACCTAGCCGCCGAGAGCGCTTTCTGGGCGGGCATGCTCGGCGGCCGCGTCTTCGTCGATGACACGTTTCACAGCGTCTTCGACGCGGACGGGCGCTGGGTGATCGGCGTTCAGTTCGCGCCCAACCACGTCCCACCTGAATGGCCGGATGGAAACCCGCAGCAGGTCCATCTCGATCTGCACATCGATGACCCAGTAGGCGCCCACGCCGAGGCAATCGAGCTCGGTGCTCGCCTGTTGCAGGCAGCCGACGATCTGACCGCCGCCGAGGGCCACCAGGTTTATGCCGATCCAGCAGGCCATCCGTTCTGCCTCGGGTGGGGGCATCCGGACGACGACGCGATCCGTCGGTTCCTGCGCGATCAGGGCTAGCGGGGCCACCGGTCAGTTCCGAATGACTCGACGCAAGAGCACTCTCGGTTCGAAGCGGACGTGGCTTCCTACAGAGGGCGGTAGCGGAGATGTACGACGCCGTTGCTGAATCGGCCCTCGTCGAGGAGTTCGAGCTCGACGCGCGCGTCGATCGGCAGCGCCGGCTTGCCCCCATTGAGGACGACGGGCCAGATGAACAGCTGGCACTCGTCGACCAGCCCGGCCTTGAGAGCCTGTGCCGCGAGGTTCGGACCTCCCACGATGAGATCGCTTGTGGCTGCGGCCTTCAGGTCGCGTACCGCGCCGGGGTCGAGGCGACGTTCGAGCCTGGTGTTGGCGGTTGACGCCGCGGCCAGGGTCGTGGAGTAGACGACCTTGTCCGCCGCCTGCCAAGCGTTCGCGAAGTCGCTCGTGAGGTCCGACTGCGCGGCCAGGGTGGCGTCGGTTTCCCAGACGGCCATCGTGTCGTACATGCGCCGCCCGTAGAGGTAGGTGCCGGCGGACCGCATGAGGTCGGTGATGAACGCGAACACGTCGTCGTTCGGTGGGGCCCAGTCGAAGGCGCCGCGTTCGTCTTCGGTACAGCCGTCGAGGGACATGTTCGACGCGTAGATCAGTTTGGCCATTTGCCGCTCCTACATGGCCGCCGACGCAGCTCGACGTCCTTGCTGTCCGACCGTAGACGGCGGGGCCGCGAGGTTGATGGTGAGGTGAAGCGCGACGTCGAGGCCTGGCCCGTCGAGCGCAGCGGCGTCGGGACGAAGCGCTCGCCTGGCGCCTGGAAAGAGAGCGATCATTGCCTGTCCCGGAATTGCCGTTCGGGGACACTCCCACCGCGATCGAGATCCGCGATGAACCGACCAGTGCCGAGCGTCGCGCCACTTCCGCCTCGGCGCAACGCGTTGTTGGGTTCTAAAGAGGCTCATCGCGTCTAGGCGTAGTACACCTCCTGAGACGTCTTTCGAACCCGATGCCGTCGGCGGAGGCGCTGATCACTGAAGCGGACGAGTCGCGGGGCTCGTGACGTAGCTGCATTCTTCGATCAGAGACCGCCAGGACGCGCCGTTCGAGCCACGCGGATATGGCGCGCCACGGTCCCGGCGTTCGGAGACAGTGGGTTGCCGCGATTATGGGATAGGCGTTCTGGGACACCTTCGGGCGTGCGCGACAAGCGCTGCCGGTTGGCGCCAACCCGTCTGTTCCGTCCTACACGTCGCAGACTGCGATGGCGGGTGCGTCGCGCCGTGCCTTCTCGGTGGCAGTCGTGAGTTCGCCGAGTGGCGTGTAGTTGACACGTTCGAGGTCAAGTGTCCGTGCATCGTCACGGTTGAGGCGTTCGATGAGAGCCTTGGACGCGAGTGCCCGGCCTCCGGATGCGCAGGCTTCGATCCGGGCGGCTTCGTTGACCTCGTCGCCGAGTGCGGTGACCTCGGAGCGAGCGACCGTCTTGATCAGTCCGACGTAGAGCGTCGCTCCCCAGTGCAGTCCGAAGCGCAACACCACATCGTCGGGTGCGAGACCGCTGCGTTCGGCGATCTCGGCGACCGCGTTTCTGAGCGTGCGGGCGGCGTCGATCGCGGCGCGGGCGGCTGCGGACTCCGAACCGAGGGCCTCCGCGAGAAAGCACGCAGTCACTCCGTCACCGAGGTGGCGGCCGACCAGACCGCCGGCGTCGACGACGCACTGATCGGCGGCGCGGACCAGCCGTCGGGCGAGCGTGAAGTAGTCCGCGGTGGCGAGGCGCCGGGCGAGCGGTGACGACGCTTCCAGATCCGCGAACAAGATCGCGGCCGGGCGTCGGTCGGCGGTCACGACGTCTTGAGTCCGTTCGAGATGGCGGAGGTCGCTGCCGCCGGCCATGGTTCCCAGCATCGACATTCCCGCGGCGGGTTTCCCGATCCACACGTACCCCGCGACCTGTCCCGAAGTCGCGTATACGCGGAAGATCGAGTACCAGGAGTTGAGATCGATTCCCCACGACCGATTAGTCGCCATTTGAAATGCGAACGAGGCCCGCGGTTGACTGTCGGGCAGCTCATCGATCAAGTCGTGGAAGCGCGAATCGACGAGCTCGCGTAGCTCGGATCGACCCCCTGGAGTTGCCGCCAGCATCTCGGGAAAGACCTCTGCGAACTGTTCCCGACGACCCTCTGCGAACTGTTCCCGACGACTGTCTGCCTTCGCGTGAGACAAAAGCGCCCAGCTCGAACGCACGGCCATGGCCTCAGACCCGAAGTAGTGCAATCCGAGGGGAACACGGGCGAGCCCCTCCAGTCCCGCTTGGCTCCGCCGGAGCTCGTCCGTGATGAACACGACTCGGAACGCACTGTCCACAACCATGGCCCAATGTCCGGCGTCGTTGAGCGCCTGCGCGTAGCTGGCAAGAAGTGGGTCATCGGGCAGCGGAAGCGGATCATCGGTTGGGATGCCACGACCGTAACCGACCCGGCACTCGAACTGGTTCGGCGGTGCAGATCGCCACGCGCATCGGAGCGACTGGTCGAATGCAAGCGGGACTTCCGCCTCCCAGACCCGCGTTCCAATACGCGCCACGGTCCCGGCGTTCGGTGGCATCGCCTTGGTCGACCGGATGGCTACGACTTCAACGGCCAGATCTCCTGGAGCGCGAGTGCGACGGGTTCTGGGACGAGGTGAGCGACATCGTGGCCGAGGGCTGCGACCTCGCGAATACGGGCTGCGCGGACGAACACGAACTTCAGATCGCTCATCAGATACACCTGCTCGATCTCTGGAGCCATG
>JBBQXS010000097.1:0-6072 GCA_038209365.1 Acidimicrobiia bacterium | reverse complement strand
GCTCGGCACTCTCTGCGTGAAGACCCGTTCGATCTGGTGGGGCGCCGCGTGGCACGTCTCCATCGCGTTCACGTTGGACCTCGGCGCCCTCGGCCATGCGCGCTGGTGGTTGGCGTGTGTGTGGCTCTAAAATCGAGCCTCACACACGCCTACCACCAGCGCGCATGGCCGAGGGCGCAGAGGTCCATCGTGATCGCGATGGAGACGTGCAACGCGGCGCCCCACCAGATCGAACGGGTCTTCACGCTGAGAGTGCCGAGCACGATTCCGCCGACGATCGCCGCCAGCGCCTCGGGCATCGGCTTGCCGTAGTGCAACATGTTGTAGGGCAGGACCATCGCGAAGATGGCGGCCCAGCCGAGCCGCGGTGCGAGCCCGTGCACCAGGAACCCGCGGAAGAAGAACTCCAACGCGCAGAACTGGAGCCAGTACAGCGCCCACCATGCGTAGAGGTACGGCCAGAGCGAGCCCCCTGCCGGCGGATGGTAGAAGGGATACTTCTCCTGGAATGCAGCCGTGAACGAGAACGCAAAGATCAATGGCGCGGCGATCGCGTACAACACTGCGTACGTGCGGAGGTGCCGGCCGATGCCCTTGATTCGCAGGCCGTAGTCGCGTATCCGCTCGTGGAACAGGAAGCGGATGCACAGCGAGGCCGGAACGACGTAGCTCGACATCACGACGACGGCCCAGAATGCGAGTTGATTGAAGTCGCGATGCGCGGAGACGAGCATCGCATCGTGCAAGCGATGCGCGACGCTGTCCAGCCCGACAGCCCGCAGCGTCGACTCCAGCCACTGTGGATGCGAGCCGTCCGAGAGGAAGTTGTTTCCCGTCAACGCGACTGCGGCGACCACGAAGACGAGCACCATCTTGCGATCGGTGTCTCGCGACACCACCGCGCGCGCGTTCGCGGCCGCCCTGACGTCGGTGACGTACGTGCGCCACACGCGTCGTGGCCATGCTTCGACGGGCGCGTCCGCGAACTCAGAGGCGGTGAGCGTCCGCATCGGGCGGGAGCCTAGGTGGCTCCCGCCCGCGGGACTTACGTCAGTGCGATCGCCAGCACCTCGCGCACGTCGCGCACGGGATGTACGTGCAGGACGTCGCGCACCTGCTCGGGCACGTCGTCGAGATCGGCCTCGTTGTCGAAGGGGATCACGACGTCGGTCAGCCCGGCGCGGTGTGCGGCAAGCAGCTTCTGCTTGAGCCCGCCGATCGGCAGGACGCGTCCTTGCAGCGTGACCTCGCCGGTCATGCCGACGCCCGGCTTCACGGGTCGTCCGGTCACCAACGACGCGAGCGCCGTCGTCATCGTGATACCGGCCGACGGCCCGTCCTTCGGGATCGCGCCCGACGGCACGTGAAGGTGGAACCGCCGGTGCTCGAACGCGCCCGGCAACACGCCGAGCTCGTTCGCGTTCGCACGCACGAACGACAGCGCGATCTGCGCCGACTCCGACATCACGTCGCCGAGCTGGCCCGTCACTTGCAGCGCGGGCTCGCCCTCCATCGCCGTGACCTCGATCGTGAGCACGTCGCCTCCCGCACCGGTGACCGCGAGACCGGTCGCCAAGCCGGGGATCGGCGCACGCGTCGCGTCCTCGGGACGGAAGCGCGGACGACCCACGTACTCCTTCAGGTCGGGCTCGTCGACCACGACTGCCGGCGAGTCACCGGCGGCAATCTTTCGCACCGCCTTGCGCGTGATCTTGCCGAGCTGCCTTTCGAGCCCGCGCACGCCTGCTTCACGCGTCCATCCGGTGACGAGCGCGTGGAACGCGGCGTCGGTGACCTCCAGCTCGTCCTCGCGCAGACCCGACTTCTCGCGTTGACGCGGGAACAAGTGGTGCTTGGCGATCGAGACCTTCTCGTCCTCGGTGTAGCCGTCGAGCTGCACCAGCTCCATGCGGTCCAACAACGGGGCGGGAATCGTCTCCAACATGTTCGCCGTGGTGAGGAACAACACGTCTGACAGGTCGAGGTCGAGCTCCAGGTAGTGGTCGCGGAACGTGTGGTTCTGCGCCGGGTCGAGGACCTCGAGCAACGCGCTCGCGGGGTCGCCCGACCAGCCACCGGCCTGCAACTTGTCGACCTCGTCGATCAACACGACGGGATTCATGGCGTTGGCCTCGGTCAGTGCACGCACGATGCGGCCCGGGCGCGCGCCGACGTAGGTGCGCCGGTGCCCACGGATTTCCGCCTCGTCGCGCACACCACCAACGGCGACGCGCACGAACGGACGACCGAGCGCGCGCGCGACCGACTCACCCAGTGACGTCTTGCCGACACCGGGGGGACCAACCAACCCGAGAATCGCGCCGCTGCCGCGGCCGCTGACGGTGCCGAGTCCCCGCTCCTTGCGGAGCACGCGCACCGCGAGGAACTCGAGAATCCGGTCCTTCACGTCGGCGAGGCCTTCGTGGTCCTCGTCGAGCACGCCGCGCGCGGCGGCGAGGTCGGTGTGCTCGTCCGCGAACTCGCCCCACGGGAGGTCGAGCACGGCGTCGAGCCAATTGCGCACCCACGCCTGCTCCGGGTTCTGCGGGCCCATGCGCTCGAAGCGGTCGAGCTCTTTGTCGACGGCGAGCCGAACCGGGTCGGGCAGCTGCTTTTCGGCAACCCGCGTGCGGTACTCGGCCACGGCGTCTTCCTCGGAGTCGCCGAGCTCCTTGCGGATGGCGTCCATCTGGCGGCGCAGGAGCAGCTCGCGCTGCTGCTTGTCGAGGTCGTCGCTGACCTCGGCGCGGATCTTCTCCTTCAGCTCGAGGTCGGCCAGCACGTCGCGCGCCCAGGAGAGCGCAAGGTGCAACCGCTGCTCGACGTCGATCGTCTCGAGGAGCTCCACGCGCTGCTCGATCGTGAGATCAGGCGAGTAGGCGGCGGTGTCGGCCAGCTGGCCGGGGTCGTCGACCCCCGAGAGCACGTCGGCAATCCGGCGCGCGCCGCGGTGCTCGAGAATGGTCTCGATGACGGCCCGGTACTCGCGCGCGAGCTCCTTGGCCCGAGGCGTGGGCACCTGCTCTTCGAGTTCCTCGATCCGGACGTGGAGGGCGCCGTGCGCGCCTGTCTCGCCGGTGCCGATACGGGCCCTGCTGATGCCGCGGATGACGAGCGCGCGTGTGCCGTTGGGCAGCTCTCCGGAGCTCTCGAGGGTGGCGACGGTGCCGACGCGCGCGAAACGGCCGTCGATCCGTGGAACCAGCACGATGCGGTTGCCGGCCTGCTCGGCGGCGGCGCCCGCCCGCTTCGCTTCGTCGGTCTCGAGCGCGATGGTCACGACCATCTGCGGGAGCACGACCCCCTGCGTGAGCGGCAACAGGGGCAGAAGTTGGGTCTGAGTCTCTGGCATAGTGCCCGTATAACTGCCGGGGGGCATTCCCGATTCCCCGGGTGAGGTATTGCGAGCTCCCGCGCCACCGCGGTGCCACCCGGAGGACGGGAGGGCCGGGGAGCCATCCGGAGTCGGTGGCGCAGCGAGGGAGCCATGTCGGGGTGCGGACGCAGCGGAGCCAGGGACGGCGCAGCGAGGGAGCCATGTCGAGGTGCGGACGCAGCGGAGCCAGGGACGGCGCAGCGAGGGAGCCATGTCGGGGTTGCCGAACGTCTTGTTCATCACTGCGGACCAGTTCCGCGGTGACTGCCTGAGCGGGGCGGGGCACACGGTCGTCCGGACGCCCAACCTCGACCGGCTCGCGGCCGGCGGGGTGTCGTTCCGCCGCCATTTCGCCAACGCGGTGCCGTGCGCACCGAGCCGGGCGTCGATCTACACCGGCATGTACATGATGAATCACCGGGCGGCGACGAACGGCACGCCGCTCGACTCCCGCCACGACAATGTCGCGTTGGTCGCGCGGCGTCTCGGGTACGAGCCCGCGCTGTTCGGCTACACCGACACGGGCGTCGACCCCCGGACGGTCGCGGCCGACGACCCGCGCCTCTTCTCCTATGAGGGCGTGCTCCCCGGCTTCGACCCGGTGTGCCATCTCGCCGAAGGCGCGCCCGACGACTGGCTCGCGTGGATGCGCAAAGCGGGGATCGAGGTTCCCGACGCGTGGCGATCGTTCGTCAACGAGCCGGCCCCCGGCACGAAGTGGCGCACGAGCTACGACGCCAAGCACTCCCAGACGGTGTACCTGACGGATCGCGTGCTCGAGTTCGCCGACGATGCGACTGTGGCCGGACGGCCGTGGTTCGCGCACCTCTCGTACCTTCGGCCGCACCCGCCGTACCTCGCGCCTGCGCCCTACGACACGATGTACGACCCGGCGTCGGTCCCCGCGCCCGTGCGCGCGCCGACGATGCACGACGAGGGCGCCCAGCATCCGCTGCTCGGCGTGATGCTGGTGCACCCACTGATCTCGTCGCCGGCAGACGACCAGGAGCAACGCGAGTTCCAGGCGACGTACTACGGCATGATCACGGAGGTCGACGACCAACTCGGCCGGCTGTTCGCATGGCTCGACGAGAGCGGGCAGGTCGAAAACACCCTCGTGATCTTCACCTCCGATCACGGTGAGCTGCTCGGAGATCACTGGCTCGTACAGAAGATCGGCTGGTTCGACAGCGCGTTCCACGTGCCGCTGATCGTCCGCGGGCCCGGGGTCGCGGCGGCCGGCCGCGTCGTCGACGTCATGACCGAGCACGTCGACGTGCTCCCGACGATCTGTTCGCTGCTCGAGACGGACGTGCCTGTGCAGTGCGACGGCCGCACACTCGCGCCGTGGTTGCATGGCGAGACCGTCGACGAGTGGCGCAACGAAGTGCATTTCGAGCTCGACCTGCGCGATCCCGCGAGCACGTACCTCGAAGAGGCCTTCGGCGTCTCGCTCGAGGAGTGCTCGCTGGCGGTCCTGCGCGACGAGCACGGCAAGTACGTGCAGTTCGCCGGGCACCACGCGTTCCCGGCGATCTACTTCGACATCGACGACGATCCCGTCCAGGTCGTGAACAGGGCGGCCGACCCCGCGTACGCGCCCAAGGTCCTGGAGTACGCGCAGCGCATGCTCGCGTGGCGGATGCGTCATTCCGAACGCACGCTCACGGGCATGAAGCTGACCGGACACGCCGGCCTGGTCGAGCGCAACGCCGCGCGGCGGTGACCGCCCGTCCCGTTTGGACGCGGAGCCCGCCACTGGCGGGCTGAGCATCCAATCTGATTGGACGTGGAGCCCGCCGCTGGCGGGCTGAGGGTCCAATCAGGCCGGTCGCTAGCCTCCCGGGCCGATGGATGCCCGGACGTTCTTCGGTCTCGCGCCGACCGCTGACCGGACGCGATGGACCATGGAAGTCGTGCGCGGGCTCACCTCGGGTACCGGTGCGCTGTTCGGCGGCGTCGGCCTCGG
Organism: Acidimicrobiia bacterium; assembly: GCA_038209365.1. Taxonomy (GTDB): domain Bacteria; phylum Actinomycetota; class Acidimicrobiia; order IMCC26256; family PALSA-610; genus DASQHW01. Next base: position 727 of record JBBQXS010000097.1, on the reverse strand, counting down.
CGCATGCATCGAGGTGATGGAACATGTCACCGGAAGGCCGTGCATCTGGGCGACGGCGCAGTTCCTGTCGTACGCGCGGCCGCCGTCGGTCGTCGAGCTCGACGTGTACGAGGTCGTGCGCGGCCACCAGATGAGCCAGGCGCGCGTGATCGCGCACGTCGGCGACACCGAGATTCTCACCGTGCTCGGCGCGCTCGGGCAGCGGCCGCTGCCACTCGAAGGCCAGTGGGCGGTCCGGACCGACGTCCCCCCGCCCGAGACGTGCCCCCCGCGCCCGCGTATGAACCACCACGAGGGCACGATCAGCGACCGGCTCGACGCCCGTCTCGCCGACGCGCGGCCGTTCTGGGAGTTCCCCCTGGCCGAGGGCTCGGGGAACTCGTCGCTGTGGGTGCGGATGCCCGAGCTGCTCGACATGTCGGCTGCCGCGCTCGCGATCATCGGCGACTTCGTCCCGTTCGGGATCGGCCAGGCGCTCGGCCGGCGCGCGGGCGGCAACAGCCTCGACAACACGTTGCGCGTCGCGCACCGCGTCCCCACGGAATGGGTGCTGGCCGACGTGCGGGTGCATGCGGTCGCCGATGGCTTCGGCCACGGGCTCGTGCATCTCTGGGCCGAAGACGGCACACTGCTCGGCACGGCCAGTCAGTCGACGATCGTCCGGGCCCACCGCGACGCACCGCTCACCGAGCTCGAAGGAGAGATCCGGCGATGACCGTCCCCCAGC
>JBBQXS010000096.1:0-6103 GCA_038209365.1 Acidimicrobiia bacterium | reverse complement strand
TGTGAGCGGATCAAACCCGCGGGGCTACGGGCACTTCTGCATGCTGGCGAAAGCACTCGAACGCGTCGGCGATCGCTGGACCCTGCTCGTCGTACGCGACCTCATCTCCGGGCCGAAGCGATTCACCGATCTGATGGACCGCATGGCCGGGATTACCCCCACCACGCTGACTCGACGACTCCGGGACCTCGAGGCCGACGGTCTGATCGACGTCGATCGCGAGGCGGGCCGCCGCGAGGTCTGGTACCGGCTCACCCCCGCAGGGGAAGACCTTCAGCCGGCACTCGAGGAGCTCCTGCTCTGGGGACTGCGCAACGTCGCCGAGTCCCCGCGTCCCGACGAGCCCGTCCACCCCGAGCATGTGCTCCGCGCCCTGCAGTTGCAGTTGCAGCGCTCGGGCGTAAACGCCGGATCAGTCCGCTGGGCGGTGCACGTACCGGGAACGGGCAGCTACACACTCATCGGTGATCGGGCCCACTGGCATCTTCGGTCCGACGAGGCCCCCGAGACGACGGCCGACGTCACGATCACGACGACGCGATCAGCGCTCGCCCGGTTCCTGACCGCACCACCGCTCCGGCACCCTCACCCTGAAGGCGTCGAGATCACCGGCAAGGCGTCAGCGATCCGAGCATTCCTCAAGGCGATCGAGGTGTTCCCGCCGAGCTCTCCGCGTCCGCGGGCGCTGCACACGTGATGCCGACGCCACGCGCGCTGCCATTGCCCTGAACGCCGACCTTGTCCAGGACAACGTCGAGCTACTTCCGGAGCCTGGCCCGCCGCAAGATTGCGGCCCCATCTCATGTCCGTACCCGCGGCAGAGGGCACTGTTGCGTTAGCGCAAAACGGACACGCCTCGAGCCTTTCGACCGGCGCGATCTGGCGCGCGAACCGCACAACAGATGGTACTTCGGTCAGAGCAAATCGCCCATTCCAGTGCGCGCGACACTCAAGACGGTGGTGCGCCGGCGCAATGCAACAGTGCCTCCTCGCGACCACGAGGCCGGGTGACCAACGCCCAGGTCAACGACACGATCGAGTTTTCGGCACCCACAGGTCGAAGCCGTCGACGTCTTCGTCGCCAACACGCGGGCGTTCGACGTCGAGCGCGGCACGCCGTCCGACACCGAGCGTCAGATCGCGAGCTTTCTCCGGCGTCGGGCAACGCGTACTGCCCGACGCGAACGCCACCGACGAGCAGCCGCGACGGTCAACGTCGGCCGAGCTCGTCCTCGATTGCGGCTTCCAGGTGGGCGGGTATGAAGCCAAATGGTCCCATCTCGCCCTGGAACGCGACGTTGCCGCCGCGGCCGATGAGATACAGGCGGTCGGGCCAACCGCCGTACGCGCTCGCGACCGCGTTGTCTCCGCCGTCGACGACGACGGGTATGTGGATCGCGGCTCGTACAACGCACGTGTCGGCGACCGCGACGCGTTCGGCCGCGGTGACGGGATCGATGACTCGGATCCCATCCTCGCGGTTGTCGGTCACGACCCAGCCGTCTTCAGGGTGCGCTTCTTTGATGTAGACGATGAAGAACGCGACTCGGTCTTGGTAGACGTCGTAGAGATCGTGAAGGGCACCCAACTGGTGCCGGAAGGGCGGTCAGGTATACGAGCCGAAGATCAGCGCGACCGGCTGACGGCCGGCGAACTGCGACAGCGTTACCGTCGCGTCGACATCGAGGCGCGGAAGGGTGAAGTCGATGGCCGGATCACAGGCGCCGAGCTTGGGAATGACGAGGTCCACATACTCGGGCGACGCCATCACATCGTCGAGCGTCAACGGCGAGTCAGCCGGCGTGAACGACGCGGGATCCGAGAGGTCCATCACCACATCATTACGTGCCGCGTGTCTGAACACCACACTTGCGTGCCGGTGGCGGCCCCCGGAAGACACGCGGCGCGACCGTGAAGGGAGGTTCGATGTCGAAGACCCGCCCGCCAACGCCTACCACCTGGATCAGCTACCGCCAAGCAGTGCGAATGTTCTTGCGGGGCGCGACCGTACCGACCGCGTCGTGCATCGCCGCGGTCGTCGGGACCTGGCTGAGCCTGCTCAACCAGGGCTCGCTGATCTTCGATGGTCGCCCGCCCTGGGCGAAACTCGCCCTCAACTACGCAACGCCGTTCCTGGTCGCGAGCCTCGGATACCTCGCGGCGCGCCGACGCAGCAACATCGAGCGGCTGGTCACGCTCCTGCGACCTGACGCGCCGGCGGCGGCGGCTACGACCGATGACATTTGACCAACAGCTGGTCGAGCGCGTGCGCGCCCGTCTCGACCCGTGGGTGCGAAAACTCGATCCGGGCTCTGGCCTCTGCGTGACGAAGAGCACCGGCCATCGCCTGCGGGCAAGGACTCGGCTCAGTCCCGCGAGCACGATCCGATCGCGCGTTTCGAGGCGCGGTCGCGTACTTGCCGTTGCAGGACGTCGAGTTGTTTGCGCAATACGAGGATCTCGACGTCTTTGGACCGATCGCGCAGACTTCGCAACATGAGCAGCTCGACGATGCGGCAGAACAGTTCGTACAGAACCGACACGAACGACATCCTCGCGACCACGAGGCCGGGTGACCAACGCCCAGATCAACGACACGATCGAGTTTTCGGCACCCACACGCGCCACGAATGCCCAGGTCAACAGCCCGATCGAGTTTTCGGCACCCGCACGCTTCGCCGCGAGCGATGTCGGATTGTGTTGGCGTGCGCTGATAGCGGTTCGAATGTCGCGGTTCGAATGTCGCGGTCGCCGCAAGTCTGGGCGTCGATCGCAAGACCGTCGGGAAATGGCGGCGCCGGTTCATCGCCGCAGCGTCTCGAAGGGTTGCATGATGAGCCGGGCCGGGAGCACGTTGGGCGCAGTGGCCCTGAGATAAAGGCTGCAGATCAGAAACAGGAGGGAAGCGAAGGTGGGAAGAACGTCGCGGCCTTGTTGTGCGCCCAGCAGTTACCCGTCCCACTGAGATCCCACGCCAGATCCACCGCGAAGACCGATGGCACCGACGGATCGGGCGCGGTGCCGTTCCCGAGGGCCACGTTGTGCACGACCGTGTTGTTGTCCGGGTTGGGCTCTACGTCAACGACCGCGCATTCCGCTGGAGTCAGCCCGAACGCGACGCACACGTTGACGATACCGATCCCGAACGAGTTGTTCCCCGTCACCCGGTTGTGATCGATCAGGTTGCGATCGGTGCCGACATCGAGGAGGCCCGTGCCCCGCGGCACCAAGCAAACGTCGCCGCCCAGGCATGTGTTCGGCTTGTTGTTGTCGTGGATGTCGTTGTGGTCGACGCGATTGTCGTGGTTTGCCTTCACATCGAGGCCCGGCATCGCGAACGTCAGCGCGCCCGCGGTGTTACCCGTCGACTCGTTGTGATCCATCCGCACGTTGCTCGAGTTCTCGATCTCGAAGCCGCTGACGTTGCCCGTCGCGACGTTGTGATCAATGCGTACATCGTGTGACTGTCCGATATAGATGCCGGTGTCGTTCGCTCCGGTCGCGGTGCTGTGGGTCACCCTTCCGGCGCCGGCGTGCGACGGGAAGATGCCGTACTCCGCGTTGCTGTGCGCACGGGTGTGATCGATCAACCAGTGGTCGACGCACAACAAGAAGATGCCGTCGTCATCGAAGCCATTGACCGTGAGACCGCGGATCACCACACCCGAGATGCGCTGCGTCGGGTCGGTCAAGCACGTCGATCCCGACGCACCCGGTTTTGCAGCCGAGATGCCCTGGTCTTGGCCGCCTGCGTTCTCGACGATCACCGGTTTTGCCTTGCTCGACTGGCCGACGAGGGTGATGTCGTTCTTGGCTACGACGACCGCGCACGTATCCGCCGGGTTCGTGGGGCACGGGGAGCCGTTCTCGTGGTATATGCCGGGCGCGATCATCACGGTGTCGCCCGGTTTGGCCAGATCGACCGCGGCCTGGATCGAATCACCCGGCTTGACGTGGATAGTTGATGCGGCCGCGGGTGAGGCGAGTCCGCCGACGCATACCGCCGAAGTGATGAACAACACCGCGAGGCGCGTCCCACGCAGAGTCATGGAGCAACATTGTCGACGCTCGGCCAAACAGCCGTCAAGGCGCAGCAGAGCTGCCCCAGATCCGCGCTCGCGCGCAATCGACGGGTACAGCTTCGCGGGGGAGGCCAGCACTGTCACTGAGCGTCGCATCGTCGCCGGTCGGTGTCGTGTCGACCCGCGGGAGAGCGTGTGCGCCAGATCTTCAGGTGCGCGATCGACATCAAGCTCGCGCCGTTATCGGCGCCGTTCGGAGTCCGCGTCCAAAGACGGAGTGACGCTCTCCGATGACCGCCGATTCGTCGTGAAATACGAATTCATGCGCATCGAAACGCCACTCGACAACATCGAGGAAGCACACATCACGAGGGGCTACCGGTGGCGGGCCTGAGCGTACCGAGGGCACTGTTGCGTTGGTCGCGAATCGGAGACGACGCCGGCTCCTGGCGACGCTCGTCGTGTGTGCGAACTGCATGAGACGGCTGATTACGGGGCCGGAAGGCGGCGTGCCGACTCAATGCAACAGTGCCCAGAACCGCCGTGGTGCATGCCGACTCGCAGATCGCGGTCCGTCCACCGTAGGTCGAATACTTCATCGTGAACCCGAGCGGGGAGCGACACCATGCGAGGCATCGATCCTTCACGGGTGTGAGTTGGTAGATGCCACACGCCACGAAGATCGCTACGGCAAGGACCGTTGCTCCGGTGGAATGGTTCGCGATGAGGCGATCAGCGATCGCAGCGACGCCGTAGGCGGGGAACGCGGCAGCGCTCCAGATCAACAAGTAGCCGGACACGAAGACGATCATTCGCCGCGCGCGATGTTCGCCGAACATTCGGGCGTATACCGATGCGAACGGCGAGACGGACGGCAACAGCATCGCAGCCATCATCAACGCCCACACTCCGACGAAGGATGCGAGTCCGAGTCCCATCGTGCCTGGCATCGAGCCCATATCGCGGCCGAAAACGACGACGCCAAGCCAGGCAACTAATATCACGAAGAGAACAGGCGCGACGACCTTCGGTCTCACTCGTTCAAGCGTTGCAATCGCGCCTCGCCGCGCTTTCCGGTCCACGAAAAACGTTGCATCACCGACGCGCTCATCGACGCGGGCGTCGGCGTCCGCGATCACGGACGGCTCGTCGCGACATGATGACCGCGATCCGGCCTGCGCGAGGGTGGCGCGCGTTGAGGTCTCTCGACGAACGTTGAGGGCTTGCGGGTGTCTACGATGGGGTCGTGGTCGAGTGCCCGGCCGTTCTCTGGGAAGACACTGAAGGCGATTTCAGGTGCGAGCTGGGAGAACGATGCGAGGCGCTCAGTCTGCGCGACGATCCGCAGGCGTACAGGGACGCACACACGAATCGACGCCAGCCTCCGCACTGGGCCAGGGGCGCCGAAGGCGAAGCAGAGGAGCACGGGGGCGAGGGATAGCCGCGGCAACGCTCGGGTTCGCACTCGAAGCGACCGTCCTCGTCCAACAAGACCACCATCAACTGAACCGCGCGTCGCATGCCGTCGTGCCGTGCCCAGCGACGACGTGGCGGAAGAATCCCGCGCCTGGCCCGTTCGCGAGTGCTCGCTTTTCACGAGTTCGAACCCGACGGCAGTCGACGGCCGTTACCGGGTCGACCGCTATCGACCCCACCGCCCGTTGGACGCCCCACCCCCTGCGGGGGTGTGTTCGCGACGAAATTCGCACGACTGCGCAGGGCACTGTTGCATTGAGCCTTCGCGCCGTCTTCGGACCGCTGCCATGCGTCAGATGTGCGATGTGTGCCGCCCGAAATTCGGCATCTTGTTCGATTCGCACACACGAGCGGCCACGCGGGCAGCCTTCGTCGTGTCCCATTTGCCTCCAACGCAACAGTGCCACCCGGAGAACTCGCGAGACCCTTCCCGCGCGGGTCGGTCCGACTCAACGCAACAGAGCCGTCCCGGGTCAGGCCGCTCGGAGGGCCGGGGCTTCGCTGACGGTGTCTTTGCCGCCGGGCAGCGCGTAGCGCCAGATCTTGCGGGTCGTCGTGCCGAACTGCCGCCTCAGCGGACCCGAGTTGTACGGCAGCCCGTACCG
>JBBQXS010000095.1:0-6155 GCA_038209365.1 Acidimicrobiia bacterium | reverse complement strand
CCGGCACTCGTCGGCTTGCGCTTGCGGATGGGCATGCCGTCAGCTCCCGAAGATGTCGATGCGGTCCTCGCCGGCGGCGAGGGTGACGATCGCCCGCTTCTGGCGCGCCGGCGCGTTGTACGCCCCGGTCTGCCGGTTGCGTGTGCGCTTGGCCTTGCGGTTGATCGTGTGGACCTTCTCCACCCGCTTGCCGAACAGCTGCTCGATCGCGCGGCGGATCTCGATCTTGTTCGCGTGCGGCGCGACGACGAACGTGTAGACGTTGTTGTCGTAGGCCGCGTAGCTCTTCTCGGAGACGACCGGCTTGATGATGATGTCGCGCGGATCTTTGCTCACGTGTCTTCGCCCTCCCGCCCTTCCGACTCGTCGCTCAGGCGGGCCACCACCGTGTCGAGCGAGCTCTTCGAGAACACCAGCCAGTCGTTGACGAGCACGTCGTAGGTGTTGAGCTCTTCCGGGAGCACGATCTGGACGCGCTCGCCGAGGTTGCGCACCGACTTCCACACGACCTCTTCGGTACGGAACAGCACGAGGAGCACGCGGGGTGCGCGTTCTCCCTTCGCCCGGAATCCGAGCGCCTCGAGGAGCTTCAGGCCGTCCTTCGTACGGGGCGTGTCGATGCCCCACTCGTCGACCACCATCAGCTTGCCGTCGGAGGCGCGGTCGGAGAGTGCCGATCGCAGCGCCAGCTTCACCATCTTCTTCGGCGTGCGCTGCGAATAGTCCCGCGGCTTCGGACCGTGCGCCACCCCGCCACCCCGCCAGTGCGGCGATCGGATCGAGCCCTGACGGGCGCGCCCCGTGCCCTTCTGGCGCCACGGCTTCGCGCCGCCGCCCCGCACCTCGGCGCGTGTCTTGGTCGAGTGGGTGCCGGCGCGCTTGCTCGCGAGCTGCGCGGTCACGACCTGGTGCATGACCGCGGTGTTGGGCTCGATGCCGAACACGTCGTCGGGGAGCTCGATGCTCTGACCTTCACCGCCGTCGGCCTTCTTCATCGTCAACGTGCTCACGATTTCACCGCCGACTTGACCGCATTGCGCACGAACACGAGCCCACCCGAGGGCCCGGGGACGGCGCCCTTCACGAGCAACAGGTTGCGCTCGGCGTCGCCTTCGACGACCTCGAGGTTCAGCGTCGTGATGCGGGCGTTGCCGTGCTGGCCGGCCATGCCGACACCCTTGAAGACCCGCGCCGGCGTGGCGCACGCACCGATCGCGCCCGGCGCGCGGTGCTTCTTGTGATTGCCGTGGCTCGCACCTTGGCCCGAGAAGTTGTGGCGCTTCATCACGCCCGAGAAGCCGTGACCCTTGCTGATGCCGGTGACGTCGACGCGCTCACCGGCCGCGAACACGTCGGCCTTGAGCAACTGACCGATCTCGAAGCCCGACAGGTCGTCCACACGGAGCTCGGCGAGATACTTGGCGGGATCGGCGTTCGCGGCCTTGAGATGCCCGAGCTCCGGCTTCGACAACCGCGCCGGCTTGGTGGCGCCGAACGCGAGCTGCACCGCCGCGTACCCGTCCCGCTCCGGCGTCTTGAGCTGGATGACGCGGCACGGCCCCGCCTCGATGACCGTCACCGGCACGACCCGATTCGCATCGTCGAAGACCTGGGTCATGCCGAGCTTTCGGCCCAGGATCCCTTTGTTCGCCATGTCGACGTCCTGCTCGATATCCCGACAGCGGAGGGTTGCCGTTTCACGCGAGCGCTCCGCTCGGGCAAGCCCGGCGGAGCGTCGATCTCGGTTGTGCCGCGCGGTTCCCTCGGAAAGGGCCTACGCGGGCCTCGGTTGGTTTCGCGCCGGTGCCCGAGGCCTGGGGCGGCGGCGCGGCAGGCCGCGCGGGTGCAGCCTGGGAAGCCCGACGATGTTAGCAAGTCATCGCGTTCGGCGGCCACCCGCCGGCACGGACGGCGAGGACCCCGGTCGTACACTCAACGCACCTCGATGACGATGCGTGACGTTCCACTGGACGCAGGGCCGGGCGGTCCACCACCGGGCGGCCCACCACCGGGCGGCCCACTACCGGGCGACGAGGTGCGGATCGCACCAGCCCGTACCGGACGGCACGTCGGAGTCGCGATCGCTGCGGTCGTCGTCGCGTTCTTTCTCGTGCGGCTACTGGGCCAGCCGTGGCCGCACTTCCCGCCGACGTATCCGGACTCCTTCAGCTACCTCGCGGTCGCGCGACGCGGGCCGCTCCACGGGCGCTTCTTCTTCGACGAACGGCCGATCGGCTATCCGTTCCTACTTTGGTCCGTGGGACGGAGCCCGACGCTCACAGTCCTGGCCCAGACCGGGATCTACGTCGCGGCGTTCTGGGTCCTGTGCCGGGTGGTCTTCGCCGAGATGCGTTCGCGCGTCGTCGGCGTGGTCGCCGTCGTCTTCATCGCCGCGATCGCCATCGAGCCCCGCAATGCGCTGTGGAACACGCTGATCCTCAGCGAGAGCGTGTCGACCTCCCTCGGGATCCTGAGCATCGCCGCGTGGTGGCGGGCCGCGGCGCGGCCGTCGAAGCGGAACGTCACCTGGGGGTGGCTCGCGACGGGCGCGTGGATCCTCGTACGCGACACCAACGTGCTCCCCACGGTGCTCGTCCTCCTCCCGGTCGCGCTCGCGTGCACATGGGCCGCGCCGGGCGGCGATCGGGGGGTGCGACGCCGTCTGCTGGGAGGCGCGCTCGCGATCCTGGTCGTCTGCGGTTATGTCTACTTCGCACAGGCGGTGAGTCACCGCACGCAGTACTCGGTGCACAACGTGGTCGGCATGCGCGTGCTTCCGAATGCCGGTCTCACGAGATGGTTCGCCGCCGGCGGGATGCCGGTCGACGACGCCTTGCGGGGCCGTACCAACCACAACGCGTGGGACGACGGCGAGGCGTTCCTCCGTGCGCCCGAGCTGGCGCGCTACCGCACGTGGGCACGCGGTCCCGGTGGCCGGCGCTTGTTGCTGTCGATGGTCGTCCGCTGGCCCGACTGGTGGAAAGGGCTGCACCATGACCTGCCGGGGATCCTCGGCGAGGACGACCGCGCGTACGACAATTACGCAGTCTTCGATCGCTTTCCGCACCACCTGCCAGCACCCTTCGGGACCCCGCGGACGAACGCGGGGCTGTGGGCCGGGCTCCTGCTCGCCGCCGCGGGTCTCGGGCTCGCCGCCGTCGACCGGCACCGGCGCCTTCTGGTCGCCGTCGTCGCCGGGGGTCTCCTGTCTGCGATCGTCGACATCTGGAGCTCCTACGTCGGCGACCCCATGGAGGTGAACCGACACATGGTCGGCCCCCTCGCCCGCCTCGGCGTCCTCGTGATCGTCGCGGTCGCGTTGGGCGCCGACGCCGCGAGCGCTCGGCTGCATCGGGCGTCGATTCCACGGGGCGCACCCGTGCCTCCCGAGCCGCGCGAAGAAGCCCTCGCGGTCGTGCGCGGAGCGCCGCACGATGATTGAGGACCTCGACCTCCCGGAGCTCGATCAGGACGAGGGACCGCGTCGGTTCGATACGGCGGCAGTGAAGCGAACGATCGCCGACGCCACGCGCGTGGTCACGTTCGCGTCGTTCGTCGTCGTGTTCGCGGCGGCGGTCATCGGCAACTGGCAGCGATCACAGAACGTTGACCCCGAATACACCTACGACATCGTCCTGCGCACGATCCGCTTCGGCGGGACGTACTACGAGAACGGCATCCACAACAAGGGCCCGCTCGAGACGTTCGTGTACCAGGCCGCGACGTGGATCTCGACGCACGACAGCTTCTGGTACGCGATCTCGCTGTTCATCGCGGTCGCGGCCGTCATCATCGGCGTGGCTGCGGCGCGGACCGCGCAATCCTTCGGCGCCAACCGCGATCTCGGTATCGCGGCCGCCGTGGTCGTCTTCGTGCATTTCGCGTTGGGACCGTCGGACTACGCGGGCGTGCTGTACGCGCGCAACATGACGACGCCGTTGCTGGCGCTCGCCTGGATCATCTTGCTCTGGGATCGCGCGTGGAGCGACCGCCGGCGTGCCCTTGCCGCGACGATCACAACCGGCGCGCTCCTCGGCATCGCCGTCCAGACCCTGCTCTCGACCGCGTTCGCCGCCATTCCGCTGGCGCTCGTGGCATTGGGGTTGGTCCGGCTCCGGCGCCCGCGCGCCGAGCACGCGACGCTCGACATCGCGTTCGTCGGCGCGAGCGCACTCGCCTTCGCGAGCGCGCCGATCTGGTACCTCATACGTGGCAAGTTCGGCGAGTTCTTCTCGGGCTGGTGGACCTACGCGCGCTTCATGAACATCGGCACCGGTCGCAGCCTCGGCGGGCAGTTCGCCCTCGGCTGGGACCAGTTCTACGCGTACTATCAGCAACGCCCGTTCGCGTGCGTCGTCATCCTCGCGTTCTTTGCGATGACCGCGATCGAATGGTCTCGGGCGAGCCTGCGCCAGCGCCTCTTCGGCCTCGGTCTCGTCGGATGGTTCGCCGGCGCCTGGATCGAGCTGGTGCTCGCGCAGCGCTACTCGAGTCACTACTTCTCGGTGACGTCGACGCCGACGGCGCTGATGGCCGCCGCGCTCGCGGGGCGGGTGTATCAGGCGATTGCCGGCCGGCGACGCGTCCTCTACACGTTTGCCTGGCCGGTGCTCGCGCTCGTGCTCGCGATCTACCTCACCGGACCGAAGCAGTTCGTCCAGGACATGCAGGACTTCAGCAAGTTCACCTCGCCCCACGCCCACGCCGCCGAGATCGAGCAGGCACAAGCCGGAGACACCCGCGCGGTTCGCGCCGTCCTCGACCTCGTGTCGAAGGATTGGGATCCCCTGCTCGTCTGGACGAACGACCCGTGGCCGTATCTCGACTACCACCGCGTCTCGGCGACGCGATTCATCTGGAAGTCGTTCCTCACGGGTGAGATCTACCTGGGTCGCACCAGCAACAGCTACGTGCTCCCGAAGTCGTGGGAATGGTTCCGCGCGGACCTGGAGGAGAGCAAGCCGGTCGCGTTCGTGCACAGCAACGGCGGCCCGATCTCGGCGGCGGAGTTCGCGCAATACGTCGACGCGAACTTCACGCCGGTGTATCCGGACACGCCCATCCCCGTCGAGTATCGCAACGACGTGGCCGCGCAGGTGCTGACACCGAACGTTCCCGACGCGTGGACACCGGCCGCACCGCCCGACGGTCGCTTCGGGTGGACGGTCGCCGCCGACGGCGCCGAGTTCCGCGACAAGGGAGCTCGGAACGAGCGCACCGCGTGGTTGCCGGTCGCAACGGACTCGTGCTTCGCGTTTCAGGGCAAGGTCGATTCCGACGGCCCACCGGGCGGAGTCGTCTTCCGGTTCGAGGACAACGCCCACAAGAGCGAGCAGATGAACCTGGACTTCGACGGGGACCACGTGAGCTCGGCGAGCTCGACGACAGAGTTCCGCCGGCTGCCGTCAGAGGTCACGACCAGCGGCCGGACACCGGAGACGTTCACGTTGATCGTGAACCGCCGTGCTGCCGCCCTTGTCGTACGCGGTCAGATCCGCGCCGCGGTGCGGCTCCCGAAGTCGGTGACCGTGTCGATCGAATCGCAACGCGGCATCCTCAACCTGACCGACCTCCACAAAGGCCCCGCCCCACCAGTCACCGGCTGTTGATGAAGCGAGCTGGCGGAGCGGCGAGCGCCCGCGGCGCAGGTACCCTGCGCCGCAGCGAGCGCGACAAAGAATTACGCCTGCTGCATCTTCAGCTCGATGTCGACGCCCGCCGGGAGGTCGAGGCGTTGCAGCGCCTCGACGGTCTTGCCGGTCGGTTCGACGATGTCGATGAGGCGCTTGTGAATGCGCATCTCGAAGTGCTCGCGACTGTCCTTGTCGACGTGTGGTGAGCGCACGACCGTGTACTTGCGAATCTCGGTCGGCAGGGGTACGGGACCGCGCACCTTCGCCTGGGTCCGCACGACGGTCTCGACGATCTTCTTCGTGGACTGGTCGATGACCTCGTGGTCGTAGGCCTTCAAGCGGATGCGGATCTTCTGCCCAGTGTTCGCGGCCATGCCGTCCCTACTTCTGGATCTTGACGACGCGGCCGGAGCCGACGGTACGGCCACCCTCGCGGATGGCGAACCGCAAGCCCTCGTCCATCGCGATGGGCTTCTGGAGCTGCACCGTCATCTCGGTGTTGTCGCCCGGCATCACCATCTC
>JBBQXS010000094.1:0-6589 GCA_038209365.1 Acidimicrobiia bacterium | reverse complement strand
ACGATAACCCAGACCGAAGACCAGTTCGACGCTCGTCTCGTGCCTTGGCTGTACTGGTCCTTCAACGGACACGTCGTGACCGGGCACGGAGGCTCGCGGCGGTGAGTCAAACTGATCGCCCGGTTCGCCGTAACGGGTGTTCGCCAGGCGGACCCTGTGGGTGCCGAAAACGCGATCGGGTTGTTGATCGCGGTGATTTGTGGGTGGGGGAAAGTGACGCGATGTGTGTTCGACGGCATTGTTGGTCGAGATCGGGCGGCCGGTCGGTAGCGTCAAGGGCTCGAACGCGAAGCATTGTTGTGTGACCGACGCGAGCGGGTTGTCCGGGAGTGTTTAGGCGGCGTGGCGGTATTCGTTGATGAGGCCACCGAGGATCGGGTCGCGTTGCACGCGTCTGCGGTTAGCGACTGTCGCGTTCGCGCACGACTTGTTGTCGGTGGCGGCTGGTGGGTGTTGGTCGAGCGCTCGGTGCGGTCGATGTTGGTTGTAGTGCGCGATGTATTCGTCGAGGATGCGTCGCAGATGCGCTTCGCCGATGATGAGGAGCCGATCTATGCATTCGCGGCGGACGGTGCCGATCCAACGTTCCGCGTAGGCGTTCGCGACTGGCGTGCGGATCGGGGTTTTGATGATGGCGATGTGTTCGGACGCGAAGATCGTGTCGAACGCGGTGACGAACTTCGCGTCGCGGTCGCGGATCAAGAAGCCGGCGCTGCCGGTGAAGGAGTCGATGAGGTTGCGGGCCTGTTGGACAGTCCAGTCGCCGGTCGGATGTTTCGTGATTCCCGCGAGATGCACGCGACGGCGGTCAAGTTCGATGAAGAACAGGACGTACAGCCGTTGGAGGGTGAGGGTGTCGACGGTGAAGAAGTCACACGCGATCACCTGGTGGGCTTGGGCATGCAGGAACTCACGCCAGGTCGGGCCGCGCCGTTGTGGGCTCGGGTCAATACCGGCCTTGTGCAGGATCGACCAGACCGTCGAAGCCGCGACGCGGTAGTTGAGGCCGACGAGTTCGCCATGAACGCGTCGGTATCCCCACATCGGGTTCTCGACCGCGAGGCGCACGACGAGTGCGCGAAGTTGATCGTTGAGTCGCGGTCGTCCCGGCGATCGGTGCGGGTACGTCCAGTGCCGCGCTACGAGGTTGCGGTGCCAGCGTACCAACGTGTCGGGTGTGACGAAGAACACCGGCCATCGCCGACGGGTCAGGACGCGGCTCAGTCCCGCGAGCACGATCCGGTCGCGCGGTTCGAGACGCGGTCGCGGTACTTGACGTCGCAGGACTTCGAGTTGTTTGCGTAACACGAGGATCTCGACGTCTTTGGACCGATCGCGCCGGCTTCGCAGCACGAGCAACGCGACGATCCGGCAGAACAGTTCATACAGAACCGACACGCCGGCATCCTCGCGACCCACAACGCCGCGCCACGAATGCCCAGGTCAACAGCCCGATCGAGTTTTCGGCACCCACAGGGTCTAAACGGATGACTGAGGGTCACGTGCCGATCTGCGCGCGCCGAAGCTCTTGGGTGTGTGATCTTGAAAGCGCGTTATGGCGCGTCTCTGATCGGCGCTTCGGGGATGTCCGGCAGTGATCGCTCATCACCCGGTGCAGAACTCGTTGCCTTCGGGATCCTGGATCACTGCGAAGTATCCGGCGTCGTCGACAACGTCGCGGATCTTCGAACCGCCCCAGGCGAGGACGTTTTCGATGAACTGCGCGACCTGCTGTTGCCGGCTGCCCGGTCCGTCGTCCGGAGCCCTGACATCAAGGTGGACGCGGTTCTTGACGTCTTCGGCTCCGCGACCCGATGGAACAGCACGGTCGGGCCGGTCCCACCGGGGTCGACGATCTTGATCCATGCTTCTCCGGGTTCCTCGGCTTGCTCCCGCGCGTGCTCAGCCCAGCTGTCGTAGCCTGCGGGCGGATTCGCGACTTCATATCCCAGCACTCGACTCCAGAACGCAGCGAGGCGATCTGGATATAGACAATCGATCGCGATCTGGAAGCGCTGCGCCACGCGGCGACGGTACAACCTCCCTCTTGTGGAGTCCCCGAACGCCGGATCGCGGACGCGTGGCGCAAGCGCGAGAACGCGATTCCATCCAGGAGTTCGTGCAGTCCCTCGTTGCCCAAGCGCACCCTGCAAGCTTGTGCCCGGCGGGAGGCGGCTGGTCGGTCGGGGTTGTGAACCTCGGCGTACGCGTTGTCCGAGACAGCCGCCTTTCTTGTACATGGGCCTGCTCGCCTTGCGATGGCATGGGTAGCGTCAGGACGAGCATTGTCGAGGTTGCCTGGGGGGCTGCCGTGATGCGCCGATGCGTGCGGTGGTTGTTGTTCGGTGTGGGGTTCGTCGCTGGTTCGATCGCGCTGGGTGCGTGTCGCAGCGAGTCTTCGGGGACGGCGAAGCTGACTGTCCAGCCTTTGGCTGCCGTATCAGTTGCGCATTTGTGTGGTCCGATCACGACCAGTCAGACGCTGTCGCCCGCGGCCGTGACGGTGTATGTGATCGATTGCGACGTGCCGGTGCGGCCCGGTGTGACGGTCACGCTGGCCAGCGGTGTGATCATCAAGCATCGTGCCGGTGGTTTCATCGTGAGCGGGGTGTTGCGCGCGCCGGGGACTGCGACGTCGCATGCGGTGCTCACGTCGTATGTCGACGATTCGGTCGGTGGTGATACGAACAACGGCCCCGGGGCGCCCCAGCCGAACGAGTGGCGATTGACGGTAGCAGCCGGTGGCACGCTGAACTTCGATCACGCGGATGTTCGGTACGGCAACTTCAACGGGCCAACCACGGGCGCATTCACATTCACGCTGACGAACAGTACGGTGCGAAGCAGCGCGACGAACCTGCAACGCGGCAGCGTCCGGATCCAGACCAATGCGTACACAGCGTCTCCCGTCGCGCTGAACGCGCAGAACGCGCCAGTCGTCAGCGCGAATACATTCAGCGCCACCCCGTTCCCATTGAGCATCTCGTCGGTGACGAACCTGGTGAGCATTACAGGCAACAAGGCATCGGGGACGCCGGTGCAACGTGTGTT
This sequence comes from Acidimicrobiia bacterium, assembly GCA_038209365.1. Taxonomy (GTDB): domain Bacteria; phylum Actinomycetota; class Acidimicrobiia; order IMCC26256; family PALSA-610; genus DASQHW01. The sequence goes on along the minus strand of JBBQXS010000094.1, from coordinate 3,538 downwards.
CAAAGTGTTCGGGAGCACGGTCGCGAACACGTGGACGATCGATCCGGCGTCGTCGGCGATCTACCAGATCGATCTCGTGCGTATCAATCGCGGCGCAACATTGACCGTGCGGGCGGGTGCGATCGTCAAGACGGGATTGGTCGACTCATTCGACGTGTATGGAACCTTGCGCGTGAACGGCACGGCCGCGGCGCCGGTGGTGATGTCGTCGGTGCGTGACGACACGGCGGGCGGCGATACGAATAGCGACGGCAACCAGTCGGTGCCGGGGGCGCGCGACTTCAACTTGGTGGTGTTGCAGGGCGGCAGCGCGACACTCGATCATGTGAAATTCCGGTACGCAGCGTTGAACGGTGGTGCGGGGACATCGCCGCAGATGACGGGGAACGTTGTCATCACGAATTCCGTGTTGCGGGATCTGGGCGCGGTGAGCCTCGACAATCCCGATAATGGCGTGTTTCGGCTGGAGTCGAGTTCGCTGACGCGGGCGCCGGTGCAGGTGTTCGGTGGCGCGGCGACGGTCCGCTCGAATGCGTTCTTCGCATCGCAGCTGTCGCTGTACCGGCAGGCGGCGCCGATCGTCGCGAACGACACGTTCAAATCCACTGCCAATCCACTGACCATTTGGAGCGCTCTTGACCTGGTGAACGTGGCGGGCAACACGGCATCAGGGACGCCGGTGCAGCGCGTGTTCAGTGTGTTCGGCAGCAACGTGTTGAGCACGTGGACGATCGATTCGGCGTCGTCGGCGATCTACCACATCGATGTCGTCTCGGTCGCGTCGGGCGCAACGCTCACGATCAACCCGGGTGCGATCGTGAAGACGGGGCTGGTCGAGTCGTTCGTGGTGTACGGGACGTTGCGTGTGAACGGGACGGCGGCGACGCCGGTGGTGATGTCGTCGGTGCGTGACGACACGGCGGGCGGCGACACGAACAGCGACAGCAACCACTCGGTGCCGGGGGCGCGCGACTACAACTTGGTGGTGTTGCAAGGCGCCAGCGCGACACTGGATCACGTGAACTTCCGGTACGCAGCGCTGAACGGCGGTGCCGGTACGTCGCCACAGACGACGGGGAACGTCGTCGTCACGAACTCCGTGTTGCGGGATCTCGGGTCGGTCAGCCTCGACAATCCCGACAACGGCCTGTTCTGGTTGGAGTCGAGTTCGCTGACGCGTGCGCCGGTGCAGGTGCAGGGCGGCGTGGCGATCGTTCGCTCGAATTCGTTCTTCGGATCGCAGCTGTCGCTGTACCGGCAGGCGGCGCCGATCGTGACGACCAACACGTTCTTCGCGAGCGCAAATCCGCTGACCATTTGGAGTGCCATTGACCTGGTGAACGTGGCGGGCAACACCGCGCTCGGCGCGCCGGTGGATCGCGTGTTCAGTGTGTTCGGCAGCAACGTGTTGAGCGCGTGGACGATCGATTCGGCGTCGTCCGCGATCTACCACATCGATTCCGTCTCGGTAGCGGCGGGCGCAACGCTCACCATCAACCCGGGTGCGATCGTCAAGACGAGGCTGGTCAATTCGTTCGTGGTGCACGGGACGTTGCGTGTGAACGGGACGGCGGCAACGCCGGTGGTGATGTCGTCGGTGCGTGACGACACGGCGGGCGGCGACACGAACAGCGACGGCAATCAGTCGGTGCCGGGGGCGCGCGACTACAACCTCGTGATCTTGCCGGGAGGCAGCTCAATCCTCGATCACGCGGACTTCCGGTACGCGGCGTTGAACGGCGGCACGGGCTCTTCGCAACAGATCGCCGGCAACATCGTCGTCACAAACTCGGTGTTGAGTGACCTGCCTGTCGACGTGACCCACGACGAAAACGGCGTCTTCCGTTTGGAATTGAGTTCACTGACGCGTGCGCCCGTAACTGTGGGCGGTGGCGCGGTGCAGATCTTGTCGAACTCGCTGGACGCGTCGCCGGTGAGTGTCTACGGACAGGCCGCCCCGGTCATGCGCGACAACTCGTTCACCGGCTCGCCGTCGAACGTTGCCTTCGCGGCCGACTTGGTGGGCATCGCGGGCAACGTCTGGTTCGGCACCCCCGCGGAACGCGTATTCAGCGTGTCTTACAGCTCGGTCTCGTCGACGTGGACGGTCGATTCGTCGCCGATCTATGTGTTCAACGCGGTTGACGTCCCCGATGGTGGGACGCTGACTGCGTCGGGAGCGATCATCAAGAGTGGGCCCACGAGCACGTTGCATGTGGGCGGCACGCTCGAAGCGGGCGGCACCACGTTCACGTCGACCGCCGACGACAGCGCGGGCGGCGACTCGAACAACGACGGCAGCACGTCGGCGCCGGGATCGTGGATCGGTATCGATGCGGAACTGGGTTCGACTGTGCACATCGGGGGCGGGACGATCAGTTACGCAGGCATTGGCATCGATGCCAACTCCGGATATTTCTTCAATCTGCTCCAGACTGACTGGGCCGACGTCACCGTGTCCGCCAACTTCGTCGGGAACTCCTTCGACATCCGCAACGGCCCGAAGGACTGGGGCCTGGAACCGGGCGGCAAGGCGGTCAACGCAGACGGATCGATCCTGAACCCAGGGCGCATCTCCATGCATGGCCACGACTGCGTCGGGCCCGTGGGGGATCCCCCGCCCATTGTTCCCATCATCATCTGGGACGTCGAGATGACGGGGTTGTCCGACGGCTTCTGCCTGCCAGGCTGGTACGAGGTGAAGGGTCACCCGTAGGGGCACCAAGAAGGCCAACGATCAGGGACTGTTCATTGATGACTTCGACGCCACGCTCGGCGTCGCTGGCAAGAGGTCAAGCATCAACCGATCGGACACGCGGCCCTTCATTCCTTGTGCAGACCTACCGTGCAGAACGCGGTTGAGCCTGGCCGCGCGACAAATGAGAAGCAGGTTTGCGCGGTCACGCTGCAAGAAGGAACTCACCTGCAGCGTGTAGGTGCCAAAAATCCATCGGCGCCATGTTCATGAGGCGTTTCGAGATTGGACGCGGTGGGATCTCGTTGGGGTCCGCTCGTTCTGGGTTCGCGTTTGACGTTGTCGTGCGGGTCGAAGCAAGGCGCGCGAACGGTCGTGGTGGCCAGTTGCGAGTGCCGCGGTCAGGCGGCGTACCGGTATTCGTTAATGAGTCCGCCACAGCGGGTGTGCCGCACGATCCGTTGGCCTATCCCGATCGTGACGACGTTGGTGTCCGGCGCTGTTGCGTTGAGTCAGTCCAGCGCGGCCGGGGACTCCGGCGCACCGCTTCCCTAGGTCAGATGGTGTGGGCGAGTTCGGTGAACGCGTCGGCGACGCGATGGTGCACACGCGCGTCAACACCAAGTTCGTAGTGACCGCGCCGGACGTTCTGCATCAGCGCGTGTCCCCGAATGATCGTGCTCGCAGTCCGATCGCGTTTCAGTCCTCGCATCGGACGCAGTCGCGCCTTGAGCCGCCCGTGGTCAGCTTCGACCCGATTGTTCGCGTACTGCTCCATGTTGTGAAACGCGCCCGGCAGGAGCTCATCAATGACAACACCGAGCGCCCGGGCCCGATCGGTCA
>JBBQXS010000093.1:0-6703 GCA_038209365.1 Acidimicrobiia bacterium | reverse complement strand
GCGACCGTAGCGACGAATTGCCTGACCTCGGCTTTTGCAGCTGGCGACTATTATCGCAACTCTTCCGGGGGTGTAGCTCAGTCCGGTAGAGCGCTACGTTCGCAACGTAGAAGTCGTGGGTTCAAGTCCCATCACCTCCACGGCTGTTCGGAGGCAACGCGTTTTCAGATGTCAGACGGCGTTTTCGTCGTCGAATCGTTGTCGGACCTGATTGACGTCTCTCAAACCTCGCCCGTCTCTCGGCGCTTGGAGACGAGTCTCGCTCGGGCTCGCGAGCGTCCCAGTGCCGGCGTTCTGGGATACCACGTGGACGCACGTTCTGTGACAATCGTCTCGCGCGTTCTGTGCGGTTGGAGTTCTCGCAATAACGCGCCAGTGCGGCATTCTGTGCGCGGCGCCCGGCCCCAGTCATAGGCGGACCGTGGACGCTGTGCACGTGCGCGGATGCCACGACATGGCCACGACGTTTCGCTCTTTTGGCTAGGACGCGCGCAGGGCTACAGTCCCGCGTCGGCAAACGGTCAAGGTACGCAGAGGAGGCCAGATGGCTGCTCAGACCCCAACGATTGTGTTGGTCCACGGTGCGTGGGCCGATGCGACAGGCTTCGATGCCGAGATCCGTGCCCTGCGGGACCGCGGGTATACCGCCATCGGGTTCGGCAATCCGCTTCGCGATCTCGCTGGCGACGCCGCGTATCTGGCCGAGCTCCTGCGGACCCTGAGTGGGCCGATAGTGCTTGTCGGCCACTCCTACGGTGGCAATGTGATCTCCACCGCCGCGATCGGTAACGAGCACGTGCGGGCGCTCGTGTACTTCAACGGCTGGATGTGCGACGTCGGCGAGAGCCAGCAGCAGCTCCTCGAAAAGTTCGAAGGCAGCCTTGTGGGGCCTTCGATCAGACCCGTTCCGTTCACCAACCCCGACGGGAGCGAGGGCACCGACCTCTACCTGGCCCCCGAGGCGTTCCACGAAGCCTTCGCCGCCGACGTCGATCCTGAGACGGCGGCAGTGATGGCCGCGGCACAGCGGCCCTACGCCGCGGCCGCGTTCGCAGCCACGCCGTCGGCCGAACCGGCGTGGAGCACACTGCCGTGCTGGTATCTGCTCGGCACCAAGGACAAGGCGATCCCGCCGGCACTCCAGCGGTTCATGGCCGAGCGCGCGAACGCAACGATCGTGGAGGTCCCGGCTTCGCACGTCTCGTTCGTGTCCCAACCCGAGGCCGCGACCCAACTCATCGTGCAGGCCGTCGAGGCGACCGCCGCGGCCGGCTGACCAACCAACGCCATAACTGTCGATCGGTCGCGGTCGAAGAAGCGTGGCTCCGACCAGAGCGCGCGTCCCATAACGCGCGCGGAGAACTCCGCCCGGGCATCCCCGAAGTGCCGTTCGGGGACGCGGCCCGCCCCGTGCTCAATCGTCTCCGGCGGTATCGATTGGGTTTGAGAGAAGTCCGATCAGCTCCACGGCCGTTGTGGAAATCACAACGTTCGTCCTGCTCTCGCCGGTCGTCGCGTTTCCGATCAAGGCGCGCCGCGCCGAGGCGGACGAGTTCTCTGCACCGGCGCGATCGCGACGGTCAAAGTCCGGGCGTTATAGGGGATACCTCCGGTGAGGCTGTCCTCCGGGCGTTGTCGGACGCGGGTGAGGAGCATTCGAGGCGGGTCGTCGTTCGGCGAATCCTCATGTTGTCCTCATCTGGGTTGCTGGGAGTTGGCTCATGCTGTGGTGACGGCGGCGCAGTGTCGCCACGGATCAGGAGGCAGCTAATGGAGGTTCTCATTGTCAACTTTTCGCTCAAGGGCATGACCGAGTCCGAGTACCGGAACCTTTGCGACGACGTCGCGCCGGCCTTCGCGGCTGTACCGGGCCTCGTATCCAAGGTCTGGCTTGCGGATCGGGCGACTGGTGTGTACGGCGGCGTGTACACGTTCGAGAACGGCGCGGCGGTGGACGCCTACCTGGCCTCGGACCTGTGGGCGCAGGTGGGGGCAACTCCGGGCCTGGCGGACATCTCGGTCCGACGGTTCGGGGTGCTGCCCGAGCCGACGGCGATCACGCGCGGCCTGGCGACCGCGACCGCGTAGTCCCACAATGGCGCTTATGGATTGTCGGTCCACAGGCTCCTCGGTCGTCGGACGCGACTTCGAGCTGTCCGTGCTCCTCCGGGTTCTGGAGGAGCACGGACCTCGTGTGTGCTTCGTGTACGGGATCGCGGGCGTCGGGAAGTCGTCGCTGCTCGCTCGGTTCGGTGAGGAGTGCGAAGGGCTCGGGATCGGCGTTGTGGCGGTCGACTGCCGGTCGATCGAGCCGACCGAGCAGGGGTTCCTGTGCGCTCTGGCGTCGGCGATCGACCCGACGACCACCATCACCTCGACAACCGACTTCACCGCGCTCGTGGGCCCGCACCTCAGTGTGGTGATGATCGATACCTACGAGATGTTCCGGATTGCTGATCCATGGTTGCGTCACGAGTTGTTGCCCGCCCTCGGGCCTGGCGTACGCGTAGTGGTCGCCGGACGCGAGCCGCCCATGCTCGAGTGGTCGGTTGAGCGCGGACAACTCGGAGGTCTCGAAGTCCTCCCTCTGGGCCGGCTCGACGAAGAGAGCGTGCAGACGATCGTGCGAACCGCGGGGTTCGAGGCCGGCCCGGCCTCGACTGAAATCGCGCGGGTGAGTCGAGGGCACCCCTTGGCGTTGCGTCTCGCGTTGGAGGCGCGGCTCGCCGGTGGCGAAATGCCGGAAGCGGACACGATGTCGCAGGTCGTCGACGCGCTGGCCGGCGCGTTCCGAGCCGGCCTCGATGAAGACGCGCGCCGCATCTTGGATGCGGCTGCGGTCCCGCGGCGCGTCACCCGAGGCGTTCTCGCCGCGATGTTGGGCGACAACGCGGACGACGCGCTCGAGACCCTGAGCCGACTGGCCTTCGTGGAGGCCACCTCCGAGGGACTACGCCTCCATGACGCGGTGCAGAGCGCGATCGTCGAGCGGCTCCGAGCCGTCGATCCCGAACGCTTTCGCCGCTACCGGGCCGCGGCTTGGCATCACCTCCAAACCGAGACGAGAGGCGTCGCACGACACGAACTCGCGCGCTCGACCGCCGACCTTCTCTTCCTGATCGACAACCCGGTCGTTCGCGAGGCGATGTTCCCCACCACTGTGCACGCGCACAGCGTCGAACCCGCCCGCATTGAGGACGCGCACGAGTTGCGTTCACTCTGGCATCGACACGACCCGCCGGAAGCGGCACACGCGCTCGACCTGTGGTTGGAGCGCGCCCCCACGGCGGTGCGAGGAGTCCGCGACCGGTCCGGAGCGCTCGTGGGTTGCTCGATCGTCGCCGAGTGGTCCGACATTCCGCATTCCCTCGAACGCGACGATCCCATCACCGGCGCGTGGGCCCGGCACGCGGCTCGTCATCCGCTGCCCAACGGGCAGACAACACTCGTTCACCGGCGCGCCCTCGCCCGCGACACCGGTGAGGGACCGAGCGGCCCCCAGGCTGCCGCGTGGCTCGACGTCAAGCGGGACTACTTCCGAATGCGTCCACAGCTCGGTCGCCTCTACACCGCGCTCGCCGATCCCACCCCGTTCGCGGACGCGTTCACCGTGCTCGGCTTCCAGCTCTTCACCGAATCCGTTTCGATCGGCGATGACTCCTTCCACCTCGCAGTTATCGAGTTCGGCCCCGAATCCCTCGACGGCTGGCTGTCCCGGCTCGCGGCCGCCGAGCTCGGAATCGCCGACCGCGCGTTCCTCGACCCCGCAGACCGCACCGTCGATCTCGGGGAGCAACGCATGCAGCTCTCGCCCCTCGAGTTTGGCGTGCTCGCAATGCTGTCCGAACGACCGGGCCGCGCCGTGACCCGCGCCGAGCTGATCGAGCGCGTCTGGGGCACCACCTACGTCGGCGGAAGCAATGTCGTGGACGTCGTCGTGCGCAGCCTCCGCCACAAGCTCGGTCCGATCGCCAACCGCGTCGAAACCGCACGCGGTGTCGGCTACCGCCTCAGATAACGCGAACCCGGCGGGGTCGCCGCCGTTCACGGTCCGAGGCGTTCTCAATCGTCTCCGGCGGTATCGATTGGGTTTGAGAGAAGTCCGATCAGCTCCACAAGACTTTTTGTGTCGCGAGATATCGGAGACTGATGTCGCGCGACATCGTGGACATCAGGGCGATCTGTGACGGCGGCTGACCGGGATTGTGGGCGCACGCTCGGTGACAGGTCGACGCCTGTCGCGATGCAGGGCCGGTCGTTGTGACACGGCGCGGCCGAGCGGACATCATGCGGGCCGACGCAAGGTCGGCAGACTGTCGCGCACTTGGGCGGCATCGGTGGGGGGCTCGTCGACGGCGAACTCATCGCGCAAGATCCTGTGCGCCCACATCAGGTACGCCGTCATGAGCGACGTGACCGCCTCGTCGTCGTCCGCTGTTGCCTCGCGCAGACTGGTCACGGACGAATCCCGTCGTTCACTTCGGCTCCGCTTTGGCCCCATTCGTGGCAAGGGCCGTCGGCACCGCGTTCACCTGCCTCGAAGCGGGCTTGGCGACGGGTGAACGCGCCGAGCTGGTCGCGGCCGCAAAAGGATCCGCGAGCTCGAGACGGAGTTGGCGGTGCTCACTGATCTGATCCGTCACGTGCATGCCGACTTCCGCGGCGTCTATGGCTATCGGCGGGTACATGCCGAGCTGACGCTCGGGTATGGGATCCATGCCGGTCACGAAGCTGTGACGCTGCTCATGCAACGCGCCTACCTGCAAGGCGCGTCGGGACGTCCGCGTTGGCGGCGGACAGCGCATCCCAGGGCGCCCCAGAGCCTCCATCAAAACCAGGGCGATTCACCTTGCAGCCGTCATGAGGGCGCGTATTGGCCAATGAGTTTCAGCACCCTGCACATCGCTCGCTCCACCGGCGTAGGGTCCGTCTGACACGAGGAGAGGGGGAGTCATGGCCGACTCCAAAGAAGACACCATCCGGCGGGGCTACAAGGCGTTCGGCGAGGGCGATATGGAGACCCTTGGGTCGCTGTACACGCCCGACGTCGTGCAGCGCCAGCCAGGCAACAACCAGACCTCCGGTGAGTACAAGGGGGTCGACAACGTCCTCGGCTTGTACGGGCAGCTGTTCGAGTTGTCGGGCGGCACCTTTTCGGTGGACCTCACGAGCCTGAAGACCCAGGGCGACAAGGTCGTCAGCGTCCACCACGCGAAGGGCAAGCGCGAGGGCAAGACCCTCGACGCCGACGAGACCATCGAGTTCACGTTCTCGGGCGACAAGATCTCCCTTCTCGACCTGACGTACGCCGACCAGGCCGCCGAGGACGCCTTCTGGGGCTAGTTGAAGGCCTTCGCCGAATACCGTTGCGCGTTTCGCGACGCAGGCGTCCAACAGGTGCTCATGTGGCCGATCACCGACGAGCACCGTCAACATGAGCGGTTCTGCGAGCGGGTGATCCCCCTCCCCGCTGCGTGAGGCGATGTTGGATTTGGCGGAGCGATCGGGTAGTTCGAGCGGGCGGGGGGGTCACGCTCGTCACCAACGCCCAGCAGCTCCACGGCGGTCTGGGTCAAGCTCTCAATCTCTGACCGCGAACAGTTGCCAGCGTCCGGATGCACTTGTGAGTACGTGCTCGCCACGGTTTGCGGTTTCGATTCCCGACCCCACGATCACGTCGACGACCGTACGTGAGACGAGGACCTCGCCGGGATCCGCGACGGCGGCCACCTGCGCCGCGAGTTCGAATGCCACCCCATCGTCGTTGTCCGCATGTGCCGCGACTGCTCCGATATGAACGCCGATCCGTACCTGGAACCCGAGCTCCACAACTGCATCGCGGATGAAACGCGCACACGACACAGCGCGCGCCGGCCCATCGAACGTCGCCATCACATCGTGATACGTCGTTCGGATCTCGCGGCCTTGGAAGCGTCGGAGCTGTCGCCTGACCGCCTCGTCGCACCGTTCGCGGACCTCGCCGAGCGCTGAGAGGCCCACGATGTCGGCACACACGACGGTGGCGAGAACGCCGCCGGATTCCCGATCGTGCGTGTCGCCGCTGAGAAACTGCTCGATCTCGTCGAGCATCAGCCGGTTGTCTCCGACCCAGTACAAGTCGTCGGCGCCGGGAAGTTCGACATACGTGGCGTTTGGAATGTGCTCGGCGAGGTAGCGACCGTGTCCGACACCGAGCGCAGCGTTGTCACGGCAGTGTAAGACGAGCGTTGGCACACGCACGAGTGGCAGCAGCGCGCGTACGTCGGCGCCGAGCCGAACGCGGTCGATGAGCTTCGCGGTAGCCGGACCGGCACCGCGATTTCCCGCCCTCGTCCACCACTCGCGGAAGGCGTCGTCGCGAACAACACTTGGCGCGAAGAACTCAAGTGAGTCGTAGCCGCGTTCAACGGCATCGGGTTCGAAGTTGAGCTCGAGGAATCGGTCCAGCGCCCGCTTCGGTACACCGACCGGATAGTCGTCGTGCCTCGCGATGCGAGCAGTGCCGTTGACGATGATCAGGCTCGCCACTCGATCGGGATGCGTCGCGGCCAACAAAATGCCTTCTAGCTGTAATGCCCACGGACGTTGTTGAGGGGATCCGCTGAGAGAAGGGCCTCCGCGAGTAGGTGTGGAGCTGCTGAAGCATCACACCGATCTCGGGAGGCCCTCTTGAAGTATCACGCTAACGCGAAGTTGACCGTGC
>JBBQXS010000092.1:0-8332 GCA_038209365.1 Acidimicrobiia bacterium | reverse complement strand
GCGCCGTTGTCCTCTCCGACGACGGCAATCACGTCGTCGTGCAAGCGGAGTTCGCCGAAACTGCGCCGCACGACTTGGGCTTCGTCATCCTCGAGCTCGGCGACATCTGGACCGAGCACTACTGGCGCGACCGCTGGTACTCGGTGAAGGCGATCAGCAGCGCGTCCGGAGTGTTCAAGGGTTGGTACTGCGACGCGGCTCGACCGGCCGAGGTCGACGGCGATGTCCTGGTGTCGGTCGACCTGGAGCTCGATCTCTGGGTCTCGCCCGACCGCGCGGTCATCGCCCGCCTCGATGAGGACGAGTTCCACGCGTTCGGCGTCCCGGCGCAGTACCCATTCGCGGCGGCCGCGGCGATGCACGCCATCGACGAGCTCGAACGGCTCGCGGCCGCAGGCGAGGCTCCGTTCGACCTACGGAAGCCATAGACCTGACCGACGCGCTTCGGTCCGGCACTGGAAGAACGAACCGGAGGGCGCGGGAGAACGCGCCCGTCTACTCGGCGAGACAGATCGCGAGGCGGTCGACCAGCTCCGACTTCTGCTCGTCGAAGTCCTCGAACGAGATCCGCCCGGCGTCGTAGTCCTCGTGCAGTGTCTCGATGCGCTTCAGAAGGGACTCGGTCGTGAACCCGCCCTCGTTGCCCTCGGTCGTCGTGACTTCGGGGTCGTCCTCGGTCTTGTCCTGGCGGCGGGCCCGCTTGGCGGCGGCCTTCGCCTGCTTGGACCGCTCACGCTCTCGCTTGTCGAAGGTCGTTCGTCGGGTGGCCAATGGGACTCCCTCGCCTGATCGTGAAAGAACCGCCGGTACCCAGTACCAGCGGCCCCGCATGCACCCGGTGAGCACTCTCTGTGGCGCGGTTCAGGCGCCGAGCTGGCCGGATGCTTCGTCACAGTGTACGCGATTCACTCCGCCATGCGGCATCAGGCCGGTGCTCGGGGGGTCCCGGTGCGGGTCTGATATGTACCGAACAGCCTGTTCCGGGGCGGCGGCCCTCCCGGATCACGCTTCCCGCGGCAGGCCCTGGTGCTTGTCGAGCATGTCGGCCATCACGGAGCGGATGAACTCGTCGGCCTCCGACGTCATGCCGCCCTCGATGCCGCCGTACACGGCGCCGGTCGCCGGCTTGTCTTCCTTGTGCTCGTGCGCGTATTGCACGGCTTCGGCGAGGTCACGCGTGAAGGCGTCGACCAGGCCGGGTTGCGTCTGCGGACGCGTCACCGCCATGTGTATCGCGTTCGGATATTGCTGGCCGTTGAAGCGCCAGCCCTTGGTCCGCATGAAGTCGTTGATGTGGTAGATGTCGAACGCGTCGCTCGTGAAGCTGAAGCAGAACGTGGGATTGGCGCCCATGATCCGCAGCTCGGGATGCGACCGCACGGCGTCCTGCATCGCGAACGCCGTTTCGAAGATCTGGCGCGCATAACGCAGGTAGCCGTCGCGGCCCATGCTCACCATCGCCGCCCAGGTCGCGGCCAGCAGGCCGCCGGAGCGCGAACCTTCGATGCCCGGCGACGCGTACTTGCCACCGGTCCAGTCCGTGATGAAGAAGTACTGGCTGTTGCGCAGGGCCTTGTCGCGAAACGCGAGCACCGACGTTCCCTTGAACCCGTAGCCGTACTTGTGCGTGTCGGCCGAGATGCTCGAGACGCCCGGGACGCGGAAGTCGAACACCGGGATGTCGTAGCCGAGCTCCTGTCCCCACGGCAGGATGAAGCCGCCCAGACATCCGTCGACGTGCAGACCGATCCCCTGCGCCAGGGCGAGGTCGGACATCTCGCTGATCGGGTCGATCGTGCCGTAGCCGTAGTTGCAGGCCGAGCCCACCATCGCGATCGTGTTCCCGTCGATCGCGGATGCCATCGCGTCGACGTCTGCGAGCGTCGTCTTCGGGTCGACGGGAACGTGCCGGCACTCGACCCCGAGGAGATGACATGCCTTGTCGAACGCCGGGTGCGCGGTCTCGGGCTTGAGGAAGTTGGGACGGTCGATGCCGCGCTGGTCCCGGCCCGCTTCGCGGTACGCGAGCACCGAGTGCAGGATGCTCCCGCTCCCTCCCGACGTCACGAGGCCGGCCGGCTCGGTGCCGGTGACTGCGTCGGCGTGCAGCAGGTTGAGGGTCATCGCGATGATTTCGCCCTCGCACTTGGTCATGCTCGGACACATGTCGCGCTGCAACGCATTCACGTGCGCGAACAGCTCGAACGCGCGACCCATGAACTCGTAGTGCTCGTGGTCGCCGCAGTACATGGTGCCCGAGCACTTGCCGGTCTCCCACATGCGGTCTTCGTCGTGGGCGAAGCCTTCCAGCTCCTGCAGGATCGACGCGCGTGCGCGCCCTTCGGACGGCATGCCGCGGATCACGTCGTGCGTTTGCGCATACGGGTAGGAGCTACTCATGGGAGGGCCTCGCTGATCGGAAGGAGCGCCGCGTACGCGGCTTCGAACTGTGCTTGTCGGATGCCGTAGTGCTCGCGGTGCGCGGCGGTGGGCTCGAACCGGTCGCCGGCGGGAATGTGGTCGAGGTCGGCGCGCGTCAGCACACCGTGGCGTTGCAGCGCCAGGAGTGCCGTTGCGCGCGCCACGGACCGATCGGGTGCGTGCAGCGCAGTGACCGGACGCGCGAGCACGTCGGCGAGGATCCCGCACCACGCCGGCGAGCGGGCGGCGCCGCCGACGAACGCGACCTCGTCGATTCCCGCGCCGGTGAAGGTCTCGACGTGGGGCAGGAGCCATCCGAGGTTGTGGGCGATGCCCTCGACCACTGCCCGGAGCATGTCGCGCCGGGTCGTGTCCAGCGACATGTGCACGAAACCGCCGCGCATGTTGGCGTCACCGCCGGGCGCGAGCGAGCCGTTCAACCACGGCAGGAACATCACTCCGCCCGCGCCCGGTGCCGTCGCGCGCAGCAACGGGTCGAGCGAGGCGAACGCATCGTCGACGCGGTGATCGCCCATCTCGTCGGTCGCGTACACCATGTTCTGCAGCACGTGTTCGAGGACCTTGCCGCCCAGGCCGTTCTCCGCGCACACGACGTACCGGTCGACATAGGGGCCGGGCATCGAGAACAGCTGGTGGTCCAGGTCGACACGGAACTCGTCGACGGCATCGACGAGCACGCTCGTCGTGCCGATCGCGAGGCCGGCGCGGCCGTCGACGAATGCTCCCCCCGCCACCGCGACCGTCACGGTGTCGTTGGTCCCGGCATACACGGTGACGCCGGCGGGCAGACCGAGCTCGCTCGCGACATCGGGCAGCAGTGGCCCGGCGGCTTCGTCGACCCGCACCAGCGGCGGCAACCGCGTGGGATCGACACCCGCGAGCTTCACCAGGTCATCGTCGTACGCGGTGACACCCAGCGTGCGGTTGTCGCACAACTGGAACATGTACGTGCTGTGCTGACTCGCCGTGATGCGTCCCGTGGCACGCGCGGTGACGTAGTCCATCGGCTCGACATACGCAGCGGTGCGGGCGTGCACCTCGGGTCGGTCGTGTTGCATGTACAGGATGTGGCCGAGCGACAGGCCGCTCCCGATCGTCGGGATGCCGTGACGCTCGACCCACGTCATGAACGCACCCTCGTCCCGGCCCATGATGTCGAAGCAGTGGTCGGTGCCGCGCTGGTCCTGCCACATCAGCATCGGGGCGACCGGAAGCCCCTTCTCGTCGATCGCGACGATCGACGAGTACTGCGTGCACACACCGAATGCCGCGACCGCCGCGGCCTCGGCGGGGTGGACCGCGGTGAGCTCGCGCACCGCGTCCGCGAGGCGGGCCCACATCGTGTCGGCGTCCTGCTCGGCGACCTCACCCCGCTTCTCGGTGTGCAGGGGACGATGGGCGCTCGCGAGCAGCGTGCCGTCGTCGGCAACGAGGGCGGCCTTCACGTTGGTCGTGCCGACGTCGACGCCGATCGCGTAACTCATCGAGTGAATATTGCCATGACGCGGGCGAGGGATAGTTCGGGCATCTAATGGTTCGGTATCCTTGTGTCTGTGACGGATCCCGACCTCTTGCGCGCCGCGCGGGCGTTGGCGCTCTCGGCCCGGGCGCTCGAGCGAGCGGCCGGCGAGTGCGACCTCACGCTGGCGCAGTACCGCGTGCTCGCGCTGGTGGCCGCCGGTGACGAGCGGTCGTCGCTGCTGGCCGAGCGCCTCGCGGTTGCCAAGCCCACGATCACCGCCGTTGTCGACGGCCTGGTCGAACGTGGCTGCATCGAGCGGGCGTCGGTGCAGGGCGACCGCCGCTCGATCCGGATCACGCTCACCAAGCCCGGCCAACAGGCGCTGCGCGCGGCGGAGCGGGAGATGGCCGCGACGCTCGAGAGGATTCTCGGCCACGCAAGCGACCGTGTCGCATTGCTGTCGGCGCTGGGCGACCTAGACGACGCGCTCGCGTCGCGCATGCACGCGCGCCTGCGGGGCGAGGTACGCGCGTGAGCCGAAAGAAGCCCGGCTGGGTTCGCCGGCTCGTCGGCTACATGAAGCCGCACAAGAAGGATGCGTTTCTCGCGTTCGGGGTCGCGATCGGCGGGCAGCTGATCCAGTCGATGCTGCCGCTGGTGGAGAAGGTGATCGTCGACGACGTCATCCGGGTGCCGCGCCACCCGCTCGCACCGTGGCTGACGTTGCTGATCGGCCTGGGGGTGATCCGGTTCGGCCTCGCGTACGTGCGTCGGTACCGGGGAGGGCGCATCGCGCTCGATGTCCAGCACGACTTGCGCACCGCGATCTTCCGCCAGCTCCAACGGCTCGATTTCGCGCGCCACGACGAGCTGCAAACCGGTCAGCTCGTCAGCCGGGCGTCGTCCGACGTCGCGTTGCTGCAGGGCTTCCTGCAGTTCCTGCCGATCGGCGTCGGCAACGTGCTGATGTTCGTGGTGTCGCTCGGCGTGATGCTGTGGCTCTCACCCCTGCTCGCGCTGGTGATGCTCGCGGTCGCGCCCGCGTTGTTGTTCACCGCGTTGAAGCTGCGCACGTCGGTGTTCCCCGCGAGCTGGGACGCCCAGCAGAAGGCGGGCGAGGTCGCCAACGTCGTCGAAGAAGACGTCACCGGGGTCCGTGTGGTGAAGGGCTTCGGGCAGGAGGCCCGCGAGCTCGAGCGGCTCGCGCGGCGCTCCGAGCGAATGTTCGGGTCGCGCGTCCGACTCGTCGACCTCCAGGCACGGCTGCAGCCGGCGATGCAGACGATCCCCGCCGTGGGGCAGGTCGCGGTCCTCCTGCTCGGCGGCTGGCTCGCGCTCGACGGGCGCATCAGCCTCGGCACCTTCCTTGCGTTCTCGACGTACATGCTGCAACTGACGCCGCCGGTGCGGATGCTCGCCGCGATCCTTACCGTCGGTCAGCTGGCGCGCGCCGGCGCCGAGCGGATCTTCGACCTGCTCGACTCGACACCGTTCGTGCAGGACGCCCCCGATGCCCGCGAGCTCACGGTGACTCGCGGGGAAGTCGTGTTCGACGGCGTGACGTTCGGCTACACGTCGACCGAGCCGGTGCTGTCCGACTTCTCGGTGACGGTGATGCCCGGCGAGACGATCGCGCTCGTCGGCAGCTCGGGCTCGGGGAAGTCGACGGTCGGACTGCTGCTGCCGCGTTTCTACGATGTCCACGCGGGACGCGTCACCGTTGATGGCGTCGATGTGCGTGACGTGTCGCTCCAGTCACTGCGGCGCAACATCGGTGTGGTGTTCGAGGACTCGTTCCTGTTCTCCGACTCGATCACCGCGAACATCGCGTTCGGCCGGCCCGACGCGACGGCTGCGGAGGTCGAGGCGGCCGCGCGGGCGGCGGAGGCGCACGAGTTCATCGAGCGACTACCGCAGGGCTACGACACGGTCGTCGGCGAGCAGGGCCTCACCCTGTCGGGTGGTCAGCGCCAGCGGGTGGCGCTTGCCCGTGCGTTGCTCTCCGATCCGCGCATCTTGTTGCTCGACGACGCGACCTCGTCGGTCGACGCGCGGATCGAGGAGGAGATCCACGCGACCCTGCGCCGCATTGCGCGCGGCCGCAGCACCATCCTGATCGCGCACCGCCGTTCGACGTTGTCGCTCGCCGACCGCATCGTCGTCGTCGACAAGGGACGCGTCGTCGACACCGGCACCAACGAGGAGCTGTGGGCGCGCTGTTCGCTCTACCGCTTGCTGCTGTCGGGTCCCGGTGACGACGCGGAGGGCCTCGACGCCGTGGACGAGACGGTGTCCGCCGGCAATGAGCAGGTCGGCGGGATCACGCCCGCCGCGTGGCGTGGGCTCGATGACCACGAGCTTCGCACCGCGCAGATCGCCGACAGCACCCGGCCCGCGAATCCCGCCGCCATGCGCTTCGGCGGAGGTGGCGGTGGGGGCTGGGTCGGCGGGATGGGGAACTTCGGCGGCGCGTTGGCGCCGACACCGGAACTCCTCGCGCGGGTCGACGCGCTGGCACCGGCGACCGCAGACCCGCACGTCGACGTCGCGGCCGAGACCGCGCCGGCGCCCAGCTTCGGCTTCCTTCGCTTCCTGCGCCCGTACCGCGGCTGGCTCTTCGTGGGGCTCGCGCTCGTCGCCACCGACGCCATGTGCACACTTGCCGGTCCGCTGCTCGTGCGGTACGGGATCGACCGGGGTGTGCTGCAGCATTCCACCGCGGCGCTGACGGCAATCGCGGGCGCGTTCCTTGCGGTCGTCGCGTTCGACTGGCTCGTGATGTGGGCGCAGACGCGCGTGATGGGGCGCACGTCGGAGCGACTTCTGCACGCGTTGCGTGTGAAGGTGTTCGCGCAGTTGCAACGACTCGGCGTGGACTATTACGAGCAGGAGATGGCGGGTCGCATCATGACCCGCATGACGACCGACATCGACGCACTGTCACAGTTGTTGCAGAACGGTCTCATCACCGCGCTGGTGAACTTCGTGACGTTCGCCGGCGTCGGCGTGGCGCTGACCATCATGAATCCATCTCTCGCACTCGTGACGGCGACCATCGTGCCTGCGCTCGTGGTCGCGACGTGGTGGTTCAAGGTGCAGTCGACGAAGGCGTACGAGTCCGCCCGGGAGCAGATCGCGGCGGTGAACGCGAACCTGCAAGAGGGTCTCTCCGGTGTCCGCGTGTCGCAGGCGTTCGTCCGGGAGGAACGCAACCAGGCCCAGTTCGAAGGTGTCGCGGCCGGCTACCGTGACGCCCGGATCCGTGCGCAGCGTCTCGTCGCCTTGTACTTCCCCTTCGTCGACTTCCTCTCCGACATCGCGGCCGCGGTCGTGCTCGGGGCCGGCAGCGTGTACGTCGCGAACGGATCGCTCCCGGTCGGTTCGTTGATCGCGTTCCTCCTGTACCTCAACCTCTTCTTCGCGCCGATCCAGCAGCTGTCGCAGGTGTTCGACTCGTACCAGCAAGCGCGCGTGGCGATCGACCGGATCGGCGAATTGCTCGCGACGTCGACGACCGTGCCGCCCCCGGCCGAGCCGGTCTTCCCGGGACGGCTGCGCGGCGACGTCGTGCTCGACGACGTGCGGTTCCGGTATGCGAACGCGATCGACGACGCGTTGCGCGGTGTCGACCTGCGCATCGCGCCGGGAGAGACCGTCGCGCTGGTCGGCGAGACCGGCGCCGGGAAGTCGACCGTCGTCAAGCTCGTCGCCCGCTTCTACGATCCGACCGCGGGCAAGGTGTGTGTCGACGGCGTGCCGGTGAACGCGTACGACCAGGTCGCGTTCCACCAGCAGCTCGGCGTCGTGCCCCAAGAGGCGTTCCTGTTCTCGGGCACGATCCGCGACAACATCGCGTACGGGCGCGAGTCGGCCACCGACGCCGAGGTCGAGGCCGCGGCCCGTGCCGTCGGTGCGCACGACTTCATCGCGTCGTTGCCCGGTGGGTACTTGCAATGGGTGAGCGAGCGGGGACGGTCGCTGTCGTCGGGGCAACGTCAGCTGATCGCGCTGGCTCGCGCCCACCTCGTGAATCCGGCGATCCTGCTGCTCGACGAAGCCACGTCGAACCTGGATCTGCAGACCGAGGCGAAGGTGCAGGCCGCGATGGGGGTCGCCGCCCACGGGCGCACCACGATTCTGATCGCGCACCGTTTGCAGACCGCGAAGCTCGCCGACCGCATCGTGGTCATCGACCGGGGTCGTGTCGTCGAGGACGGCTCACACGACGAGCTGCTCGCCCGCCGCGGCGCCTACTCCCGCATGTGGTCGCTCGCCGTCGGCGAGCCGGCCGCGGCGGCCAACTGACCAACAGATTGGAGGCGCAGCCCCCCACCCGCGGGCGGAGCGGCCCAAAGCCGGCGGCGGGGTGCGGGCACCCCCAAGCCCGGGATTCCCGCGGGCGAGCCCCGCCCCACGCGGGGGCGCGAC
>JBBQXS010000091.1:0-9268 GCA_038209365.1 Acidimicrobiia bacterium | reverse complement strand
ACCCCTTCCTTCGCCTCGCTTGCTCGGACGGCGAGCATCCTGTCCGAGGTCTTCTTCGACTCCTCTCGATCCATGGCGGAGCGAATCCCGATCTCGAACTCGCTCACCCAGCCATCGGCGGTCGCCACCGTGCGGTCTGGGTCTCGCCCGGCGGACTCGAAGGCGTCGACGAGCGGTGCCCAGCCTGGCCCGCCGCCGCGGGAGAGGCGATCGGTCTTGTACGCAACCACGCAGTCGACATCACCGTGGCGAATCAGATCCAGTAGTTCGCCGAACTTGGGTCGGTTCCGTCCCCGGTTGCGGTAGCCCGATGTCGACGGTGCCTCGACGAGCTCGGTCACCACGTCGACCTTCAGGCGTTGGGCTGCGTCCCGGCACGCCTCGACCTGGACGTCGAGCGATGCCGACCCCTCTCGGGTGATCGACTGTCGGGCGTAGATGGCGGCTCGTCGGGTCATGGGTCGCACCGGTTGCGAGGGTCAGTCACCCTTACCTAGGCCAAAGATGGCCGAGGTGATCGCGTCCGGTGGTCAGAACGTACGGAGTTCACCAACACGCGCGACACCCCCGTCGAGGCGTTGGAGCGCGCGTATCCGATGCGGGTGCGCCGCTACGGATTACGCGTCGGGAGTGGCGGCGCCGGTGACGCGCCCGGCGGCGACGGCATCGAACGCGAGATCGAGGTCATCGAGGACGTGACGGTCTCGCTCGTCACCGAGCGGCGGGTCTCGGCACCGTGGGGGATGGGCGGCGGCGCACCCGGCGCGCCCGGCGAGAATTGGCTCCTTCCGGGCGGAGACGACACGCGTGCGATCCCGCTCGCCGACAAGGTGACGCTTCGCCTACACGCGGGCGACGTGCTGCGCGTGCGCACACCGGGCGGCGGCGGCTGGAGTGCCATCAGCCCAGGGGACGTAACCCGACGACCGTGACCGAGAGCTCGCGTTTGGGGCCCTTGTAGGTCACCGCATCTCCGGCCGACTTGCCGAGGATCGCCTGACCGAGGGGAGAGTTCATCGAGAGCACGTCGTACGTGTCGTGCCGTTCCTCGATCGATCCGACGAGATACGTCGTGACATCGTCGTCGCCCTCGTAACGGAGGTCGACCAGGCAACCAGGCTCGACGACCTCACCGGACGGGCCACCTTCGAGCACGACCGCGCTCTTCAACATCGCCTCGAGCTGGCGGATACGCGCCTCGTTGTGTCCCTGTTCGTTCTTGGCTGCGTCGTAGTCGGCGTTCTCGCTGATGTCGCCGTGCTCGCGTGCACGCTCGATCCACAGCGAGATCTCCCGGCGCCGCGCCTTGGTGCGCTCGTCGAGCTCCTGCTGCAGCCGTGCATATGCCTGCGGCGAGAGATGAGACTCCGTCATGAGGCGGCAGGGTACCTTCGAAGCCGCCGTCGGCGGCTTCTCGATATCTCTTGCCGGATTCGCCGCCTGCCCGAGCGGCTGCACCGCTGTCCGGGGATTGGGTTTTACCAAAGGTGGCATTCCGGATAGCCTGATGGCCTCATGTCAATGCACTTCTCGGTAATCGTCATTCCGTAAGCGGGCGCCCGTCCGGCGTTCGCTTCACCGTCCACGCCTGTGTGGGCGGTTTTTTCGTGAAGGGACATCTTGTGGCCCATCGGGTCGGGATCATCGGCGGGGACGGCATCGGCCCCGAGGTGACGGCAATCGCGCTCGACGTGGTGCGCGCGGCCGGAGTCGCACTCGACACGACCGCCTACGACCTCGGCGGCCGGCGCTACCTCGCGACGGGTGAAGTGCTCCCGGACTCCGTGCTCGACGAGCTGCGCGGGCACGCAGCGATCCTGCTCGGCGCGGTCGGGACGCCGGACGTGCCGCCCGGCGTGCTCGAACGTGGCTTGCTGTTGAAGATGCGTTTCGCGCTCGACCTGTACGTCAACCTGCGCCCGTTCAAGACGGGGCCGAACCGCTACAACGACGGCGTCGATTTCCTCGTCGTGCGGGAGAACACCGAGGGCACGTACGCGGGGGAGGGCGGCTTCCTGCGAGCGGGAACTCCGCTCGAGATCGCCACGCAAGGGTCGGTGAACACGCGTATGGGTGTCGAGCGGTGCGTCCGTTTCGCGTTCGAGCTCGCCGATGCCCGGGCGCGCAAGCACTGCACGCTGGTACACAAGACGAACGTGTTGACGTTCGCGGGTGACCTGTGGCAGCGGACCTTCGACGAGGTTGCGGCCGAGTACAACCATGTGAAGACCGCGTACAACCACGTCGACGCCGCCTGCATCTACTTCGTGCAGGACCCGGGCCGTTACGACGTGATCGTGACCGACAACCTCTTCGGCGACATCCTCACCGATCTCGGAGGCGCGATCGCCGGCGGGATCGGCCGGGCCGCGTCAGCCAACCTCAACCCGGCGCGTACCGGCCCGTCGCTGTTCGAACCGGTGCACGGCTCGGCACCCGACATCGCCGGCACCGGCAAGGCGGATCCGCGGGCCGCGGTGATCTCGGCCGCGATGATGTGTGATTTCCTCGGTGAGGAGGATGCGGCCGACCGAATCCGCAAAGCCGTGGAGCAAACCGACGATAGAGAAGGCACGACGACGCAGATCGGCGCTGCGATCTGCGGGGCGCTGTAAGGAGCTCCGATGCCCATTACCCCGACCGAGAAGATCTGGTTCAACGGTGAGCTCATCCCATGGGCCGACGCCAAGATCCACATCCTCACGCACTCGCTGCACTACGGCACGGGGGTGTTCGAGGGCGTGCGCGCGTACGAGACCGAGCGCGGCCCCGCGGTCTTCCGTCTGACCGAGCACATCGAGCGGCTCTTCGACTCCGCCAAGATCATGCTGATGGAGATCCCGTACACCGTCGCCGAGATCGTGCAGGCGACCAAGGACACGGTGCGCGCGACCGGGTTGCCCTCGTGCTACATCCGCCCGATCGCGTACTACGGCTACGGAGAGATGGGACTCAACACGCTGCCATGCAGCGTCGACGTGGCGATCGCATGCTGGCCGTGGGGCGCGTACCTCGGCGACGACGCGGTCACGAAGGGTGTGCGCATGAAGATCTCGTCGTGGACCCGCCACGACCACAACACGATGCCGCCGCTCTCGAAGACGACCGGCAACTACGTCAACTCGTCTCTCGCGAAGGTGGAGGCCCTCAAGGCGGGCTACGACGAAGCGATCATGCTGAACCCGGATGGGTTGGTGTCGGAGTGCACGGGCGAGAACATCTTCGCGGCGCGTCGCGGCGTGCTCGTCACGCCTCCGCTCTCGGCGGGCGCGCTCCCGGGGATCACCCAGGACTCGGTGATGACGATTGCGCGCGACCACGGGTTCGAGGTGCGCGTCGACGATCTGTCGCGCAGCGAGCTGTACGTGTGTGAGGAGATGTTCGTGTGCGGCACCGCCGCCGAGGTGAGCGCCGTCAACTCCGTCGACGACCGCACGATTCCGTGCCCCGGACCGATGACGCAGGTGATCGCCTCCGAGTACGCCAAAGCCGTGCGCGGACACGTCGACACGTACAAAGAGTGGTGTGAGCATGTCGGCTGAGGAGATGACGGCCGGAGCAACCAGGCGCTCGATAGAGATCTACGACACGACGCTGCGGGACGGCTCCCAGCTGGAGGGCATATCGCTCACCGTCGAGGACAAGCTGCGGATCGCCGAGCAGCTCGACTGGCTGGGCGTGCGCTACATCGAGGCGGGCTGGCCGGGCGCGAATCCCAAGGATGACGAGCTCTTCCGGCGCACTCCGTCAGAGCTCCAGTTGACCACGAGCACGTTGGTGGCGTTCGGGTCGACGCGGCGGGTCAAGGGCAAGGTCGACAGCGACGACACGCTCCGCCACCTCGTCGACGCGAATGTCGGGTGTGTCTGCATCGTCGGGAAGTGCTGGGACTACCACGTCACCGAGGCGCTCGGCACCACGCTCGACGAAGGCGTTGCGATGGTCGGCGACTCGGTTGAGTTCCTGCGGAACGCGGGCATGCAGGTGCTGTTCGATGCGGAGCATTTCTTCGATGGCTACCGCCGCAACGCCGAGTTCTCGCTGCGCGTGCTCGAAGCCGCCGCGACGAATGGTGCGTCCCACCTCGTCTTGTGTGACACGAACGGCGGCACGCTGCCGCACGAGGTCGAGCAGGTCGTGCGCGAGGTCGTCGAGTACTTCCGGGGTGACGTGACGATCGCGGTCCATTTGCACGACGACGCCGGCACGGGTGTCGCCAATGCGCTCGCCGGCGTGCGCGGTGGAGCGACGCAGGTGCAGGGCACGATCAACGGCTACGGCGAGCGCACCGGGAATTGCAACCTCACGGCGATCATCCCGAATCTCACGCTGAAGATGGGACTCGAGACGATTCCCGCCGACCGGCTCGAGCGGCTCACACCGGTCGCGCACCACATCGCCGAGCTGGTGAACATGCCGCTCAACCCGCAAGCGGCGTACGTCGGACACTCGGCGTTCGCGCACAAGGCCGGGCTGCACACCAGCGCGATCGCCAAACGGCCCGATGCGTACGAGCACGTCGATCCCGAGATCGTCGGGAACGGCACGCGGTTCGTGGTATCGGAGCTCGCGGGCAAGTCGACGCTCGGGCTCAAGGCGAAGGAGCTCGGGCTCGATCTCGACGGCCCGCAACTCGCCGACGTCGTCGAGACGCTCAAGCGGCTCGAGCACGAGGGGTATCACTTCGAAGTCGCCGACGGCTCACTCGAGCTGCTGATGCGCCGAGCCACCGGATGGGAACCGGGATGGTTCTCGGTCGAGTCGTTCCGCGTGATCACCGACGACAACAGCGGTGTCGACACGCTCACCGACAAGACCGGCGCGACCGTCACGACCGAGGCAACGGTGAAGGTGCATGTCGGCGGCCAGCGCAAGATCGCGACCGAGGAGGGCAACGGCCCCGTCAACGCGCTCGACCGCGCGCTGCGGACAGCGCTCGACGGTGCGTTCCCGGCTCTGGAGCGCGTGCATCTCACCGACTACAAGGTGCGCGTGCTCGACACGAACAAGGGGACCGGCGCGGTGACCCGCGTGTTGATCGACTCCACCGACGGTGACGGAACCTGGACGACCATCGGCGTCAACGAGAACATCATCGAAGCCTCGTGGCAGGCGCTCCTCGACAGCATCCAGTTCGGGCTACTTCGTAGTCGCTAGCTGGGTCGCGCGCTGCTTGCTGGGTCGCGCTCGCTGCGGGCCGGGATACCCGGCCCGCGGACTCTCGCCTGCTCCCGCCAGTTCGCTTCGTGCCTCCGGCACTTCGCTCACGGCGCCGTGTGACTGTTGCCACCGGTAATCTCGACCCGTGCCCACGGATCCGTTTGTTCCGCCTGATCCCGACGCCCGGCCGCGCCAGCAGCAGAACCTTCCCCCTGGTGTCGCACTGCCGCCGGCGAGGCACTGGCGTCCGGATCGGCCCGGTGATCTCAGCGGCCCGACGGTGGGGTACGGCGAGCTGACCGGGAGACCGGGACCCAACGTGGGCTTCGCATACACGCTCGCCGAACGCGCAAAGGATCGCATGCGCCTCGGCCCGAACGAGCACGTCGAGGACGTCGTTGCGGTCGTCGCGGAGATCGCGGGCAAGCGCGCGGCACTCTTCGGGCGCGCGCCGGTGATCCATGACGTCGAGCACGCGATGAACGTGCTCGGCTACGACGGATACGACAGCGCCGCATTCGTCGAGGCGCGCACGCTGTTGGTGCTCGGTGCCGGGCATGACTACGGCCGGCGTCGCTCGGTGGTCGACGGCGTCTCGGAGGAGCTGCTGCGCAGCGCTGGTATCGAATTGAAGGATCGCATCGAGGCGTGGCGATCAGCCATCATCTCGAGGCTGCTGCCCGACCTCCGGCAGCTCCCGACGATGTGAGCACTGCGAGCGCGTACGACCTTCCGGCCGAGCTCGAGGAGCTCCGGACCTCTGTACGCCGGCTGGCAGAGGAGCGCATCGCCCCGAACGCCGCGGCCGCCGACGAGCGCGAGGAATACCCGTGGGCGAGCTGGGAGGCCTGGCGCGACGCCGGATTTGCCGGCCTCCCGTTTCCCGCCGAGTACGGGGGCCAGGATGCCGGCTTCCTCGCACACGCGATCTGCGTGGAGGAGGTCGCGCGCGTGTGCGCGTCCTCGTCGCTGTTCACCTTCATCTCGAAGCTCGGCGTCACCGCGCTGCTCGATCACGGCAGCGAGGATCTCAAGCGCGCGTACGTGCCGCGCGTCGCGTCGGGGAAGTCCCAGGCGTCGTATTGCCTTTCGGAGGCCGACGCCGGCAGCGACGTCGCGGGGATGCGCACCCGAGCGGTACGCGACGGCGACGACTACGTGCTCACCGGCCGCAAGATGTGGGTCACGAATGCCGGAGTGAGCGACATCTATACGGTGTTCGCAAAGACCGACCCGGACGCCGGTCATCGCGGTGTGAGCTGTTTCATCGTCGAGAAGTCGTTTCCCGGTTTCGCGATCGGCAAGCTGGAGCACAAGATGGGTGTGCGCGGCTCGCCGACCGGCGAGATCCTGCTCGACGGCTGCGTCGTCCCGGGCGCCAACCGCATCGGGGAAGAGGGACGCGGTTTCCACTACGCGATGGGCGCCCTCGACCGGTCGCGCCCGCTCGTCGGCGCGCAGGCGCTCGGGATCGCGCAGGGTGCGCTGGAGCTCGCCACGGCCTATGTGCGGGAGCGACGGCAGTTCGGCCAGCGCATCGCCGACTTCCAGGGTGTGCGGTTCGCGCTCGCCGACATGGCCACGGCCGTCGACGCGGCTCGCCTTCTCGTGTACCGCGCGTGCGCAAGGCTGGATGCGGGTGTGGAAGGCACCGCGGGTGCGTCCTCGATGGCCAAGCTGTTCGCCTCCGACACCGCGATGCGCGTGACCACCGACTGCGTCCAGTTTCTCGGCGGGATCGGGTACACCCGGGAGACTCCGGCGGAGCGGTTCATGCGAGACGCCAAGATCACGCAGATCTACGAGGGAACCAACCAGATCCAGCGCGTCGTGATCGCCAAACGGCTGCTGGCAGACTGACGCGGTGAACGCGTCCGAGGTTCGTCTCCGCTTCTCGCCTGCGCCGACCGGGTTCCTGCACATCGGCAGTGTGCGCACCGCGCTCTACAACTGGCTGCACGCTCGGCACACGGGTGGCACGTTCATCCTCCGTATCGAAGACACTGACGTCGCCCGTTCGACGCAGGAGTCGATCGACCAGATCCAGGAGGTGCTGCGCTGGCTCGGGCTCAACTGGGACGAGGGACCGGTGCTCCAGAGCGTGCGGTTCGACGTATACCTCGAAGCCGCGCACCGGCTGCTCGCGGACGACAAGGCATACGAGTGCTTCTGCACCGAGGCGGAGGTGCGGGCGCGCAACGAGGATGCGATGCGCCGGGGCCATATCCCCGGATACGACGGCCGTTGCCGCACGCTGAGCGTGGCGGAGCGGGAGGCGTTCATCGCGGAGGGCCGCGCCCGCTCGATTCGCTTCCGCACGCCGGACGAAGGCCGCAGCAGCTTCGAAGATGTCGTGCGCGGTGAGGTCGCGGTCGAGTGGTCGACGATTCCCGACTTCGTGATCGTGCGCTCGAACGGCACGCCCGTGTTCTTCCTCGCCAACGCGGTCGACGACATCGACATGGGCATCACGCACGTGCTGCGCGGCGAGGACCTCATCGACTCGACGCATCGGGTGCTCGCGTTGCGACGCGCGCTCGGCCACGACGACCAACCGATCTACGCGCATCTGCCGCTGATCCTCGGTCAGGGCGGCGGCAAGCTGTCGAAGCGGCACGCCGCCATCTCGGTGGAGGAGTATCGCGATGCCGGCTACCTGCCGGGCGCGCTGTGCAACTATCTCGCACTGCTCGGCTGGGGCCCGGAGGACGGACGTGAGGTGCTCACCACCGACGAGCTGATCGCCGAGTTCGAACTTGCGCGCGTGATCCCCTCGGCGGCGACGTTCGACCCCAAGAAGCTCGAGTGGATGAACGGCGAGCACATCCGAAGGTTGACGAGCGCGGAGCTGCAAGCAGCAGTGCTGCCGTTCGCTCGTGCCCGCTACGGCGGCCGCCTCGACATTCCCCGGTTCGAGAAAGCCGTCGAGCTCGCGCAGAACCGAGCAACGACGCTCGTGCAGATCGCCGACCAGATGGCGTTCCTCTTCACTCCCGACGAGGAGCTCGAGCTCGACCCCGCCTCGTGGGAGAAGCTCGCGAGGGTCGAGCAAGCACCCGCGATCCTCGACGCGGTCATCGCGTACGTGGAGACGTGCCCGTGGGAGGCCGACGCCATCGATCTCAAGGCACCGATCGAGGCGCTCGGCCTGAAGGCCGGCAAGGTGATGCACGTCATCTACACGGCGGTCGAAGGCCGCGCGGCCGGTCTTCCGGTATACGACTCGATCTTCCTGCTCGGACGTGCGTCGGCGTTGCGCAGGTTGCGCGCGGCTCGTGCCAAGCTGTGAGACGGGCCCTCAAGATCGCGCTCCGTGTCGCATTCGCGCTCTTCGCGGTCCTGCTCGTGTACCTGTCGGTCGTCTTCGTGCAGGTGTGGCTGGCCTCGCGACGCGACGACGCGCGTCGCTCCGACGCGATCGTCGTGCTCGGCGCCGCACAATTCGACGGCCGTCCGTCGAAGGTCCTCATGGCTCGGCTCGATCACGCGATCGACCTGTTCCGGCGTGAGATCGCGCCGATCGTCGTCGTGACCGGTGGGAAGCAGACGGGCGATCGCTTCACGGAAGCGGGCGCAAGCGCGTCGTACCTCCACGATCACGATGTTCCCGATCGTGCGATCCTGCGCGAGACGACCGGGCGCAGCTCGTGGCAGTCGCTCGCGTCGGCGGCTCGCATCCTGAAAGAACGGAACCTCACCCGCGTCGTGCTCGTCTCCGACCCTTACCACGCCGCACGAATCAACGACATCGCGCACGAGGTCGGCCTGCACGCGGTGTCGTCCCCGACGCGCACGAGCCCCATCAAGGGTGTCGGTGTGTGGCGCCGCATCTTCACCGAGACGATCCGCGTCGCGGCCGGGCGCGCGTTCGGATACGGACGCCTCGACCGGCACCACGGCGTGGAGAAGCTCGTCCCGGGCCTCGCTACACTGTGCGCTCCGCCGCTGCGGTTGCGCCGCCGTGGCCGGACCATCCATTCGGGGGTGGTGTAATCGGCAACACGACAGGTTCTGGCCCTGTTATTGGGGGTTCGAGTCCTCCCCCCCGAGCCAAGCCCCGTTCGTCTAGCGGCCTAGGACGCCAGGTTCTCATCCTGGTAACACGGGT
>JBBQXS010000090.1:0-10063 GCA_038209365.1 Acidimicrobiia bacterium | reverse complement strand
CCCCTACAAGTCAAACAACCAACGCCTCGCCGCACTTGCCCGCTGGCTCCACACCTACAACCATCACCGCTGCCACACCGCGCTCGGAGGCCAGCCACCCATCAGCCGCCTCAACAACCTGTCAGGTCATTACAGCTAGTCGACGAGCTCGTAGTCGTCGGGCTCCGGTCGCTGCGTGCGCTGCCAGTACTCGAGGAGTGTGAAAGGCCAGTTCTGGGCGACGCGCCCGTGCTCGTTCTTGTACCAGCTGTGCACGTCCGCCCATCCCCATGCCATTCGCTTGTTCTCCGCGTCGACGCGTTCGTTGAACGCGTCGTGCACGTCCTTGCGTACGTCGAGGGCACGATGACCGCCCGCGAACAACATCTCGAGACAACCGAGCACGTACCGAACTTCACATTCCGAGAAGTACACGATGCTGCCGTTGATCACGATGTTCGTGTTCGGGCCATAGAGACAGAAGAGATTCGGGAAGCCCGGCACGGTGATACCGAGGTACGCCCGCGCATCGCCATCCCACTGCTCGTGCAGATCGGCACTGTTCCGTCCCCTGATCTTCATCGGGGTGAGGAACTTCGAGGCTTGGAAGCCGGTGCCGTAGATGATCACGTCCACTTCGTGCTCCCGCCCGTCGGCGGTGACGACTCCGTGTGGCGTGATCTCGCGTATGCCGTCCGTGATCAGCTCCACGTTGTCGCGCTTGAGCGCTCGTGCCCACACGCCGTTGTCCCGCAACATGCGCTTGGCTCCGGGAGGGTACGTCGGCAACACCTTCGCGAGAAGATCGGGGCGATCGGCGAACTCCGTGTTGAGGTACTCGGAGAGCATCAGCCGTACCATCTCGTTCATCAGCCCGACCGACCCGGAGCTCGAGTCCCAGTCCGGTTCGACGGTGACGCCGGGAAGCACGGCATCACCCATCCTCCAGAAGATCCAGAACCGATTCCACTCGCTGTACGACGGAACGTGCGCGTACATCCATCGCAGTCCCGATGACACAGTGTCGTGATAGTCCGGTGTCGGGCCGAACCACGGTGGCGTTCGTTGGAAAACCAACAGCTCGCCGACCTCCGACGCGATCTCTGGGATGAACTGCACTGCGCTCGCGCCGGTGCCGATCACCGCGACGCGCTTGGCGGTCAGGTCGAGGTCGTGGTTCCAACGTGCCGAATGAAAGGTCGGCCCCACGAACGAATCGCGTCCCGCGATGTCCGGGAAGTTCGGACGGTTCAGTTGCCCGACGGCGCTGATCAACGCGTTGGCCTCGAGGATCTCTTCGACGCCTTCGGGTGTTCGCACCCGCACCGTCCAGCGCCTGTCGTCCTCCGACCACGTCGCCGCGAGTACCTCCGTATGGAATCGCACGTTGCCCCGGAGGCCGAACGCGTCGACGCACTGACGGAAGTAGTCGAGCAACACGTCCTGGGTGGAGAAATGGAGCGGCCAGTCGTGACGTTGCGCGAACGAGTAGCTGTAGTTGTGGTTCGGGTTGTCGACGCGACAGCCCGGATAGCTGTTCTCGAACCACGTGCCGCCGACGTCGTCGTTCTTGTCGACGATGACGAACTCGACCCCGGCCTGCTTCAGCCTGTGCCCGGCGAGCAGCCCCGACATCCCCGCACCGACGATGACGACGCGGAAATCGACGTCGGGCGCAACGTCGGCCTTTCGCCACGCCGGTGCGCGCCGGTCTTCGCCGCGGTACGCAAGCTCCTCTTCGAGCAACGGTAGGTAGGCCGCCATGTCCGCGCCGCCGACTGCGAACTCCATGATCCGCCGCAAGACGTCGTCCGACGGCAGGGGAGCGGGGCGACAGCCGTTGTCGCGGTACTCGACGAGCACACGCAGCGCGAGCTCACGTGCTTCCGCGAGTTGCTCGTCGGTC
Organism: Acidimicrobiia bacterium; assembly: GCA_038209365.1. Taxonomy (GTDB): domain Bacteria; phylum Actinomycetota; class Acidimicrobiia; order IMCC26256; family PALSA-610; genus DASQHW01. The sequence goes on along the minus strand of JBBQXS010000090.1, from coordinate 8,178 downwards.
AGGCCCCCCTGGGGCATACCGATGAGCATCGGATCGGGACGCAGGTTGTCGCGCAACAGCGAGAGATCGCCGGTCAAATAGGCGAGCGCCGGCAACAGCGGCGGAACCTCGGCCTCCGCGATTGCGGCGCGTATCTCCTCGTCGGACTCGGTGATCGGCTCGATCGGGTCCACGAACGGGCTCGAGGTGTACGCCACGTCGGTCACCCGTCAATCTTGGCACCGCTCGCGAGCGGTCCCGCGCCCTCTCGCGGACGCGGTCGGTGACCCGTCGTACCCGAGAACGAGCGGGCCGGTCCCCATACCGTTCGACAGTACGGGGACCGGCCCCTCACGCATCCTGCGTTCGCGTAGTTGGTACGCGGGTGGATGCCGTCGCGTCAGTCCTGGTTCGCCTTTTGCTCGGCCTCGTGCGCGCGAGCCTCGGCGCGCGCCTTTTCGGCCTCCGCTTCCTTCTGCGCGACCTCGCGTTCGGCTCCGGCCTTGTCCTGCTGCGCCTCGCCCTCACGCTTCAGCTTCTCGTCGCCGCTCAAGGCGCCCGCGGCTTCCTTCACCTTGCCCTTGACACCTTCGGCAACACTGCTCGCAGCCGCTCTCGGACCGCTCTTCTCGTCAGCCATGACGTTGATGCTCCCATGGTCGGTTGGTGGTCCACTTTGGGTACCCAGGATTCCTTCCGGCCATGCCTCCCAAGGCGCGCAGCGGAGGGCGGGCGGGGCAAACTGTCATGTGCCGGCGCGGCGCTGGTGCCGCGCAATTCACCTGCGAGCTCGGAGGCGCACATGCCCATCGCGACGATCAATCCGGCGACTGGCGCGATCGTGAAGAGCTTCGAACCGCTGTCCGCCGCTGAAGTGGATGTGCGCATCGCGCGCGCGGTGGAGACGTTTCGCAAATACCGACTGACCTCCTTCGCGTCGCGCACGGCGTGGATGCTCGCTGCGGCCGACGTGTTCGATGCCGAGGCCGCGGACATCGCACGTGTCATGACGACGGAGATGGGCAAGACGGTTGCTTCCGCGCGGGCCGAGGCGCAGAAATGCGCACGGGCATGTCGCTACTTCGCAGCCCACGCCGAGCGGCTGCTTGCCGACGAGGCCGCCGATCCCGGAGCGGTCGGTGCGACTCGAGCCTTCACCCGATATCAGCCACTGGGCCCCGTGCTCGCCGTGATGCCGTGGAACTTCCCACTCTGGCAGGTCGTTCGGTTCGCTGCACCGGCGCTCATGGCCGGCAACGTCGGACTGCTGAAGCACGCATCGAACGTTCCCCAGACCGCGTTGTTCCTCGAAGAGGTGTTCCGGCGTGCCGGCTTCCCCGAGGGCGCGTTCCAAACACTCCTCATCGGCGCAGATGCGGTGGAGCGGGTGCTGCGCGACACCCGCGTCGTCGCCGCCACGCTCACCGGGAGCACTGCGGCGGGCAAGGCGATCGCGCAGACTGCGGGCAGCGCGATCAAGAAGACCGTGCTGGAGCTGGGTGGCAGCGATCCCTTCGTCGTGTTGCCGTCCGCTGATCTCGACGCGGCGGCTCGCGTCGGCGTGACCGCTCGGTGCCAGAACAACGGCCAGAGCTGCATCGCGGCGAAGCGGTTCATCGTCCACGCCGACGCCTTCGAAGGGTTCACGGAGCGTTTCGTCACGAACATGCGCGCGCTCCGCGTCGGAGATCCGATGGACGAGACCACCGACATCGGTCCGCTCGCGCTCGAGCAGGGACTGCACGACGTCGAGGCGCTCGTCGCCGACGCGCAGGCCAAGGGCGCGACCGTGCTCTGTGGAGGGGAGCGACTCGATCGGCCGGGATGGTTCTATCCGCCGACAGTTGTCACGGGGATCACCGATGACATGCGGATGTTCCACGAAGAGCTCTTCGGACCGGTCGCCGAGCTGTTCCGCGTGCGCGACCTGGACGAAGCGATCGAGCTTTCGAACGCGACAGTCTTCGGGCTCGGCTCGAACGTGTGGACACGCGATCTCGCAGAACAGGAGCGATTCGTCCGCGACGTCGAGGCGGGCGCGGTGTTCGTGAACGGCATGACGACGTCGTATGCCGAGCTGCCCTTCGGCGGCGTGAAGGAGTCCGGCTACGGGCGCGAGCTCGACGCCCACGGCATCCGCGAGTTCTGCAACGTCAAGACCGTCTGGGTCGACGCCGGCGCATAGCCCGCAAGAACACGCTCACGGAACTTCTCGCGAAGCGTCCTCACGACACGTCAGGGTCGAGGAGTTGGGCGAGCATCCGGCCGCTTTTCACGGCGAAGTCACCGTAACAATTGTTCATCAGGGCGTGCACCGGGCGGTCATCCTCGTGCAGTGCCTGCACGCGCGGCACCCACTCCTCCAGCGCGTCGGGGGCTTCGGTGTAGTCGTAGGCAAAGCGTTCCGCCGCCGTGAGGCCCTTCTTGGTCCAGGTCTCCGAGTTCCTACCGTGGAACCGCACGATCGCGACGTCCGCGGTGGCCGCCGCGACCGGCGGCACCGAGCTCCGAAAGCCTTGCGGTTCGTCGACGGACACGTAGGCAAGGCCCCGTTCCTCGAGGAAGGTGAGTGTGCTCGCAGTGTGTTCGTCGTCCATCCACGCGCGCTGGCGAAACTCCACTGCGCCGACGACACCGCGCGCCATGAGCTCGCGCGCGAGCCAATCCAGGTGCTCGTAGGAACGCTTCGCCGGGTGCACGTACTCGGGGAATTGGAACAGCACGACGCCGAGCTTGCCGGCGGCGCGCAATGGCTCGAGCGCGCGCACGAACCGCTCGAGCGCGTCATCCATGACGTCGCGCCCGACATCTTTCGGGTAGATGTTTCGCTTTTCCCGAAGGTCCGACGGCAGCGCTTCCCTCATGTCCTTCCACAGCGATTTCGGTGGCGTCGGATGCTCGGTCAGCAGTCGGAACGCCTTGACGTCGAACACGAAGTCCGGCGGTGTGCGCTCGGCCCAGAGCTGGGCGACTCGCTCGCCGGGTGGCGCGTAGTAGGTGGCGTCGACCTCGGTGATCGGAAACTCCGATGCGTAGTGCCGAAGGCGCTGTTCGGCACTGTCCACGCCTTCGGGGTAGTAGCCGGCCGCGACGAGCGTCGGCTCGGTCCACGCGGTGATCCCCACGTATATGCCGTCGTGCGCAAGGCGCCTGAGCGTGTCGGTCCGCACGTCTCCATTGTTCCCGAGCGCCGTGGTTGAATGCCGTCCATGACTCAGCTCACTCGATGCGCAGTGGTCCTCGCTCTGGTCGCGCTGCTGGTGGTCGGTATTGCGCCTGCCGGTCATGCCGCGGGTGGGGATCCCATCGATCCCGGAAATCGCCCGACACCACTCGCGGGCGAGGTGAACGGAGTCGTGTCGTCCTCTCGGTTGATCACCGTCGCCCCGAATTGCATCGCGGCTCGGGAAGCGGCGCCGAGCCTGGCTCGTATCTTCGCGATGGCGCGTCACGTGAACATCCCATTGGGCGCGGAGGAGTGTTACCGAACGCTGGCCGAGCAGGTGCGCATCGGGAACATCGCCAACCAACCGGGCAACAATCCGGCGTGTGTCGCCACCGTCTCGCACGAGCCGGGTGGCGCGCCGGTCGGCAACTCGTATCACGGATGGGGCAAGGCCGCGGATCTCACCGATGCAGGTGGTTCGCTCACGTTCGGCTCGGTCGGTTATGCCTTCATGAAGCAGGTCGCGGGATCGGTGGGCTGGAACCATCCCGCGTTCGCGGAACCCGGCGGCAGCGCGTGTCCCGAACCGTGGCACTGGGAATGGGTCGGCGACGGCGGCACGCTGGGCGCGTCGCCGAGGCGGGGCGACGCGGTCGCGTTGCTCCCGAGCGCCGACGATCACGGGTACGCGACGGTCACAGGTCTCGGCGCGCTCGCAGGGCACGGCAACTTCGTGAGTCGCGGTTCGGCCGCGACCATCCCGTTGGCATGGGTCATCGAGGGCGCTGCACCGACGCCGCGACGTGGCGGCTACTGGCTGGTCGGCGCCGACGGCGGTGTGTTCACCTTCGGCAACGCGAAGTTCCACGGCTCGACCGGCGGGCTCCCGCTCGTGGCGCCCGTGCACGGCATCGTCCCGACGCGCGCCGGGCACGGCTACTGGCTCGTCGCCTGGGATGGCGGCATCTTCAGCTTTGGTGACGCGCGCTTCCACGGCTCGATGGGTGCCAGGCCGCTCGTCGCGCCCGTCGACGGCATGACCCGCACGAGAAGCGGCAACGGCTACTGGCTCGTCGCGGGCGACGGCGGCGTGTTCAGCTTCGGTGACGCACGTTTCCGTGGCTCGATGGGGGGCAAGCCTCTCGTCGCGCCGGTAGTAGGGATCGCGCACACGCGAAGCGGGAACGGATATTGGCTCGTCGCGTCGGACGGGGGCGTGTTCAGCTTCGGTGACGCGCAGTTCCACGGGTCCCTCGGCGGAACTTCCGGCGCGCCGGTCGTCGGCATGCTGCGGACCAAGTCCGGGAAGGGCTACTGGATCCAGCGCGCGGACGCAACGGTGGCGGCCTTCGGCGACGCCGTGTCCTACGGCAGCGGCTGAGGAGTCACGTCGCCGACGAGGATCGGCAGCCTGCGGGGTCCGTATTCGAAATAGGTCGGGACCTGCTCGAACGTGAACCCGGGTTGGAGGCGGACCGCGCCTTCGGGGAAGTGGTCGAGGAATGCTTCGACGCCGAGCCGAGCGACTCTGCGCGCGAGTGTCGCGCCGGGGCAGACATGGCTGCCGAACCCGAAGGTGAGATGCGCGTCGGCGTTGGGACGGTCGAGGCGGAACGCGGCGCCGTCCTCGAACACGCGCTCGTCGCGGTTCGCCGACGCGGTGCCGACGATCACCCGCTCGCCCCGGTGGATGGGACATCGGCCGACCGCCGTCTCCTCCACACATGAGCGCGCCATGAACAGCACCGGGGGTGCAATGCGCAGGCTTTCCTCGATTGCATTGTCCAGGAGCCCGCGATCGGCGCGGATCGCGCGCTCGACGTCGGGCCGGACCAGGAGCTCGTGCAGCAGATTTCCGAGCAGCTGGCTGGTCGTCGTCAGGCCGCCGGTGACGAGGTTGCGCACGAGCGCGCGCACCTGCCGATGCGGCAACGGGTCACCGTCGACCTGCAGCTCGATCAGTCGAGCCAGCACATCGGCTCGCTGCTCGCCCGCGTGCAGCTGCGCGGTCCGCTCCGCGATGCGGTCGTCGATGTATGCGGCGAATTCGGGGAACGCCGCCGCGAAGCCCTCGCCGCGATCAGTCCGGTTCAGCGCCGGAAAGCTGCTTTCCATCAGCGCTTTCGCCCACTGCGCGAGTTGATCGGCGTCCTCGGCAGGGAGTCCGAGGAGATGCACGGTGACGCGATTCGGGAGCACCACCGTGAACGCGGTGACGAGGTCGAACGCGTCCGCCGGCGCCGCCGCGAGCAGAGCGCGTGCGGTGTCGACGATGAACGGCTCCGCCTGATGCACGAGCCTCGGCGTGATGGCCGTCACCATGACCCGCCGGACCGCGGTGTGACGGGGCGGGTCGAGCTCGCCGAGCAGCCGGTCCTCGAGCGGGATCACCACTCCCGGCGCCTTCAGACCGGATGCATTCGAGAAGTGCTCGGTGTCACGCAGCACCGAACGAGCTTCGTCGTGGCGTGTCACATAGCGCATGCCCTGCGCGATGGCAACGACGGCCGCGTCGTCCCGTAGCCGCTGGAGCGTCTCCCACGCGTCGCGCGACTGGGACGGGTCGAACGGGTCGAATGTCTCTCCGGTGCTCACCGGTGTGATCGTGTCAGGTGCGGGCGAACGCTTGCGAGAACACCTGCACCAGCTGCTCGCAGAATCTCGGGAGATCGTCGGGCTTGCGGCTGCTCACGATCGTGTTCGGCCCGTTTGTGTCGACGACCACGACCTCGTCGACCCAGTCCGCGCCGGCGTTGGTGAGATCGGTGCGGAGGCTCGGCCAGCTCGTGAGCCGCCGGCCCGGCACCAGGCCCGCGTCGATCATCGTCCACGGGCCGTGGCAGATCACGGCGATCGGTCTTCCGCTCTCGGCCATCTGCCGCACGAAGTGCACCGCCGGTGGCTTGATCCGGAGCTGGTCCGGATTGGCGACGCCACCCGGCAGCACCAGCGCGTCGAACGCTGCGGGATCGGCTTGGTCAACCGTGACGTCGACCGTGAACCGGTCCGCCTTGTCCAAGTGGTTGAACGCCTGCACTTCTCCCGCATCGGGTGCGACGAGCACCGGCTGGCCACCGGCACCCTGCACGACCTTCCAGGGCTCGGTGAGCTCCACCTGCTCGACACCCTCGTTCGCCGTCAGGAACGCGACGCGCCTTCCGTCCATTGCTCCGGCCATGGTTGGTCCTCCTCGGACGTGAATTGAGTGTTGTTCCCAACCGGCGCACCAGCGCAACCGCTCTCGTGCCGAATGCCGAGGTTCGCGTTACGGTCGCGCCATGGTGGACGACCGGGATCTCCGGGGCCTCGATCCCTACGACCTCATGGCGGCCGAGGTCGCACGCCTCGATCGCTTCTTCGCCGGTCTCGGCGAGGCCGAATGGCAAGCCCCGTCGCGTTGTGCCGGATGGAGCGTGCGCGATGTGCTCGCGCACCTCGCGGCGACCGAGGACTACAACCGCGCGTGCCTCGACGGCACGGTGCAGCAATTCCTCGGCGAGATGGGCGCCAAAGGGGCGACGGACCTCGCCACTGCGAACGAAATCGGCATTCGCGAGCTCGACACCCGGTCGCCGCAGCAGATTCTCGACATGTGGCGCACGCGGGCATCCGCGAGTCGCGAGGAGTTCCGCGCCCGCGACGGCGGCAGTGTCGACAGCAGTGTGGGGGCCTATCCGGCGCGATGGCAGGCGTTCCATCTCGCGTTCGAGCTCGCGACCCATGCCGATGATGTCGCGGTGCCGGTCACCGCCGAGGAAGCAGCCGCCCGCACCGCCTGGCAGGCCCGCTTCGGCCGCTTCGCGTTGAAGGAGCTGAAGCCCGAGACCACGATCGACGCACGCGATGGGCGCACGCACGTCCGTTCGGGTGCCGTGGACGTCGACCTCGCCGACGAGCAGTTCGTACAGGCCGTCGCGGCGCGACTCACCGAGGACAGCGGCCTCGACGCCGAGACCGCAGCTGCGCTCTCCGCAACACCGTGATCTTGCGCGACGCGCGGACATTGCGCGACGCGCGGATTCTCGTGACGGGCGCCACCGGCCAGGTCGCATTGCCGGTTGCCGTCGCGCTCGCCGCGGACAACGAGGTCATCGCGATCGCTCGATTCACTGACGCCGACAAGCGGGCGCGATTGGAGCGCGCCGGTGTGCGCTGCGTGAGTGTCGACCTGGCGCGTGGCTCGCTCGACGGCGTGCCCCGCGATGTCGAGTACGTGTGCAACTTTGCGGTCGTGAAGAGCAACCGCTGGGACGTGGATCTCGCCGGGAATGCCGAAGCCGCCGGACTGCTCATGGCGCACTGTCGCACGGCGCGTGCATTTCTGCATTGTTCGTCGACGGGCGTGTACGAGGCGGCCGGCGGCGCGCCCCAACGCGAGACCGACCCGCTCGGAGACAACCATCGCGTGATGATGCCCACGTACAGCATCAGCAAGATCGCGGCCGAGGCGGTGGTGCGGTCCACCTGCCGCATCTTCGACGTGCCGACGACGATCGCGCGCCTCAACGTGCCCTACGGCGACGAAGGGGGCTGGCCCGCGTTTCACCTCGCGCTGATTCTCGACGGGCGAGCCGTTCCCGTCCATCCGAATGGGCCGAGTCGCTTCAACCCCATCCACGACGACGACATCATCGCCACGCTGCCGGGCATGCTTGCCGCGGCCGCGGTCCCGGCGACGATCGTGAATTGGGGCGGAGACGACGAGACGAGCGTCGAGGAATGGTGCGCGTATCTCGCGGAGCTCGTCGGGCGAGACGTGCAGTTCGACCGGACGCAGGGCACGATCGGCGGGATCCCGACCGACAACACGAAGCGCCGTGCGTTGGTCGGCGCCACGTCGGTCGCATGGAAGGACGGCATGCGCCGCATGGTCAGCGCGCTTCATCCGGAGTTGCTTCGCTGATCTCGCGGGCGTGGGGGGGGGGGGGGCATAAGACACCCCACACCCCCCCCGCCCAACCGGGGGGTGGGTGGGGCCGGGGGGCCACAAAACGGGGGGGGGCCCGGCGGGGGAAGGAGCCGCACCCGGAATA
>JBBQXS010000089.1:0-10137 GCA_038209365.1 Acidimicrobiia bacterium | reverse complement strand
CGCAGCTGAATACCGCGCTCGAGCTGGGTGCACCGCCCGATTTCGACGGCGTGCACTGCGCCAAGCCGGGTTGCGACCGCACGTATCACCTGCAATGGGACCACAAAGATCCGCGCGCCAACGGCGGCGCGACCTCCTTCGAGAATCTGCAACCCCTCTGCTTTCCCCATCACGTCGAAAAGACCGAACGCGATCGCAAAGCCGGCCTCCTGCAAACCGATCGACGCGAGCGCGGGCCCTGATACCGCGACGGTCGCCGTCCGCACAGAGCTAACGCAGGACCGCCTCGGCTGCGTCCTGGATCGCAGCCACGGCTTGGACCGCGGTGTACTTGCCGCGCAAAGCGTCACGGAGCGCCGACCAGCCCGCGTCTTCGATCTCGGGGAACCGTGCGAGCGGCGGATAGCTGATCATCGCGTCGTCGATCATCCCACGGGTGACCGCGAGGCGGCGGCGGTCGAGCTCGCCCTGCGGTTCGACAGCCCGCAGTGCGGGACGGTGCGCGCAGATGTTGCCGCCGGCCGCGTCGACGCCTTGCGCGTCGGCTCCGATCAATCGCGTGAGCAACGCAACCGCGCCGTCGAGGTCCCCGCACGTGCGCGGGATCGCCCACGCGTGGCACCCGGAGTACGAGACCCGACGCGCCGGGCCGGTGGGGTAGAGGTGGGGTTGCAGACGCTCGGCCAGTGACGAAGCACGGATCGCGCCAAAGCCGCCCGGCCACGCCGCAGCCGCGTCGACACGGCCGTCGAGCAACGCGGCGTCGACGTCGTCGTAGTGCCAATCGACGAGGTCGGCGGGGGCGCGTGCGGCCAGCGCGCACAATGTTTCGACGGCCTGCTCCGCTTCGGGTGTGGCCATCGTCGGACGGAGACCGTCGTCGAACAGGTTGCCGCCGAGCCCCACGACCAGCTCGAAGAATGTGCCGAACAATCCCGACTCGCGGCCCGGGAAGCCGAAGGTCACATCCGAGTCCAGGAGCGCGGCCCACGAGTCGGGCACCTTCTCGACGCGGTCGGTGCGCGCCCACAGCACGCGCACGTCGATCAGGCGAGGCAGGCACAAGAGCGCGCCGTGGAACCGGCACAGATCTACTGCGAGCGGCGCGAGCGGCGCGACCGCGGTCGCCTCGACAAGCTCGTCGAGCGGTCGGAGCCACGCGGCCTGCGACGGGGCGTACTTGGCGTGGGTCGCAAGCACGTCCACGCGCTCGCCCGCCCCCAAGAGCGCCGCGACGCCGCGGTTGAGCGTCGGATGGTCGGCGTGGATCACGACCTCGACCTCGCCGGGTGCGAACAGCTCGTAGAGGTGGTCGTACATCGGGCCGCCGACGAGCGCGACGCGCAGGGTCATGACGCTGCGATGTCGGGGGCAGGGTCGACGCGATCGACCGGCCGCCGCCCTTTGATCGGCGCGGGTGCAAGGTCGAGCGTGACCACCGTGGCGAACCGGTCCAGGGCGCGCTCCGGCACCGTGATCGTGACCTCGCCGTCGGGGTTGGGCGCCAGCTGTTCGATGACGCCGGTGCGGGTCGAGAACGCGAGCGCGGCGCCGGTGCCGAGCACGCGCACCCGCTCCACTCGGCACACCGGGATCCCGCGCACGGTGACGGTCTCGTACGGGCGAGCCAGCAGGAACAGGTTGATGCGCGTGCCGCGACGCGTCGACGGGCCGTAGAACTGCCACGGCTCGAGACCAGGCTCGGTGTCGTGGATCGCCTCGTGGTGTCGCGCCATCCATCGTGCGACCGCGTCGAGACGTTCGTACTGCTCGGGTGGCAGCGACCCGTCGCCGCGCGGGCTCACGTTCAACAACAAGTTCCCGCCTCGGCCGGCCGTCTCACACAACGCGTGCACGATGGCGCGCGGGCTCTTGTACGCGGTGTCCTCGGGGTTCCATCCCCAGCTGTCGTTCATCGTGTAGCAGGACTCCCAGCGGCCGCCCGGCGGTGTCGCAGGCACGAACTGCTCCGGCGTCAGGAAGTCGCCCTCGCCGGGGAGCCGGTCGTTCAGCAAGATCCCCGGCTGCAGCTGGCGCGCCAACGCCGCGATCTCGCCGGGTCGCCACCAGTCGGCCGGACGTTCCCACTGGCCGTCGAACCACAACACGTCGATCTGTCCGTAGCCGGTCAGCAGCTCGCGCAGCTGGCCGAACAGATACGCGCGGTAGCGATCAGCCTGCTCGGGTGTCGGCCGCGGCGGTGTGCGACCGACGCGGTACGGCTTGTCCTCCTCGCGAAACGGTGGATAGTCGCGATGATGCCAGTCGGACAGCGAATAGTAGAGGCCGATACGCAGCCCCTCGGCGCGAAACGCATCGACGACTTCGCGCACGAGGTCATGCCCGTACGGCGCGTGCATCACGTTGTGGTCGCTCAGCTTGGTATCGAACATCGAGAAGCCACTGTGGTGTCGAGTCGTGAACACCATGTAGCGCATGCCCGCCGCGTTCGCGCGCGCAGCGAGATCGGCAGGGTCCCACGCGTCCGGTGAAAATGTGGAGGCGAGGGCGTGGTATTCGTCGGGTGTCACCGACTGGCAGCGGGGGAGCGTGAACGCACCGCCGACCAGCGGCCACGAGACTTCGAGTCCGCGCTGGCTCGCGTGGTCCCAGTGGATGAACATCCCGAAGCGGGCCTCGTCGAACCAGGTGCGTTCCACGTCAGTCGACCAGACGGATGCCGGTGATGCCACCGTCGAGGAGGAAGTCGGCACCGGTGGTGAACGTCGTGTCGGCGGCCAGGAACGATACGGCGGTCGCGACCTCCTCGCATGACACCATCCGCCCCAACGGTTGGCGACGGCGTAGCGCCTCGAGGGTCGCGGCGGGATCGTCCTGGGCGGCGGCGAGCCGTTCGACCCACGGACTCGAAACGGTGCCGGGCGAGACGCAGTTGACGCGGATGCCGTACGCGACCTCGTCCGCGGCCAACGCGCGGGTGAATGCGAGCACCGCACCCTTCGACGCCGAATAGACGGCGCGCTCGACCAGGCCTACCGACGCGACCACCGAGCACGTGTTCACGATGACACCGCGACCCGCGGCGCGCATCGCGGGGAGGACGGCGCGACACATGTTGGCGACACCGAACACGTTGACCGCGAACACGCGTAGCCATTCGTCGGCAGTGGCCGTGACCGCGTCGCCGACCGCGCCGACGCCCGCGTTGTTGCACAACACGTCCACGCGGCCGTGCGCGGCAACGATCGTTGCCGTTGCCGCCGCGCATCCGTCCGAGTCGGTCACGTCGAAGCCGTCGAGCAAGTCGAGTCCGACCACGACATCGCCGTTAGCGATGAAACGATCCACGAGGGCGGTGCCGATCCCGCCGCGCGAACCGGTGACGACAACGACTCGCTCCGTCATCGGCGCATCATGACGCACCACCGGAACACATGTCTAAGATCCCGATCGATGTCCCGCGCGTTCCATAGTGCCTGATGACCCGCATCATGGCGGCGCGCACGCTCGACGTACGCGCGCCGACGTCGCGCACACGGGCCGGCTCCGACGCAGTGCACCAGGACCCGGACTATTCGGGCGCGTACGTGTTCCTTGCCACCGACGGACCGCACGAGGGTGTCGGCATGACGTTCACCCTTGGGCGCGGCAACGACCTGTGTTGCGCGGCGATCGAGCAACTCAGTCCGCTGGTGGTCGGCCGCGACCTCGAAGAGGTGGTCGCCGACACCGCCGCGTTGTGGCGCCGGCTCACGAGCGATTCGCAGTTGCGATGGCTCGGGCCCGAGAAGGGTGTCGTGCACCTGGCCACGGCGGCGATCGTGAACGCGGTCTGGGATCTGTGGGCGAAGGTCGAGGGCAAGCCCCTGTGGCGACTGGTGAGCGACCTCACGCCCGAGCAGTTCGTCGCCGCGGTCGACTTCCGCTACCTCACCGATGTGCTCGACCGCGACCAGGCGCTCGATCTCTTGCGCGCGCAGGCGCCGACTCGAGCGCAGCGGATCGCGCAGCTCGAGCGCGAGGGCTATCCCGCGTACATCACGTCGGCGGGTTGGTTGGGATACGACGACGAAACGGTGCGCGCGCTGTGCCGCGCCGCGCTGGCCGATGGGTGGCGGTGCTTCAAGACGAAGGTCGGCATCGATGTCGCCGCCGACGTCCGGCGGTGCGAGCTGATGCGCGAGGAGATCGGTGACGCTGCGCTGATGGCCGACGCCAATCAGGTGTGGGACGTCGGGGAGGCCGTCGCGTGGATGCGGCACCTCGAACCGTTCGGGCTCCGCTGGATCGAGGAGCCGACCAGCCCCGACGATGTGCTCGGCCACGCGACGATCCGCCGTGCCGTCGCCCCGGTCGGCGTTGCCACCGGCGAGCACGCCGCCAACCGGGTCGTGTTCAAGCAGTTGTTGCAAGCTGGTGCGATCGACTACTGCCAAATCGACGCCTGCCGCCTCGGCGGCGTCAACGAGGTGCTCGCCGTGTTGCTCTTGGCTGCGCGGTTCGGCGTGCCGGTGTGCCCGCATGCGGGCGGCCTCGGCTTGTGTGAGTACGTGCAGCATCTCGCCGTGATCGACTACGTGTGTGTGAGCGGCAGTCTCGACGATCGCACCGCGGAGTTTGCGGATCATCTGCATGAGCACTTCGTAAGCCCTGCCGTCATCCGGGACGCGCGCTACGTCATGCCGACCGCGCCGGGATACTCCATCGACATGCACCCGGAGTCATACGCGGAGCTCGCGTATCCCGGCGGTGGTGCGTGGCAACGGTGAGTCCGGCGGGGCGCCGGTCGCTCGGCGCGCGTGGCCCGGGCGTCACCGGCCTCGGCTTGGGATGCGCGCCCATCGGGAACATGTTCGCCGCGGTATCCGACGAGGAGGCCCGCGCCGCCGTCGACGCGGCATGGGATGCCGGGATCCGCTACTTCGACACCGCTCCGCTGTATGGCCACGGCCTCTCGGAACGCCGTCTCGGACGGGCACTCGCCGCTCGATCGCGCGCCGACTACGTCCTGTCGACCAAGGTGGGCCGGTTGCTCCAGCCGCGCGGGGGCGATGCGCCGCCGCCGACGATCTTCACCGGCGTCGGCGAGCTCGTCCCGCATTTCGACTTCTCACGCGACGGCGTGCTGCGCTCGCTCGACGACAGCCTGGCCCGGTTGGGCACCGACCGCGTCGACGTCGCGCTCGTACACGATCCCGACGACCATGAAGACGTCGCGCGGCGTGAGACGTTCCCGACCCTCCTGCGCCTGCGCGACGAGGGGGTCGTCGACGCGGTCGGGTGTGGCATGAACCAGGTGCCGATGCTCGAACGATTCGTGGCCGATATCGACATCGACTGCGTGCTGCTCGCCGGCCGTTACTCGCTGCTCGACCGGAGCGGTGGCGAACTGCTGGCGATGTGCGCAGAGCGCGCCGTGGGCGTGATCGTCGGCGGCGTGTTCAACAGCGGCGTGCTCGCCGATCCCGACGGCCACGCGTCCTATGACTACGCGCCGGCCGCGGCCGATGTCGTCGCCCGCGCTCGCGAGTTGCGGGCTCGTTGTGCGACGCACGCCGTCGCGCTGCCCGCGGCCGCGTTGCAATTCGCGGGCCGTCACCCCGCCGTCACGACGGTGGTGATCGGTGCCCGTTCAGCCACAGAGGTCCAACTCGACGCCGGATACGCGTCCGCTGCCATCCCCGAGATCCTCTGGTCCGAGCTCGACCGCGAGTGACGGATTGCGCGTAGCGCGTGTGACCCGCCCGCACCTTCACGAGGTGGTGCGATAGTGGAGGTGCACCACGCCGTTGCCGAAACGGTGTTCGTCCAGCAGTTCGAGTTCCACGCGGACGTTGTCCGGGAGCGAAGGGTTGCCACCTCCGACCACGACAGGCGTGAGGAAGAGGTGGTACTCGTCGACCAAGCCCGCCCTGATCGCCTGGACGGCGAGGCCGGGTCCCCCCACGCCGATGTCTCGGTCGGCTTGTGCTTTCATCTGCCGGACCGCTTCGGGGTCGAAGTCTCGCTCGATGCGCGTCCTCGCACTGGACACCGCCGCCAGCGTCTTGGAGTACACGATCTTGTCGGCGGCACGCCATATCTCGGCGAAGTCCTGCGCGACGGACGATTGGTCGGCGAGCGCGCGCGCCGCCTCCCAGTAGAGCATCACCTCGTACATCCGGCGTCCGTAGAGGTACGTCCCGACGGGCCGCTCGAGGTCGTTGACAAAGGCGTGCACCTCCTCGTTGGGCGCAGCCCAGTCGAAGTTGCCGTCGTTGTCCGCGACGTAGCCGTCGAGCGACGTGATTGACGAGTAGATCAGCTTGGCCATCGTGCGTCCTCGACATTCCAGAATGTCAGACGGCGTCGCCGCCAGAACGGCGGACGGGATTTGCGTAGCGCGTAGCCGAACTCGATGTCGTTCTCCTCGAGCGGTGCCCGCTCGAGGAGCTTCCAGTCGTGCGCCAGCTCCGTGACGCAGTAGCGCAACACCTCGGCAAACTCGTCTTCCGTCCAGCAATGCACGTGGACAGAACGACGACGATGCCAGTCGAAGAACTCGGCTCGATCGGTGTCCGCCGGCTGTGCGAGGTACGCAGCCTCCGGCCCGGCGAGCGCGAGGAACTCGGCGATGTGCGCATCGTCCACCTCGGTGACGCGCGCGTCGTGCTCCGCAACCAGGTGCTCGAGGGTGGTCGGCGGACGGTCGCGGTCGAAGGTACGGCGCCGGTCGGGCAGCACGAGGATCATCACACCTCCGGGCCGCAACACTCGTTGGATCTCGCCGAGGAACCCGATCGGGTCGGCGACATGCTCGAGCACGTGACTGCAGATCACGAAGTTCTCACTGCCGTCCTCGATCATCCCGAGCCGATCTACGTCGAAGTTGGCGACGATGTCGGGCACGAGGAACGGCACGTCGGGACCAAGCTCCGGATAGAGCTCACGGCTGTGCTCCGGGTCCCACCGGTCGACGTAGCGGACGGTGACGTTGCTCGGAAGCGAGAACGGCTGGTGACCGGGCCCGAGCTCCAGGCCGGTGCCTTCAAGGTGACGGACGAGGATCTCGCGGCCCACGTCGAGACATTACGCGCCGTGGCGCGCGGTGCTCGTTCACGCGCAGCGGCACGGCACGGTTTGGTCCAGCACCTGCCATCGGAACTGCACAGGTGGTGATCCTTCGCCGCAACCGGTGCAGCTGATGCGCCACGCATCGCCGATGCGCGCGATCTCGAGCGCGACCTGTCCGGTCGACAATCGCTTGGGCTTCACCCTCGGCTTGGTGATGCGCGGCAGATCGCCGAGCTGGAGCTCGCAGTACGACGCCGTGTCGGCGGGTTTCGGGAGTCGCAGGGCGAGGCGCCGTATCGCGGGTTCGTACTGCCACGATGCCTGCTCTCCTCGCGCGAAGGTCAGGAGCGCGTACGCCACCTCGACCCCGAGCGCGCCGGCGAGGGATTCGACCGATGTGTCATCGAGCGCGGTGCCGGATGACGCGCCGGCGGCCGCGGCGCGCGCGTAACCCTCGAGATGCTCCGGATCGGGCACGATCTCCGGGCCGGGCTCGGCGAGGAACGCGTCGAGCTCGGCGAGACGCGCGCTGTCGAAGATTCCGGTCGCCTCCGCGATGCGCTCGATTTCGTCGAGGAAGCCGTCGCGCTCGACGCGTTGCGCAGGATCTTCCAACGTGTCCTTGGCGAACATGATCACGAAGCGGGCCGCCACCCCCCTTCGCTTGCGGCGCAGGATACGGCCCATACGCTGGATCATCTGTCGTCGGGTGCGGCTCGCGCTCATGACGACGCCGAAGTTGGCGTCCGGTACGTCGATGCCTTCGTCGAGCACCCGCGGCGCCGCGACCGCATCGAGCTTCCGATCGCGGAGATCATCGAGGATCTCGCGCCGTTGACCTCGCGCCGTCGACCCGGTGATCACGTCGATCGACACCAGCGGATCCAGCCGGTTGATGGCGTGGTTCGCGGCGCGCACCGTCTCGGTGAACACCAAGGCGCCGTCAGCAGCCTTGATCTCCGCGGCAAGACTGCCGAGGAGCTCGTACTTGCCGCTGGTCTGCGCCACGATCTGGCGCCGTTTGGAGAAGGCGTCGAGGTAATCGCGGGCGGCGCGACCGTCGGCACCGGCGTCGCGTTCGGCGATGTGCGCGACCGCGGCCAGAAAGTCTCCGAAGGGCTCGAGGGGCATGTCTCTGACGAGACGGAGGTGATAACGCGCGGTCACGAGACGCTGCTCGACCGCGGCATATTCCGCCCGTTCGTCGGCCGACAGCGGCACCCCGACGAACGCGACGCGAGGCGGCGCGCACACCCCGTCCGCGATCGCCTGTGCGAAGCCGTAGCGAAAGCAGACGCCGCCGAAGTACGGCACGAGCAGCTCGGTCACCGCATCGTCGCTGCGTTCCAGCGTCGCCGTGAGACCGAGCCGTTCCTCGTACTGGAGGAGCAAGGCGCGTCGCAGGGTCTTGCCACCCAGCCCGTGACACTCGTCGGCGATGAGCAGGCCGCCGGCCGCGCCGGGCGGCACCGGCTTGTGCGCCGCCGCGGAGTGGCGGGTCGCGACGAGCACGTCACATCCGGTCGGTACGTCTCTCCCGGCGTCGCCCAAACGTCCGATCCGATGCTCGGGCAGTGCAGCAGTCAGCCGGACATGCCACTGCTCCATCAGCACACGTGAGGGAACGAGGACGAGCACGAAGAGACCCCTGCGCAACGCGTCGGCCGCGGCGGCGATCGCGACGTCGGTCTTCCCCGAGCCGGTGACCGCTTCGATCACCCCGCGGCGGCCACAGCGCAGCCAGCTGATCAGGGCGTCGAGTTGCCACCGGTAGAGCTCGCGCTCGGCCGGGTTCGGGGCGGTGAGCACCGTTAGCGACGCAGGCGTGCAGACATGGGAGATCTACGGTACCGGTCCGCAGCGCGGGCTCGTGACGCCGCGGCGCCGAAGTGGGCTCGTGATGATGCTCAGTTGACGTCTTGCCGGCCGGGGGCGGCATCCCGCCAGTCCGGTATCAGACGAGGGTTGCGCTTTCGTCAGACTGGCGCGCCGTCGCGCCGGAAGGCGGGGGAGCGTCGATTCGGCGTTCCAGCATCTCCGTGACGAAGAACAACAGCGCGGCGGCGCTCGCGATCGCGGCGACGATTCCGAACACGAGCACCGCGGCGTGGATGACGGGATGGCTCATTCGTTGTTCCTTGAACGACTACGGGTGTCGACCCACCGGTTACAGAAGCTCTCGATCGTGTTCCACGTAAGTCGTCTGACGGCGCGTGCCGGCGAATCCACCCCAGCTGCTCCAGAAGAGGAGTGACAACACGGCACCGAAACCGCCGACGAGCATGAGTATCCAACCGACCGTCACGATGTCGAGACCGTTCACGGTCGCGTCGACGGCGAATGCAAGAACTGCACCTACTGCGATCAAGAACAGGCTGACGCCCAGACCCATGGTTTCCCTCCTGGTTCGACCTCACGCACGGTGCGGTCTCCGTTGACGATCGGTCGATACCCGGACGGTGCGTTTGCTAAGCCACGACGCGCGACGCTTCGGCTCGGTGCGTGATATCAGCGATCATTGGGTAACCGGAGCGGCATGTACATCGGCATCGGCACTGTGGTTCTCATTCTCCTCATCGTGTTGCTCATCATGTTCCTGCGCGGTCGCGCCGTCTGAGAAGGTGGCTTCGCGCGGGCGAAGCCTCACCGCGAATCGCGTCCACCCGGCACGACGTCGGGCGTCTGACGCGCAACATCTGACGGGCAACATCTGACGCGCAACATCTGACGCGCAACATGATGTGACATTGGTCACCTCCGGTACCGCCATCGGGGCTGAATGGCGTTCTCGGTTGCGTGGGGCGGGAACCAGGCGCGGATCATTCGTCGGTTGACGACGCCAGGGGTGGGGCGCTCGTCGAGGTGGCGATTGCGTTTCCGTTGCTGGCGTTGTTGTTGTTCGGGCTCATCGAGTTCGGGATGTTCATCAATCACAACATCAGCGGGTCGCATGGGGTGCGGGAGGGTGCGCGCCAGGCGGTAGTTGCCAATTATTCGGGTGGGGGTTCGTGTGCGGGGTCGCCGAATGCCCGGATCGTGTGTTTCACGAAGGACCGGATCGGACTCGACACGGTTGCGGTGCAGGTGTTGATCCCGAACGGGGTGGCGATCGGCAATGAGCTG
>JBBQXS010000088.1:0-10194 GCA_038209365.1 Acidimicrobiia bacterium | reverse complement strand
AGGGTGGCGGGATGATCCGTCGTCATGTGCGCCGTGTGAGCTTGCCAGCCGATTCCGCATTTGTTGGTTTCCGGTTCCCGCCGGAGGTTGTCGTGCTCGCGGTCCGCGGGTACCTCAGGTTCGGGTTGTCGTATCGCGATGTTGAGGAGCTCCTGGCAGAGCGTGGGATCGAGGTCGATCATGTCAACGTCTACCGGTGGGTGCAGCGCTTCACGCCGTTGCTCGTCGACGCAGCTCGCCCCGGCCGCCATGCGGTCGGGAACCGTTGGTTCGTTGACGAGACGTACGTGAAGGTGTCGGGCCGCTGGCGGTACGTCTACCGGGCGATCGATCAGCACGGCCAGATCATCGACGTGTACGTCTCCGCCCGCCGCGACCTCGCGGCGGCGCGTCGGTTCTTCGCGATCGCGCTCGGCGCGCACGGCGAACCCGTGGAAGTGGTGACCGATCGGGCACCCGCATTGGCGCGAGCGATCGTCGAGCTCATGGCCGGCGCGTTCCAGAACACCGAGCAGTATGCGAACAACCGGATCGAAGCCGACCATGGACGGCTCAAGTCGCGGCTGCGACCAATGCGCGGCCTCAAACATGATCGCACCGCGTGTGTCGTGATCCGCGGGCATGCGTTGATGCAGAACGTCCGACGCGGTCACTACGAACTTGGAACCGACGTCCGGGCGCATCGTCGCCTCGCGGCCGCGTTCACCGAACTCGCACAGACAATCTGACCGACCCCCGCAAGCACAACGGCATCCGCGCTCGCCGATCCGGCACAACGCAACAGTGCCATGTGAAGGTCGCGGGACGGTGGCGGTATGTGTACCGGGCAGTCGACGAATATGGCCAGATCATCGACGTGTACGTCTCGGCCCGACGCGATATCCGAGCTGCGCGCCGATTCTTGACCACGGCGCTGGGCGAGCATGGCGAGCCGGCTGAGGTGGTGACCGATCGGGCGTGGACACTGTTGAAGGTCGTTGATGAGCTGATGCCGGCCGCGTTGCACAACACCGACCAGTACGCGAACAACCGCATCGAGTGCGACCACGGTCCTCAAAGCCCGGCTTCGCCCGATGCGCGGACTCAAACGCGACGACACCGCGCGAGTGATTATGCGCGGTCACGCGCTCATGCAGAACATTCGGCGCAGCCACTACGAACTCGGTATCGACGCGCGCTCCTCTGGGCGCGTCGCAGCCGCGTTCACCGAACTCGCCCGAGCCATGTAACGAGAACCGACCGCAGCTCGGTCTGACGCCGCCAGGTCCAACTCAACGCAACAGAGCCCGCCTATGAGAAACTCAACACCGAACGAACCAACAGCAACCGGGTCCGTCGCCTCATTCCCTCTCAAGCCGCGCGCGATCCACGCTGCCTGATGGTTCCAAGGGCGCTACGGTTTGCCCGATTGCCGTTTCCGACTTCTCACGATCGAGGCATCATGGATTTCAAACGAAGGTTGATGGTGACGTTGGCGGCCGTCGCTCTGGTGACGGCGGTCATGTCTTCAACTGCGAGCGCCAAGCCGCCACAGACGGGGCCTACGGTGACAGAGCTGGCCTCGTTCGGTAGCGGCTTGGGCTCGGGCAGCACCATTGGGCCCGATGGGGCGTTGTATGTGACCGACGGTAACGCGGGCAGCATTTTGCGTGTTGACCCGAACACCGGTGACGTCTCGACGTTCGCCGAAGGTCTACCTCCACAAGTAATAGGCATCGGTGGGGCAATCGACGTCGCATTCATCGGCCACACCGCCTACGTGCTGGTCACCGTGGTGGGCGGTGATCTCCTGCTGCCGACCGGAACTGTCCACATTGGCGATGCAACAGTCGGCATCTACCGCCTCGAGAAGAACGGCAGCTTCACGGTGATCGCGGATATCGGCGGGTGGTCGGTCGATCACCCTCCGATGACCGACTACTTCATCACGACAGGGGTCCAGTACGCCCTGCAGAGCTTCCGGGGCGAGTTCCTGGTCACCGACGGGCACCACAACCGGGTGCTGCGGGTCACACGCGACGGCGACATCAGCCCGTTGATCGTGCTCGGCAATGTTGTCCCTACAGGCCTCGAGGTTTCCGGCAACACGGTGTACATCGGACAAGCCGGACCGATTCCCCATAATGGGGAGGACGCGAAGGTCGTCGCGGTCCGGCCGAAGTCGGGTACCGCTACTGACGTGGCGTCAGGGCAGGGTGAGATTGGCCTGACCGTCGACGTCGAGTCCGGTCGCGGCCAGAAGCTGTACGCCCTCTTGCAGGGCGACTGGGACCTGCCCATCGTTCCGGAGAACGCAGGCCAGCCGGCATCGCCGAACACCGGCGCGCTGGTGGAGGTCGCGAAGGACGGCACCTTCACGACCGTGGTCGGCGGCCTGGACCGGCCGACCTCGCTCGAGTTCATCGGGAACACTGCGTACGTCACAACCCTCACAGGCAAGGTCATCAGAATCGACAACGTCTCGCGTCCCCCCTACGGCAAGTCGCAGTGAGCTGACGCGGCTCTGTTGCATTGGCGCAGCGTCGTGGTGGTCGGTGAGCGTTTGGGGGATGATGCCTCGCCGCTGTCGCCCGGTACCCATTGCCCCGAGTTCGGCATTCAAAGGTTTTCGGTTCCCTCCGGAGATCATCGTGCTCGCGGTCCGTTGGTACCTGCGCTACGGGCTCTCGTATCGGGATGTCGAGGAGCTGTTGACGGAGCGTGGTGTCGAGGTCGATCACGTCACAGTCTTCCGGTGGGTGCAGCGCTTCACGCCACTCCTGGTTGACGCCGCTCGGCCGTGCCGACATGCGGTCGGCGGCCGCTGGTACGTCGACGAGACGTATGTGAAGGTGTCGGGCCGGTGGCGATACGTGTATCGGGCGATCGACCAGTACGGCCAGATCATCGACGTGTACGTCTCGATGTGTCGCGACACGCGAGCCGCACGACGGTTCTTCGCGACCGCTCTTGGTACGCATGGCGAACCGACCGAGGTCGTGACCGATCGGGCCTGGGCGCTGGGAGTGGTCGTCGACGAGCTCGTGCCGGGCGCCTTTCACAACACGGAGCAGTATGCGAACAATCGGATCGAAGCCGATCACGGACGGCTGAAGGCGAGACTGCGACCCATGCGCGGCCTCAAACGCGACCAGAACGCGCGCGTCGTCATGCGTGGTCACGCGTTGATGCAGAACATTCGGCGTGGCCACTACGAGCTCGGAGTCGACGCGCGTCCGCATCGTCGGGTCAGGGCCGCGTTCACGGAACTCGCCCACAAGATCTGACCGAGAGAAGCGACGCGACCGTACCCACGCGGGTCCGTCCGACTCAACGCAACAGAGCCTCTCCCCGTCGAGGGCAGCCGCCGTGGTCGCTCGCGGTCTGTCCAAGTGATCGTGGCTGGCACCACTCGCGATCGCGACGCCAGCTGGAACTCTGATGCTACGACGAGGTCTGCACGATGCAACACCCAAACGCGAACTCGCACGGCTCGAAGATCGCGTCTCCATCCGACGGTTGAGCGTCCCGACGAATGGACGAAACCTCAGGGCACAGCGCGGGCGTTCGTGGTTGACTCGGACCGTGAAGAAGCTCGCTGACTATGGCATCGACGACCACCCGGCGGATGATCCTGAGCGCGCGCAAGTCACTTGGATCGTTGCCGTGCTCGATGATTGCGAGGAGTGCGAGGACCCGCGCGTGGAGTTGACCGTCGAGGAGGCGGGCAAGCCGGGGACCGGGCTTGTCGGTCACCTCAGTCCCTCGACCGTACGGCGTGTTCGCGCTGCACTCGCTACGGCGTTACGGGAGATCGGCGAGGAACCTGGGCCCTGACGTCGACGCGTCGCGGTGCACACGTGCTGCTCCGGGGATCGACAGCACCCGACATCCCCGAGCCGGAAACGAGTCCCTACTATCCCTGCCTCGCACTCGCGCGCATTGCGATCGACGAGCGGCCGGCCCGTCGAAGGCGAGGAGGTGGTGCTCATGTCGGTGGTTACCGCGCACCTGGAAGGGCGAGGCGTGACGTTCGAGGTGATTCGCCATGCGCAAACCCTGACGACCGCCGACGAGGCCCGCGCGATGGGAGTCGCGCCGAGCGAGGTGGTCAAGACACTCGTGCTCAACACCGTCTCAGGCCTCGCGCTTGCCGTCGTGCCCGCGGCCCGCCGCCTCGACATGCGGCTCGCGCAGCAGGCCGTGGGTGACCGACACGCACGCCTCGCATCCGAACAGGAGCTTGCACGCGAGTTTCCCGACCATGAACTCGGCGCGGTGCCACCCCTCGGTGCCCTGCTCGGGGTGTCGGTCTACGTCGACCCGGAGGTCATGGACCGCGAGACGGTGGTGTTCGCAGCCGGGAGCCACACCGAGTCGGTCAAGGTACAGACCGGCGACCTCTTCCAAGGCGCGTCCGTCACCGTGGTGCCGCTCAGTCGCCGCGATCGCGCCGACGACCCCGACACGTAACCGCCTCGCAGCGTCCGGACGCGCAACGACACGCGCGCTGAGGGGCGCCACGTCGTGAAGGCCCCGACGAACTGCGCGGCGCGCGGGATCCTGTGCGTCGCGTCGTCGTGCGTGGAGAACGACCGGCGCCGGGAGATCGCGCGAGTCGCGGCGACGTTCGACCGCATCGGCGACCTCTACCGACGCGAGTTCGCTGACGAACTCGACCGCAAGCCTTTCGACCGAGACCTGCTGAGCGCAGGCGGACCCGGCAGAGGCCCTTTGGGCGCGTCCGATCTCGACTCGTCGACAGCGCGCGAACAGAGGCCCGGCACTCATCGCGGACCACGTCATGCACCACGCCGCGCAACGCCACGCGCAAGAACGCGGAGGTCGCTGCCCGCCGGGACGACCGGGCCCGCACCAGGAGCTCGCGGCCTGTCGGCGTCCGGTCCGCGTGCCGGCCACTCGAGTTCACCGACGCCGCGCTCGCGATCAGCGACCCCGAGTACCCGTTCACGTGGCGCTCATGACGGTCCCAACGCGCGCCGGCGGGGCCGGTGGCCTGCCGAACCCGAGTCCCGCCCTCGTCGGGCATGTCGGACGTGGTACTGCTCGGCGGCTACTGCTTGGCCGACTCGAAGTAGGGGTTGGAGCCGCTGGCGTGGTCGGTCACGTCGACCACCTGGGTGATCTCGGGCACCGCGTCGAGGAGGGCGACCTCGATGCCTTGGCCGAGCGTGACGGTGGCCATCCCGCAGCCCTGGCAACCGCCGCTGAGGCGCAGGTACGCGACCGGCTCTTCAACCGCGACCAGCTCCGCTCGACCGCCGTGCGCGGCGATGGCCGGGTTGATCTGCTCGTCGAGCACCTGCACGATCCGCTGGGCGACGTCGCCGCTGAGATCGGCGATCGGCCGGCCCGCCACGCCGACCGCGGGGCTGGACCGGTCGGTCTTCGGCGGGCTGTTGGGATTCTGGACGACCATCTCCGCGCCGGACAGGGCGAGGGTGGCGCCGCGCAGCTTGTCGACGCTGGCCTCGGGGATCACCACCGAGAGGTCGTCGTGTCGTTGTACCGTGTCGCCGGGCCCGGCGTCGTCGCGCCGCTGGAAGTACATGTCGTAGTGGTAGGAGCCGTCCTGCACGCCGCTGATCTCGAGCCAGAGCGCGAGCGTCTCGGCGTCGGGCTCGGCGGCGCGGACCTCGAGGATCCGTTCGCGTGCGGTTTCGGTGATCGTGAGGGTGAGGGTGCTCGGCTCGGGTTCGCTCATGTCATGTTGATGGTACGCCCACGTCACAATGGGTGGCGTGGCCCGCGTCCTGTTGTTGTTGCCGAGCGCGACCTACCGCGCCGGCGACTTCCTGGCCGCCGCCGCGCGTCTCGAGGTCGACGTCGTCGTGGGCTCGGAGGAGCGCCAGACACTCGCCGACTCCATGGGCGACCGGGCGTTGGTGGTGCCGCTCGCCGACGTCGCTGCCGCGACTGACGCCATCGCCAAGCTCCACGCGCGGGCGCCGCTCGACGCGGTCGTGGCCGTCGACGACCAGGGAGTGATCGTGGCCGCGCACGCGGCGGCGCGACTCGGCCTCGCGCACAGCCCGCCCGACGGCGTCGCCGCCACGCGCGACAAGGCCGCGATGCGAGCCCGGTTCGCGCGCGCGGGCGTGCCCCAGCCCGAGTTCCGCGTCGTCGCGCCCGATGCCGAGGTCGCCGCCGCCGCGAGCGAGGTCGGGCTGCCCTGTGTGATCAAGCCGATCTCGCTGTCGGCCAGCCGGGGCGTGATCCGCGCCGACGATCTCGACGCCGCGACCGCGGCCGCGGCGCGCATCTGCGCCATGGTCGACGGGCCGCTGCTGGTCGAGCGTTACCTTCCCGGCGACGAGGTCGCGGTCGAGGGGCTGCTGCGCGCCGGCCAGCTCGAGGTGCTGGCCATCTTCGACAAGCCCGACCCCCTCGTCGGCCCGTTCTTCGAAGAGACGCTCTATGTGACGCCGTCGCGGCTGGCCGCGCCGACGCTCGACACGATCACCCACACCACCGCGCGCGCCGCGGCCGCGCTCGGGCTTGTCGAAGGGCCGGTCCATGCCGAGCTGCGGATCGACGACGGGCGCGCGTCGATGCTCGAGCTGGCGGCGCGCTCGATCGGCGGACTGTGCTCGCGGGCGCTGCGTTTCGGCGCCGGGATCAGCCTGGAGGAGGTCGTGCTCCGGCACGCACTCGGGCTTCCCCTCGGCGACTTGGCCCGCGAGGAGCCGGCCGCGGGCGTGATGATGATCCCGATCCCACGCGCCGGCATGCTCGAGCGGGTCGACGGCCAGGATGCGGCGCGCGCAGTGCCGGGCGTGGTCGGCCTCGAGATCACGATCGCACCCGGCCGCCCGCTGCTGCCGCTCCCCGAAGGCGACCGCTACCTCGGCTTCGTGTTCGCGCGCGCGGAGACGCCGGCGGCGGTGGAACAGGCGTTGCGCGCCGCGCACGGCATGCTGCAGATCGTCATCGTCCCGTCGTGACAGGCCCGTCGTAACGTTGATGGCGATGCGGGTGCTCCTCGTCTCCACCTACGAGCTCGGCCATCAGCCGCTGCACGTCGCCGCGCCCGCGGCCGTGCTCCGGGCGCGCGGCCACGACGTACGCTGCCTCGACCTGTCGATCGAGCCGTGGGCACCCGAGTTGGCCGCCTGGGCCGACAAGGTCGCGTTCTCCGTGCCCATGCACACCGCCACGCGGCTCGCACGCCGCGTCGCACCGTTGGTCGGCGCGCCGGTCTGTTTCTACGGGCTCTACGCGGCCGCCGGCGAGGGCGTGGCCGAGCGGCTCATCGCGGGCGAGTACACAGCCACGCTCGTGCGCTGGATCGAAGACGACGAACCCCGAGCCCCGCAGCTCACGGTGCAGCTCGCCCGCGAGCCGGCCCCGCCGCTCCCGGCGCGCGACCTGCTCCCGCCGCTCGCGCGTTACGCCCACCTCGCGCTGGGCAGCGAGGAGCGGGTGGTGGGTTACGTGGAGGCGTCGCACGGCTGCGCGCATCGTTGTCGCCACTGCCCGGTGCCGGTCGTCTACGACGGCCGCATCCGGATCGTGGCGGAACACGCGGTGCTCGCCGATGTCGCCCGTCAGGTCGAGATGGGCGCGCGCCACATCACCTTCGGCGACCCCGACTTCCTCAACGGCGTGCACCACTCGCTCCGGGTCGTGCGCGCGATGCACGCTAGCTTCCCCGATCTCACCTTCGACTGCACCGTCAAGGTCGAACACATCCTGCGTCGCGACAGCATCTGGGCGGAGATGGCCGCGGCCGGCTGTCTGTTCGTGGTGTCGGCGTTCGAGACCGTCGACGACGCCATCCTCGAGCGACTCGACAAGGGCCACACCGCAGCCGACGCCGCGCGCGCCGTCGCGCTGCTGCGTGAGGTGGGCATCGAGATCCGGCCGTCGTTCCTGCCGTTCACGCCGTGGACGACGCGCGCGAGCTTCCGCGATCTCCTCGACTTCGTCGCCACGCACGACCTCGTCGGCAACGTCGACCCGGTGCAGTACACGATCCGCCTGCTGCTCCCGCGCGGCTCGCTGCTCCTCGATCACCCCGACCTCGCGCCTCACCTCGGCGCCTACGACGCCGAGCGCCTCACCTTCGCGTGGTCGAGCCCGGACCCCGCCGTCGACGAGCTCCAGGCGCGCCTCGCGGACCTCGTCGCACCCAGTGTCGCCGCCGGCGATCCAGTCGAGACGACCTACCAGATGGTGCGAGCCGCGGCGGGCGCCGAAGCGCTCATCCTCGCCGGCTCCGTTGAAGGGAGGCCACGGCTCACCGAGCCGTGGTTCTGCTGAGCGGAGCCCACCGAGGGCCAGTTCGGTCCGCTCACATGACCCTCGCAAACCTCTCGCGGCCGGGTCGTACGACGGAACGAGTCACGCGATGCTCGGGTCCAACTCGGTCTCTGCCAGTTCGGGAGGCCAAACGACTCGTTTCATGCCGGCACGCCACTGGACGACGAGCATGTGGTGGTCGAGTTGTCGGCCGTCGTCGGCGAGGCCGTATCGTCCAAAGAATGTCGTACATCGCAGACGCCGGGCCGCGCCAGCAAGTGCCGCATCGTCCACGGAGCCGGCGTCTTGCACGCAGTGCAGCGCCACGACCACGGTGGCGTAGGCCTGGGCGCTCGGGTACTCGATGTGGCCGGTTCCGATTCCGGCGCTGAGCGGCGGCAGTACCCGGGCTCGCAGCGCGCGCAGCACAGTTGCAGACCGGGGGCCGAGGTCGACGGCGAAGTGCACACCCTCCTCCCACTGGCTGGGTGCGAGGACGCCTTCGGCTCGGCGACCGAACTCGTCCGCGAATGCCCCGAGTCCGGCCGCGACCGCGCCGATGATCGCAGGTCGGGTGCGAAGACGCCGGAGCAGCGCGACGTCTTGCTCGAAGCTCCCTGCCAACAACAGCACGTCGGCGTCCGGCACCTCGGGCACCTCGTCGTGTGTCACGCAACCGACGGACATGCCGAGGCGCGTCGCTGCCTGCTGTGCGCCCTGCGCCGCGTGCTGTCCGAACCCGCCTCGGCTCACCGCGACCAGCGCTCGCGCCGAGCGCCGATGCGGCGCGACGGCCTCGAGTACGGCCGCCAGGTATCGGCTTGCCGGCGACGCCACCGAGACCACACCGGACAAGCGCTGGACGTCGTCGGCGCTTCCCCCATGGTTCCACAGCACCCGCCCTTGCTGCGCGGCCCACGCGCCGGCTTCTCGGACCAGATCGCTGCCGTAGGGTCCAACGATCAGGTCGGCTCCAGACAGCGCGTCGAGCGCCCGACGCGTGCCAGCGCGTGTGCCCCCGTCGTCCAGGACCACCAGCTCAGGAAGGACCTGTCTGTCCGCGAGCCGAACCCCTCCGGCGCCACGAACGTCGGCCACGGCCTGCTGCAGACCGGCATGCGCTCGTCGCCCTTGGAACGCGTAGCGTCCCGAGAGCGAGACCACGCCCCCGACCACCACATGTCCGGCCTGCACACTCACCACCGATGATCATCCCGCGACCCGCCCGCTCGAGGCACGCGTGTGCCACCTCGGGCTGACGCGGCGCTGAACCGTCGAGGTTGGCCGCCGCGCGCCGCGCTCGCGCCGACCTTCCGAGCCACGTCGCTCGGACCCGTTGCGGTCGGCACCTGCATCGCGGTCACGATCATGGGCGCACAGTTCAGCCGATCCACAGCATCACTGACGACCGCGTACGCGGCCGCCGTTCTCCTCAGCACCGCGGGAGCCGCCTTCGCGCTCGACGATGCGGCCGCCACCACCATCGCCGCCTCCCCTACGACCCTCGCGGGGCGGCGGGCCCTACGCATCGGCCTCGTGCTCGCCGTGTCGACAACGACGCGATGGCGTTCGGTCAGCGCAAGGCCGCGTTCAACATCCAGCACCTGTCGATGTGAGTCGCCCCCGTGGATACCGAAGAGAACATCGCCTGCACGCGATCCGGGCTGCGTCGCGTCCGTTCACCCGGGTCTCCTCATCTCGCGGAGACCCAAGTGTCAACCACCTACGTCAGTTCCATACACCGCGTCCGGGCGATGGACGCGCGATGCGCACTCCCGTGTACGCCGACGAAAGGGGGTCCAGTGGAGACGATGGTGTCTGAATTCAGGACATCGGCGAGGGATGTGTCAAGACATCGGCGACACCGAGGTGGGAGTCGCCGATGGACATGGGCAGGTATCTCGTCGAAGCGCATGTGCGGGAGGGTCGGCCGGTCGCTGAACTGTCGGCCAC
>JBBQXS010000087.1:0-10552 GCA_038209365.1 Acidimicrobiia bacterium | reverse complement strand
ATCGTCAGCCTGCGCGACCCGGGCAGCCTCCTCGACAACACGTTCCCCACCGCCCAGGTCGGCGACGACCAATTCAAAGGCAGCGGCACCTCCCAATCGGCGGCGGTGCTGTCGGGCGCGATCGCGCTCATCCTCCAGCGCTACCCCAACATCACTCCCGACCAGGTGAAGGCGCTGCTGGGCACATCCGGCCGCACCCTCAAGACCAGCAGCGGTCAAACGCTCGACCAGGGCATGAAGACCGTCGACCTGAACTCGGCCACGTCGCAGGTCACGAACGTCTTGTTCGGCAAGATCCCGTCGAAGCAGAACTTCGCGCCGGCGACCGGTCTCGGTTCGATCGACGCCGCCCGCGGGAGCTACCACCTGGTCGACACCGACAGCGGTGCCATCCTCCAAGGCGAGATCGACGTCACCGGCGCGGCCTGGGATTCCGCGGCGTGGAGCGCGGCGGCCCTCGCGGGACGCACCTGGAGCGGCGATACCTGGATGGGCCGGACCTGGAGCGGACGCACCTGGTCGGGACGCACCTGGTCGGGACGCACCTGGAGCGGCGACGCCTACAACGGCCGCACCTGGTCGGGACGCACTTGGAGTGGCGGTGACTGGTCGAGCCGCACCTGGTCGAGCCGCACCTGGTCCGGCCGGACATGGTCGTCCGCCGACCTCGACCCCACTGCCACCACCGGCGCATAAGCCCGAGCCCGTCGACGACATCACCAGGCCCGGGAGGCATGGTCATGCAACAACGAACCGAACAACCCGGCGGCGCGACGCGAGTGTCGATCCTGACCCTCGTGCTCGCCGCCGGCGGCGCCGCTGCGCTCCTCGCGCTCGCGTCGCACAAAGCCGCCCAACCGCGCGGACCGCTCGCCTTCGTGGCACTCGCAGCCGCGTTCTTCGCCGCCGAAGTGTTCCCGATGCATTTCGGCGTCGGCGGTGACCGGCACAGCATCTCGTTCAACGAGCTGCCGCTCGCCATCGGCCTCGTCGTGCTGGCACCGGTCGCGCTCGTGGCCGGTGTCGTGCTCGGCAGCGGCGCCGCCCTGGCGCTGCACCGCCGGCAGCGGGGCACCAAGCTGGCCTTCAATCTCGCGCAGCTCGCCGTCCAGGCGATCGTCGGCGTCGCCGTGTTCGAGATGATCCGTCACGGCGCGTTGACGTCCGTGTCGACCTACCTCGGCACGGGTGTCGCCGTCGTCGTCGCCGACACCGTCTCGGCGCTGCTCGTCACGGCCGCCATCGCCCTGGTCCGGGGAACGCTCGCCGGCGCGTACTCACCACGAGCGCTCTTGGGCGGGGCGGGCGAAAGCGTCGTCAAGGCGCTGCTCGGCGTTGCCGCGGTTGCCGCGCTGGTCAACCACAACAGCGTCGGTCTCGTCACCGCCACTGCCGGGAGCGCAATCGTCTACCTCGCGTACCGGTACTCCCTCACGACACGCGCGAACCGATCCCTCGTCTCGGTCGGCTAGCGCCGGAGGCGCGCCTCCAGCACGGCACCGACGGTTCCGCCGAACAGCACATGGTCGGCGAACTGCGGTGCCTGCGGGAGCGCGTGTATCGCCGGGTAGCGACGTGCGATCACACCGAGATCGAGGGCTGCGATCGCCGCGCCGGCGAGCGCGCCGGTGGCGATGCGATGCCGGGATGGAAGGACGCGGGCGAGCACCGCGGCCCAGGTGAGCGAGATCGCGGCGTGGGCGACGAGCCCCCGCATGATCGACGCCTTGCCGAGCAGCGTGCCGGCCGCCGCCGTCGACGCCGACAGCGGGATGCCCCTGCGCAACGCGTGCAACGTCGAGGGGATACCGGACACGAGTCCCGCGACCCCCGCCGCGAGGAGCACATCGGCGGGCGTGGGCGTGGGCGTGTTTGAGGCTCGAAAAACGAGCCTCAAACACGCCCCCCGTGTGGGTGGCGCGGATCGGTCAACGGCGAGGCTCAGCGGCGGGCGTCCCGATCCGGAGGCGATTGCCGTCAGGGTCGGTCAGGTGGACCTCTCGCGCCCACGGTTGCTCGACGACCTCGGCGCTGAACTCCCGGGCGACCGCGTCGACGTCCTGCACGCGCATGTAGACGAGCGTGTCGGGACGCGCGTCTCCGAGATGCTCGGACAGGAAGACGCGTGCCGAGCCGTCCTTCGCGAGCGAGACGAACGCCGGAAAGGAAGGCTCGAACCGATGTACCCCCTCCTCCTCGTAACCGAGCCGGCGGTACCACTCGACGGACCGCGCCGCGTCGGAGACGCGGAGCACCGGGATGGCTTCGTCCTTCATGCGGACATGATTGCTGGCACCTGAGAGTTCTTGCGACCTGCGGCGACCATATTTGTCGCCAGGGGTCGCAAGAACGCTCAAGCGTCAGTCGCGGTCGAGGGGTTGGGCGAGGAGGAGCAGGTCGTAGGCGGCCTTCATCACACCCCCGCAGATCAGCGGCCAACCGAAGGTCGAGTGCTGGAGCATGAGGCCGGCCAGCGCCGGCGTCGCCGCGGTCGCAAGGCTGCGCGGGACGTTGGTGATGCTCGCGGCCGCGGCCCGCTCGTCGGGCTCGACCACGCGCATCACCAACGCCTGACGTACCGGCACGTCCATCTGCGACAGCGCGGCGCGCAGCAAGAGGAACGTGATCGCCGCGGGCGCGCTCGGCACGATGCCCGCGAGGATCAGAAAGACGTTCGCGGGGAGATGCGTGAACACCATCGTCCGCACCAAGCCGATGCGACGTGCAATGCGCGCCGACGCGAGCTGCGAGAGGGCCGTCAAGGTGCCGGCCGCCGCCAACGTCGCGCCGGTCGCGGCCGGCGACAACCCGAACCGGACGTCGAGATAGAGGACGAGCAGCGACGTCACCGCGAAGCCGCCGCCCGCCGAGTCGAGCGCGAACAACGCCGACAACCGGATCACGATCGACCGCGACTTGTGCAGCCCGCCGCGCGGCGCGCTGACCGCGGCATGCGTGCGCAGCGAGCGGTAGACGAGCGCCGCGGCCACCGCGACGACGACGTATACCAGGAACGACAGCCGCTCCACCCGTGCGACGTCCCACCCGCGTGCATCGGCCAGCTTCTCCGGCAACGGTGAGGCGAGCGCGCCCAGAGCCACCGCGAACGCCGCCGCTGTGTTGTACACCGCGAAGCTGTGCGTGCGCTCGTGCCCCTCGGAGAGATCGGCGAGCACGGCTTGCTCGGTGGGCAGGAACAAGCTCACGTCGCCGCCCGAAGGATTCAGCGTCCCGACGAATCCCACGATCACGAGCGGCCAGAAGCGCGTGACGGTCGAGAAGCCGATACCGGTCAGCGCCATCAGCGCGCACGACGCGAACAGCACGCGTTGCGCGCCCCAGCGATTGAGCCGCAACCCCGCCCACAGCGTGAGCGCCGCCGAACCGAGCAGCGTGGCGGTGACGATCACGCCGATCTGGAACCCGTCGAACCCGATGTGCTGGAGGTAATGGGCGAGCAGCACGGCCGCGAAACCGTCGGCGAAGGCCCGGATCGCCCGCGCAACGATCACGGGACGGGTCGCGCGGGCAGCCACGCAGCATCGTATGCCGCGACCCTTCAGCGCGTGTCTGTTACTGCGGTGACACCAGCTGCGCGCCGAGCGGCCGCGCCTCCCAGTCCGGACGGCGCGGCATGGCGCAGCGCCCGTTCGCCGCGCGGACTGCGAGCGTCTGATGGATCTCGTTGCGGCCCGCCTCGAAGTTGCACGCCGACGCGGCCATGTACAGCCGCCACACCCGCGCGCGGCCCTCGCTGGCGACGTCGACCGCGGCCTCCCACCCGGCCTCGAGGTTCGCGACCCACCGGCGCAGCGTCAATGCGTAGTGCTCCCGCAGGCTCTCGACGTGCCGCACCTCGAACTCCGACTGCTGCATCTGCGATACGACGGTGCCGACCTCGTGCAACTCGCCGTCGGGGAAGACGTACCGGTCGATGAAACCCCGACGGTGGAAGTTCGGTCGCCCGCCCGGCCGGCGACTGATGCCGTGGTTCAGCACGCGGCCTTCCGGTCGCACCAGCGCGTACAGATCCGAGAAGTACTCGCCGAGCCGCGCCATACCGACGTGCTCGAACATGCCGATCGAGCTGATCGCGTCGTACGGGCCGTCGGACACGTCGCGGTAGTCCTGCACGCGGATCTCGACGTGGTCGTCGAGCCCGGCCCGCTTCGCGGCGTCGATCGCGTATTCGGCCTGCCGGCGCGACAGCGTCACGCCGACCGCTTGCACGCCGTACCGCTCGGCCGCGTACATCGCCATTCCGCCCCATCCGCAACCGACGTCGAGCAGACGCATGCCGGGACGCAACGCGAGCTTGCGGCAGATCAGCTCGTACTTGTTGGTCTGCGCATCTTCGAGCGTGGTCGTGTCGTCCTCCCACACCGCACAGGAGTACGTCATCGAAGGACCGAGCACGATGCGATAGAAGTCGTTCGACACGTCGTAGTGGTGCGCGACCGCAGCCGCGTCACGCTCCTTGCTGTGGCGACGGCCGTGCAGGCGTGCCTCCTCGCGCGGGACCGGCGGACGGCGGAACCCGCTCGCGCCCACCAGCCGCGCCATCGCCAGCCACGTCCGCGCGTCGAGCTTCACGTCGGGAAGGTGGTCGCGCAGCTGCAGCGCGGAGAAGATGTCGCCCTCGACGTCGAGCGCACCGCTCACATAGGCCCGGGCGAAGCCGATCTCGCCGGGAGCGGTGAGCAGGTACGCGAGCGCGTCGGGGGAACGCAGGACGAGGCGGGTGCCGGCCGCGACCGGGCCCACCGAGCTGCCGTCGTAGCAGTCGACACCCACGGGGAGGTCGGCGCCGAGGAGCTGTGACACGAGGTCGGCGATGCGCATGCGGAATTGAGTAGTCCATTCGCGGCTCGGAGTAAATGGGTCAGAATCGAGACGTGCTCGATCTCGATGCATACGAACGCGACGGCTTCTGCGTGCTGCGGGCGTTCGCGTCGCGGGCAACAGCCGACGAGCTGCAGGGCGCGGCGGTCGCCCTCGCCCGGCGACACGCCGCCGACGGCGGCCTCGAGCCCCCGACCTTCGTCACACCCGAAGCGAACCTCGCGCTTCTCGACGCGCCCCGACCCGAGGACGCCGCCTCCAAGGTCTTTCGTGTCCACCACCTTGCGCCGTTTCGCGAGTTCGCAACGCGCGACGCGCTGCTCGACCTGATCGGCATGCTCCTCGACGACGACGAGATCGACTGCTTCTTGTCGCAGTTCATCTTCAAGAGCCCGGGTGCCTGGGGCCAGCCCTGCCACCAGGACTCGTTCTACTTCCCGTTCACGCCGGCGCGTCCCGTCGTCGGCGCATGGCTCGCAGCGACCGAGGCAACGCTCGAGAACGGGTGCCTGTACGTCGTGCCCGGCAGCCATCGCGAACCCGTGCACGCGCACGTGCCCGACGCCCGGCCGAACGCGAACCTCGGCTACTTCGAGATCGTCGACCACGACCTGTCGAGCGCGGTGGCGGTCGAGATGCAGCCCGGCGACCTGCTGCTGTTCGACAGCCACCTCATGCATTTCTCGACCGACAACCGGTCGAGCCGCCGCCGCGCCGCGATGGTGTACCACTACGCGCGAGCGGGCACCGTCGACCACACCGTCGAGAGGCGGGGCTACTCGATCAACGATTGGATGCCGGTTCGGCGACGGTCGCGCGCGCGACGGTCATCGAGCGCGTGACCAACAGCCTTGTCGCACCATGACGCCGGTCGCGATCATCGCCGCCGCGACGGCCGCGTTCCATCTCGCGACGGCGAACATCTATGGATACCACCGCGACGAGTTCTATTACCTCGCGCAAGGAAGACGGCTCGCATGGGGCTACGTCGACAACCCGCCGGTGACGCCGTTTCTCTACCGCGCCGGCGAGACGTTGTTCGGCACGAGCCGCTTCGGCCTCGCGGTGCTCCCGGCGCTGCTGCACGCGACGCTCGTCATCCTCACCGCGCTGGTTGCCCGTGAGCTCGGCGGCAACGCCCGTGCCCAGCTGCTCGCCGCCCTCGGCGCCGCGGTCGCGCCGATCTTCGTCACGACCGGCCATTTCCTCGGCACGGTCACGCCGGAGATCGTGGCCGGTGCCGCCCTCACCCTCTTCGTCGCGAAGGTGCTGCACACCGGTGACCCCCGCTGGTGGGTGGCCGCGGGTGTCGCGCTCGGCGTCGGCGTCCTCGACCACTGGACGATCGGCGCATTCGCGATCGCACTGGTGATCGGCTTGCTCCTGACGCCGCAGCGGGAGCTGCTGTTCTCGCGCTGGACCGTGCTCGGCGCGGTCATCGCCGTCGTCATCGTCGCGCCGAACGTGTGGTGGCAGGCGAGCCACGACTGGCCGCAGCTCACGTTCGCAAGGCAGCTGCGCGACTACGGCACATTGCCGAAGATCCTGCCTGCCCAGTTCGTTGTTCTCGGCGGCGCGTCGGTGCTGCTCGCACTTCCCGGCCTGTTGTGGCTGCTCCGCAACGAGACCGCGCGCCCGTACCGCGGTCTTGGCATCGCGTTCGTCGTCACGCTCGCGCTCGTGATGCTCACCGGTGGGAAGGAGTACTACACCGGCGCGGCCCTTCCGCTGCTCCTCGGCGCGGGCGGTGCCGCGTTCGCGCACTCATCCGGTTGGGCGCGGCCTGCTTGGATCGTCGCCATCGGGCTCGCGATGCTGCCGTTCTCCACGCCGTTGCTGCCGCTCTCGACCGCGAACACCGTGCGGTCCGTCAACAAGGAGATCGGCGAGATGGTCGGCTGGGACCATCTCGTCGACACCGTCGCGCCGATCGCCGCACAACATCCGAACGCGCCGATCCTCACCCGGAACTACTCCGAAGCCGGCGCGCTCGAATTGCTCGGCGATCTCGGGCGTGCTCGCGGCCCGTTCAGCGGGCATCTCAACTACTGGTACTGGGGACACCCGCACGGCTTCTCGGACGAGACGATCGCCGTCGGCTACGACCGCGAGCAGCTCGCCCGGTTCTTCGCCGACGTGGAACCGGTCGCGACGATCCGCACGCCGCACGGTGTGCGCAATGAGGAGGACG
Organism: Acidimicrobiia bacterium; assembly: GCA_038209365.1. GTDB lineage: Bacteria > Actinomycetota > Acidimicrobiia > IMCC26256 > PALSA-610 > DASQHW01. The sequence goes on along the minus strand of JBBQXS010000087.1, from coordinate 3,519 downwards.
GCGCGGTCGTGTGGATCTGCCGCCACCAGCGCGCCGACTGGGACACGTTGTGGCCGCAAATGCGGACGTACTAGCGCACCGGCCTCGCGCACCGGCGAGAGAATCCAGGCCGGGAGCAGGGTCCTCCGGCGAAGTTGCGGGGCGCACGCGGCCGTCCTTAGCGTCTTCTTCTCGTGTGCCGGGACTGGCGCGGACGCGCCGCCCTCCTTCTCGCAATCGCCTGCCTGGCATTGCTCGTGCCCGTCGCGACAGCAGCGAGCGCGTCGGCGTCGACCGCGCCTTCGATCGCGGCCGCGGTCACGCCGAACGGCAAGGGCTACTGGATGGTCCAGACCGACGGAACCGTCACCGCATTCGGGAACGCGAAGACCAGGCACGGTGGAGACGCGCCGGACGCGGTCGGCATCGCGTCGACACCCAGCGGCAAGGGTTATTGGATCGCAACCCGCAACGGCAACGTGATCACGCACGGCGACGCGAAGTTCTACGGCACGCTCGCGTTCCTGCAGCTGGCCCGGCCGATCGTCGGTATTGCACCAACGAAGTCGGGCAAGGGCTACTGGATGGTCGCGTCCGACGGCGGTGTCTTCGCGTTCGGGGACGCGCACTTCCACGGCTCGACCGGCGGGATGCAGCTCGTGGCGCCGGTGGTCGGCATGGCGCGGGCGCCCGCCGGGCACGGCTACTGGCTCGTCGCGTCCGACGGCGGGGTCTTCAGCTTCGGCACCGCGCACTTCCACGGCTCGACCGGCGGGATGCGACTCGTGGCACCGGTCATAGGGATCAACGCAACACGCAGCGGCCGCGGCTACGGGCTCGTCGCCGCCGACGGCGGCGTGTTCGCGTTCGGCCGGGCACGTTTCTACGGATCGATGGGCGGCCGGCAGCTGAGCGCGCCGGTCGTGCAGCTTGCCATCACCGCCAACGGCCGCGGTTATTGGGAATTCGCGATCGATGGCGGCGTGTTCGCGTTCGGCAACGCGCCCTTCTACGGTTCCGCGCCCCATGAGGTCGGCGGCGACTTCGTGTTCCCGTTCCAGGACCGGACGGCGGTGTCGCCACCGTCGACGTGGGTCGAGGACCAAGGCGTTGACATGTTCCTCCAGAATCGGGGCGCCGACGCGTGCGGTTCGATCTCACAGCCGTCTCGGGCCGACGGTCCCGTGCTCGTCGCGGTCGCCGCGGGCACGATCGCGGGCGCAGGAATCGACGGTTTCGGCTCGTCCGCACCTGTATTGCACGTCGAACAGGGACCGCTCGCCGGCATGTACGTGTACTACGGCCACGCGAGCGGGAACCTCGTGCCGGTCGGCGCGCACGTCACGCAGGGACAGCCGATCACGCACGTCGGCTGCGGCATCGTCGGCCGGTCGGACGAACCGCACGTCGAGATCGGGATGGCCCCGAGCTATCCCGGTGTGCCGCCCTGCGGTCCGGGCTGTCACAGCTCGTCGACCTCGGGCGCGATGCTCGGTTGGTTGCTCACGACGTACGGCCACTGACGCCAGTTCTTGCGACCCCTGGCGACAATAATTGTCGCCGTGTGTCGCAAGAACTAGAACTCCCCGTCATGGCACACGAACGGGAAGAGGTGCAGGCGGCGATCGAGCGGTACATCGCCGTGCGCGACGAGATCAACGCCGGTGCGCATACGTGGAGTGCCCTCGCGCAGTTCTTCACCGACGACGCGGTGTTCATCGATCCCGCGTGGGGCCGGGTGCAAGGCATCGACGAGCTGAAGCGCACGGTCTTCGGCGAAGCCATGGAGGGTCTCGAGGACTGGCAGTTCCCCACCGAGTTCTACGCGATCGACGGCGACAACGTGATCGTGAAATGGCAGCAGATCCTGCCCGGGCAGCGAGCCGACGGCACGCGCTACAAGCAGTCGGGCTACTCCACGTTGATCTACGCCGGGGACGGCAAGTTCTGCTACGAGGAGGATCTGCTGAACATGACGCACTTCTTCGAGGACATGCGTGAGAGCGGCTGGACGCCTCCGGAGAACATGGGCATGCCACCCCGGCACCCGAACCGCGACTTCTCGCGTCCGGCCGGGCGGTAGCACACGATGCGGGACGAAGTACAGGACACCGTCGACTACATCTCGATCACGCGCTTGCATGCGGCGTACGCCGACACCGTGAACCGCCGCGCCTGGAGCGAATTGAAGGATCTGTTCCTGTCCGACGCGCCGGTTCGCGTCGACATGGTGTCGAAGCCGGCGATCGACCTCGTCGGGCCCACCGAGCTGGGAGCATTCATCGACAACGCGATCGAGCGGTTTGCATTCTTCGAGTTCGTGCTGCTCAACGCGGTCGTCGATCTCACCGGGACCGACGCCGAGGAAGCAAAGGCGCGAGTGTTCATGTGCGAGGTGCGACAGGAGCGTGACAGCGGAGAGTTCACCCGCGCGTTCGGCGTGTACCACGACGTGTACCGCCTTGACCGCGGCCGCTGGTGGTATGCGCAGCGCCGGTACCAGTCATTGGCGCGCAGCGGCGGCGAGGTCTTCCCCTTCCCGGAGGAGGAGTGGTGACGACGATCTACTACGAGGACGACGCTGATCTCGGCGCGATCGCGGGTGAGCGGATCGCCGTCGTCGGATACGGCAACCAGGGCCGGTCGTGGGCGCTGAACCTCAGAGACAGTGGCTGCACGCCGATGATCTGCGTGCGGCGCGACGAGACGCGCGAGCAGGCTGTCGCCGACGGCTTCGATGCGCAGGAGGTAGAGAGCGCGAGCGATGCGGACATCATCTGCATCCTCGTGCCCGACGACGTCGTGGCGTTGCTGCCGATCACGTCACGCGCGGATGCGTGCGTGGTCGTCGCGAGCGGTTACACGCTGGCGTTCGGGCGTCTCGAACCGGCCGGCGATGCGGTGATGGTCGCACCGCGGATGCTCGGACCCGAAGTGCGGCTCTGCTACGAGGAAGGCATCGGCTTCATCACCGCGGTCGGCGTCCATCAGGACGCGACAGGTCGGGCGCGGGATCGGATGCTGGCGGTCGCCCGCGCGATCGGCGGGTTGCGCCAGGGCGCGATCGAGATGACGCCGGCGCAGGAAGCGGTCCTCGACCTCGGCGTCGAGCAGGTGCTCGCGCCGGCGCTGACCGCAGTCAACACCTCGTTCGTGCAAACCATGATCGAACAGGGCATCCCGCTGGAAGCGATCGTCACCGAGCTCGTGCTGTCGGGCGAGGTCGAGCGGACGTACCGGCTCCTGCGTGAGGTCGGCTACGCCGTGCAATCGGAGTTCCACTCGCCGACGTCGCAATACGGGCAGCTGACGCGGCGGGGACGCTACGACCATCTCGACTTCCTGCCGACGATGCGGTCGCTGGCCGAGGACATCACCAGCGGCCGCTTCGCCGACGAATGGGACGCGGAACGGGATGCCGGCTATCCGACGCTCACCGCGCTGAAACAGCAGCACGCGGGGCCGGCCGTGCGGGAGTTCGAAGCGGAGCTCCGCCGCCGGCTCGGTCCCGGCGTGCATAGAGCGTAGGCGTGTGTGAGG
>JBBQXS010000086.1:0-10781 GCA_038209365.1 Acidimicrobiia bacterium | reverse complement strand
TGCGACGGGTTCTGGGACGAGGTGAGCGACATCGTGGCCGAGGGCTGCGACCTCGCGAATACGGGCTGCGCGGACGAACACGAACTTCAGATCGCTCATCAGATACACCTGCTCGATCTCTGGAGCCATGTCCTTGTACATGAGCGCCTGATCGAACTCGACGGAGAAGTCGGTCACGGCGCGTAGGCCTCGGACGATGGCGTCCGCGCCCACGGTCCGGACGAAGTCGGTGAGTAGCCCGTCGAAGGGTTCGACCGAGACCGACGGCATGTCCTGGACGCACGCTTGAATCATCGAGACCCGCCGGCTCGTCGAGAAGAGGGTCTTGTCAGACGGTGCGTCGAAGACCCCCACGACGACTTGCTCAAAGATTCGTGCAGCCCGCCTCAGGATGTCGAGGTGTCCGTTGGTGACGGGATCGAACCTGCCGGCGTAGACGGTGAACATTCACACAGTGTGTCGCGTTGCCACGCGGGCATCCGAGAACCTCAAGCGGGCGCCCCTCAAGTGCCGGTAGGGGACACTCCCACCGCACTCGAGGTCCGCGATGAACCGACCAGTGCCGAGGGTCGCGCCACTTCCGGCTGGGCGCAATGCGTTGTTGGGTTCTAAAGAGGCTCATCGCGTCTAGGCGTAGTACGCCCCCCGGGACTCGAACCCGGAACCTGCAGATTAAGAGTCTGATGCTCTAACCAGTTGAGCTAGGGGCGCGTGAATCGCACATCGTAGCTGACCACCTCGTATCTTTCCGGTGTGGACGTGGTGATCAGTGGTGCGCACGGGCTCATCGGCGCGGCCTTGTGGACCTCGCTTCGTGCCGACGGGCATCGTGTCTTGCGGCTCCGCCGCGGCGGTGTCACCGAGGACGACGAGATCGGCTGGGATCCCGTCGCCGGACGCATCGACGCCCCCGCCCTCGAAGGTGTCGACGCCGTCGTGCACCTCGCCGGCGAAGGCATCGGTGAACGGCGCTGGACCGACGAGCAGAAGCAACGCATACGCGACAGCCGTGTGCGCGGCACGTCGGTGCTCGCAGCGGCGGTTGCGAGTCGCGAGCAGAAGCCGCGCGTGTTCGTGTCGGCGTCGGCGATCGGCTATTACGGGAACCGCGGCGACGAGCTGCTCACTGAGCAGAGCGCGCCCGGCGACGATTTCCTCGCCGGCGTCTGCCGGGCGTGGGAAGCAGAGACGCAACCCGCGATCGACGCCGGCGTGCGAACCGTGAAGATGCGCACCGGCATCGTGCTCGCCGAGGAGGCGGGTGTGCTCCCGCGCCTGCTTTTGCCGTTCAAGCTCGGCATAGGCGGCAAGCAGGGCTCGGGCAAGCAATGGATGAGTTGGATCACGCTCGACGACGAAGTCGCGGCGATCCGCGCGGTCCTCGAGGACGACGGCTTCCGCGGGCCGATCAATGTCACCTCGCCGAACCCCGTGACGAACCACGAATTCATGCGAACCCTCGGACGCGTCTTGCACCGCCCGGCGATCTTGCCGACGCCGATGCTGCCGCTCAAGCTTCGATTCGGGCCCGAGCTCGTCGAGACCCTGCTGCTCGTGAGTCAGCGGGTGCAGCCCGTCGAGCTGGAGGCACACGGCTTCGCGTTCCGGTTCCCCGTGCTGGAGCCGGCGCTCGAGGCGATTCTGCGGCACTGATGCGCCTCTGGATCGACACTGACATCGGTGACGACCCCGACGACACGGTGGCGCTGTGGTGCGCGGCGCGATCCTCGGACGCCCAGCTCGTAGGTGTGAGCACGGTGGATGGCGACGTCGTGCGTCGAGCAGCCTTGGCAGCCGCGCTGCTGCCCGAGATCGCGGTCACCGCGGGTCCGCCTTCCGTCGCGCAACTCGCCATGGTCGACGTGCTCGTCGGCATCGGTCCGTGGACGCACGTCGCGGGCCTGGCGGACGACGGCGCGTTGCCCCGGCGTGTCGTGCTGATGGGCGGCGCGCTCGGCCGAGTGCGACATCGGGGTGAGTGGCACCAGGTCGAGCACAACGTGGGCCGCGACCCCAAGTCGGCTGCGCGCCTCCTGGCGACGGTCGGCAACCTCATCGTCGTACCGCTCGACGCGACCGCGCGCCTGCACGCGCTCCCGCAGGACGAGGCAGTGCTCGTCGACACGATCCCGCATTTCGGCGAGCAACTGGCGACGTGGCGAGCCGAGCACGGTGACCCGCCGCTCGTCCTGCACGACCCGGCGGCGGTGCTCGTCGGGCTCGGCGAGAAGATCGCGCGGATGGAGAGCCGGCGTCTGCGTGTCGAACGCGACGGCACGATGCACGCGTCGATTGACGGCCCGCTCCAGCATGTGGTTGCGCACATCGACGCCGACGCGATGCGAACGCGTGTGCGCGCGCTCGCATCGAAAGGGTGACTGAGGGGATTCGAACCCCCGGCCTTCGGGACCACAACCCGACGCTCTAACCAACTGAGCTACAGCCACCAGGATCTGCGCAACCGAGCTACGCAGGCCGCTCAGTGTAGAGGCCGTGAACACTTCACGACGATGAGTTGCCCGGTGCCCACTTGGTTGCGCGCGGGCGGTACCGTGACCAGCTTCCGCAAGGCCCCTCGACCCGGAGGTGGGAGTGGACGCATCGGGAGTCGGACGCACGCCATCTGTGAGTTCTGGGGCGCCACACACCTCAACTCCGTCGAGAGGGCCGACCGGGCGCTCCGAGATGCAGCCATTGCGGGCAGGGTCACGCTCGTCGACGTGTTCGTGCACCAGTTCGCGCCGCACGGCGTCTCGGGTATCGCGATGATCGCCGAGAGCCACCTGGCCATTCACACCTGGCCCGAGTACGGCTACATGGCGGCCGACTTCTTCACCTGTGGCGAGGGCGCCGACGTGGACGCGGCGATCGAGGTGCTGCGAGCCGCCTTCGAGGCCGCGCACGTCGACTGCCGGTACCTCGCCCGTGGCGTGCCGCCCGATCTGGCTCGTCGCTTCGAGGAGCACGAGCCCGGGAGTGCGTCGCACGCCGCGTACGACGTGATGCAGGTGCTCGAGCAACGCCGGACGGAGTTCCAGGAGATCATGCTCTTCGAAGCGCCGCGCCTCGGTCGGGTGCTCGCGCTCGACGGCATCGTGCAAATGACCGACCTCGACACCTACGTGTACCACGAGATGCTTGCGCACCCGGCGCTGTTCTCGCACCCGAACCCGCGTGACGTCGCAATCGTCGGGGGCGGCGACGTGCACCTCGTTGCGGAGGTATTGAAGCATCCGGGCATCGAGCGTGTGTTCTTGCTCGAGCTCGACGAGGAAGTCGTGCAGGTCGCTCGCAAGCACTATGAGGTCGCGCGCGTCGCGCTCGCCGATCCGCGTGTCGAGGTGAGGCCCAGCGACGCGTTCGATTCGGTCGGCGAGTTGTGCGGCGAGCTCGATGTGATCATGGTGGACCTCACCGATCCGATCGGTCCCGCGGCGCGCCTCTTCGAGGACGAGTTCTATGCGTTGTGTCAGTCTTCACTTCGCGACGATGGCTTCCTCGTCGCGCAGACCGAGTCGATCCACTTCCATCCCGAAGTCGTGCGCAACTGCTTCGCCACACTCTCGCGACGGTTCCGGTATGCCGATTTGTTGTGGACGGCGATCGCCACGTATCCGGGTGCGTTCTGGACGTTCGGCATCGCATCCAAGCAGCACGATCCGAGGCTCGTGCGCCGCCGCCCCGAGGTGCCGACGCGGCTGTACGACGTCGACGTCCACGAGTGGTTCTTCTTGCCGCCTTCGGTGCGCCGGAAGCTGCTCGACGTGTGAGGCCCCCGTCAGGCCGGTGCCGAAGCGCCAGCCTGACGGGTGCCCTATAACTGCTTGCTACGAGCTCGCCTCGACCCGGAAGGCGCCGCGCATGAAGGGGTGGATCCGGCAGTAGTACGTATACGTGCCGGGCGGAAGGTCCTTCGGAGTCGACCAGGTGAGCTGCCCGGTCGACGGCGGTCCGATTTGGGCGAGCTCGCCCGAGTCGAACCGCGGCACGCCGTCGGCGAGCGGATACGCGATGCCCGTCGAGAGGTTGCACGGGGCCTTGCAGGAGGTGAGCGTGTGCGGGATGCCCTGCTTGGCGTCCGCGTTGCTGTACGTCAGCGATCCTCCGGCCTTGATCGTCGGGATCGTCTTTGCAAACGCCATGTCGCCCTCATACGCGAAGTCCGCGATCGGAAGGACCGTGCCCGACGCCACTTCCCTCGACGGCAGCTTGGTGGCGTCGTTGTAATTCTTCGGATCCGGAGCGCCGCCGTGGTTGTCGTTCTCGGGAAGGTGTCCGTGCGTCAGCACCCCCTGTACGTCGACCGGCGTGGTGAACGGATCGGCGCCGCCCTTTGCGCCCTCGCCGTCGAACGCCATCCAGAGCACCATGATCCCCATCGACTCGTACCAGGACGCGAGCTTGGTCTCGTAGGTCGTGTCCATCGAGAGGACGTCGCCCTTCTTCAACGCGACGCGCCAGTCGTCGGGCGTGACGGACATCGCGACGTCCCAGGATGCGGGTCCCGCGGGGTCCCAATACGTCGAGACCGACGAGAAGACGTGCGCGGTATCGGGCGCACCCGGCTTGGTGTGTCCCGAGACACCGGTCGCACCTTGGCGCTTCACCCACAAATCGTCGCGGAGGCCGCCCGGGTGCAAGTGGCCGCCGGCGATCAGCAGCACGCCGTCGTCGGGGACCGTCCACTCGTTCAACGGCGTCCCGCATCGCCGCTGCCGCCGGCGCTCACCCGGTTGCGCGTCCTTGCAGGCGTAGGGATCACCGGCGTCGTCCGGATAGGTGTAGGTGCCGTTCGTGCCGCTGCCCTGAAGAACGTCGAATACCGGGTAGATGCTGCCGTTCTGCACGTCCATCCACACCGGCTTGGCTGGCTTGATCGTCTTCGCGAGCGGGGACGTCATCGGCACGAAGTCGAGGTCGTAGGTGACCCAGACCTTGTTCGGCTTCGACAACGCGTTGTGCAACATGTAATTCAGCAACCACTTGTCCTTGTTCGCGTCGAACTTGTAGCCGTAGCCGGTCGTCGCGAGCATGCGTGTCTTCTCTTCACCGGCCGCGAAGAAACGCTCCGGCAAGCTCGGGTCGGTGAGATCCTTGGCCGCCAGGTTCACCCACACGCCGTGGTGGAGATGGATCACGTCGACCGGCGGCACGGTGCCGTCGGCAAAGCGAAGGTCGGTCGACATGCCGAGGATGTAGCCGTCTTCCTTGGGCTGGGGGATCGTTTGGGTGTAGCCGATGTTGTTCTGTCCGGGCGCGATGTCCATCGGCACCCTGAACTTGAGGCGCTCGGCGCCGTCGGGAATGGTGTCGGCGATGACTTGCGTCGCCGGCGTGACGATCGGCACTGTCGGATCGCCGCCCTTCGGCGCGCTCACGCTCGCTGCCTTGCCGTTACTTCCGCTGCACGCGGTCACCGTCAGCGCACCGGCAGCCAGAAGACACAATGAGGTCTTGACGTCGAAGAATCGCATTCTCCCGAGGCTAACGGAACGGCTTCCCCGGCGGCGAGCGCGGCTGGAGGACAACCGGTCCGGCCGAATCAGGGCGCCGCGCCGACGAATTCGAGGGCCGCGTCGATGCACGCGAACTCACTTGTCACGCGAAAGTGGTCGATGCCGGGCAGGACACGGACCTCGGTGTGCGGAAGTGCGTCGACCAGTGGACCGGGCGGCCCCGCGAAGTCACGGTCCCCGATGATCACCAGGGTGGGACACGTGACGTGTGCCAGCTCATCGACGGTGAAAGGTTCTCGGGCGCGGCGCAGACACGCAGCCATCGCGAGGGGATCGTTGCCCGCGCTCACCGCAAGCTGCACGAAGAGGCGTGCCGTGGGATCGTCCGGCACCGCGCCCTGCTCGAAGGCCTTCGCCAGCGCCCGAGACTCCTCCTCGCGGAACAGGTTCGCGCCGACGCCGATCACGACGAGGCGGCCGAAACGCGCCGGCGACCGGGCGGCGATCCGCAACAAGAGTTGGGCGCCCAGCGAAAAGCCGATCGCGTCGAATGGCTCGTCCGGGAGCAGCGCCTCGACCGACTCCTCGAGGTGCGCGTAGGCCGCCGGATCGTGCGGCGCGCTCGCGGTGCCGTGACCGAGCACGTCGACCGGAACGACACGCCGGCCGGCATCGTCGAGGAGGTCGATCCAGCCGGCCGTGCGCCACCCGTGCTCGAACGACGAGCCCAACCCGTGTACGAGAACGACCGGTTGGCTGCGCAAGTTGCATAGCTTTGCAGTTGTGAGCGTGTGGCAGGAAGTCGGCGACGGCTGCTACCGCCGGCGGTACGAACGCTACGACGTGAATGTCGGCGTCGTGCGTGGAAGCGAACGCCTGCTGCTCTTCGATACGCGCGGTTCCCCCGTACAAGGCGAGGAGTTGCGACACGAGCTCACCGAGCTGGATGCGCGCGCCGTGCAGCACGTCGTGAACAGCCACTGGCATTTTGACCACGTGCTCGGGAACCAGTGCTTCACGGGCGCTTGGCGTTGGGGTCATCCCGGGCTCAACGAAATGTTCGAGCGCCATCGCGAGGTCGCACTCTCATGGGCCCGCGCGTACGAGCCCGAGCTCGATCGTGAGCTCGCGGGGCTGGAGCTCACGCTCCCGAACCGGGCGGTTCCGGATCACGCGGTCGTCGACCTGGGCGACCGGGTCGTGGAGCTCGTGCACCACGGTCGTGGTCACACCGGCCACGACATCGTCGCCCACGCGCGCGCGGCCGGGGTCGTGTTCGCCGGAGACCTGCTCGAGGAGTCGGCACCGCCCTCGTACGGCGACGACTGCTTCCCGATCGCATGGCCGAACGCCGTCGTCGCCCTTCTGGAGGCAACGACTCCCGAGACGACGATCGTGCCCGGTCACGGCGACGTCATGTCGATTCCGGAGGCGCGCGCCCAGGCCGACGCGATCAAGGCCGTTGCCGACGCGATCAGCGGACTGCACGCGGCCGGCGAGCCGGCCGCGCACGCCCTGGACGCCGCGGCGAACCAGTGGCCCTTTCCTCCGGACGTTCTCGCAGGGGCGATACATCGCGGGTACGAGGAACTGGACGGTACCGCGCAGTAGCCGCATACCCTGCGTGGGGCATGACCCGGACGCCGTTCAACATGCAATACAAGTGGGTCGTCGCGGTCGTGTTCGTGTGCGGCATGTTTCTCGACATCATGGACACGACCATCGTGAACGTCGCGCTCCCCACCCTCCAGCGCGACTTCCACACGACGACCGCGTCGATCGAGTGGGTCGTGCTCGGCTACCTGTTGTCGCTCGCGGTATGGATTCCGGCGTCGGGATGGATCGGTGACCGCATCGGCACCAAGAAGGTGTTCCTGTTCGCGCTTGCGATGTTCACCGTTGCGTCGGCTTTGTGCGGCCAGGCGCACAGCCTCAGTGAGCTGGTCGCGTTCCGCGTGTTGCAAGGTGTCGGGGGCGGGATGCTGGTGCCGGTCGGTACCGCGATGCTGTTCCGCGCGTTCCCGCCGATCGAGCGCGCCAAAGCGTCGACCGTGTTGATCATCCCGACCGTGCTGGCGCCGGCGACGGGGCCGGTCGTGGGCGGCTGGCTCGTGACCGATGTGTCCTGGCGGTGGATCTTCTACGTGAACCTTCCGGTAGGTGTGTTCGGGTTCGTCATCGGCGCGCTCTTCTTGCGGGAGCACCGCGAGGGAAAGGCCGGACGCTTCGACGTGCCCGGCTTCCTGTTCTCGGGTGCCGGCCTGGCGCTGGTGCTCTATGCGCTGTCGCAGGGGCCCGAGAAGGGCTGGCGCTCGACACCGGTGCTCACGACGGGTGTCGCCGGCGTGCTCCTGTTCGTCCTGCTCGTGGTCGTCGAGACTCGGATTCCGGAGCCGATGCTCGCGTTGCGCCTGTATCGCGAGCGAATGTTCCGCAACGCCAACATCGTTCTGACGCTGACCTACGGCAGCTTCGCAGGCACGTTGTTCATACTCCCGCTGTTCCTGCAACAGCTCCGCGGGTTGAGCGCCTTGCAATCCGGCCTCACGACCTTCCCGCAGGCGATCGGCGTGATCATCTCGAGCCAGCTCGTCGGTCGCATGTATCACCGCATTGGGCCACGCCGCCTGATCGTTTTCGGGATGGCCGGTATGTCCGTGGTCACGTTCATGCTGGCCTTCGTAGGGATCGGAACGGATCTCTGGTGGATCCGCTCGATCATGTTCGCCCGAGGCGTGTGCATGGCATTCGCGTTCGTCCCGCTCCAGGCGGCGACGTACGCGAACATCTCCGCTGCCGATACGGGTCGGGCGACGGCGATCTATTCGACACAGCGGCAAGTCTCGGCGGCTCTCGGTGTCGCGGCGCTGACCACTGTCCTCCTGACCCGCAATACCGGCGCGCGGGGTCCGATGGAAATGCTTGGCGGGTATCACGCCGCGTTCTTCACCGGCGCGTGCCTCGTGTTCTGCGCAGCCCTCTCCGGGCTGCTCATCCGCGACGAGGATGCTGCGTCAACCCTTCGCGGCCGCACCGGCTCCGACGAGCCGGCACTGGCCGCCGCGGGTGACTGACTAGCGCAGGACGCCTACGAGCAGCAGGATGATGAGAATGAGGACGATGACTCCGACGCTGATATACATGGTGTTTTCCTCACTTTCGGGGTCGGGCATCGGCGTACCCAAGGACGTGCACATGAGAAACGCGCAAGGTTCCGGTCGAGTGCGCGCGGGGATGAAGCGTCCCAAGGCTGGTCTGCGGCGCATGGGCATTGCGCTGCTGGCGGGCACCATGTTGGTGGGCGCTCTTGCGACTCCGGTCGTGGCGGCGCCCGCGCCCCCGACGGTGTGGTTGTGCCGGCCGGGGTTGCCCGGCGATCCATGTGCGCCCGGCTTCTCGATCACGCGCTACAACGCGCACGGCCGCGTGACGGCCGTGAAGTACGTGCCGAAGAAGGCCACCAAGATCGATTGCTTCTACGTGTACCCCACGACGAGCGACCAGCCGGGTCCACAGGCGAACTTCGACGTCGATCCCGAGCTGCGATCGATCGCGCTCTATCAAGCCGCGCGCTACGCCAGCGAGTGCCGAGTGTTCGCGCCGGTCTACCGGCAGATCACGATCTCCGGGCTGTTCAGCGGCGCAGCTACAGCCGCGATGCGCGAGACCGCATATCAGGATGTGCGCAACGCATGGCTCGACTACCTGGTGCACGACAATGCCGGCCGCGGCGTCGTGTTCATCGGTCACTCGCAAGGCGCCGGTGTGCTGCGCCGATTGCTCAGCGAGGAGGTCGACCCGAGCCCGGCAGCACGAAGCCTCCTGGTTTCGGCGATATTGCTCGGTGGCAATGTCACGGTGAAGGAGGGTCAAGACGTAGGCGGAGATTTTCAGCACATTCGCGCCTGCCGGTCGCGCAACCAGTTCGGCTGTGTCATCGCGTTCTCCACGTTCGGCGAACCCGTGCCCGCAAGCAGCCACTTCGGGCGTACCAGTGATCCCGGCCTCGAGGTCTTGTGCACGAACCCGGCCTCCTTGCGCGGCGGTTCGGGCAAGGTGACCTCGAGTCAGCCGACCGAGCCGTTCGCACCGGGTTCGATCATCGGCGCCGTCCTCAGCGCCGTTGGAACGCCGCCGATCACTGCGACGACCGACTGGGTCGAGTATCACAACGCATACCGCGCCAAGTGCTCGTCGGCGGGCGGCGCCAACGTCTTACAGGTCACGCCTTTGGGGAGCTCTCTCACGCTGCACCCGGTTCCGGACCCAACGTGGGGGCTGCATCTCGTCGATGCAAACATCGCGCTCGGCAACCTCGTCAAGCTCGTGCACGGGCAGGCACGCCGCTGGGTGCACGGCTCGGCGGCCTAGGCGGCGCTCGTCGCGGGTGGATAGCCTGCGGGGAGTCCCCGCGTCGCAACTGGTATCGCGCCCTGAGCTGCGACCTTTACCCGCTCATTACCCGCGACATGTTCAGGTGGCGCGGGGGCCTGGGTACGCCTACTCGCAGAGGAAATCATGACCACGGTCGACATCGACATCGCACCGCTGCGCGAATTTCTCGACGCGGACGGCGACTTGCAAGCGATCCTCGGCGACCGCACACGGTGGCTCCTCGAGGACGCATACGTCACCGCCGCAGTATTCGAGGACTGGACCGACGAGAAGCGGTCCAAGTGGGCCGACCGTTGGCGTACCAGCGCAGAGGAAGCGATGGAGGCGTTGTGGGGTGGCCGCCAGCTAGCGACCGCTTGGTGGTGGTACGCCGACCTGCTCGAGGACCCGGCGCTGTGCGAGCGCGTCAAGTCCTTCGCAAACGACGACGAGCTTGCCTACTTCGAGCAAAACTGACACCCACGTCGCGGTGTGACATACGGCATTAGGCCGTACGGACTATGGGCCTCGAACGCTAGAGCGCCTTTGCGGTGAAGGATGTGATGGTGGCGGTGCCGGTTTGGGTGAGGAAGCGCATGCCGGCGTAGCCGGAGGTGAACGTGGTGTCGGTCGCGGTGACCATCCAGCCGGCCGGTTCGGAGCTGGTCGCTGCCCAGGCGTTCGCGGTCAGGGTCGGGCCTACGGCGCGGAAGTGGATCTTGTATGCCGCTCCGGCGGTCGCGGTGAACGGCGTGGTTGCAAGGATCGTGGTGACGCCGTTCACCTTCTTCTGGATGAGCAGATTCGCGCCGTCCACGTAGGCCTTGTACCAGTTGTTGCCGTCGTTCCAGCGCAAGACGTCGCCGAAGTTGCTGCCGGCGAAGGAGCTGATCGAGCCGGTCACGAAGGCTTCGGCGTCGGGCGCGGCGCCACCGAGCACGGCGCTGTAGC
>JBBQXS010000085.1:0-11456 GCA_038209365.1 Acidimicrobiia bacterium | reverse complement strand
GTTCCACCTCACCGGCGGTAATCGCAACGACGCGCTCATCGGGACCGGCACCCCGACCGGATCCGGCCACTGGACCTACAACTGGAATACCACCACCGTCCCCAACGGCGCCTACACACTCAACAGCGTCGCTTCCGACCCTGCCGGCAACATCGGACGCAGCACCGGGATCAGCATCACCGTCCACAACTAGTCTCCTGCGTCAGAGGTTCTTTGGCACTGTTGCATTGGCGCAGCGTCGTGGTGGCGGGTGAGCGTTGGGGGATGATGCCTCGCCGCTGCCGCCCGGTACCCATTGCCCCGAGTTCGGCATCCAAAGGTTTTCGGTCCCTCGGGAGATCATCGTGCTCGCAGGTCCGCTGGTACCTGCGCTACGGGCTCTGCTATCGGGATGTCGAGGAGCGGTTGACGGAGCGTGGTGTCGAGGTCGATCGCGTCACAGTCTTCCGGTGGGTGCAGCGCTTCACGCCACTCCTTAACTGACGACAGCGAGTCTGTTCGTGCTTGACGTTTTGGACGCTCGGTCTGAGCATGCGGGGGCGTCCGCGCGATGACCGCGGGTCGAAGTGGGGGAGCCGATGTCGTTGAAGACATTGCGCCGCAGAGTTCCTGGGAGCTGGCCGCGGCGTGCCTTCGTCGTGTCCGCGAGTGTCGTCTTGGTCGGGGTGAGTGCGTCGGCCTGGGGCGCTTCGACGGTACCCCGTGCGGCGAGCCGGCCTGCTCCGCTGTCACCTGCGGGCGCCGGCGCGCAAGTGGCGTCGCCGCGGCGGCCTGCGGAATTTGGCAACGACTTCGGGCCGAGGGCCGTTTCGTTGGTGCCGACCCGTCGAGCGACGTTCACTGACGTGAATCCTGACAACTCTGATCTTGACGCGGCTGATCCTGACGGGGCGTCGGGCGGGCGTGTGAATGGCCTCGCCAGTGTGGTCGGCGAGAGTCGCACGTTCTACGCCGCCAGTGAGTGGGGCGGCCTTTACAAGACGAGCGACGACGGTGTGACGTGGTCGCATCTCGATGGCCACGTGCCGCAGGCGACATGGGATGTGCAGGTCGATCCGCGCCACACGGGCAAGGTGTATGCGACCTCATTCTTTGATGGCCGCCGGGTTGGGAGCCGTTCGGGCATCAACGTCAGCTCCAATGGCGGATCGACGTGGATGCATCCACCGTCCGCGGTGCCGCCCCGCACCTTCGATTGCGCCGCGGATCGCCGCTCCGAGCGATCAGCGTTCGGGATCGCGATCCGGCCCGACGTGACTGCCGACGTGTTCGTGGGCACCAACTGCGGGCTCGCCCGCAGCACTAACGGCGGCCGTACTTGGACGTTCATCGATCCCACCCCAGCGACGCCGGCCAACGATGTATGGGATGTGGTGGCGCAAGCGGGCGGGATCATCGATGTCTGTGGCGACGACGGGCATCTGCGGTCGGTCAACAATGGCGCCACTTGGACCGCGGGGAACCTGCCGTTTGGCGGGATGTGCTCGCTGGCGGTATCCCCTGACGAGTCCTACGTGCTGTTCGCGACAGTGGCCACGCGGGTGTTCGAGTCCGATGACGGTGGTACGACGTGGACCGCGCTGGTGAACCGGACACCGCAA
The DNA here is from genome assembly GCA_038209365.1 of Acidimicrobiia bacterium. Lineage (GTDB taxonomy): Bacteria > Actinomycetota > Acidimicrobiia > IMCC26256 > PALSA-610 > DASQHW01. The sequence continues at coordinate 9,855 of JBBQXS010000085.1, read as the reverse complement.
GGCCGGATCCCATTCGTCGCCACCAACCAACGCTCCGACGCAGGAGGCCACAATCGCTTCGATCTTTGGTTCGGCGACGTCAGCTTGTTCCGCGCCGACTGCACAACCCCCGACGAACTCGGCGCCGGGCGGGGCCGCGCGCTGTCCCACGAACAGCTGGAGCGGGCCGTTCACCCGAAGCGCCGGCGCGCACGACGACGCGGGTGATCTCGTATTCGACACCGGAGCCGGCAATGACGCCTGTCCGCGCATCTTCTCATCCGACGGCGGCGTCTACTACAACACCGACCTGACTACGGACTGTCAGAACCCGAACTGGGAACAACCCAACATCACGCCTCACGCGACCTGGCTGTTCGCGATGGGGGGCGCGCACCACGCCGGCCTCCCCGCCGAGGACCTCTACTACGGCCTGCAAGACAACGGCCCGTGGCGACCACCAACGCGGGTGCCACGCCGCCCCCGTGGCACAACCCGATTTGCTGCGACTCCTTCGACGTGGCTGCCGACGCCAACCGGGTCCTCTACACGGTGTGTTGCTTCAGCCCCCCGCCCGCGAACCGGCTGTTCCTAAGTGGCCGCGGCGAACTCGGGACCAGCGAGATCAACACCTACCGGCCGGGCAGCCTGCCCGGATTTCGGTTCATCGACATCGTCGACATCTTCGGTGACAAGCGATACGTGATCGTCACGACCGCCGGCGTGTTCGTCACACTCGATATCACGGCCAATCCCATCGTCTGGACGCAGCTGGGAACCGGTCCAGCCGAGGCGTGCGGTGTGAAGGCCGCGGTCTCCGCTGGCATACCAACGTTTTACGTCGAAGCCGGCAACTGCAGCGGCGGCGATCCCGACCAGCTCTGGAAATACACCGGCGCGAGTCCCGGCGGAACATGGCAGCAAGTGCAGCCCCCCACCGGAGGCTTCGGCATCTTCGACGTCGACCCCACAAACCCAAACCGCCTCTACGCCTCCAACCTCACGATCACCAGCCCCCGCATGATCCGCTCCAACGACGGTGGCGCGACCTGGACCGGTAACGCGCAACTCGACAACCTCATGACCGGAGGCGGCGTCTTCAAATACCAGACTCAGCGCGGCCCCACCAACTTCACCCACTTCGACGGCTATCCCCAACCAAGCCTTGTTGCGTTCGACCCCGAGGATCCCAACATCGTCATCGCCGGGGGTCGCGACTCGGGCGTATTCCTCAGCACCGACGGCGGCAGCTCATGGAGGCTCCTGCGGTCCACCGGCCAGACACGCGCTGTCCTGCTCCCCCGACCCTGGTTCACGTATATCGACCACGAGCCCGCCGGCAAGCTCAACATCTACATCGGCACCCAAGGACGCGGCGTCTGGCGCATCACCGTCTAGGACTTCCGGTTCACGAGTTGAGGTTGCAGGTCCGCCAGATGGCGGCCACGGCGATGGACCCTTTGGTTCCTACCAAAGAGCCGAAGGAGTCCATCACCGTGACGCCAGACGAGATCATCTACCACCGTCGTGTCCGTGTCATCGAACGTGCTTCCCAGACGTCGGTGTCGGAGGCGTGTCGAGTGTTCGGCGTGTCCCGTACGACCTTCTACCGGTGGCAAGCTCGCGTCGCCGCGTAGGGGCAACGCACCAACGTGTCGGGCGTGACCAAGAACACCGGCCAACGCCGACGGGGAAGGACGCGGCTCAGTCCTGCGAGCACGACCCGGTCGGTCGTTTCGAATCGCGGCCGCGGGACTTGACGCTGCAGGACCTCGAGCTGTCTGCGTAACACGAGGATCTCGACATCTTTGGACCGATCGCCGCCGGGCCCCGCAACGCGAGCAACTCGACGATACGGCAGAACAGTTCGTACAGAACCGACACGTCGGCATCCTCGCGGTCATGGATCCAACGTGACGAACGCCCAGGTCACCACCACGATCGAGTTTTCGGCACCCACAGTTTGGGTTGCCCTGGGACGTTCGCGGGCATGGCGCTCTCTGCCCGACACCTCGTCTATAGGACGATCAGATACCACTGCCCGTTGATCCGCACGCACGGCACGGCAGGGCTGCTGGAGTTCCCCTGCGCCTGACCGAACGCGGCGGGAAAGTCGTTCTGCGCGTGGGGCAGGCCCTTGTTCGGATCCGAGTTGCTCATGCAGCTCCCACCGGCGCAGAACTTGTCGGCGACGAGCGTCACGAGCGCTTGGTCGCCATACACAAACGAGTTCCCGAAGCTCCATTGCGCGACCGACACTGCAGTAGTCGTGACGAACTGAGTGCACACGCTGACCTGCGCCGGCAACGCGTACGCACATGCCTGGGAACCCTCGTTTTTCGCAATCGACGTCATGAAGCCGGCAACGGCCGCCTCCGGGGAGTCCTGCCCCGGGACGAAGGACCGGGTCGAGCTTGCGTGCGAGGCGCCGCCACATGCACCAACACTGACGGCGAGCACGACGACGAGGATTGCGCCAGCACCAAGCCGGCACACGTTGTTCACGCTCGCGCTCCGAGGGTGACAGTGCTGATCTTTCCCGCCGAGGTTCATCGCAATTCCTTCCCTTTGCTGCAGTCGTATTGGGCCAGGACCGTGGTGACGCGCGCGAACAGGGCGCGATCCTTGGGATGGGTGTTCAGTTCGGCTGGGACGTCCCGAGCGGCGCGGACGTTGACGACGTCCTTCCGCCACTCGGTGAGTTCGGTGGCGTACCGCTCGAGATAGACCGGCACGGGCTCGGTGTCAGGGTCGAGAGTCTTCATCGCGTTCACTTTCGTTCGGGCCGGCGGCCGATCGCCGCGCAGCCATGTGTAGAGACGCATTGACCCACGCGCAGGTTGAAAGCGAACTTTGATGTTCCGTCGCAACTAAACGCTCGTGCCAAGCGTCTCTGGTCGCGTCACGGACTTGAGGAGAGTTCGAGTCAGTCTCGAGTGACCTCCTCGACGATGTGGTCGCCGGATCGTCCGGCTGCACACACACGAGGGCGTGAGCGCAATGCGCGAGTGGGCGTTGTTTCTTCTGGCCGTTGTCGGCGGCGGGCTCGTCGGGCTCGCGTTCCGGACGCGCAAGGTCTTGTTGATCGTGGTCGGCTGTGTGCTGATCACGGCCGGAGGCGGCGGTCTTCGGAAGATCGAGGCGGCGCGCGCAACAACGCGCCCGGCCGCCGCGCACGCGCGTACGCGTACGCGCCCGAGGCCGCGCGTCCCGCGGCGACCGGCGCCCGTGCCGCTCGCGTCGGTATTCGCCAACCCCGTCTTTGACGGCGACTTCCCCGACCCGTTCGTGCTCCGTACGGGCGATCGCTTCTATGCGTACGCGACCAACACCCTCGCGGCGAACGTCCCGGCCATGTACTCGCGCGACCTCGTGCATTGGAAGTCGCTCCCCGACGCGCTCCCGCAACTGCCACCGTGGGCCGAGCAGGGAAAGCTGCGGACGTGGGCGCCCTCGGTGCTGCGCATCGCCGGCGAATACCGGATGTACGTCACCGTCGGCCACCGCGCCCGGCAGTCGCAATGCATCGGTGTGGCGACCAGCGCCCACCCCGCGGGACCGTTCACGCTCGACCCGAGCGGCCCGCTCATCTGCGGCGGGTCCGGCGCGCTGGACGCGAATCCCTTCCGAGCGGCCGACGGCACACTCTGGCTCGACTGGAAGAACGAACTCGCGGGGTCGGGACCGCCGCAGATCTTGGCGCAGCAACTCGCGGCCGACGGCCGAACGCTGATCGGCGCGCCGACCGCGCTGCTCACGCCGAGCCTGTGGTGGGAGCACGGCAACGTCGAAGGGCCGTCGATGCTGTACCGCGGCGGCGAGTACCTCCTCTTCTACTCGGCCGCTGATTGGCAAACCGCCACGTACACAACTGGTCTCGCCCACTGCTCCAGGCCCACCGGGCCGTGCACGAAAGACTCCCAGCCACTTATCACCAACTCGATCGACGCAGCCGGACCCGGCGGCCTCACGCCGTTCATCGCGGGCAACGACGTCGTGTACGCCGCGTTCCACTCCTGGCACGCGGGAGTCGGTTACGCGGCGGGCGGCGTGCGAAGCCTCAACATCCGTCGGCTCACCGTCGGCAACCAACCCGCACTCGCGAACGTCACCCTCGGAGGTGCGCAATGAACCTGCAACGAACCGCCGCGAGGGTTACCGTCACCGCGCTCGTGCTCACTGCCGCGCTCGCCGGTCTGGCACGGCCGACGACGGCGTCCGAGACATGGGCGCCGATTGCCTCCGTGCAGTTGGATCAGCGTGCGTTCGACGGAGGGCCCGTGCCTGACTGGAACCCGAAGGGCGAAGGTCCGAGCCTCAGCCACTCCGACACCACCGCCTGCGTGGAACCGCGATTTCAAACAGCGGCGCGAGCCGAATCGGCCGTAGAAACGCCGGCTCCCGAGTTCGAGAATCGATCGAACACCTACCTCAACGCCGACCGGCTGGCTGAACTCCCGCAGTACATCGCCGCGGGAGCGGCACTGCGTGCACCGGACGCCACGAGTGCGATGACAGTCGTTGAAGGCCTGAGAAACCTTGACGTGCAGTGCGCGGAGCAGGAGATAGGAAGTGCGCTGCATCGGTCCTACGGCTTCGAGTCAGTGCCCACACCGGCGCTCCATGTCGAGCGCGCCGCCGGCCTCGGCGACGAGGCCGCGTTCATACGCATGATCGTCGACACCTCCACCATGGGGATGCAAGGCGCGGTCTCGCTGTACTTCGAAAGCACAATCGTGCGCGTGCGCGACGGCATCGCCATGCTGTCGACGACATCGGTGAACCGACCGTTCCCCGAGGATGAACGGGTGTTCCTCGCGCGGCTGCTCGTTCAGCGCCTCGATCAAGCGCTCGGTACTCCGCCGGGAACGACCCCGCCGACGACCAGCCCGGCGAAGGCTCCGACCGACGCGTCGCCCTCCACTCCATCTACATCGCCCGCGCCCTCGGCGCCCTCGGCGCCGTCATCACCTTCGTCTCCTGGCGGCATGACACCGCTGGAAGGGCTCGCGATTGCCGCGCTGACCCTGCTCGCCATCTTCCTCGGCGTCATGGCATTCCTGCCGGTGTTCGCGGGACTGATCGCCGTCGTGCTCGGTGTCCTGTCGGGGGCAGCGTTCATGCTGGCGCTCGGCCTCGGCGCGCACTGGGGTGGCATCGTCTGACGACCGCCCGTCCTCGGGTACAGACCGTTCCGCCGGGCGATGAGTTCGAGCGCCGGCCGACGTCTCTTCAGATGACCACCAACGCCGTGCTCCGCCGAGCGGTGCGACGTCTCAGGAAAGCGAGCGACCGATGAGCAAGATCGTGTCCGCGTTCTTCATCTCCGTCGACGGCGTCGTCGAGTCGCCCGACCAATGGCACTTCCCCTATTTCAACGACGAGATGGGCGCCGCCATCGGCAAGGGCATGGAGGCGAACACCGCGTTCCTCATGGGCCGCGTGCTGTACGAGCAATGGTCCGAGTACTGGCCCGCCCGGGGCGACGACCAGCCCTTTGCCTCGTTCATCAACAACGTGCCGAAGTACGTGGTTTCGAACACGCTGAAGAAGGCGGCGTGGAACAACACGACCGTCATCTCCGGCGACGTCGCGGCGCAGATCCAAGCCCTGAAGGACGCCGGCGACGGCACCATCGGGATGTCCGGCAGCGCCACCCTCGTTCGCTCGTTGCTCGCAAACGGTCTCCTCGACGAGCTCAACCTCATGGTCCACCCGATCGCGGTTGGTCACGGTCAGCGCCTGTTCGAGGACACACCGACGCACCCGGTCCAACTCGCGAAGCACGAGACGTTCGAAACCGGCGTGCTCAACCTCACCTACGTCCCCGCCGCCACGTAGACGATCACCGTCGACGGCCCGTGCGAACAAAAGCGCTCAGCGGCGGACCGGCATCAACCTTTCGGTCGCCCAATGCGTCCTGGTCCCCGTGAGTACCAGAATGCTCGCTTCGGAACTTGCGGGGACACAGATGCCAGTAGCCGACGTGGCCGCACCAGCGGCGTTCGCCGACCTCTTCGAGTCGCAGCGGCGACGGGCGCTCCGCCTCGCGTACCTGCTGACCGGCGACCACGACATGGCCGAGGAGGTCGTCGCGGAGGTCTTCGTACGCCTGTACCCCCGCTGGCAGCAGAGCAAGATCGACGATCCCGGCGCGTACGTGAGGCGGGCGGTCATCAACTACGTGAACTCGGCGTTCCGCCGGCTCGAGGTACGCCGCCGGCACGACCGCGCAAGCGTGCCGCGGCTCGCGGATCCGGCCGATGCAGGCGTCGCAGACCGAGACGCCGTGCAGCGTGCGTTGCTCGTGCTTCCTGTCCGCCAGCGCGCGGCGATCGCGTTGCGATTTCTCGACGATCTCTCCGAAGCGGAGACGGCCGACGCGCTCGGCGTGAGTGTCGGCACGGTCAAATCGCAGGTGTCACGCGGCCTTGATCGACTGCGGGAGTTACTCGACGCGAACCAGGAAGGAGACGCGCAATGAGCGACTTCGAAGATCAGCTCCGCCGGACCGTGCTGACGCTCGCCGACGACGCGCCCACAGGTGACGAGCTGCTGCCCGTCATCGAGCAACGACTCGACAGGGAACGGCGTCGTCGCCGCATCGCCAAGCTTGGCGGCGGCACACTCGCACTCGCGGCACTCATCATCGCGGCGGTCCTTACCGTGGCCGCGTTGCAACACGCGCCGGCCCACCGAAAGGTCGAGATCTCCACGCCGAAGCCCACCCCACCGCAACCACCGGGCCGGCCCAAGCAGCTGGCGCGGCCCGTGGACGGGATACCGCCGGGAGGGATCGTCGTCGCGCGAGCCGACGGCCGGGTCGTGCTCGTAGACGCGAACTGGCGGGACGTGCGCACCGTCGTCCCGGCGACGCCGGGAACGGTCATCACCGCCATGGCCGTGCTGCCCGACGGTGATCACATCGTGGTGCAGCGCCGGCCGAGCTTCAGCGAGACCGACAAGCAGGGCTGCAGCACGATCAGCGAGATCAACCTCCGTACCGGCACATCGGTCGAGCTTGGCAACGCGGTGAGCTTCGCCGTGAGTCCGGACGGCACCCACGTCGCGCTCGTCCGTACAGACGACGCCGCGGGCAACTGCGTCGGTGGCAACTCCACCGGCGCGACGCCGCAGTCGAGCATCATCGTGCGCGGGATCGTCGACAACAATTCTCAAACGACCACGCTCGGCACCGGCCTGGCCGGCGGCGTCGCCTTCTCGCCCGACGGACGCCAACTCGTCGTCTCACGGTGTACACCCGGGAACTGCATGGACGCGATCTTCGACGTGGCGTCGAACGGTGCGCTGTCGCCGAGTGTGACGTCGAGCATCATCGTGAGCAGCGAGGACGAGACCCGTCGGTACGCGCCCCGGTTCGCGTGGAACACGCAAGGGCTATACCTCGCACACCAGCCGAACGGCCAAGTGCGAGAGATCGATCTGGCCACGGGTCAGGACTTCTCCTACCTCACCAAAGAGACCGGTGGACGCGAGATCGCGTCGATCGCGGGTCGGCTCTACCTCATCGACCCGAACGGGACGTCATTGTTGGCCATCGACATCGACGCCGCGAAGATCACGCTGGTCACCCCGGACGTGTCCGCGATCTCGGAGCGGCCCTCGGCGCGGTAGCGCGACCGGGCGTCGAGCACCGCACCGACCGTTGCGCCGAACAGCACTTGGTCGGCCCACTGGGGCGGCCGCGGGAGCGCGCGGATCGCCGGATAGCGGGCGCGCGATCAGGCCGAGATCGAGTGCGGCGAGGCCGCGCCGCCGAGCGCGCCGGCTGCGATGCGATGTTGCGATGGAAGGACGCGGGCGAGTACGGCAGCCCACCAGACCGAGACCGCTGCGTGCGCGAGGACGCCACGGGCGACCGTCGGCTTGCCAAGCAGCGTGCCCGCCGCAGCGGTCGACGCGGAGAACGGGATCCCGCGGCGGAACGCGTCCAATGTCGACGGGATGCCGCTGACCACACCTGCGACGGCTCCCGCGACGAGGACGTCACTCAGCCGCGCGGGTCGTCGGCCCACGAGTGAAGTTGCCGAGGGTCGGCGTCAGATACAGCATCGTGACGCCGACGGGCGCGGAGTTGCGGTGCCAGCTGCCACGAGGGACGACGGCACTGTTGCGCTAACGCAACAGTGCCGGTCAGAGGCCCTCGCTTCGGTGTCGGGCAGGTCCCGTTCGGGCTGGGTGGTTCGGGAACGCTCAATCTTTCGGGTACGTCGGCCACGCCGGTTTTCGTGACCTCGGCGGCCGACGACAGCGCCGGTGGCGACACCAACGGGGACGGGAGCGTGACGGTTCCGGCTGCAACTGACTACATCATCGGCGTTCTACCCGGCGGGCGGCTGACCATGGACCACGCCGACCTGCGCTTCGGGTGGATGCCCCGCAACAACACACCGGACCCGGGTTCTTCTGTGAGCGTCGCCATCACCAACTCGTCGGTGCGGGACTTCTCCGCCATCGTTGTCGAGAACAGCGGCAACAGCGTCTTCCGCTTGGAGGCAAGCGCAGTGACCCGCACGGCGGTGGTGGTCTCCGGAGGTCAGGCGACAGTTTTGTCCAACTCGTTCACGGCTTCGCCGGTCTTTCTGGGCGGCCAGTCAGCGCCGGTGGCGCAGAACAACACGTTCACGAACACCGACAGCCCGCTCGTCGTGAACGGTGTCGGTGATCTGGCCGGGATCGGGTCCAACACTGCGACCGGCACCGCGAAGCAGCGGGTGTTCCAGTTCGGCACTGTTGCATTGGCGCAGCGTCGCGGTGGGCGGTGAGGGTGGCGGCATGATGCCTCGCCGTTGTCGCCCGGTACCCGCTGCCCCGACATCGGCGTTCAAGGGTTTTCGGTTCCCGCCGGAGATCATCGTGCTCGCGGTGCGCTGGTACTTGCGGTATGGCCTGTCGTATCGCGACGTCGAGGAACGGTTGGCCGAACGCGGAATCGAGGTCGATCACGTCACCGTGCACCGGTGGGTGCAGCGCTTCACGCCGCGGCTGGCCGACGCGGCGCGGCCGTGCCGCCACGCAGTCGGAGATCGCTGGTTCGTTGACGAGACCTACGTGAAGGTCGGCGGTCGATGGCGGTACGTCTATCAGGCGGTCGATCAGCACGGGCAGATCATCGACGTGTATGTCTCGGCACGTCGCGACGTGCCAGCTGCACGACGGTTCTTCGCGGCGGCGCTTGGTGTTCATGGCGCGCCCGTCGAGGTTGTGACTGACCGCGCCTGGGCACTCGGTGTCATCATCGACGAGCTCCTCCCCGGCGCGTTTCACAATACTGAGCAGTATGCGAACAACCGGATCGAAGCGGACCACGGCCGACTCAAGGCTCGGCTGCGACCGATGCGGGGACTCAAACACGATCGGACTGCCACGGTGATCATCCGCGGTCACGCGTTGATGCAGAACATCCGGCGCGGCCACTACGAACTCGACACGCAAGCGCGAGCGCGTTGTCACGTCGCGGCCGCATTCACCGAACTCGCCCGCACGATCTGACCGAACACCGAAACGTAGATCGGCCACCACGCGCACCCGTCCGACTCAACGCAACAGTGCCGGGGCCTCTCACCTTCCCGGTGCACACATTGCAGCATGATGACCACAAAGAGTAAATAACCCTAACGGGTATACCTCCATATCAAACGGAACACGTGCGCACGCCTCGGCCGGTGGCCGCCGACTCAGCTCTTTGGTTATGAATGCGGCCCGTGGAGGTCTTGTCCGGCGATGGTCGCGGCTTGGGTGCGATTGTGTACGCCGAGTTTGGCGTAGAGGCTGCGGAGCTGGGCTTTGATGGTGTTGTCGCTGACGTAGAAGTGCTCGGCGAGTTGGTGGTTGGTCATGCCCGTCGGGAGCAGT
>JBBQXS010000084.1:0-11555 GCA_038209365.1 Acidimicrobiia bacterium | reverse complement strand
ACGTAGGCCTTGTACCAGTTGTTGCCGTCGTTCCAGCGCAAGACGTCGCCGAAGTTGCTGCCGGCGAAGGAGCTGATCGAGCCGGTCACGAAGGCTTCGGCGTCGGGCGCGGCGCCACCGAGCACGGCGCTGTAGCTGGTGGTGCCGGTATTCGCGACACGTCCGGCGTTCCCCGAGACGGAAAACACATTGAGGCTGTTCGCGTCACCGGCCCACCTCTGGCCATCGGATGCGTTCCCCCACAGCACCTGATCGGGACGCTGGAACGTATCGGTGCCCAGCACAGTTCCCGAACTCGGAACGGTTGTCGTCGTGGTCGACGTAGTCGTCGTGGATGTAGACGTCGAAGTCGAGGAAGTGGATGTCGAGGAAGTGGAAGTGGTCGTAGATGAAGTGGTTGTACTCGTCGTCGGTGACGTGGTCGTGGACGTAGGCGTGCCGGATTGCGTGGCGACCGCGAGGCGGTTCGAGAATTCCTCGTCGAACCAGATCCGGTCCTGCGCATCGACGTTGAGACCGTCATGTGGATGGTTGCCGGGACTCTTGTAGAAGGAGAACGACCCGCCGGCCGCCGGGAACGAGCCGAAGGTGTTTTGGAGGGAATCATCGAGCCAGATGAGGCCGTGGTGATCGGCGGCGATTCCAGAGGTATGGGAACCGCAACCCTTGCAAGCAGGGGAGTAGAAGTATTCGGTGACGCCCTGGTTCGTCCCCGGCGAAGCCGCGGCAGGATTCAGTCTTCCGATCCCGTGCACCCACCCCTCCGACCACCAGACCTTCCCGGCGGGATCGACAGTGATGCGGTGAGGCGTCAGACCGGTACCTCCGGTCGCCGTCTTGCGGATCTTGTATTCCTTGAGGATGCCAAGGGTGGTGTACTGGCCGACTTTTGCGACAGAGTCCGTATTTTCGGTGAACCAGACGTTGTTCGCGGTGTCGACGGTGATGCCGTACGGGTTGCTATTGGTTGCCGGGGTCGCGATTTCCTGAAACGTCTGCAACGCGGGGGTGAACGCACCGATCTTGTTCACGTAGTGCTCGGTGAACCACACCTTGCCGTTGGAGTCGATGGCAAGATCCCAGGGCCCGGCGCTGACGGTCGGGACCGGCCATTGTCTGACCGTCGCGTTGGCGGGGTCATACCGCCCGATGGCGTTGGTGACCGGCATCGTGAACCAGACTTTGCCGGCACCGTCAACGGCAACGAACAACGGCTGACCGTAACCCGCCGGGAGCGAAACCACCGTCGTCCAACTCGTCGTGGCGGGATTGAAAAGGCCAAGCTTGCCGGGAGGAGTCGTATTCGAGCAGCTCGGCGACGGGTCACACCCGGGCATCGCGACCCACACGCGTCCGCTGGCATCAAATGCCGTGCCCCAGGGCTGACCGCCCGGAACGGAATAGTCGGTCACAGAGGCGATGCCCGCCGCGAACGCCGTTCGCGGACGCGCCATCGCCAGCGATCCGACTATGACAGCAGCCACGGCCAGTAGTGCGACTCCCGAAACCCTACGGGCGCTCCCACGGCGTCCGATCATCACACCCCACGTCACCCAATCCCCCGTCCCCGCGTGCCCTCCTCATTCTGTAACGATTCTCATGCCGCGTGCCACTAGGAAGACCTGCCAGCTCGAAAAGCCGCCCGGCACCCGCCACGATTGACCACACTTTCGTCAGCCCACGAAGGGTCGTTCCCGATGACCGCAACGCTCGAACGCTTTACGGCAACCGCCGCCCCAGACGCCATCTTCTCGGTGCTCGAGCGCGACGGCGCCGCCATCGTCGAAGGGCTTCTGGCTTCTGCAGTTGTCGATCGGGTGAACGCCGAGCTGCATGACGCGGTGGAAGCGGCTGATCCCAACGAACAGTTCTTCAACCCGATCATGCAGGCGTTTCACGGTCCGTATACGAAGCAAGTGACGGGCGTTCCGGGCATTTCGCGGACGTTCGCAACCGAGGTGATGTGCCACCCGCTCCTGCTCGCGCTGTGCGATCGCGTGCTGTTGCCATCGTGTGCGCGGTATCAGCTCAACCTCGGGCATCTCTTGCAGCGCGGGCCGGGTGCGGACGAGCAGTGGTTGCATCGCGACGAGGCCGTGTGGAGCGATCTCACGCATCCCCATCCCGAGGTTCAGCTCGCGTCGGTCATTGCGTTCGTCGACTTCACGCGTGACAACGGCGCGACCCGCATCGTGCCCGGGAGCCACCGTTGGCCCGACCGCGTGCTCTCTCCTGCCGAACAGATTCTTGGCCCGCCACCCGAACCGGAAGAGATCGCGTACGCAGAAATGCCCGCCGGGTCCGCCGTCATCTATACCGGCGGCACAATCCATGCCGGCGGCGCGAACGTCACGACGATCCCGCGGCGCGGCGCGCACTTGAGCTACACACTTGGCTGGTTGCGCACCGAGGAGAACAACTACCTCTCCGTGCCGCCCGCGATCGCGGCCACGCTTCCTCGCCGTGCGCAGGAGTTACTCGGATACGCGTTGCACGACAGCATCCCTCGCGGTGGGGGCTATCTCGGCATGGTGCGCATGCAGGATCCGGTCGATCTGCTGGCGCGCGGCGAGCTCTCCACCTGAGCGCCCGAATCCGCGACTCCACTCCCCTCGGACACCCGCCCTGCAATCGCGCGAGCAAGCGCAGAGCTCCGGTGTCGATCTACGGACGACGGATGGCCCTCCCGAGGCGTGCGAGACCCACCGTAAGTGTGCCGACGCCGAGCGCCGCAAGCGCGGCGCCGAGCGAGAGACGGCCTGATCCGGTGAAGGGAAGCTGTGTGCTCGAAGGTGTCATCGTCGTGGTCGTGGTCGAGAACCCCTGCTCGTGAACCGTCGATGTTGTCGACGCCACCCCGGTCGTTGACGTCGAGCCTTGTTCGTGGACCGTCGTGGGCGGTGCCATGGTCGTCGTCGATCTGGCGATCGTCGTCGTCGACGTCGACGTGCTCGTGGAGGCAGTGGTGACCGACGTACTCGTCGAAGTCTTGGGTGACGTCGTCGTCGAAGTGGATGTCGAAGCCGACGTGCTGGGCGACGCCGTGGTCGTCGACGTCGGGGCACAGTCCGAGAGCTCTTGGCGCTCGTCGGCCGAACCTTGCGGACTGCCGTTGAAAGCCCATTGGTCGCTCGCATGGACGACATGTGTGCCCGGGCCGATCGAGATCTCGATGACGTCAACCGCCGATGGCCCCTCGAACACAAAGTCGCGCTGCGCCACCTCGGTCCCGTCGACGAGGACCGACTCGTGCGACGTGGCGGTCACGGGCGGGAAGTCGCGATACACAAACTCAACGCGCGTGCACGAGATGTTGATCGTGCTCGAGTGCGCGGAAGCCACGGTCGAAAACAACATCAACCCCAACGCGCTCAGGAGCAGGGAACTACTGAGTGCGATGATCGCCATCGCGTCGGCGCGCTGTCTGCGCCGCGCGCGCTCGCGCATGTGCTGCTCGTAGAACGCGTCGCCCCAGACCTTCCGCGCGAGCTCCGCCCGCGCGGTCCGCTCTCGTGCTCTCCGGCTCATGACCCTCCCCACGCGCATTCATGCGAAAGCCCGGCTTCGCGGAGATGCTGTCACGTGCTTCGCAAGCGGTCGAGCGCGGATACGGCGCGCCGCAATCATGCGTTGGACGCAAATGGGACACGACGTCCACGTGCGAGTTCGCTTGTCGTGCGAATCGAACAAGACGCCGAATTTCGGGCGGCACACATCGGACATCTGACGTAGGCATCGCTGTGGATGAAGGCGCGACGCGCGGCACAACGGTGCCGGCCGTGTTGTCCATGCGCGCGGCGTGACGAGATGCCGCAGCATTTGGCGGTGCCGTTCGCCAACGGCGCGCACGTATGGCTGCCGCCCGTGGCGATTGCGGGTGTCACCGCACGAACCGTCGTTCACGCATGCGCGTTCAGGCGTGCACGTCGCCGATCAGATACTGGTAGGGGCCGAGCGTCAGCCTCAGGGTCTGCTTCACCACGACATCAGCGCGAGAGGAGAGAAGGTCGCTGATCGTCCCGGTCAGCGGCTGGCCGGGCGGCGCGGTCACCGTTCCGGTCCAGGGTCTCGAAGAGAGGTTGACGACGACGAGGGCGACGCCATCGGCGCTTGTGCGAAGGAAGCTGATCACACTTCCCGATCCGCTGGTGGCGCACCACACCGTCGTTCCGCGCACGAGGGCTGGATGCGTTTGCCGGAGTCTCAGCAAGCGGGCGAAGGTGCGCGCGTCTTCGGGGTGCGGTGGACTCGTCCAGCGAATGTAGAGCCGGTCGAAGAAGATGTTCGTTCCGGTCGTTTCGCCGATCTCTTGGCCGTTGAAGATGAAGGGAATGCCGTCGAGTGTGAAGCTCACGGCCATCGCGGCGAGCATCCCGTCGTTGCCGCCGGCGAGCGCGGTTGCTCTCGGCCGCTGGTCATGGTTGTCGATACCTCGGTACACGGCTGTGCCGGCCGGCGCCGGCCTGGCGAGCCTGTCGGGCAAGTTCCAGGCTCGCCGCAGCGCGGCACCGGATGCGATGCGGTCGACGATGCCGCGCAACGCCCGCATGTAGTCGACGCCGTAGATCGCGTCGAACGCGTAGACGTCCTCATATCGCTCCCCGTCCCGGGATCCGGGCCCGGAATAGGTACCGGCATACTCATCCAGCCTGTCGGAGATCTCGGCGACCATCATCCAGCTGGGCTTCGCCTTTTTCAGGTCACTGTTGAGCGTCGCCCAGAACGACACGCGAATCGTCGCAGCGAGGTCGGCTCGGCAGCCATCGAACCCCACTGACAACGCCCAGAACTTGATCATGTCGATCATGTACGAACGTACGGCGGGGTTGTTGTAGTCGAGCACGGCAAAGCCGAACTGATTCTTCACGACGCGGCCGTCGCGACCGCGAACGTAGAAATCGGGACGTTGAGAGACCAGCGCATTGTCAGGGGCGGTGCTGTGCAGCACGCAGTCCATGATCACGCGCAGCCCGAGCCGGTGCGCGCGTTCGATGTAACGCTTCAGCGCGGCGAGACTCTGCTGCCGCGTCCGCGTGTCGGAGCCATGCAGTCCGGCATAGGTCGGGTCGACCGCGTAGTAGTCCTTGACGCTGTACGGAGTCCCCATCCTCGGCTCGGAGCTGAAGGTCTGTACCGGAGAGAGTTGGATGGCCGTCACGCCCATCGCAGCGATGGCGTTCAGGTGCGTCGCCGCGTTCGCGAAGACGTCGAATGAGTCATGACCGTCGCGCACATTCCGTGAGTAGTAGTTGAGCCACACCTGATACACGACGAGCCGAGAGGTATCGAGCCGATGCTGGGCCGGGTCGCTCGTCGCTACCGGCTGGGGCGCGTCTGGCGCCGGACGCGACGATGAGCCCCCGCTGCTGCACGCCGAGACGCAGACCACGGCAACGACGATCGAGGCCACACGCGCGGAGACGCTTCGTGGTCGGCGCAGCGTGTCATTCACGTCCCAGATCTTGCCCGCCGACGCGGCACGGTCCGAGTCGCCCCTGCACGACGGCTGCTGAGGTGCGACGGCCTTCGCGTACGCCCCAGCCCCGTCTATTGCGCACCGGCACGACGCGTGTGCGTGCTCCCACTGCGTGCCGCAGCCAAGGGTTCGAGTGCCCGCAGAATGCGTACCGCGTCGGCGTGGGCGACGGGCACGGCATCCCCGCGCTCCGAGCCGTGGAGCGTTGACGCTTCCTCCCGACCTGTACCTCGGAGAATGCGCAGCACGCGACCAGCTTGCCGTTCGATCGCGTGCCACAGATCCGAGAAGAGGGCTCGTAACCCTACGAGACGGATCACCGCCCAGCTGATTGCGACAAGGTTCAACCCGAGGAACGACGCGTACACCGGGTTCCCGCCGCGAAGGCGCAGGACTGCGCCTGCACCGAGAACGGCGATCATGGCCAACACCGCCGCTGCGTACACCCCCGGGATGCGGGTGCGATGCTGCACCTTCGGTGTGCGGCCGAACGGAGCGCGGCGGCCGGTGACGAGCTGCTGGATGGACCGCAGCGTGCCGCCGATGATCACAGGCAAGAGAACCAGATTGAGCGCGTAGACGCGCAGCGCGTCAGACCGTCGATAGCCGTTTCGCTTCAGCTCGTGCGCGTAGATGGTGACGCCCGCGACGGTGCCGAGGGCGAGCCATGGGCTGCGAATATCGTCGACAAACGGATAGGCGAACGCGAACCACAGTGCGAGGAAGGGAACGAAAAAGGCCGAGAACGCGGTCGACAGCAGGTAGTGCGTGCGAAGTCCGACTTCAACGAAGCGACGGGTGCGTACGAGATAGCGAATGAGGGCAGGCATGATGAGCAGTCCGCCGTTGGCCCAACGGCGGCGTTGGATTATCAGGGCGCCGATGTCCGGTGGTGTCGCGCTGTACGCAAGCGGCTCCGGATGATTGAAGATGCGGAAGCCGCGCTCGGCAAGACCGATCGAGGCTTCGGAGTCCTCGATCAGCGTGCGGTCGGCGACGTAGCGGCGGAACCTCCGCCGCCGTTCGAGGTATTCGCGGGAGACGACCTCGAGCGCCGATCGCCGCAGGACTGCATTCGCACCGACCCAGAAGGCGGCCTCGAACTGCTCATATCCTTGGTGCACCACGTATTGCATGTCGGTCGTGGCCCCGGCGATGCGTTCGAGCTCTGTCGGGGCGTTCGGTATCGATCTGTAAGGCGTTTGCGCGACTGCCGTATGAACATGCTCCGGCTGTTCAAGTACCGCGAGCATCTGGGTCAAGTAACGCGGGACCACGAACGAATCGGCATCAACGGACATGATGAACGGCGCGTCTTCCACGACGAGCGTCGGGACGTCGGCGTCGTTCGCGGGCTTCAACACGCGTTCACCGAAGCGGAATTGTTCACGCCACGCCCCCGGGCGAAGCTGCAAGAACGCGTTGATGTTGGTCGCCTTCGTCGGTGCATGGGGCAAGTTGGCGTAACGCTTGCGCTCGAAGACTTGGATACGGGGCGACAGCCATGCCCGCACCAACCCGGCGCTCTCGACCGTGAAGCGACATCGGCCCGTGCCGACGTCGATTGCCCACGCGCGCAGGTCCGTGGCCGCATTGGCCAAGACGATCTCAGCGAAGGCAGCGGCTTCGTGGTCGTCTGCCGGCTCGCGAGCCGCGAGCGAGTCAAACGCATCCGCGATGAGGCGAAGCATCGCTTCGGCAACTCGTTCGGAACCGCTTCCCTCGGATGATCCATCGCGAGCTGCTATGTGGTCGGGCACAGACTCCGCAATCGCGCGTAAGCCGGCGAACCACTCATCGATCTCACGGACCATTGCATGGACAGCTCGGCTCCCCAGATCGGTTGGCGCATTATCGAGGAGGACGACGATGTCGCGATCGATGTGCGTCTGCACCGCGGCGGACAGCAGCGTTCGACGTAGCACTCGCGGATCCTCGTGGAAGGCCGGTGTCACGATCGTGACGTGCGTCTCCGACGCGGCGAGGAACAACCCGGCCAAACTCGGGTGCGGGAGTCGTCTTCGCATCGCGGCGAGGCGCATGATCGCGAACAGCAGATTGCCACCAAGGAGCAGGATCGCGACGGTCATCGCAGCTTCGAGCGCATAGAGCTGCGAATACGTCATGACATGGATGGGCTTGGAATGGGTGCTTCGCGCTGCTGCTTGTATCCATTCTCCGAATGCTGCGCGTTGCGTGGCCGACATGCCCGCGACTGCCTTACGAGCAAACTCGTGAGAGCTCCGAACGTGTAGGAACGTGCTCGCTCCCTCGAGTGCGGCACCGACCATGCCGATGACCATGCCGAGGATGCCGAGCCCGGTGCCGAACACCAAGAGACGAGACGCAGGCGCGACGTCGGCCGCGGATCGTCCGAAGGATCGTGTACTTGCGGGCGGCGTCCGAAGCACCAGGCTTAGCAGCCCAGTCCGCAGAACGAACGCGCGTCTTTAGAGACCTCTTCAGAGCGTTCCCACATCGGCGTCCCCACGATCGCTGCCGCCCCGTATCATCGCAACGGTAGGCACGACGCTCGCTCGCTGCAAGACCTCTCTTCGACGGGCCCACACCTTCCCAACGTGCGTAGCGTGGCTTTGGCGTTCGTACTATGCAGAACGGAAACGCGAACGATGCGCTCGCCTCGTGCAGTTCGATACACCTATTCAGTGCGCACGCAATGGCAAATGCGGCCAATTGCCTCGGCGCCGATCACGCAGTTCACTGGTGCTCGGGAGGCAGTGGTGGCTGGGTCGTGGCGACACGTTGGGCTCGTCCGCGTGAGCGCGAAAGTAAGTGACGGACGCAGGTGAGTTCCACGGCGTGGTACTTGAACCTGTCGTTGTTGCGGGGATGGCTGCCCGCTTTCGTCGACGTGATCGCGTGGACGGCGTTGGTGGCGAGCGTCGCATGGTTGCGGCGTCCGCCGTGGCATTGGGTGGTGATCGCGGGCGCCGCCGCTGTGGGAGCGTTGGGGCTGGCGCATCTCATCGATGCTCCGTCCCGGTTTGGGAGCACCTACCCGCGTTCGTTCCTGGCATGGGGCGCGCTTCCGTTCTTCGGGGCGGGCGCCGGGGTGTTGCAGTGGCGCCATGTCGGATGGGTGCGGCGGGCGATGGGACTGGTGTCGATCCCGGCGATGGCCGTGTTCGCGGCCATGCAGATCAATATGCACTACGGCTATATCCCGACGGTCGGTGATCTGGTGGGTGCACCATTGCCAGGTCAGGTCGATCCGGCGCGCCTCCTCGTGCCGTCGAGGCCTCCTGAGCTCGGCGGCGTGGCCGGTGCGGTCGCGCACCTGGATCTGCCCGCGCCTACGTCGAGGTTCGAGCATCGTCGAGGCTGGGTGTGGGTTCCGCCGGTCTACTTCTCGGTCCCTCGTCCCCGGCTTCCGGTGCTGATGCTCATCTCTGGCACGCCGGGACGTCCGGACGATTGGTTGCGTGCCGGTGGTGCGCTCGCGCTCGCGAACCGTTGGGCGGACGAGCATCACGGCGTCGCACCGGTGATGGTCCTCCCCGACGCGAACGGCAGCGGGACAGGCGACACCGAATGCGTCAACAGTCCGCGGGGGCAGGCGGAAACGTACCTGACCGTCGACGTGCCCCGGTTCATGATTGAGCACTTCGGTGTCGCGGAGTCTCCTCGACAATGGGCCGTTGCCGGTTTGTCGGAAGGGGGGACGTGTGCCTTGGTGCTCGCCGCGCGGCACCCCGACCGATTCTCCAGCTTCGCTGACTTCTCCGGCGACCCCGCACCGACGCTCGGGTCGGACGCTCGTACGATCCGCGACCTCTACAACGGGTCAATCGGGGCGTGGCGCGCACATGATCCCGTGCGCTGGTTCGCAACAGACGCTTCCATGGGCGTCGAGGGTTACTTCGCGATCGGAAGCAGCAACCATCATGATCTCGAATCCTTGACGTCGCTCGCCACACACGCCCGCGCCGCGCACATGCGTATCGTCACGGATCTCCTTCCCGGTGGTGGACACGACTGGTACACATGGAAGCGCGCGTTGCGCAACGCGTATCCGTGGCTCGTCAACCGTCTCGGAACCGCCGATCCCGCGTAGTGCGTCCGGATATGGGCGGACCACAGTCGTCCGCGGCTTCGACAGCCGCCCTCGGCAGACGTGTAGGCCGACGACTTCCAGTTTTTGCCGCCGGACGGCCGGCCGCGGGGCAAACTCACAGCATGGGGACGGGTGGGCGTGTGCTGCGGGGCGTTTCGACCCGCGCGGTGCTGATTGCCGTAAGCGCCGTTCTTCTCGGCTCCTGCATTTTCAGTACTGACTACCCGGTCCCTGGTGGGGACCCTTGGGGTACCGCCTTCAATGCGGGTGGGGGTGTCTGGGTGGCGATGCCCGGCTGCGATCCATCGCCGACTTGCTCGAGCTCTACTCCCCCCGGGAAACTCGCGCTTTTTGATCCTGATACGCACACGTGGACTACCGTCGTTTCACTTCCCAATGGCTTCGGTCAACCCCTATTTGTCGAGGTCGATCAGGCGGGCAAAGTCTGGTTCACCATGCCCGTCACGAATGCCATCGGCTGGTACGATCCCAATACTGACGCAGTGAGACAATGGCCCATTCCGACCGTCAGCGGTGGTCCTTGGGACCTTGATATCGACGGGAACGGCAAGATCTGGTTCACCGAACATTATTCAAACAAGATTGGCTCGTTTGATCCCACGTCGCAGACGTTCGCGGAAGTGTCGACGCCCGCGGGCAACAGCAATCCGTATGGCATCGCGATCGATGCCCACAACAACATATGGTTCACCGAGAACCCCGACTCTGTCGCGCGAATCGGCGAATACACGAGTCAGCGGGTCCTGAAGGAGTTCAAGATACGAACGGCTTCAACCGAGGGTTCCGGCCTGACGCCCCACCTCATCACACTTGATCTCGCGGGAAATGTCTGGTGGTCCGAAGGCTGGGTCAGTGCGATCGGCAGACTCAACGTCGCGGCCGCTGAGCCCGGCACGAATGCCGGCGTCACCGAATACTTCTACACTCCGGCTTGCGGCAATTGTGGTTCCCACACCTCTGGCATCGCGGCCGATAAGCAAGGGCTCATCTGGCTGGACGACTCATTGCAAAATACCTTTGGGTCCTTTCCAGTCGGCGGCGGTGCGTTCTCCTTCTACAAGAGTCCCAGCGGCGGCCACCCTCACGACGGTCTCAACGTGGACTCCCAGAACCGCATCTGGTTCGACGAGGAGTTCGCAAACCGGCTCGCCGTAGCTGTGCAATCGGGTTCGTCGACATCTTCCGTCGACCGTTGACGTCCGGATGAGTCGTGCTACCCGGTGGTCAACGGGACGATGACTGTTCGGCTCGCGGCCGCAGGCCGATAGAGCAGCCGCAAGGTCGAAGTCGCCGCTTCAGGGATCGGGAACGATATCGTCCCGGTGCGACTCTGGTGAGCATCGATCGTGCCGTAGAAGGCGCCGGAGCGATTGTATTGCTTCGCAAAGGCGTCACCTTCCGCGCCGATGATTTCAAAGAAGTGCGGCTTGTTTGTGATCGTGGCCTTGCGGCGACTTTGAAGAGTCAGGTCCACATCGATGAAGGTTCGGCCACCATCCGTTCGCTTGGCCACGCCATTGACGATGAGCACTCGGTCATGCAAGACAACCTGCTGAGGTTGGCTCTTGCCGCCGACCGACGTCGGATCGGCTGCCGTCAGCGGCCCGACGCCGGGCGACCCGCCGGCCGCTTTCGCAGTCAGCTCGCGGGGAGGAGCGGCGGGTGAACTCGAGTGCGAGTCGTTCCCTGATCCACACGCAGCCGCGAGCAAAAGCGAAGCGAGTGCGATCACGAGAAAGAAGGATCCCCTGACACATGGGGGTCGCTTCATGTGCGCTCGGTTCGGAGTGGTCGGCATCAATCGTGGACCTTCAGAGCGACTTGGCCTGGAAGGAGGTGACGGTGGCGGTGCCGGCGTTGGTGAGGATGCGCATGCCGGCGAAGCCGGAGGCGAAGGTGGTGTCGGTGGCGGTGAGCATCCACGTGCTGGGTTCGGAGCTCGAGGCGAGCCAGATGTTCGCGGTGAGGTTCGCTCCTACCGCG
>JBBQXS010000083.1:0-12356 GCA_038209365.1 Acidimicrobiia bacterium | reverse complement strand
TCACGATTCCGTGCGCACTCGTTCTGGTGAATCTCATCGGATGGTTCGCCGCACGCCGCGCGGTGCGGAGCCGTCCCGCCGTCGCGCTCGCGAGCGAGTAGTGCGAACTGTCCGACGACCGGTTCGTCGGAGACGCCGGCGCTCAGCACGCCGAGGCGGCAAGAAAGACCAGATCGAACACGGCTTGGCCGTCGAGCGGTGGTGAACGACGCGCTGTCCGACGCGAGCAGCGCGAGTGTGAGGAGTGCGAGGCAGCGTTTGAATGATGTTTCGTGGAGTGTGCGGCGTGCCCGGGAAGAAGCCTGGTGTGTCGCCGCCGGCAGGGTCACCTGTGGGTCAACACAATCGCGTCGATCGAAAACACTCGCTGCGACAAGGGCGTTTACCGCGCCGCGAGGGGCACTGTTGCATTGGGCGATGGCCGTGTTGGAAGGCGACAGTGCCCGTGCCGGCAACCCTATAGCGGAGGCAGCAGACTCGGTGTGAATGTCGCGGTGGTGTTATCGCCGTTGCTGTTATCGCTCGCACTCGAGAACGTTTTGCCCGCAACTTCGAGATTGTCGATCAGGAATGTCACGTCGATGCCCGAGTCCGTGGTGATGTACGCGTTGGTGACGAACGTTGCGGGGTGGCAGGCCTGAATGTCCTGCCAGGTGACCTCGAATCGGAATCCGCATCCGCCGGCGTTGTTGTCCCAGTTCGGGTCCGCGACGGTTGTCCAGTTCTGCTGCCACGTGAGCGGGCGTAGGGAGGCGTTGCCGCCGTCACTGAAGAGGACGACCAGGCGCGGATAGCCCAGGCTGGAAGGCGATATGAGATTTGACTTGAAATCGAACTTGGAGTTCGGGAACGACGCGGTCGGGATGCCGTAGACGTGATGAACGAGCACACCTGCATAGCCGTTCGGTGACGTGCTGTCGTGAATCTGGATCGCCTGTTGGTCGGTGTCGCCGGGTGGCTGGTCATTCGTGTGGACCCAGCCGGCGTGGGCGCCACCGCCGCCGGAGAAGAAGCTGAGCGTCGGGGGCGCCTTACCCGCGTCGGCCCCTACCGCGGCCGTTGTCCAACCGATGCACAGCGCGGCTATCGCAACCAGGGCGGTTAAAACTCGCTTCATAGAGGCCCCTTATCGATGGCGTGTCACTCGCAGCCAGAGCGATCTGGGCTTTGCACTGCCGCACCCGACCGCGCGTCTCAGCGCTCAGCGCCAAAGACTGGCGTGGTGTACCCACCGAGTTTCTCTTCAAACGATTTCTGCCGAATCGGTGTGCGCCGGGTCGCTGCGCGGAAGTCCATTCGTGGAACGTCGCGGCAATGCAGTCTTTGCTGCGGAGCCCGAGCGCCGCCCGGTCCTGCACGTACGTGCGCAAGGGCTCGTTGACGACCAGCTTCGCGTCTGGGTCGTCGCGCGCGTCGCTCTGCATGCCACTGCGCGACCGATGCCCGATAGTCGAGTCGATACGTGCGCGTCGACGCGTTGCGTCGCAGCTCATGCGAAATCGTCGACGGTGACCGGCCGAGCCGGCGAGCGATCTCACGAGCACCGACATCCTGCGCCCGCCAGATCGCGATGTCCTCCCGCTCCCGGAACGACAGATAACGGGCCGACACAAACGTCGCAAGGTTCGGTCTCACGCCGCCAGCGTGACGGAACCACCGTGTGCCGACCGCGGATGACACATCGATCTCCGCGGCCGCTTCCTCCGAGCTCAGCCCTCGTTCGATCGCCGCCCAGAACCGCACACGATCCTCACGCCACGCGACCGTCGGCCGACCAGGCGAAGGAATCTGACCCCGATACCAACGAACAGCACGCTGCTTGTCCCACACGGTCACGACAACACCTCCGACAACGAGGTGTTGCGACGACCAGTTGAATCCACCATCATCGTGAGGCAGCCCACTTTTCCGCCGAGTGGCATCACTTCGAAGTTGCGTCCGATGCGCATAGCGTCAACCGCACGTACACTTAAGCGCAATGCGGCAAGTCGAAGATGCGAGACTTCGCGATCTCTCGCGCGTAAACGCGATGTTGGGGAACATACTCGGCTCCCGCCCTATCAGGGTTCGACAGTTATCCGACGCGTTGTTTGATGGCTTCGATGCGGGATGCGAGCCCTTCGAGTTGGGCGGCTGTGGCTTTCGTTTTGAGGGCGGGGAGGAGCGATTTCTCTTCGTCGGCGACGTGTGTCTGCACCGCGTCGCGCAGCAGTGCCATCATTGCCGTGAGTGGCGCTCCTTCGAGCGAACGTGCCTTCTCCATCAGGGTCTTGACCTCGGAATGGGCGCGCAGCGAGCGGCTGAGTAAGTCGTCGTCGTCGAGGACGGCGGCGACGAGCGGATAGAGCGCGTGCTGTTCGACCTCGTCGTGGGCGATGAGTTCGCTGAAGACCTGGCCGGCGATGCTCGGGTCGGCAGGCGTGGCCGCGTCGAGTTGGGTGAACAGGGCGCCGACATGGCGATGATCGGCGAGGATGAGTTCGATGCCGGTGGGCATGGGTCGCGGTCCTTGGGGTTAGACGTCGACGGTCGCGGCGTGCTGGAGCTGGGCGCGTGCCCAATGGCGGTGGCGCCCGAGCGCGGTGACAATGGATTTCGCGAAGGCTTTGCTGGCCTTGTCGCGGGTCTCGATGCCGGGTTCGTCGGCCACGATGCCGGCGCGGTGTAGCAGGTCGCGGCCGGTACCCCATGCCCCGATAGTCTTGTGATGACGGTACGCCTCTTGGACGTACATGATGACCGCCGGGTCGTCGACGAGTGACGCGGCGTCGGCGACGACGATCGCATCGCCTTCGACCGAACACGCGGTCAGGAACGACCGATCGACAGGAACCTCGTCAGGGTCCTCGCTGCCGTCGGTGATGGTGCCTTTGTGCGGTGCGATGAGGTGGACCGCGAGCCCTGCCTCGATCAACGCGTCCCTCATGGTGCGGACACCCGAGGTGTCACCCCCGTCAGCTGCGAGGATCTGTACGACCCGCCCCTCGGGTGGGAATACCTCGTCGCGGACCATCGCAAGCGCCGGCGAGGGCGAGACGTCAGCGACGGGCTCGCCGTCCGGCGCTGGCACACCGAGGCCGGCTGCGACGAGCTGACACAGCTCGGTGTCGATGAGCGCGAGCCGTTCGAGCATCCGATCGACCACTGCGGGGACGTCGACTTTGCCCAACTCGAAACGAAACGCGTTGACCAGGTGGTCTTGTTCGACCGGCGTCAAGCTCCGATAGAACATTGCTGCCTGGGCGTTGTCGTCGATCTCGTCGCGTTCGCGAGTCTTTTCTCCGGCGACCATGCGGGGCACGTGCACGTAGCCGCCGTCGCGATCGCTGGCGAGGAACGGGCAGCTGCCGCCGACCGAGTTCGGGAGATACGGCGTTCGGCCCTGCGGCACACCCTGTTGCATGAAGCCGTCGCGATGATTGTCGTTCACGGGTACGCGCGGCCGGTTGATCGGGATCTGTGAGAAGTTCGGGCCACCGAGGCGTGTTAGCTGCGTATCGAGGTAGCTGAACAGCCGCCCTTGCATGAGCGGGTCGTCGGTCACGTCGATGCCGTGTACGACGTGGCCGACATGGAACGCGACCTGCTCGGTCTCGGCAAAGAAGTTGGTGGGGTTGCGGTTCAGCGTCAACAGACCGATCGGCTGCACCGGCGCGAGTTCTTCGGGAACGAGCTTCGTGCTGTCGAGAAGATCGATCCCTTCGAACATCTGGTCGTCGGTGTCGGGAAACACCTGGACACCGAGTTCCCACTGCGGGAACGCCCGCGCACCGATAGCGTTGTACAGGTCCCGGCGGTGGAAGTCGGGATCCATACCTGCGAGCAGTTGCGCTTCTTCCCAGACCAGCCCGTGCACGCCGAGCCTCGGCTTCCAATGGAACTTCACGAGCGATGTCTCGCCCGCCTGGTTGACCAGCCGGAACGTGTGAACACCGAACCCTTCCATCATTCTCAGCGAACGAGGGATAGCCCGATCCGACATCACCCACATCAACATGTGCGGAGATTCCGGGATCAAAGATACGAAATCCCAAAACGTTGTGTGTGCGGTTTGCGCTTGGGGAATCTCCCGATCCGCTTCGGGCTTCGCGGCGTGAATCAGGTCCGGGAACTTGATCGCGTCGCGGATGAAAAAGACGGGAATGTTGTTGCCGACCAGATCGAAGACGCCCGCGTCGGTGTAGAACTTCACCGCGAAGCCACGCGCGTCACGAACGGTGTCGGCCGATCCCCGCGATCCCACCACGGTGGAAAAACGGACGAACACCGGCGTACTCCGACCGTCCTGTAAGAAGTCGGCGCAGGTGATGTTGGCCGCCGCCCCGTTCGCTTCGAAGACACCGTGCACGCCGACTCCCCGCGCGTGCACTACCCGCTCAGGGATCCGTTCGTGATCGAAGTGCGTGATCTTCTCGCGGAGATGGAAATCTTCGAGCAGGGTCGGGCCTCGGGCGCCGGCCTTCAGCGAGTCATCGGTGTGCTCGAGCCGCTGGCCCTGCGCGGTGGTGAGGAACTCGCTGTCCTGCACCGGCACCTTGCTCGCGCGAGGCACCAGAACGGGACCCGAGCCGTCGTCGTTGCCACGTCGCGAACCGTTGTTCGGCGTTGCACGCCGCTTCGCCGGCTGACCCTTACGCTGACCGGTAGCCATCTTCACCTCATGTCAGAAGCGATCGCACATCGACCGCCCCCCTCATCGTGCCCTCACCGCGCAACCCCAAACGCGAGAGCTCAACGCGTGACACGGCTTCGACATCGCACGCGTTCGACAAGCAGCACGTGCAACGACGCAATCATGTGCGGGGAGCGCGCTCGTAGCTGCGTAGCGAAGAAGTATGACTGGACGACGGGTTCGCACTGCGGTGCCGAGCGGCGTCGAATCGTGGATCGGAACGCGGCGGCGTTGTGCCGGCAGTTGGTGTCGGTGGGCAGTGTCGAGGCGTTCTTGGCGGATCATCGTCGGGTGTTGTTTCCCGATGAGTGCTTCGCGGACTTGTTTGTGTCGGGGCGGGGCCGTCCGTCGATCCCGGCGGATGTGGTCGCCACCGTGATGGTCCTCCACGCGCTCGAGGGCCTGTCGGATCGCGATGCCGCACGAGCGTTGCGGGATCGGATCTCATGGAAGGTCGCGGCCGGTCCGGCGTTGACCGACGAGGGTTTCGACTACTTGTGCGTGCCGAAAAATAGGTCCGACGCAGTGACCTGGGGTTTCGCGTTGGCGTGAGCGGCGCGGTCCGCGCGCTGCAAGGATCGGCTCGTGGCCCGTTTCTACCGTCTTGTCCGGCTCGTGATCGACCTGTGGGTGTTGCGCGGTCGGCGCGATCGTTCCAAGGATGTCGAGATCCTCGTGCTACGCCATCAACTCGCCGTCCTGCGACGCCAAGTCTCGCGTCCGCGTTTCGAGCCCGACGACCGCGCGATCTTCACCGCCATGTCGCGGGTCATTGGTCGTGACCGCTGGTCCGTCTTCGTGGTGAAGCCCGACACGCTGTTGCGATGGCATCGACGTCTCGTCGCGAATCACTGGACCGGCACTGTTGCATTGAGCCTTCGGGCCGTCATCCGGACTGCTGTCATACGTCAGATGTCCGATGTGTGCCGCCCCAAATTCAGCGTCTTGTTCGATTCGCACACACGAGCGGTCTCGCCGGCAGCCTTCGCCGTGTCCCATTTGCGTCCAACGCAACAGTGCCCCAACGCAACAGTGCCCTCCGAAGCGGGACGACCGCCGCGCTTCGGGCTCAGCGGCGTGCTCTTTTTTTGGCCCAGGCCTCAACCTCGGGTCGAAGCCAGAGGCGTACCCGACTTTCACTCAGGTCGACCACAGGTCGCGGGAAGTCGGAATAGCGGCGGAGATAGGTCGTGACGCTGTTGTGGTGCGATAACCCCAGGATCCGTGCAATCTCGGCTGCGCCCACCAGATCCTCGGAGTTCACGCGAGGGGTCACCAAGCCAGTCTAGAGAAGTTGACAGCTCACGCCACGGCCACGTAGACTACTTTCCTAGACAGGCGAGAAGTGGCCCCGGCGGCGCGGAAAGCACCCCGGGGCCTTGGCCGGCACCTGGATCAGAGGTCCCGACGTGAAGGAGCCCGATCACAGCCATGGTGGTCGACGTCGCCAATATCCCGGGTTCATGTTCATCGTATTCGAAGCCCTCCTCTCCGTGTACGGCAGCGCTCGCCAAGTCGAAGCCGAACTCGCGCACCCCCTCGTGTGGCAACACGTCAGTGACGCGGTACGGCGCCGCTTCCCGGAGCGGCCTGAGCTGCACCTGGCGGCGAGACCGATGCGTCGTCATCACTACCTCTACGCCCGCAAACGCGCGCTGGAGGTCGCTGGCCTGCTCGACCAGATCGCGCAACGTCATCGTGAGCTCGCCGCACGCCAAGCCGAAGATCTCGGACTTTGCAACCCTGACGGCACCAGGTCATGGACCCACCCGAATCTCGACCGGATGATCCACGCCGATGGCAAGGTCATCGCACCGCTCTACCGTGCGAAACCTGGCGACACGCGCATCGATAAGACCACCGGTGAGATTCTTGCGCGGCGCAGTGAACGCGATGCCGGCTTGCATTTCGAAGGGACTGGTGAGACGGCATGGGGGACGAAGTTCGTGCTCGTCGCCGCGCGTACCGAAGATCCGCACGGACGAGTGATCCTCGACATCGACTGGGTTCCCAAACCTGGCGGCGAGGCCGCCGTTGCGATGGGATGTTTCGAACGTGTCGCTCCCCTGCTCCCCGGCGCTCAGGGCGTCATCTACGATACCGCACTGCGCGGCGTCCACCACCAACGTCTGTTGCGCGAGTTCGGGTGGCTGTCCATCAACCGCGTTACCGCCGCGGTCGCGGGTGCCGACACCCCACGACGCGATGAAGGACAACGTGAACCGAAAAGCGCGCACGTCGAAGACAAGACCATCCAACTCCCCAACGGCCGCACTACGACCGTGCGGCTCTACGCCCGCGACGGCGCCATCGGGATCGGCACCCTCACCGACAAGGGCAACCTGCACTTCACGCCCCTCGAGCGCGTCCGTACGCACCGCAACCGCGACGGCAACGGGAAGTACCGCTGGTACAACGACTACCGGCTCCCCCACCACCTCGACGCCAGCACGATCACGGTTCGGTTGCACGGCACCGAGGAAGACACGCGCCGCAAATTCAACCGCACCGAAAACGTCCGGCCCATCCCGCCAGACGACCCCGACTTCGCACGGCTTTACCGGCGACGTAACGACGCCGAGAGCATCAACCGCGGCCTCGACGACAGCCTCTGGCTCGGACGAGCCCACAGTGTCGGCCACGACCGACAGCGCCTCAATCTCATCGGCTTCGCGCTCATGGTCAACTCCCTCGCACGCGCACGACACCGCAAACGCGATCCCGTGCTAGCCGCAGCCTGACGACCCGAAACGGCGCACTCACGCCGATACGACGCGCCTGAAACACCGGACGACAGCGCGCGGCCACCGTCGCGGTCTCGAAAATGGTCAACAGCGAAACGTTCGACCGTCGACCTCCACCCGCTCCGGTAGGTTTTCTCCCAGGTTTTCTCCAACCCCCGCCCTCGTCGGGCATGGAGAAAACCCGCTACGTCTGTGTCCTGAGCGATGTTGGGAACGGATTTCGTCGTTTTCGGAACGCGGCTGGCCTGATTGCATTTCTGGAGTTGCTGGAGTTTCTAGAGGTGGAAACGGCCGGAACTTCAGGGTCTGTTGAGGTCGTCGGGGACCTCGTAGTCGTCGTACGCGTCGCTGGACACGCCTTGTAGCGTCCACATCCAGGCCGCGTATTCGTAGTCGCTGTCGTCTTCGGTCGTTGCCGGCCCGCGCCAGGTCGCGGCTGCCGCGTCGGCACGGCCGGCGTCCTCGGCCAGCGTCCGCTTATAGGCGTGGAGGTTGCGCACGAGCCGCTCGGTAATCTCTCGGTCTTCCAACGAGATCTGCTCGGCTTCTTGTTTCTGCGCCCACTGCGAGAACTCGAGAGCGCGGCGCTTCAGCAGCTCGAGCACCGCACCGATGTGGGGCCCTTCGGTGATCTCCTGCCGAATCGATTCGCACCACTTCGGGTCACCGTTTTTGTCGAGACGTTGAGTCCTCGAGACCACGATTTTGGATACCCGATGAGCGGTTGCCGCCTTCACGGCGACGGCCTGCAATTTTTCGAGGCTGTCGGCCTCGGCCCGCCGCACCGCGGAAAGGAGTTCGCCACACAGACGTTCTCGGGGAGTCAATGCAGACGCATCCGGTTTCGTCTCCTCGAGGTCGCGTGCGACCTTCATCCACGAGTGGAACGTCGACGGGGGAACGCCAGCCGTCGCGGCGGCGTGCTCAACGGGCATACCGTTACGGATCCCGGCACAGACTGCAGCGATCCTTTCCGAGCTGATCCGGGTCCGTCGCCCCGCCGCGCGCCTTGTGGATTTGGTGGCCTTCGATCTCGGATCGTCTGACTCCGACGACGACGCATCTCCGATGTCGGCGGGATCCATGGTCTGCTCCGATCCGATGTACAACGCCCTTTGAGGAAACACGCGACGTTGACCGTTGTCATGATCATCGCGGACGAGGACGCCCGCGTCGGGGCAATCGCGACACGGGTCGCGACCACGACCGTCGGGTTCATGCGAACACCATGTGACGGTCCTATCGCCATCCTATGAAACAACGAAACGCGGCCATCCTCGAACAGTGATGGTCTTCACCGCCTCGTCGCGGCGCGGGCGCTACGGGAGTGCCTTGCCGAGTGCGTCAGCTCCGGCCTCGTTCCTCCCGCCGGTGCTCGATCCCACTGCTGGAGCACGACGGGCCCTCGTCGACTGGCCGATGCCGAGTACTCGGCGTTCGATGTATGCGTAATCTGGGGCGATGAGCTCGGCAGTGGGAGCCGGGCTGCAGTCGCGTGATCAACGACTGCGGACCGAGCGGGTCGCCATGCGGGACCTCGTCGACTGTCCTTGCCAGCTCGTCGCCGAAGATCATGCCAGTCAGTTCGGGGTGCGTGACCCGTTCGATCATGACGCTCGCCGTTCCGGTGCATAGATGCTCCTCGGGGGTGAACGGTTTTGGCCGGCACCGCCGATGAGGACGTGGTCCGGGGTCTGTTCGGTGTCGGCTTCGACATCGACATCCGCGATACCCGACGGTCGCACCGACCACCTTGCGAACGGGCGTGCAAGTCGACCTTCCGGAGACACCCGGCCGCTGCCCGCCAGCGACAACACGGACCGCACGGTGCGCAGGCTTCGTCTTTCCGATTGCATGCCAGCAAGGCGAGCGACGCGCGTCTCTCAGTTGTTCACGAGAACACTACGATCGGGACGTGACCAGCGACGAGACGTTCGCACAAATGGAGCGCCAGCTTCGGCAGCTCGGCAGCACCGGAAGCTTCGATGACCTCTCGCCAGGCGAGATGCTCGCGCAGCTTCAACTCTTGGGCATGGCAGCCGCACCTGAGGATCAGGTCAGGGCATATCAGGCCGTGCGTCTGAGCGGGAATGTGCCCGACGACCTTTGCTGGTTCTGCATCGCGCACGCCCTGATGAGTATGGCCGACGACCGGCTGGATCACTTCTCCTCGCCTGAGTTGGACAAGATCCAGGCATACATGAAGATCGTCGAGGAGGAGCACGACGCGCCATTCGAGGAGGGATGGATCATCGGCGAAGGGCCGCCCGAGTGGGAGGCCCTCAACGCCGAAAGTGACCGCATCTACGATGCGTTCCACGCTGCGGTCATGCGTGAGTACGCCGAGGACGAGATGGCCGATCTCTACACAAGCAACCGAGTCGAATTCGCCGCACGGTATGAACGCCTTCGGCGCTCCAGCTTCGGCCCACCACCCGGCGACCAGAACTAGAGTCCTGAAACGCTGCCCGATGCGCCGAAGACGATACCGACATGCATATCGTCGCTCCTCACGGGTCGGAGTGTGGGTGCCGAAAACTCGATCGTGGTGCTGACCTGGGCGTTGGATCGATGACCGCGAGGATGCCGCGGTTCTGTACGAACTGTTCTGCCGCATCGTCGAGTTGCTCGCGTTGCGGGGCCGGCGGGATCGGTCCGAAGATGTCGAGATCCTCGTGTGACGCAAACAGCTCGAGGTCCTGCAGCGTCAAGTCCCGCGGCCGCGATTCGAAACGACCGACCGGGTCGTCTTGCGGGTCTGAGCCGCGTCCTTCCGTGTCGGCGTTGGCCGGTGTTCTTCGTCACGCGGCAGAACAGTTCGTGCAGCATCGACACGGCCCGCACCCTTCGCGACGCCGAGGCCGCGCCGCGAACGCCCAAGTCAACGGACCGATCGAGTTTTCGGCGTCCACACTCGAGAGGTGGGCCACTACCGCTGCCCCGGTCGTACTCAGCACGCGTTGCCGGTGAGGTGTCCGTCGATGCGGTAGAGGCGGCCGTGGTCGTCGGCGACGATTTTTGTCGCGAGGTGATCGCCGTCGAGCGCGACGACGGGCACCGACGGAGGTATATAGGGGTGGTGCAGGACTGCGACGTACTGGTAGCTGCTCAAGATGTCGAGCCAGGCGCGGCAATAGTCGAGCGGGCCAAGATCTCCATGCGGTCCGCGCGGGTTCGTGACGCGGTTCGAGAAATCGCTGTTGAAGAACGGGTACGTCAGGTTCGATCCATCGAATGCGATGTGCGCGCCGTGGACAGCCTGCAATGCCGAGTTCACGCGGTCCAGATCGAGGCCGGCGTGCCGGTAGCGATGATCGACGTACCGTCGCTGCACCGGCCATCCGCCGAGCAGAACGGCGATGGATACCGTGACCGCGAGTAGGCCGACCGCCCATTGTCCTTGATCGAGAGTCCGCGGCATCCGCGGCCGGTCCCCGAAGGCGAACACGACGACGACCGCGAGCAGGATCACGGTCGCGGCAATCGGCGCGGCGACGGGCGCGCCGGCAGGCCACGCCGGGATTCCTTCGTGGTGTTTGGCGATGATGTTTACAGTGATGACGGCGAACAAGGAGAGGAGGACTGCCCGCCGGACACTGATCCTCTCGCCCGCGAGCGCGAAGGCGACGAACACCAGCGAACCAAGGATTGAGGGGATGGCGTAGCGCACGTTGTACCTGGTCAGGTAGCCACGGCCGTCGGCAGTCCATGGTGTGAACAGGTACGCCACCAAGCCGGCCAGGAGCGCCACACCCACCAGGCGCTCCATTGCCGGCCTCACTCGCCAGATGCCGTACGCCGTGCCACCCACGAGCAAGAGAAGTACGAGCCACCAGAGGTCGCCCCACGCGAAGCGGAGAATTCCGGGAGACTCATCACGCCAAAAGGCCCCGTGGAAGAGGTAGCGGCTGACCGGGTCGCCCCGCCGGTCGACCGCGGACGGAAGCGTGATCGGACCCACGTGGAAGGTGTAGAACGGTAACGGGTTGTGCGCGACGATCGCATTGCGAATGAACCAGTAACTGCCGGTCGTCACCAGCGCGAGACACCAACCGGCTGCCACGCACGGCCGTCCCTGTCGCGACGCCAGGGCGAGCACTCCGAGACTCAAGACCGCGATCGGGGCCCCACTCGTCACCTTCGTGGAGACCGCGAGTCCCGCCGCCAGCCCCGCGATGGTTGTCGACGCGACTGCGAGATGACCCTCGAGCAAGACGACGATCGTGGAGAGCAACAACGCCCCCGCGGCGATGTCGTTGGAACCCTGTCCGGGGTGTGTGGCTTCGACCATCGGCAGGCTGAGCACGCATGCCCCACCAAGGACGCACAGGGCGCCGGTGCCGCGCCGGCGCCCGAGGCCCCACGCTGCGAGGAGCGCGAGCGCCGCCCAACCCACGCCGAGCAGCGGTGAGAGCACGTCACTGCCGAAACAGAGTGCGACCACGGCGTGCAAGAGCTCGGAAGTGTGGCCCGCGAACGCATGGAGCGGGTCGCTGCGGTCGAGCTCACCGAGCAGAGAACCCCGCTGCACAAACCGTGCTGCATAGGGGCCGTGGTACCACACGGTATCGAAATGTGTCATCCCGTTGACGAGCGCAAAGTTGACCTTCGCCGACCATTGGGCAGCGACCACTGCGACGCCGAGGCTGGCAGCCACGACGTCGAACCGCGGCGAGCGCGTCGTCGCCTCGCCATTCGTGGCGGTGGCAACGGTGGAGGTCCACGCGTGTCGGCCGCGCCCCGCCACGGCCGTCAGCGCGCCAGACGCGACGATCGTCGTGATCACCAGGCCGACGCGGTTGAAGAGCCCCACCGCGCCGATCAACTCCGCCACGACCACGATCGTGGCGAGCCCGATCACTACCTCCACGAGACGTGCGGTCGCCCCTGACCATTCAGGCAGGATCCGCACGCGTACCCTCCACGCGCCGAATCCGACC
>JBBQXS010000082.1:0-12598 GCA_038209365.1 Acidimicrobiia bacterium | reverse complement strand
GGCGGGCCCCCCCGCGGGCCCCCCCCCCCCCCCCCCCGCCCCCCCCCCCTCGTCCTGCCCCCCCCCCCCCCCCCCCCCGCGGGGGGGGGGGGGTTGGGGGGCCTCTCCCCCACCACAACCCACGCCCGGGCGTTACTTCTTGCGGAC
This sequence comes from Acidimicrobiia bacterium, assembly GCA_038209365.1. Classification (GTDB taxonomy): domain Bacteria; phylum Actinomycetota; class Acidimicrobiia; order IMCC26256; family PALSA-610; genus DASQHW01. Next base: position 12,451 of record JBBQXS010000082.1, on the reverse strand, counting down.
GGCCTTCTTGATCTCGTCGGCGACCTCGTTGAACGTCGCGCTGAGGGCGTCGCCGATCGACGTGCCCGCGTGCTTCAGGTCGTCGCGGATCCCGGGATCGCGCAGCGAGTCGCCGATCGCGGTGAATCCGGCGTCGAGCGCGTCCGCCATCTTCCGCAACGCGTCGTTCATCTTCTCCTGTTGATCCACCCCGAACGCGGCGCTGGTGTCGTAGTGCTCCTTGAAGCGTTTGCCGATCTCGTTGAACCGGTCTCCGACCTCGTCCCACCTCTGCTTTGCCTCGGCCATGGGTCACCTCCGGATCGTGATACGTCCCGCGTCGCTCTCGGTCATCTCGCCGATCATTGCCGCGATCGGCGTGCCGTGGGAGCGGCACGCGTCCAGGAGCTCTTGGGCGCGGTCGGGCGCGACGGACAGCAGGAGGCCGCCCGAGGTCTGCGCGTCGGCGAGCAACAGGCGCTCGGCATCCGGCAGATCGCCGAAGTCCACGTCCGGCGCGACGAATGCGAGGTTGCGCCGGGTACCGCCGGCCACCATGCCGTCGGCGAGCAGGTCCCGGACACCGGCGATCACCGGCACCGCCGCCGCGTCGACGACCGCCCCGGTGCCCGACGCGGCGCAGACCTCGCGGAGATGCCCGAGGAGGCCGAAGCCGGTCACGTCGGTGGCCGCGTGCACGCGTGCCTCTCTTGCCGCATCGCGGGCCCCCGCATTCAACGTGGTCATCACCTCGATGGCGGCCGCGAGCAGCTGGGGAGCCGCAACCTCGCGTTTGACGGCGGTCGAGATCACCCCGAGGCCGATGGGCTTCGTGAGGACGATCGCGTCCCCCGGACGAGCGCCGGCGTTGGTGAGGACGGCGTCGGGATGCACCGTCCCGACCACGGCCATGCCGTACTTGGGCTCGGCGTCGTCGATCGAGTGTCCGCCCGCGACGAGGCAGCCGGCCGCCCGGGCCACGGCCGCGCCTCCGTCGAGCACCCGCGCGAGCAGCTCGAACGGGAGGTCTTCGCGCGGCCACGCCACGAGGTTCAGCGCGAGCAATGGTGTACCGCCCATGGCGTACACGTCCGACAACGCGTTCGTCGCCGCGATGCGACCCCAGTCGTACGGGTCGTCGACGATCGGCGTGAAGAAGTCTGTGGTCACGACGATCGCGAGATCGTCGCGGAGTCGATAGACGGCCGCGTCGTCGGCGGTGTCGAACCCCACCATGAGGTCGGGATCGGTCGCGGGCTCGAAGCCTCGGACCAGGCCCAGGACCGTGCGCAGGTCCGCGGGCGAGAGCTTGCAGGCACAACCGGCGCCGTGGGAGAACGCGGTCAACCGGATGGTGTCGGTGTGCTCGGGCCGCGCTCGGGGCGAAACGGGCGTCAACCCGGCCGTACGGAGTACTGGTAACCCTCGCGGAACACGGGTTGCAGCTTGACGAAGTCACCGGTGTGCGTCGCGGAGATCGTCATGCCGTTGCCGACGTACATCCCCACATGATGGTGGTCGGGGTAATAGATCGAGAGGTCACCTGGTTTCAAATCCGTGTCCGGGACGCGCGGGAACATGTCGCCCTGGGCGATCGAACCATGAGGCATCGAGACTCCGGCCTGCGCCCAGGCCATCATCGTGAGGCCCGAGCAGTCATACGTGTCGGGACCGACGCCCGCATATTGATACGGCTTGCCGACCTGTGCCCACGCGTACGCGACCGCCGCGGCGGCGCCGGGGCTTGGCGCCGGCACGTCGAATGGTTGTGTGCCGCCGCTCGACGGATCCCGTCCGCTCGCCACGTTGGGGCGGGCAGCAGCGGCGGCTTCGGCTTCGGCTCGGGCGCGCGCCTGCACGGCCTGGAACTCGGCGCGGGCCCGCGCGTCTTCGGCCCGCTGCCTCGCCACCGTGATCTCGTGGACGAGCTGGCCGATATCTCCTTGGACGGAAGCGAGCTCGTTCTGCTCGACCTGGACCGCCTGCTTCACCGCGTTCAGCGCGTTGTCCGCGGCCTTCTGCTGGGTTCGAGCTTCGTCCTGGACCTTCAGGAACGTCTTGCGTTGGATGCCGAGCGTCTCCTCTGCGACGTGAAGCTTGTCGAGCAGCCGCTGGTCTTCGTCCGCGGCGGCTTCGCCGTACGTGGCGCGGCTGCCGAGCTCGCGTACGTCGGTCGCGTTGATCGAGAACGGGTCGGTGTTCCCGGCGCCCATATAAAGGGTCGCAGCCCGGCCACTGAGCCGCAGGCGCGACAGCTTCGTGTCCGCTTCGGCGCGTGCGATGCCGGCCTCGGCGGCGGCGATCTTCTTTTGCGTCTCCGCGACGGCGGTCTGCGCTTGGAGATACTGCTCGTTGAGTATCTCCGCCTTGCGATGGTCGGCCTCGATCTTTGTCTCGAGCGCCGCGGCTCGCGCCCTCTTGGTCGCGAGGTCATCCTGCGGTGACGCGTGCGCCGGGGCCGCGAACGCGACGCTCGTCGACACGGCCAGAGCGAGGGCAAGAGCAAGAGTGATGGGACGTCCGCCACGGGGCGCGACGCCGCGGTGGGATCCATAACTCCGCCGGGGCATCCGAGGAGGTTAGACCCGCCGTCGCCACACCTGTCACATCGGGCACGTTCCCGCTGCTCAGAGGGTATAAAACGGGCGAAACCGACAGGCGTCAGCTGGCGAGCGGCCAACCGGGCGTCGGGGCGGGATCTCCCCGCGCCGCCACGACGGGTGACGTCCAGTGCTGATCCTTCGCGATCTCGTCGGCGACGCGCTGCCACTCGGTCGGGCTCCAACCCTGGGCAGCCGTGACGAGGGTCGTGTCCTGACGCAGGTGCACGAACGCCGGAAGCCGTTCGAGGCCGAGGCTCGTGACCAGGGCGCGGTCCGCGTCGCACCACACCAGCCACTCGTTCACGACGTTGCCGATGATGCGTTTGGCGATGGGAGGAGTGCTCGGCACGCAGACGATCGTGCGCACGTCGCTGTCGCCGAAGGTCGCGAAGATTCGTTCGATCACCGGAACGAACTGCGTACCCTCGGGCCGGTCGGGAAGCACGACGATCGCGAGGTTGAACACGGTCGCCCAGTCGTCGAGCGTGCGCGTGACGCCGGTGTAGCTCGTGATCGCCAGTTGCGGGTTCGGATTCTGCGCCATGTTCCCTTGTCGCGCTCGCTGCTCGGCGGGATACCGGCCTCGCGGCCGCTCGCGGCTCCGCCAGTTCGCTCACGGCCTCGTGCAACTTCTCCGAAACCTAGCGCGCACTGGGAGACCCGCTTACCCTCTCCGGTCATGGGAGAGATAGTCAGCTTTGCGAGCAACGGCGACACCGCGCAGGGGTATCTCGCGCAGCCGGCGACGGGCGCCGGTCCGGGCGTGCTCGTGCTGCAGGAGTGGTGGGGGCTCGTGCCGCAGATCAAGCGGGTGTGCGATCGGCTCGCCGATGAGGGGTTCGTGGCGCTCGCGCCGGATCTCTTCCGCGGGGAGATGGCGAAGCACACCGAGATGGACAAGGCCGGACAGCTCATGTCGACACTCCCCGCGGACCGGGCCGCGCGCGACATGGGGGGTGCGGTCGCCTTCCTGCGCGCGCACGAAGCCGTGCAAGGCGACAAGGTCGGCGTCGTCGGCTTTTGCATGGGCGGGATGCTCGCATTGATCGTCGCGGCGCAGCAGGGCGACAAGATCGGCGCGGTCGCTCCCTTCTACGGCGCGCCACTCGGTGAGGGCGCCCCGGATTGGTCGACGCTGACGGCCCCCGTGCACGGCCACTACGCCGAGGGCGACGACTTCTTCCCGCCCGGGCCGATCAAGGAGCTCGAAGCCAGGCTACGGGGCATGGGCAAAGACGTCGTGTTCGAGATGCACCCGGGTACGGGGCATGCGTTCGCCAACGAGGAGAACGCGCTCGGCACCCACGACGAGGCCGCGGCGGCCAAGGCCTGGACGACGACGGTCGCCTTCCTCCGCGACCGCCTGGCGAGGAGTTAGCGGGCGGGTCTGCCGTCCGCGCGCACGAGGTCGCGACCGGACGCGCGCCACGCGGCGACGCCGCCGTCGAGCATCGCGGCGTCGTAGCCCTTCTCGCGCATCGACGCGACGATCTCCTCGGTGAGGCCCGGGTCGCGTCCGGCGACGACGATGGGCCGTTCCTTGGCGATCCGTCCGAGTTCCAAGTCCATCAGTTCGGGCTCGACGAGCAACGCGTCCGGCATGTGCGCGACCAGCCACTCCTCGGGAGTGCCGAGGTCGGTGAGCAGCGCACCCTTCTCGACCGCCGTGGCGGCGGTGTCGGCATCGATCTTCGGGACGGGCTCGTGTCCCCAGAACGGGGGCGGCGGCTCCCCATCACCCCAGAACGGCATACGTCTCCTCCTACCCTCAGGCGCCGAGGGCGCGCAGCATCGCGGGCGGAATCTCGTCCCGACCATGGGTCAGGAGCCGCGCCCGCTCGATATTGATGGTGTCGCGCGGGTCGCGTTCGGGCCACGCATCCCATGGACCGGCGGGAATCTCACCCGACACGCAGTGGCGCAGATATTGCTGCAGCGCTCGCACCTCGGCCTCGCCGCCGACCGGACCGTGTCCCGGCACGATCACGTCTGCCAGCTCGGCTACGGCGTCGAGCACGTCCGCCCACACCTTGGGATCTCCCTGGAATGCGAGCGGAGTGACACCGAAGAAGCACAGGTCGCCCGCGAACAACACGTCGACGTCCGCGACGAGCGCCATGAGGTCGCCGGCCGTGTGGCCGGTCGCCGGCAAGACCTCGATGCGCGGCGTCAGCTGGGCCGCGTCGGTGACGAGGTGGGTCACCGGACGGGTGCCGATCTCGGCCAGGTCGTCGAACTCGGCATCGAACGCGGGCATGAACGCCTTGTACGCGCCCACCGGCATCTCGCCGTCGAGGAGGTCACTCGTCTGCGGTGAACCGAAGACTGCCGCGTTCGGGAAGGCCGTCGTGCCGCCGACATGGTCGACATGCGCATGCGTGAGGAGCAGTCTCCGAATCGGCTGACCGAGGTTGGCGACCGCCGCCGCAAACGGCTCCCACTGCGATCGCACCATCAGCGTGTCGACGATCGTGAGGCCGTCGTCGTCTGCGATCACGCCGGCGTTGCTGACGCCCGACTCACCACCGGGTTGCAGCCACACGAAGACACCGTCGGCGATCTGGTCGAGACTGGTCATGTCCAAAAGCTACCCAGCAGCACGAGCATCGCAGGGTTGGAGCACGTGCAGCCGCGGCCTTTACCCTGGTCACATGTCAGAGCGCTCACGGACGCTGCCGCGTCGTTCCTGCCTGTCGGTTCCGGGCTCGAGCGAGAAGATGCTCGCCAAGGCGCCCGGCCTCGGTGCCGACATGGTGTTCCTCGATCTCGAGGATGCGGTCGCGCCGCTCGAGAAGCCGGCGGCCCGGGCCAAGGTCGTCAAGGCGATCAACGAGCTCGACTGGGGCGACACCGTGCTGTGCGTCCGGGTCAACGCGTGGGACACCGAGTGGACGTACCGGGACGTCATCGAAGTGGTGGAGGGTGCGGGCGACCGACTCGACGAGCTGATGCTGCCCAAGGTGCAGAACGCCGGCGACGTGCAGGCGCTCGACATGCTCCTCACGCAGATCGAGAAGGTCACGGGCCGCCGGTCGCGCGTCGGCATCGAGGCCCAGATCGAGACCGCCCGCGGGATCATCAACGTCGAGGAGATCTGCGCGGCGTCGGATCGGCTGGAGACCATCATCCTCGGCCCGGTCGACATGTCGGCGTCTATGGAGATGCCGTCGTTGGCCGGTGGCCTCGACATCCCCGAGTACCCGGGCGACTACTTCCACTACGTGTTCGTCAAGATCCTGATGGCGGGCCGCGCCAACGGTCTGCAGGTGATCGACGGGCCATATGTGAAGGTGCGCGACTCCGAAGGGTTCCGGGAGTTCTGCCGGCGCACGCAGATCCTCGGCTACGACGGCAAGTGGGCGCTGCACCCGGACCAGGTGACGATCCTGAACGAGGTGTTCGGCATCAGCCAGGAGCGATTCGACCGGGCGAAGGACATCCTCGAGGCCTACGAGAAGGCGACGACCGAGGGCGACCGGAAGGGCGCGGTGATGTTCGGCGACGAGATGATCGACGAGGCGTCGCGCAAGGTCGCCGAGAAGGTCGTCACGCGCGGCGAACGCGCGGGCATGCGCCGCTCCGCCGACTGACCGGCAAGAAATGCGCGTCCGGCGACGGCGACCGGCCGGTACAGTCGCCTTCGTGAACACGGCGCGCACCCGAATGATGGGCCCCGCAACGGGGTCCTGACGCGCCTTTTCGGACCCTGCCGCGTGCCGGGTCCGTCCATTGGTCGTGCACCGACACGTGGGGTCGGAGGATGACCGATGGACGAGTTACAGCTGACGACGGCGCTCCCGTTCGTCAACGCCGCCCCGCACCTAGGGCACGCGCTCGAATACGTACAGGCCGACGTCGTGGCGCGGCATGCCCGCGCCCGAGGCCGTCCGGTGCGGTTCCTCACGGGCACCGACGAGCATGCGGTCAAGAACGTCCAGGCGGCGGCTCGCGCCGGCGTACCGGTCGCGGCGTTCGTGACCGAGAACGCGCACAGGTTCCGGCACCTCGCCGACGCGTTGGAGGTGTCGTACGACGATTTCCTTCGCACGAGCGCCGATGCACGTCACGCACCGGTCGTCGCCGAGCTCTGGCGACGCTGTTTCCGCGCCGGCGACCTGTACCGCGCCGAGTACCGCGCGTCGTACTGCGCGGGGTGCGAAGAGTTCCGCGACGACCCGTGCCCGGAGCACGACCGTCCGCTCGAGCTCGTCGACGAGGAGAACTGGTTCTTCCGGCTGTCCGCCTACGCCGAACAGCTCCGGACGCTGATCGCGAGCGGCCGGCTGCGCATCGAGCCGGAGGCACGCCGCAACGAGGTGCTGGGCTTCCTCGACGGCGACGTCCGGGATGTCAGCGTGTCGCGCCCGCGCGCCCGCGTGGGGGACTGGGGCATCCCGGTCCCCGGTGATCCCGAGCAGGTCATCTACGTGTGGTTCGATGCGCTGGCGAGCTACGTGAGCGGGCCCGGTCTCGACGGCTGGTCGAATGCGGGCGAACGGTGGCACGTCATCGGCAAGGGCATCCTGCGCTTCCACGCCGTGATCTGGCCGGGGCTGCTCCTCGCCGCCGGCTTGCCGCTCCCGGACGCGCTGCTCGTGCACGACTACGTGACGGTGGGCGGCCGCAAGATCGGCAAGTCGCTCGGCAACGCGGTCGACCCGACGGCGCTGGTCGAGCGTTACGGCGCAGATGCCGTGCGATGGTGGTGCGCGTGCGACGTCGCCCGGATCGGCGAGACGAGCTTCTCCGAATCGCGGCTCGTCGAGACCGTGAACCGCGATCTCGCCCACGGTGTCGGCAACCTCGTGCAGCGGGTAGTCGCGCTCGGCGCCGGGCGTTCCGCCTCCGCCGAATCCCCGGGCGGCGGGTCCTCGCTGGCAGGGTCGTGCCGAGCAACCATTCGCGCCGTCGACGAGGCGGTCGACCATCTCGACCTGCGACGCGCGTGCGAGGCAATCGTCTCGCTCGTCGGCGAGACCAATCGGTATCTCGAGCAGACGGCGCCGTGGCACCGGCCGCCCGAGCAGCGCGGACCGTTGCTGGCCACGCTGTTGCACGCGACCAGCACCGTCATCGACGAACTGCGGCCTTTCGTTCCCGCCCTGGCGACACGCGCCGCCGCGCGACTGCACTGTCTCCAGCCCGGTCCGCCGCTTGTGCCCCGACTGCACGGGGCGGGGTAGTGGGTTACCGCTTCCCGGCGGTGGTGCGGCCCTTGCTCCGCACGACGAAGAAGCCGACCAAGGCGGCGATCGCGCCGATAGCTGCGAGAACGATCATGAGAAACTCCCTCTTCTCCGCATGAGGCTGCGCGGGCTGACGCTCGCGAGCACGTGACCTGTCCATCGGCACGCAAGGGCCCGGACAGAACAGGGGAAGCCGGGTATTCCGAGATCTTCAGGCGGGGGCTTCCGAGGCCTGCTCCGCGAGGCGCCGGGCGATCACCCGCAGGCAGAGGGTCTCGTCGGCCCCTTCGAAGATCGACAGCACCCGGGCGTCGACGAAGAACCGTGACACCGGGAACTCCTCGGCATAGCCCATGCCGCCGTGGAGCTGCATCGCCTCCCGGGTGACCCACTCGGCGGCCCGGCACACGTACGCCTTGACCATCGACGCCTCGAGCGTGCCCTCGCCGGCGGCCATCTTGCGCGCGACGTCGTGGGAGAATTGCCGCCCGGCCTGGATCAGCGCCGCCATGCGTGCCAGCTTGGCCTTCGAGAGCTGGTACTCGAAGATGGGCTTGCCGAACACCTTGCGCTCCTGCGCGTACCCCAGGCCCGCCTCGAAGGCCGCTTGCATCAGACCGACGGCCCGCGCCGCGGTCTGGAGGCGCCCGTTCTCGAAGCCCGCCATCTGGAGGTAGAACCCTCGGCCGAGGCCGGCCTCGCCGCCGATCAGGTTCTCGGCGGGCACGAACCAGTTGTCGAAGGCGACCTCGTAGGAGTGCATGCCCCGGTAGCCGATCGTGTCGATCGCGCGCCCTTCCATCTTCCCGCCCCGCCCGTCCTCGAACGCGAACGCGTGGCCCTCGGCCCGGGGTTTCTCGACGATGAGCACCGACAGTCCGCGGTGTCCCTTCGTACGGTCGGGATCGGTGCGCGCCAACAGCATCAGCACGTCGGCGCGGCCCGCGAACGTCGCCCACGTCTTCACGCCGTTCACCACGAAGCCGCCGTCGGTCGGGTTCGCGGTCGCGTTCACGCCCGCGACGTCGGAGCCGTAGTCGGGCTCGGTGACCATGATGCCGACCATGACCTCGCCGCTGGCGATGCGGGGGAGCCAGGCGCGTTTCTGCTCCTCGGTGCCGCCGGCGACGAGGGCGCGCGTCAGGATCTCGGGCCGGGTCACCAACGAGCCGCCGATCCCGAGCGATCCTCGCGACAGCTCCTCGGTGGCGACGACCATGCCGATGTAGTCGGACTCGCCGCCGGTCGCGAACCCGTCGTACGCCTCCGGCACCGACAGGCCGAACCCGCCGATCTCGGCGAGGCCGGTGATGATGTCCTCGGGAACGTCGGCGTTCGTGCGGTGCACGTGCTCGGCTGCGGGCCGGATCTTGTCCTCGGCAAAGCGGCGGAACGTGTCGGCGACCAGCTCGAAGTCGTCGGACAGGTGTGAGGGGCCGGAGCCGTGCTTGGCGCACTGGTCGGCGAGGGCTGCGAGGAACGCCGGATCCCGGTGGGCCGTCACGAAGTCGTGAGCAGGGGAGAGGTCGGCGGGATCGACGCCCCAGGCCTCGTCTCGACCGGCGATGCGGGTCGCGAGATCCGCGTATGCGTCGGCGACGTACGCCCGGGCGAGCATCGACTCGATCTCGCCGTGCTGCGCGTAGACGCACATCACACGCGACGCCTCGACTGCCGCGGCCGCGTGGGCGAGGTCGTACGCCACGACTTGGTGCTCGTCGAGCTTGGCGACAGAGATCTTGCCGTCCACCGCCGTGGCGGATGCGAGATGCCGAGCCGCGCCGTCGACGGCGGCGCCCGCGAGCTCGACCGCGCGCGCGGCCGCGGCGAGATGATCTGCGTCCGGGTGGCTGGTCATGACCGCACGTTAGGGCCGGGCCCGAGAAGGGCGCGAATCACTTGGTGCTACGTGGTCGTCGTCTTCGGACGCGGGACGGTTCGTGGTGTCGTCTTCGGCGTCGTCGCGGGCGGCATGGTCGTCGCCGGCGCGGGTGCCGCGGTCGGCGGAGGCGACGTGACACTCGTGACCGGTGGCGTCGTCCCCCTGTACACGTAACGCGGACGCGGCCGGCTCACGTACCCCGGCACGTTCTCGCCGCTCCCCGATGCGAGCGACCACTCGATCGGGTGAGCCGCGTCGGCTTGCTTCTCCAGGTGCCACCGTGCGTCGACGAGCCTGAACACCGCGCGGCCGAGGTATTCCGCGCCGCTCGGCGTGAAGTGCACGCCGTCACCGATGCGGGCCGTGATGGCGATGCCCCGCTCGTCGACGATCGTGCGCGAGTACGAACCGTCGGGACCTTGGAACATGCGATAGGTGTCGACGAACACGACATCGGGGCTGCGCTTCGCCGCTTCGTCCTGGGCGACCTTGTCGATCTTCACGGCTGCGCGGTCCATGCTCGTAGTGCCGAGGGTCGGGGCACCGAGCCAGAACACTGTGCGATGTGTCGTACCGACGAACAGATCCATGAGTCGCGCGACCTTGAAGCGATACACCGCTTCCCAGTCCGGGGTGCCGTCCTGATTCGCGTCGACGTTGTTGACGACCGGCGTGTCGTTCGTGCCGATCATGAACACGATGGCTTCCGGCTTCGCGCTGCTCATCTGCTCGGTGGCGCGGCTGTACCAATCACGGATGTCGTTGCTCCAGAGCCCGCTCGACACCTTGTAGTCGATCTGCGTCGACACCACGCCCGTCGCCCCGACCAGGTCGCCGAGTGCAGGACCGAACGAGCCTGCGAGCGAGTCACCGCCGACCCACAGGCGCAGCGGGTGGGCGTGGTCGAGGGCGCGTACCGGCGCCCGCTTGTTGGCGGCCGCGACCTCGGGGAGCTCCTTCGCAGGACCGAGCGGCGAGGTGGGCTGCGCACCGGCGCGGGTCTTGGCCGGGGCATCGTCGTTGTTGAGCGCGTATGCGCCGACCGCGACCGCCGCCGCGACGACCACCACGAGGATCCCCACCAGCGCCGCGCGCGTGTTGTGGTTGCGGCGAGCGGCGAGGCGCGCGCGACGGGTCTCGTCGGGATGAGGGTCGGTGCCGGCCCCGTCGGTGTCGGTCATCGCAGAGTCCCGAGGATGGTAGTTGCCGTCGCCGCGAGCTTGCCGACGGCCCCCGATCAGGCGGTTCTCGGAGTATCCGTCGCGGTGACGTCGTCACTCGCGCGGCCCCGTTGCGTCCGGTAGAGCTCGGCGTACAGGCCGCCGCGAGCGAGCAGCTCCGCATGCGAACCCGATTCGACGATACGGCCGGCGTCGACGACGAGGATGCGATCGGCATCGACGATCGTGGACAGCCGGTGCGCGATGACGATGGCAGTGCGTCCGCGCAATGCCTCGTCGAACGCACGCTGGATCGCAACCTCCGACTCCGAGTCGAGGTGGGAGGTCGCTTCATCGAGGATGACGATCTTCGGGTTCTTGAGCAACAAGCGCGCGATCGCCAGCCTTTGCTTCTCGCCGCCCGACATCCGGTATCCGCGCTCACCGACGACGGTGTCGAGGCCGTCAGGAAGCGATGCGACGAGCTGCCAGATCCGGGCCCGGCGCAACGCCTCCTCCAGGTCGTCTTCCGTGGCGTTCGGCTGCGCGAACCGCAGATTGGCACGGATGGTGTCGTGGAACAGGTGCGGGTCCTGCGGTACCAACCCGATTGCCGCGTGCAACGACTCGAGTGTCAGGTCGCGCACGTCGTGCCCGTCGACGCGCACCGCGCCCTGGACGGTTTCGTGGACGCGTGGTACGAGCATTGCGATCGTCGTCTTGCCCGCCCCCGACGGTCCGACGAGCGCAACGGTGTCGCCGGGCTCCACGACCAGAGAAAGGTCGCGCAGGATCCAGTCGCTCGGTTCCTCGCCGCCGGGCGTGCCGGGCGCTTCCAGCGACTCCAGCGACACGTCGCGGCCCGGTGGATGGCGGAACCAGACGTGGTCGAGCTCGATGCGACCGCGGGGCTCGACGAGGTCCACGGCGCCGGGCCGGTCCGCGATCGCGGCCGGGAAGTCGAGCACCTCGAAGACACGTTCGAAGGACACGAGCGCCGTGAGGACGTCGACCCGCGAGTTCGTGAGCTGGGCCAGCGGTTGATAGATCTGCGCGACGTACAAGACGAACGCCGAGAGGGTGCCGACCGTGATGGTGCCGGAGATCGCGAGGTCGCCGCCGATCCAGAACACGATCGCGGTGCCGATCGCCGTCACCAGTCCGAGCGCGATGAACAGCACCCGGCTGTACATCGCGGTGGTGACGCCGACGTCGCGCACGTTTGCGGCACGCGTCGCGAACTCGTCCCGCTCGCGGTCGGGACGACCGAAGAACTTGGCGAGCATCGCGCCGGCGACGTTGAAGCGCTCGGCGGTGATGGTGTTCATCTCGGCGTTCTGTTGCATGCCGATGCGCGCGAGTCGCTGGATGCGAGGCCCGAGCCATCGCGCGGGGTAGATGAAGGCGGGCAGTGCGACGAGGGTCAGGAGCGTGACGCGCCAGTCGAGGCGGAACATGATCGCGAGCGTCACGAAGAGCTGGATGAAGTTCTGGAGCACGGTGCCGAGCGTGCTGGTGACGGCTTGCTGCGCGCCGATGACGTCGCTGTTCAGCCGCGACTGCAGGGAACCGGTCTGCGTGCGAGTGAAGAACGCGATCGGCATCCGCTGCACATGGTCGAACAGCGCGACCCGCAGGTCG
>JBBQXS010000081.1:0-13843 GCA_038209365.1 Acidimicrobiia bacterium | reverse complement strand
CCCCTCCGCCCCCCCGGACCCGTGGGGCTGCCCCCCCCCCCCCCCCCCCCCCCCCCCCCCCGCCCCCGCATGCGGGGGGTTACGGGATGACGAGCATGCCGAGCTCGGCTTCGAGCTGCTGGCGGGGCTTGGCACCGAGGGCCGCGCGCTCGAGCCGGCCGTTGCGGAACAGCGCGATCATCGGGATGCTCTGGACGTCGTATTGCCGGGCGATCTGCGGTTCGTCGTCGATGTTCACCTTCACGACCTTGTAGGAACCTTTCCGCATCGCGGCGATCGTCTCGACGACCGGCGACACCTGCCGGCACGGACCGCACCACGGCGCCCAGAAGTCGACGATGACCGGGACGTCGCTCTTCAGCACCTCCGAATCCCACTGCGCGGTGGTCACGGGTGGGACGAGCTCGACCGGATCGTCCGGTACGGGCTCGTCGAGCTTGGCTCCCGCGAGCACGCTCGCGATCCATTCGTGCGCGTCGCGCAACTCCTCGATGGCGACCTGATGCTCCATCGGGTACTCGCGGTACACGGTCGGTACGCCGGCCGTGCGCAGCGCGCGAGCGAGGTCGCGTGACCGTTGCACGGGAATCAGCGGATCGTGGGAGCCGTGACCGACGAATACCGGGACGGTGCGGGCGTCGTCGGCGACCTCGACCGCCGGCAACGCCGGGCTCATCGCGAGCACACCGGCCGGCCGGACCCGACCGCTCGGCGGAAACAGCCCGAGCGCGGCCGCGAGACCCGCACCCTGCGAGAAGCCGGCAAAGACGGCCTGGGCGCGGTCGAAGCCGAGCTCGTCACATTGCTCGTCGACGAGCACGTCGAGCTCGGCGAGCGCCGCGGCAAAGCCGGCGCCGGCGTCTTCGCCGAACTCGTACCACGCGAATCCGGGCGTGCCCGGCGCCGTGACCGGGGCCCGCGGCAGCACGACCGCGAAGATGCCGTCGGGATCGAGGTAGGGCAGCAGCCCGCCGAGATCGCGCTCGTCGGCGCCGTAGCCGTGCACGAGCAGAAGCAGACGCTGCGCGTCCGACCCCTTGATGACATTGGTGACGAGCGTCATCGCCGCAGATTAGGGGCGGTCGTCCGCGCCGGGACGATCGCGACGCCGCTTGGCGTGCGTGGAGGTCTCAGGCGCGAGGGTGTGGGCGGCGGCGACGAGGGCGAGGTGCGTGAACGCCTGCGGGAAGTTGCCGAGGAGGCGCCGCTCGCTCGGGTCGTATTCCTCGGCGTAGAGGCCGAGGTCGGTCGCGACGCCGTGCAGCTTCTCGAACAGCTGCCGCGCATCGGCGCGCCGGCCGGCGAGGGCGAGCGCTTCGACCATCCAGAAGCTGCAGGGCAGGAACACTCCTTCCGGCTCGCCGATGCCGTCGACCGACACGTCGGTCGGGTCGTAGCGCATCACGAAGCCGTCGTCGGTCAATCCGGTGCGAATGGCGTCGATCGTCGCGACCACCCGCGGGTCGTCCCCGGGAAGGAATCCCACGATCGGGATCAGGAGCAGCGACGCGTCGAGCGCGTCGGCGTCGTACGACTGGACGAAATGGCCGAGCCGCTCGTTGAAGCCGCGCGCGCAGACGTCCGCATGGACCTCGTCGCGGATCTTCCGCCACCGATCGATCGGGGCCTCGTGACCCGACTGCTGCGCCATCTGCACGCCGCGGTCGAACGCGACCCAGCACATCACCTTCGAGTGCGTGAAGTGCCGGCGCGGTCCGCGGACCTCCCAAATGCCCTCGTCGGGCTCGCGCCAGCGCTCCTCGAGCGTGTCCAACAGCAGGAGCACCAGCGACCACGTATCCGCGCCGACCCTCGCGCCCGCCCTGGTCGACTGCCAGAGCACGTCGGCCAACTCGCCATAGACATCCAACTGCAGCTGCGAATGCGCCGCGTTCCCGGTGCGAACCGGCCTCGAGCGCGCATACCCGGGCAGCCATTCGAGCTCGAGCTCCGTGAGCCGGCGCTCGCCCGCGACGCCGTACATGATCTGCATGCGGTTGGGGTCGCCCGCGAGCGCGCGCAGCAACCACTCGCGCCAGCGCGCGGCCTCCTGGTGATACTCGCCGATGAGCAACGCTTCGAGCGTCAGCGTCGCGTCACGCACCCAGCAATACCGGTAGTCCCAGTTGCGCGAGCCTCCGAGTAGCTCGGGCAACGAGGTCGTGGGCGCGGCGACGATCCCACCGGTGGTCTCGAACGTGAGCGCCTCGAGCGTGAGCAGCGAACGGATCACAGGCTCGCACCAGTCGCCGTCGTAGGTACAACGCGCCGACCAGCGCGACCAGCCATGTGCGGTTCGTTCGATGAGCGCAACTGCGTCGGGCTCGACCGGTTGAGGATCGTGCGACGGGAACCATCCGAGCACGAACGGCACCTGCTCGCCGGCTCGCACCGTGAACGAGGCGCTCGAGGTGTGGTCGCGTCCGTGCAGTCGCACCGGCGAACGGAGCTCGAGTCCGTCGGGACCGGCGATCGCACGCCACGCGCCTTCGACGCGTCGCACCCACGGCACGACGTGCCCGTAGTCGAAACGGACGATCAACTCAACGAACATGTCGACGCTGCCCTCGACGCCCTCCACGAGGCGGACGAGGGTCGGTCGGTCGGTACCGAACGCGAGACAGTCGACGACACGCACGCGGCCGCTGTCCGTTGCATGTGTGGTCTCGAGCACCATCGTGCCCTCGCGGTACCGACGGGTCGTGCGTGCAACGGCGTCCGGCGTGATGAGGAAACGCCCGTGGTCGCGCGTGCCCAGCAGGGCGGCAAAACACGCGCTTTCGTCGAATCGAGGGACGCACCACCAGTCGACGGAGCCATGGCGCGAGACGAGAGCCGCGGTGCGACGGTCACCGAGGAGCGCGTAGTCCTCGAGCGGCGTCGACCCGTCGGCGCTCCCGTCGGTCACGTCCGGACGCTACTCCGCGGGCGAGTAGCGTCTTGTGCCGATGGCAGCGCAACTCATCGGCGTGGATGTCGGTGGCAGCGGTATCAAAGCCGCGCTGGTCGACGTCGGCACGGGCGGCGCGGCGGGCCGCATCCGTCTCGAGACGCCGCAACCTGCGACTCCCGATGCGGTGGTCGCGACGGTCGCCGCGCTCGTCGGGAAGTTTCCCGGCGATGGCCCGGTCGGTTGCACGCTTCCGGCGGTGGTGCAGCACGGCATCGTGCAAACGGCCGCGCATATCGCTCCGTCGTGGATCGGCACGGACGCGGTCACCATGCTCTCGCGGGCGATCGACCGCCCGTGTGTCGTGCTCAACGACGCCGACGCCGCCGGTGTCGCCGAAGCGCGATACGGCGCGGCGCGTGGGCACGGCGGGCTCGTGGTGATGGTGACGATCGGTACCGGTGTGGGCACCGCGCTGCTCAACGACGGCGTGCTCGTGCCCAACTCGGAGCTCGGGCACATCGTGGTCAATCGGCACGTGGCCGACGAATGGGCATCGGACGCCGCGCGTGTCGCGGCGCATCTCACGTGGAAGCGATGGACGCGACGACTCGATCGCTACCTCAGACACCTGCACGATGTGCTGTGGCCCGACCTCATCGTGATCGGTGGCGGCATCGTGAAGCACGCCGACAGGTTCTCGGCGCGAATCGATCCCGGTTGCGAGGTGCGGATTGCCGAGCTCGGCAACCTTGCCGGGATTGTCGGGGCCGCCGCGCTCGCGGAGACACTCGTCCCGGCGGGAACGACCGACAGGGAGTGACATGCAGCTCGGGATGATCGGCCTCGGCCGCATGGGCGCGAACCTCGTGCGTCGATGCATGCGTTCCGGCCACGAGTGCGTCGTGTACGACCACAACCCCGCGTCCGTCGACGCGCTCGTACGCGACGGCGCGGTCGGCGCGACGTCAGTGGCGGATCTCGTCGCCAAGCTCACGGCGCCACGCGCGGTCTGGCTCATGGTTCCGGCCGGCGTCACGACTGCCGTGCTCTCGGATGTCACCGCGCACCTCACCCCGGGTGACACCGTGATCGACGGCGGCAACACTCACTACGCCGACGACATCGCGCGCTCCGAGCAACTCCTGGGCCAACACATCGACTATGTGGACTGTGGGACGAGCGGCGGCGTGTGGGGTCTCGACCGGGGCTTTTGCCTGATGATCGGCGGACCGGAGCATGTGGTTGCGCGCCTGGACCCGATCTTTCGGGCGCTCGCGCCGGGCCTCGAGACCGCGGCGCGTACTCCGGGTCGCGAGGGCGAGCCGGCACCCGAGGAACTCGGCTATCTCCACTGCGGGCCCGCGGGCGCCGGCCACTTCGTGAAGATGGTGCACAACGGCATCGAGTACGCCTTGATGGCGTCGTACGCCGAAGGCCTGAACATCCTCCATCACGCCAACGTCGGCACCGAGTTGCGCCCGGCGGATGCGGAGACGGCGCCGCTCACCGATCCGTCCCGCTATAGGTACGACATCGACGTGGCGAAGGTCACTGAGCTGTGGCGGCGCGGCAGCGTCGTCGCGTCGTGGCTCCTCGACCTCACTGCGGCCGCGTTGCAACAGTCGCCGACGTTGGAGGGCTTCAGCGGGCGGGTGAGCGACTCCGGCGAGGGACGCTGGACGATCGCCGCCGCGATCGACGAGGGCGTGCCCGCGCCGGTGATGGCGACTGCCCTCTTCGACCGCTTCATCTCGCAAGGCACCGGCGACTTCGCGAACAAGCTGCTGGCCGCGATGCGCAAGCAGTTCGGTGGCCACGAGGAGAAGAAGATCGCCGGCCTCTGACCCGACCGGTCAAGCGCGCTCTCGCATCTTGGTGGCAAGCCGCTCGGCGATCGCCACCGTGGTGAGGTGGGTGTTCGCCTTCGGGAGGTCGGGCATCACCGACGCGTCACATACCCGCAGGCGCTCGTACCCGAGCACGCGGCAGTCGGTGTCGACGACCGCAGCCGGGTCGCTCGGAGAACCCATACGGCACGTGCCGACTGCGTGCACGTAGTCGTTCACATGCGCGCCGAGCCATGCATCGATCGCGCCATCAGAATCGAGCTCGTCGAGGGGTGTGCTCAGCGCGAGCACGACGTCGCTGATCGCTTGCACCGCGGGATGCCGGACGATGTCGATCATTCGGTGCACGCAGTCTCGCAGTCGCACAAGGTCCCGCGTGTCGGTCAGCATCCGGAATTCGACGACGGGATCGGCGTTCGGGTCATCAGAGCGCAGCCGGACCTCGCCGGAGGAGAAGACGCGCATGACCGCGCCGAGCAGCCGGCCACCGGAGAGGCCTTCGTCGGTCGCGCCGATCGCGTCGAACCAAATGATTTGCATGTCGTTCGGACCGGCGTCGGCGAGCCCGGACGTGTAGCGAAGCATCGAGCTGAACACCGGGGCGTCGGGTGAGCTCATACGCGCCGACTCGCGAAGTGACACCTCGAAGCCGGCCGTTGCCGCGTGATCCTTGAGGTTCTTCCCGACCGGCAACCTGTCATCGGTCCCGATACCCGAACGTAACAACAGCGCCGGAGAGTGGATCGCGCCCGCGCTGACGATCACCTCTCCCGCGTCGATTTCTTCCCCGCTCACCAACCGAACTCCCGCCGCGCGCCGGCCGTCGAGCGCGACGCATTCGACGAGCGCGTCACCCCGCACTTCGAGATTGGGTCGCGCGCGAGCGGGTTCGAGGTACCCGTCGTTCGTCGAGACGCGGTGACCGTCGCGCAACGTCAGCGCTGCGCGGCTTACACCCGTGGCGTCGGAGGCGTGGTAGTCGTCGCACGTCGGATACCCGAGATCGGCGAGCGCATTGCGCAATACCGCGTCGAACGGCGGGAGCGCGTCGAGCGGCGTTCGGGAGAGCGGGATCGGGCCACCCTTGCCGTGGAGACCGTCACCGCCGTAGTCGACATCGTCTTCGAGGCGGAGGAACGCGTCGAGCATCTCCGGCCATCCCCAGCCCGCGCAGCCCAGCTCGTTCGCCCAACGCTCGTAGTCGTCGATGGTCCCGCGGATGGCGCCCAGCGCATTGACCGACGACGAGCCGCCCGCGCCGCGCCCGCGCACGTAGATTGCCTCGGCCTGGCCGGCGGCACGCGTTGCCGTCAGATTCGGCCAGATGCGACCCGGCTCCATGAATACGTTGAACAGGTTCGGCGACTGCACGCCCGCGGGCGTCCTCGAAGAAGTGTGATCGGGTCCGGCTTCGAGCAGCAACACCGACCGATCCGTGTCCTCCGACAGCCGGCCGGCGAGGGCGGCGCCGGCGGATCCCGCGCCGACGATCACCACGTCGTAGCGATCCATCAACATGGTTCGTTCCCTGATCTCACATCGTCGGCGGCACCAGGGGACGCCAGTAGTGGCCGGGGTCCAAGAAGCGATGCTGCCCCGGCGGACCGTCGCTGCCGGCGACGTACTCCTCGGGTGAGCCGTACTTCCACGCCTGCAGTACCGGATCGACGATGCGCCACGCCCATTCGACCTCGTCGAAACGAAGGAACGGTGTGTGGTCGCCCTCGAGCACGTCGAGCAGGAGACTCTCGTACGCGGTCGCCTCGAAGTCGTCGGGCTCTGCGTATTCGGCACGGAGCACCGACTCGCGCGCTTCGAGCTCGAGCCCGGGCTGCTTGGTGCGCACGACGAGCTCGGTACATTCCGAGGGACTCATGCGGAAGACCAGCCAGTTCGGCTCCGCGTGCTCGAGCGGTGTGTGACGGAACAGGCGCTTCGGTGGCTCCCGGAAGCGGTAGACGGCTTCGTGCGCCTTGGCCGCGAGCCGCTTGCCCGATCGGAGGTTCACCGGGATGCCTTCCCAACGCCAGGTGTCGACGTGCAGGCGCACGGCCGCGAACGTGTCGGTACGCGAATGCGGATCGACCCCCGGCTCCTGCCGGTACCCGACAACGGGCGCGCCTTCCACCAGTCCGGCCGTGTATTGCCCGCGCACGGCGTCCGTCTCGGGGTTGACGGGCTTCACCGCTTTCAGCACCTCGACCTTGTGGTCCCGCAACATCTCCGAATCCCAGAGGGAAGGCGGTTCGAGCGTGAGGAACGTGAGCATCTGGATGAGGTGGTTTTGGATCATGTCGCGCAACGCACCGATGCCGTCGTAGTAACGCGATCGACCCTCCACGCCGAGCGTCTCGGCGACGGTGATCTGTACCTCGTCGACGTGGCCCGACTTCAACACCGGCTCGATGAACCGGTTCGCGAACCGGAACACCAGGATGTTCTGCACGGTCTCTTTCCCGAGGAAGTGGTCGATGCGGAAGATCTGTTCCTCGTGCCAGTACTTGTGAAGCTGCTCGTTCAGCAAGAGCGCGCTTTGCAGATCCTCACCGAACGGCTTCTCGATGACGAGGCGGCGCCACCCCTTGGCTTCGTCCGCGAGCCCGGCCTTGGCGATCGTCTCTGCCGCGTCGGCGAACACCCCCGGCGGAAGCGCGAGGTAGAAGATCGCCGGCCCTTCCAACGCACCTTGGAGAGACCGCATCGACTCGACCGAGATGTCACCGCCATGGAACTCGATCCGATCGATGAAGCGATCGAGATACTTCTCGTCGATCTCGTCGTCAGCCATCTGAATGGTCGACCGCATGTGCTCGTGGAATTCGTCGGTCGTCCAGTCCTGCCGGGCGTATCCGATGACCTTCAGATCGGCGAGTCGTTCTCGGTACTCGAGCCGCAGCAGGGCCGGAAACAACAAGCGCGCCGCCAGATCGCCGGATGCGCCAATCACGACGAGCGTGGTCGGGTTGCTCACGACGGCAAGGCTATGACCATCCGCCGACCGCGACGGACGCGCTCAGCGCTCCATGTGATGCGACAGGTCCCCGAACAGCTTCGGGTCGAAGACGCGTTCGGTGAAGTGCCAGATGCCGCCGGCCCGTGCGAAACGGTCGCGGTACTCGCCGGCGAGGATCGGGTGCAGGCCCCGGCCGGTGACCTGCAGCACGGTGAAGTAGGTCCGGGCGGTTGCGGTGTCGCCCGCGACCTCGACACTGACGTTGGACAGCTGGTGCAGCGTCCGAGGCGTACCGTCGTCGTACAGGATCACCGGGTCGTAGAGCGTCCGGACCTCGGCCGCGCCGCGGCGGACGCGATCGTCACGCGTCGAGTGCACCTCTGCGCGCGCGAAGAGCTCCGCCACGCGGTCGAGCTCACCGTCGTCGAGCCGGCGTGCATACTCGTGGAGGAGCGCCGTGATCGCGCGTACGTCCTCCACGTCGGTCACACGAGTCGCGTCGGCATCCGCGAATAGCCGCGGACGTTGCCGGAGTGCACGCGTTCCAGACCCGAGCCGTCGATCTCGTATGTCGGGTACCGCCCGAGGAACTCCTCCAGGCTGATCCGCATCTCCAGGCGAGCCAACGCGGCGCCGAGGCACACATGGATGCCGTGACCGAAGCCCAGGTGGTGCGTGGGCCACGGCCGGTCGATGTCGAACACTTCCGGTTCGCGCCACACACGCTCGTCACGGTTGCCGGAGCCGAGGAGGAGGAGCACTTTCTCGCCGGCAGGCATGTGCGCACCGTGGAGCTCCACGGGTTGCGTCAACGTGCGCGCCATCACTTGCGTCGAACCTTCGTAGCGCAGCGTCTCCTCGACCGCGTCGGAGATACGGCTCCGGTCGCCCACGACCTTCTGCCGCTCGCCCGGGAAGCGCTGCAATGCGAGCAGGCAGTTGCCGAGCAGCTTGGTCGTCGTCTCGTTGCCGGCGATGATCAGCAGAAAACAGAAGCCGACCACCTGCTCGTCGCTCAGCGTCTCGCCGTCGGAGTCTGCCGCGATGAGCGCGGCGGTGAAGTCGCCGCCGCCCGGGTGCGCACGCCGATCGGTCACGAACGCGCTGAAGTACCGGTAGAGATGTGTCGCCGCCTCGACGCCTTCCGGCGTCACGTCAGGCCTCCGTTCCTCCCGGTGCAGCAACGCATCGCTCCACTTCCGCAACTGCTGCTGGTCGCCGTCGGGAACGCCGAGCAGTCTTGCGATGACGTCCATCGGTAACAGCGCCGCGTAGTCACCGATGAGATCGATCACCGCCCGATCGTCCAATGCATCGAGATACATCGTCGACAGCGCGCGAATCGGCTGCTCGAGCTCGGCGATGTGCCGGGGCGTGAACGCGCGGCTCACCAGGCGACGCAGGCGTGTCTGCTCGGGCGGGTCCGTCGTCAGCAGCATCGGGAGCCGGTTGCTGTCTTCCAGGGTGATGCCAAAGCGACTGCAGTACGTCTCGGGATCGTGCAACGCGGCCACCACGTCGGCGTAGCGAGAGAGTGCCCAGAACCCGAGCGCTTCGTCGTGGTAGCAGGGTGCGTCGTCGCGCAGCTGCTTGTACACCGGGAACGGGTCGTCGTGGAACTCGTACGCGTACGGGTTGAAGCGGACCACCGCCGCCAGGCTAGGCGCGTAGGATCACGCGCGGATGGGTGAGCTCGGACGCCGGCTGTTGCTGACCACCGAAGGGCGGTGCATCCTCGTCGTCGTGTATTTCGCCGCCGCGCTCGTCTCGATCGTGACCTACGGGGTCACGCACAGCCCCGGGTACGCCGTGGGACAGGCCGTTGTCCTCGGATTCGCTCCGCTGTGGACGCGGTGGTGCCTTCGGCGCGTCTAATGGGTACACACGCTCCCATGCGTCTCCTTCGAAGTGTTGCTCGCCCGATGCTGGCCGGAATCTTCGTCTACGGGGGTCTCGAGGCGTTTCGAGACCCGAAGTCGAAGGCGCGGCGCGCCGAGACGGTCGCGCCGAAGATCGCCGACGCCGCCGGCGTGGACGCCGATACCGTGCAGCTCGTGCGCGTGAACGGCGCGGTGCAAGTGGGTGCCGGCATCGCGCTCGCACTCGGTGTCCTGCCGCGCCTCGCGGCGTTGACGCTTGCGGGCTCCCTGGTGCCGACGACGCTCGCCGGCCACCGCTTCTGGGAGGAGGAGGACCCGGCGGCCAGGGCGCAGCACACGACTCACTTCCTGAAGAACGTCGGGCTGCTCGGCGGCCTCCTCATGGTGGTGAGCGAGGGCAAGTAGCCGTCAGGGCACTTCCGCCCGCTGCGGCTGCGCAGCCGCTTCCATCAACCGCTCCTCGGCGCGCGCGAGCATCGCGATACCGCCGAGCACGGCGACGAGCGAGCACGACACCAAGAAGATCTGGATGCCGTTCTGTGCCGCGACCTCTTCGTGCAACAGCACCAGCCCGAAGATCGCGGCCGAGATGGGCGCCATCGCCTCTTGTGCTCCGACGGCCGCGCCGAGCGCGCCGGTTTGCAACGCGCTCTGGGTCAGGACGACACCGCCGATCGCGAAGACGGCGAGCCCGTAGGGCTCCCAGTGGCTCACCCAGGCGAACACGCCGTCACCCAGGTAGTGCATCAATGTCTTGGTGAGCACGGCGGCGATACCGAACGAGATGCCGGCCGCGACGCCGAGCGACGCGCCGCGCCACGGACCCGTGGTGTTCCGTCCGACGGCCACGCAGACCAGAATCACCGCGCATGCGATCGGGCCGGCGACGAGCCACCGCGGGATCTCTCCGACTTCTGCCCCGCCGGTCGGCGACACCTCATAGAGGAAGACGGCGAGGCCGGCCGACAGCACGAGCGCGGCGCCGATGTCGGAGCGCTGCACCGGCTGGTGAGTGAACGCGGCGCCGAGAAAGATCGCCATCAGGATGCCGGACGCGAGGATCGGCTCCACGAACACGACGGCCGCGAGACCGAGCGCCGCGGCCTGCGTCCCGAAGCCGACGAAGTCCGAGAGAAGGCCGAGCAACCAGCGCGGACGCTTGACGAGTCGCGTCATCAGTCCCACTCGCAGCGCGTACTCGTCCGGGACCTGCTCGGCTTCGAGCATCTCGAGCACGTTGCTCAACGAGTAGAAGAATGCGGTCGCGATCGAAAGGATGGTTGCCGCGAGGACCCTGCCCGACACGCCTGAAAGTATCGGACGTCGAGCACAACCGTGTCGAGCGCCGCTTCAGCGGACGATCAGACCGCCATCGACGGCGAGGGACACGCCGTTCACGTAGCTCGCCTCGTCGGAGCAGAGCCAGACGACGGTGTTTGCGATCTCGGCCGGTGTGGCGAGGCGGCCCATCGGGAGGCGCCGCGCCATCTTCTCGCCGTGGTCGGGCAGCGCATCGAGGTACGCACGCATCGGCACCGTCTCGGTCTGGCCCGGCAAGACGGCGTTCACGCGGATCCCGCTGCGAGCGAACTCCTGCGCGGCCTGTTTCGTGAGACCGAGCACTCCGTGCTTGGCGGCCGTGTACTGCGGCTGGCCCGGCGCCGGCACGACACCCGCAGCCGACGCCATATTGACGATCGCGCCACCGCGCCCCTGCACGGCCATCTGCCGCAGCTCGTACTGCATGCAAAAGAAGACGCCGCGCAGGTTCACGTCGATGGTCCGCTGCCATTCGGCCGGGGTGTGCTCGACGAATGGCTTGACCTCGGGCGAGATGCCGGCGATGTTGCACGCCCAGTCGAGCCCACCAAATCGATCGACGCAGAACGCGACCATCGCCGCGACCGAAGCGTCATCCGCAACGTCGACGCCGACCGACACGCCGCCGACTTCCTCGGCAGTCGTGCGCGCACCGCTTTCGTCGACGTCGGCGACCACGACCTGCGCGCCACGCGTCGCGAGCACCCGTGCGGTGGCCTGTCCGATTCCACTGGCCCCGCCGGTCACGAGCGCGGTCTTCACGCGAGCAGCCCGCGTGACCTGAGGTACGGACCCGACCGCACGACCATGCCGTTCTGTGTCGCCGGGTCGCACGTGCAAAGCGCAAGGGCGGCGTCAGCCATTCGCTCGACGGGTTCACACCATTCATCGGGAAGGGTCATCACTGCGGTCGCGCCCTCGGTCGCAACTGCGCGCTCGGGGGCGACCGCATTCACGGCGATGCCCGTATCGCGCAACTCGGTCGCGAACGACACGGTGAGACGGTCGAGCGCGGCCTTGCTCGGGGCGTAGGTCGACGAGCGCACCTGCTGCGGGCTGTCGAGGTGTTCGGCATCGACGATTGCGCTGGTGATGTTCACGATCCACCCCTCACCGCGCTCGCGCATGCCGGGCACCACGGCCTTCGTCAACAGGTACGGCGTGATCACGTTCACTTCATACGCCACCCGCAACCGCCGCTCCGAGGTCTCGTCGATCGAGAGATAGAAGCACGCGGCTGCGTTGTTCACGAGGATGTCGACGGGACCCAGCGCCGCTTCGGCGTCGGCGACGATCGCGGCGCGGTCACACGCCGGGTCCGAGAGGTCGGCGACGATCGGTTCGGCGACGCCGCCGTGCGCCACGATGCCGGCAGCCGTCTCTCGCAGCGAGCCCGCAAGATGGCCGCCCGAACCGGGCTCCAGCGACCGGGCCACCAGCGCGACGCGTGCGCCTTCGGCAGCGAGGCGACGCGCGATCGCGACGCCGATGCCCCGCGATGCCCCGGTCACGATTGCCACCCGATCTCTCAGCACGCCGCGACCACCACGATCGGGTGTGCCGCTGCCGGGGGTGCCTTCGCCGCCGCCGTGCGGGGTTGCAATTCCTCCGGGCGCCACACATGGACAATAGTTGGGGCATGCTCGATCTGATCATTCGCAACGGCACGGTCGTCGACGGGACCGGCACGCCCGGCCAGCACGCCGACGTCGGTATCAGGAACGGACGCATCGCAGCGATCGGCGATGTCGACGACCGCGCGACCCGCACGATCGACGCCGGCGGCAAGGTCGTGGCGCCCGGGTTCGTCGACATACACACCCACTACGACGCGCAGGTGTTCTGGGACACGACACTGTCGCCGTCCCCGCTGCACGGTGTGACAACGGTGATCGGCGGCAACTGTGGCTTCACCATCGCGCCACTGGGCCCCGAGCACGCGGACTACCTGCTGCACATGCTCGCTCGCGTCGAAGGGATGCCCGTCGGCGCGCTCCAAGAAGGTGTCCCGTGGAACTGGCGCAGCTTCGACGAGTATCTCGGCAAGATCGACGGGACGCTCGCGCCGAACGCGGGCTTCCTCGTCGGCCACTCGACGATCCGGCGCGTGGTGATGGGTGAGCGCGCGACGAAGGGCGAGGCGACGGCCGACGATCTCCGCGCAATGCAGCAGCTGCTCGATGCGAGTCTCGCGGCTGGCGGCATGGGCTTCTCGTCGAGCTGGGCGCGCACGCACAACGACGCCGCCGGTGACATGGTGCCGTCGCGGTACGCCAGTGAGGACGAGATTCTTGCGCTGTGCCGGGTCGTGCGCGAGCACCCGGGTACGACGCTGGAGTTCATCCCGTGCGTGGGTTTGTTCGAGGATTTCGCGCCCGACCTGCTCGCGCGCATGTCGCTGGCCGCCAATCGTCCGATCAACTGGAACGTGCTGTTCGTGGGGAAGGGCAGCGAGGCCACGACCGAGCACAACCTGGCCGCATCCGACTACGCGACCGAGCGCGGCGCGCGAGTGCTCGCGTTGACGGTGCCGTTCACGCCCTCGCCGCGCATCTGCTTCGACAGCGGCTTCCTGCTCGACACGATCCCCGGTTGGGAGAAGCCGATGGCGCTTCCCCACGACGAGAAGAAGGCCATGCTCGCGTCGGTCGACGGTCGCAACGTATTGCGCGAAGCCGCGCTGCAACCGACCACCGGGTTCAAGGTCTCGAATTGGGCCATCTACATGATCAACGAGACGTTCGCACCCGAGAACAAGCAGTGGGAGGGCAAGTCGGTCGCGGCGATCGCCAAGGAACGCGGCGTCGACGGGTTCGACGCGCTGTGTGACATCGTCGTCGCCGACGATCTCATGACCGGCTTCGGATTCCCGATCGGGATCGACGACGACGAGACGTGGCAGGCGCGCATGAAGGTCTGGCGCGACGGGCGCGCGGTCGTCGGCGCGAGC
>JBBQXS010000080.1:0-14589 GCA_038209365.1 Acidimicrobiia bacterium | reverse complement strand
TGCTCTAACCGACTGAGCTACTCCGCCGTGACGGAGCGGGCCCGAAGGCCCGCCCCGGCGAGCCCCCTTACGGACTCGAACCGTAGACCCCTTCCTTACCATGGAAGTGCTCTGCCGACTGAGCTAAGGGGGCGAGGCCCGAAGAGGATAGCCCGAGCGCGTAGCGTGCCCGGCCGTGTATCGGACCCGCCTGGCCGAGCGTCGGGACGCCGAAGCCCTGCGAGACATCTACAACGTCGAGGTCCTCGAGTCGACCGTGACGTTCGACCTCGTCCCACGGTCGCTCGCGGAGCAGGTGGCGTGGATCGACGAGCACGCAGGCGGCCATCCGGCAATCGTCGCGGTGAGTGACGACGACCGCGTCGCCGGCTTCGCCTCGTTGTCGCCGTACCGTCCGCGGCCTGCGTACGCCCCCACGGTCGAGGACTCGGTGTACGTGCAGCGGGATCGACGCGGCGACGGCGTCGGCCGGCTCTTGCTCGGCGACCTCGTCGAGCTCGCCCGCAGCCACGGGTTCCATTCCGCGATCGGCCGCATCGTCGGCGGCCACGAGGCGTCGATTGCGCTCCACCGGGCATGCGGCTTCGAGGAGGTCGGACGCGAGCGCCAGGTCGGGCGGAAGTTCGGCCGGTGGCTCGACGTGGTGCTGATGCAGCGCATGCTGTAGGTCGTGCGGAGGAAGCTCGCCGGAGTCAGCGAAGCTGCGACAAAGAAAGATGGTGGGCCGGGTTGGATTCGAACCAACGTAGCGGTAACGCAACGGGTTTACAGCCCGTCCCCTTTGGCCACTCGGGTACCGACCCGGATCTAATCTAGCCAGCGCATGCCCAGCTTCGACGTGGTGTCAGAGGTCGACCTCCAAGAGGTCCGCAACGCCGTCGATCAAGCACGTCGCGAGTTGTCGACGCGCTTCGACTTCAAAGGTACCGACAGTGCCGTCGAGCTGAAGGAGAACGCGATCGAGCTCGAATCCGCGTCGGAGGAACGCCTCAAGGCGGTCGCGCAGGTGCTCGAGGAGAAGCTCGTGCGCCGCAAGGTCTCGCTGAAAGCGCTCGACTACGGCAAGGTCGAAGAGGCGTCACACAGCCGGGCCCGGCAGGCGGTCTCGCTGCACGTCGGCATCAACGACGAGAAGGCGCGCGAGATCGGCAAGTTCATCAAGGGTCTCGGGTTGAAGGGTGTGCAGCATCAGGTGCAGGGCGACCAGCTGCGCGTCACCGGGAAGAAGCGCGACGACTTGCAGACGGCGATCCAGAAATTGCGCGAGAACGACTTCGGCGTGCCCCTCCAGTTCACGAACTTCCGCGACTGATCTCTGAGACCGCCCACCGGGACTTGTCCCCTGCGTCGCTCGGGCTGGCATCATTGCCACCCGCACATCCGGGAGCGACGGTGGCTGACTCCGATCGAGGCGCAACGAGCCTGTTCGTCGGACGGGAACGCGAACTCGCAGGCCTCACCGACGCTCTCGACGACTTGTCCGAGGGGCCCCGGGTCGCGTTGGTGCTGGGAGAGGCCGGCATCGGCAAGACGCGACTTGTCGACGAGTTCACGGCATCGGCCGGCATCGCAAACGTCTTTCGTGGCTCGTGTGACGAACGGACGATGCGTGCATTTCAACCGTTCGCAGAAGCCCTGTTGCGGTATGCGCGAACGGCGGGCAACGAGAGCTGTCGTCACGAACTCGGGCTGCTCGCGGCGCGCCTCGCACCGCTCGTTCCGGAGTGGGCCCACTACGAGGACGGCCGCACCAGCAGCTACGGCAGCGCCATGCAATCGTCGGAGCAAGATGACGCGCGCCTCGAGCTGTTCGACGCAGTCGTCGAGTTCTTCGCACAGGAGTGTGTCAATCGGCCGTGTCTCCTCGTACTCGAGGACATCCATTGGGCGAGCCTCGCGTCCCTGCGGATGCTTCTCCATGTCGCGGGCGCGCCTGCGCCGATTCCGCTCCTTGTCGTCGCCACCTGCCGAGACCTCGACTCGGTGAGCGACGAGACGGTCGATTGCGTCACGCAACTCATGCGAGCGCCCGGCACCGTGCAGGTCGAGCTCTCGGGGCTCGAAGAGAGCGCGCTTGCGTTACTTGCGACGCAGCTCGGCGTCGCCGAAGCAGAGGCCTCGGCAAGGCTCCTGCGCGCGCGCACAAACGGGAACGCTCTCTTTGCGACCCACCTGTTGGCGCATGCACAGCACGGCGGTGACCTGAAGGGGCTGCCCGCGAATGTCCGCCATCTCATCTCGCAGCGCATTGCGAGGCTCGGCGAAGACACGGTCGACGCCCTTCGAGTCGCATCGGTGATCGGATCGCCGTTCGCATACCGCTTGCTGGGTGCTGTCTCGGATGTCGATGAGAAGACGCTCGAGCGCGTGGTAGAGGAGGCGGAAAAGCAGGGTTTCATCGTCGAGGAACGCGATGACGAGATCGTGTACTCCTTTTCGCACGCACTCATCCGCGACGTCTTGTACACCGAGCTCTCCAAGCCAAGACGCTCACGACTCCACGGCCAGGTCGCGCAGGCAATCGACGTGGCGGGCGGCGTCGGCGACGCCGATACGTGCCTCCCCCTTCTCGCGTACCACTGGGCGCTGACGGACGCGGACGGTGCTGCAGAACATGCAACGCGATACGCGCTCGCGGCGGCGCGCCGCTCGCTTGACCGGCTTGCACCAGAGGAGGCGATCACGATCCTCGCGCGTGCCATCGCGGTCGTGGAACGCGACCCTCGGGCCGACGCCGCGGCGCGTGCCGAGCTCCTCCTTCTGCTCGCCGAGGCGTACGACGAGACCGGCCAGCAAGGAGAGATGCATCGAGCGGCGGAGGCGGCCGCCGCCGCCACTCGGGGCGTCTTCAGGGACCTGTTCGTGCGTGCCGCATATGTACGCGCGATGGCTCCGATGTTCGGCGTCGATGACGACGCCATCGCGAAAGAGCTTGCCACTGAAGCAATCGGGCTCCTCGGCGACGACGAACCTGCAATGCGAACGAAGCTTCTCGACGCCGTCGCCGCGATCCAGTTGCTGACCGATGGCGAGCCCGAGCAAGCACTGGAGACCATCGAGTCGGCGGTGACCCTCGCTCGAACGATCGGCGACGTGCAGGTGCTCGCGGACACGTTGGGCGGACTCGCGTTCGTCTTGTATGCCCTGCCGGACATCGAACGGCGCCTGAGCGTCATCCGGGAATGGGACGGGCTCTATGACGAGATCGGACGGCTCCCGGCTTACGGTCGGCACCTCGGCAACGCGCTCGGCGAGACCCGCTTTTGGCCCAAGCGCCACCTCGCGCAGGCGCAGCTCGAGGTCGGTGATCCGCGCTTTGGACAAACGAGCGAGGAGGCGCTGCGGCACGCCGAGGCTGAACCGAGTCGTCGTATCCTTCGCGAGGCCGCGCTCCTGCAGTCCGCTGACGCGATGATGCGAGGCGAGTTCGAGCGCGCAGAGACACCCCTGCTGCAAATGCTTGCTGCCACCCGAGGCGGCGAGAACATTGACATGTCACTCACCCACCTCTTCATTCTCCGGCGCGAGCAGGGCCGCATCGACGAAGTCATGGAGTTCGCCGAGACCGCGCTGGCGAATCGGCCCGCCTTGCGCGCCTTGGGAGCCGCGCTCGTGCTCGCCGACCTCGAGTGCGGCGACGAGCTGGGCGCCCGACGGCGATTCGCGGCGTTCACGCGAGCGGGTGTCGCGCTCCGGAGAGACATCACCTGGACCACCGGGACGTTCGTGCTCGCCGAAGTGGTCTCGCGGCTCGGTGTGCGTGACCGCGCCCCGGAGCTGTATGCCGAACTCGTGCCCTACGCCGGCCGGATCGTCGTGGTGGGTGTCGGCGGGGCGGTGCTTGGCGCGAGCGACCGCGCGCTCGGACAACTGGCGTTGGTCATGGGCCGGTTCGACGACGCGGACGCCCACTTCCGCAACGCGGTCGACCTGGAACAACGGCTCGGAGCGCGGGCGCTCGTTGCCCGCTCGCGCTACTGGCAGGCCCGTGGGCTGCTCGAACGGGCCGAGCCGCAGATTGCGGAGGCCGACCGGCTGCTCTCACTCGTCGGCGACGACGCCGACGCACTCGGGATGCGTCGGCTCGCCGACGACGCGCGAACTCTGATGTCGAGCGGCGACACGGTGCTGACGACCGTGCTCTACACGGACATCGTCGGTTCCACCGCGCTTGCGACTCGCCTCGGTGACGGGAAGTGGCGCGCGCTTCTCGACGATCATGACGAGTTCGTCCGCGCCGAGCTGCAGCGATACGGCGGCACCGAGGTGCAGTACACCGGCGACGGTTTTCTCGCGGCCTTCGAAAGCCCGGTCCGCGCCGTGCGCTGTGGGATCGCGATCGTTCGCGGCGCCGACCGAATCGGCGTGGAGGTGCGAGCCGGCGTACACACCGGGGAGTGTCAGCGCCGCGGCGCAAATCTCGCGGGTCTCGCACTGCACGTCGGCGCTCGCGTGGCAGCCGAGGCGGGCGCACGAGAAGTGTTCGTTTCCCGTACCGTCGCCGATCTCGTGACGGGCTCGGGGCTTCGTGTGCACACGCGCGGACCCTACGAGCTCAAGGGAGTGGACGGCACCGTCGAGCTGTTCGCCGTCGACGAGCCATCCTGATGCTGCGCGACAGAGGTGACGACAATTGACGAACTCCCGCGACTGACACGCGTTACGCAGAGATCGCCGTGAGGTCCTCGCCGAACACGACCTCGCCGTCGAAGTGCTCGCGCGCGATGGCGATCCACTCGTCGGCAGCGCCCACCGCGGGTGTGGGGATCTGATGCGTGAGCACGAGCGTGCGCACGCCGCCGCGGGCCGCGGTCTGGGCGGCCTGCGCCACCGTCGAGTGATAGTCGATCGTGTCCTGGAAGCGCTGCATCGGCACCATTCGCACGAGGTCGTCGCGCAAGACCGTCTGCACGTACACGTCGGCACCGCGACAGAGCTCGTCGAGCCCTTCACAGGGCACCGTGTCACCGGCCAGCACCACGGCCCTGCCGTCGCTCTCCACCCGGAACCCGAGTGTCGGTTCGACCGGCCGGTGGTCCGTGCGCGCGGCGACGACGCGGACACCGTGCTCGTCGAACACGATCCCTGGCGTGACCTCGGCGACGTCGACGTGCGGCTCCCAAGCGAGATCGGGGTGATGGGCGAGCCGGTACTCGACGTCGGGGCGGAGCATCGCGTACATGGCGTCCACGACTTCACGTGTACGCGGCGGCCCGAACACCCGCAACGACTTCTGCACCGGACTCATCACCCATTGTGTCGTGATCACGTCGTTCAGATCGCAGATGTGATCGCTGTGCAGGTGGGTGAGCAACACCTCGTCGAGCATGAGCGGCAACACGCCTGCGGCCGCAAGTCGCATGCACACTCCACGACCGGCGTCGACGAGCATCGTGCGGCCCCCGGCGCGTACGAGCGTCGCCGCGCCCGCGCGGTCACGGTCCGGCAACGGGTTCCCGGTGCCCAGCAGCACCACGTCGATCGCCACGCTGGTTCCCCCTGGTCCGAAGGATCCAGAACGTAACGCGGCTTCCTCACACCCCGCGCGGGGCGGACGCGGGAACGGCCGGGCCGCCCGTGCAGATGCCTACCGCGTGTTGCCCCCGACGCCGGCAGGTACCGGCACCGCCGGGCGGATCTCCTTGGGGTACAGCGTGCGGACGACCGCGTCCTCGTAGGTGATCGAACCGTCCTGTATCAGCGTGTTGAGCCAGCTCTCCAGCGTGCACATGCCTTCGTTACGGCCCGACGAGAGCACGTTGCGCACCTGGTGGGTCTTGCCGTCGCGGATCAGACCGCGAACCGCGCTGTTCGACACCAGGATCTCGAACGCGGCGACCATGCCGCCCCCGATCCGCGGGATCAGCCGCTGCGATACCACGCCCGAAAGACACGCGGCGAGCTGCACCCGTATCTGGTTCTGCCGTTCGGCCGGGAACATGTCGGAGATCCGGTCCAACGCCTGTGGAGCGTCGTTCGTGTGCAAGGTCGCGAACACGAGGTGGCCGGTCTCGGCGATCGAAAGCGCGAACTGCACGGTCTCGGGGTCACGCATCTCGCCGACGAGGATCACGTCGGGGTCCTCTCGCATGGCGGCGCGCAGTGCCCGCGCGAACGAGATGGTGTCGGAGCCGACCTCGCGCTGGCTCACTGCGGAGTTCTTGTGCGGGTGCAGGTACTCGACCGGGTCCTCCACGGTGAGGATGTGGCAGCGTCGATGTTCGTTGATGTAGTTGATCACCGCCGCGAGTGTCGTGGACTTCCCGGAACCGGTCGGCCCCGTCACCAGCACCAGGCCTTGTGGCAGGTTGGCGAAGTACTCGATTGCGGGCGGCAGTCCGAGCTGGTCGAGCGTCGGCAGCTTCAGAGGGATGATCCGCAGTGACATCGCGATCGCGCCCATCTGGAAGAAACAGTTGGCCCGGAAACGCGCGACGCCCTTCCACGAGAACGAGAAGTCGACCTCCTTGTCCTGGCGCAGGGTCTGCTTGAGCTGCTCGGTGAGCACCGACAGCACGAGGTGCTCGCAGTGATCCTGGTCCAGCTCGGGTTCGTCCTCGAGGGGAATCAGGTGCCCGTCGATCCGCACGAGCGGCTTGCTGTGCGCCGTGAGCAGGAGGTCGCTCGCGTTGCGCTCCCAGACCATTTGGAGGTAGCGCTCGATCGGGCCGAGGCTGACGTGGGTGATTGCCATGAGGCGTGGGGTGTCCCGTCTTCCCGCGAGCCCTCCCAGCGGACGCGCTCCTACCCTTCGCAGTCGGCTCTCAGGGGGGCCTGGTTGAGTGTTCGCTGGTGACGAGTCGTAACTTTTAGGGTGGGTGCGGGAACGCCGACTGTTGGTGCGGTGTTCACCCCCAGTGAGGTGATTTGAGAAATGTTCAGGAACAACGTCAAGACCGTCGTCCTGCTCGCCGTGCTCGGCGCCCTCTTCATGGGCATCGGATCGTTCTTCGGCCAGGGCGGACTCATCCTCGGGCTGGTGCTGGGAATCGTCTTCGTGGGCGGTTCGTACTGGTTCTCCGACAAGATCGCGGTGCGCGCCGCCGGCGCGGTGCCCGTCTCGGAGGCGGAAGCGCCGCAGCTCTACGCCATCGTCTCGGACCTGACTCAACGGGCCGGGATGCCGATGCCGGCGATGTACATCAGTCCCGCGGCCCAGCCGAATGCGTTCGCGACCGGCCGCAACCCCGAGCACGCGGCCGTCGCCGTCACGCAGGGCCTGATGCAGGTCGTCGACCAGGACGAGCTGCGCGGTGTGCTCGCCCACGAGCTCTCGCACGTTCGCAACCGCGACATCCTGATCAGCTCGGTGGCGGCCACGGTTGCGCTCGGAATCACGTTCTCGGCCCGCATGCTGATGTGGGGCGCGATGTTCGGCGGCTTCGGTGGCAACGACCGCGAAGGCAATGGCGGCAACATCTTCGGGATGCTCGCCATGATGATCCTGGCCCCGATCGCGGCCACCCTGCTCCAGCTCGCCCTCTCCCGGTCGAGGGAGTACGAGGCCGACCGCAGCGGCGCGGAGCTCGTCGGCGACGGTGAACCCCTCGCTCGGGCGCTGCTGAAGATCGAGGCATATGCGAAGCAGGTGCCGATGAACGTCGACCCCGCGCACGCGACCGCGTACATCATCAACCCCTTGACGGGCCGGCAGGTGAGCTTCAAGAACCTGTTCCAGACCCACCCGCCGACCGAGGACCGCGTGGCCCGCCTCCGGCACCAGCACGTCCACTGAAGCCCGCCGGGCGTTGCGCCGAGAACGAAAGAGGGAGAGCACCGAAGTGCTCTCCCTCTCCTCGTTTCGGTCAGCGTAGGGTCATGCGGTGCAGCTGGAGCCCTTCGTGACGGCGCCAGTCGCTCCGTTGTACTGCCAGCTGAGGTTCGCGTTCGCCTTGGTCGTCGCGAACGACGGCGTGGCACCACCGGTGCTGAAGTAGGCGACATTTGAGCTCGCCAACAGGCCTGCGGTGTTGAGCGTGGTGGCATAGCCGCTCGCGTTCGTCGCGGTCGGACCCGCGGCGGCGGCCGGCAACGCCCCGCTGTTCTGTGCCTTGTATGCCTGTACCGCGGTCGAGAACGTATCCCCTTCGGTCGCGCATGCGTTCGTGCCTGCACTGGACGTCAGGTTGCCAACGGCAAAGATGACGATGCCGGCGAGGATGCCGAGGATCACGATCACGATGAGAAGCTCGACCAGGGTGAAACCCTGCTCGATGATGTTCTTGTGGTCCTGGTCGGACCGACGCTTGTGCTGCAATGGAGGACTCCCCTTGGTCGATCGGGGTCTGCGCCCCGTCAATCGTCTGTACGGCGCCCGGAGTCGGATCCTGAATAGGTCCCGCGACCCATTCGACGAAACGGTCACGCAGCGTGGCGCGTGTTACTTGGGGTGAAGCGACTTCGACTGGTTGAAGATGCCGTACATCGCGGAGATCAGCGCGACGGCGACAAAGCCGACGATCATTCCCATGAAGATGATCACTGCGGGCTCGAAGAGCGACGTGAGCTTCTTGAGCTTGTATTCCAGCTCTCGCCCGTAATACTGCGCGGCATTGTCGAGCTGCGTGTCGAGGGTTCCCGTGTTCTCACCCACGCGCATCATCTGCGTCGCCGCCCTGGGGAAGAGGCCGGAGTCTGCGATCGGCTGCGCGAGGCCCTCGCCTTCGAGCATGCGCTCCTGCGCGACTTTCAACGCCTCTTCGAACACCTTGTTGTTCGTGCCCTGAATTGCGGCAGCAATGGTGTCGGGCAATGGCACCCCCGCCATCACCATCGCGGCAACGATGCGGCACACGCGCTCTACGACGGCGTACAACACGATGTCCTTGATCAGCGGGACCCGGAGGAACAGCCTGTCGCGGAGGAGGCGCCCCCGATCGGACTTGTGCATCCACAACATCAACGCGACGAACCCGATGAACCCGCCGGCCCAGACGAACCAGAACTTCTGTGTGAACTCCGAGAAGCCCAACAGCATGCGCGTCGGTAGGGGGAGGTTCGCGCCGAGGTTGTTGAAGAACTTCGTGAATTTCGGGAGCACGTACACGGCGAGAATGACGACCGTGACGATCGACATGCCCATGACCACGAGGGGATACACGAGCGCGGACTTGATCGTCGCCTTCGCCTCCACGTCGCGCTCGATGTACGCGGAGAGCTGCTCCAACGCCGTGTCGAGCTGGCCCGTGAGCTCCGACGAGCGGAGGATGCCGACGTAGTAGGGCGGGAACACCGAGGCGTGCTCGGCAAGCGCGTCGGAGAACGGCACGCCATTCTGGATCTGCTCCCGCATGTCGGCGAGCATCTCCTTGAAGCGCTTGTTTCCGGAGCCTTCCTCGATCACCTCGAGCGCGTCGGTGATGGGTATGCCGGTACGAACGAACGCGGCCATCTGCCGGGAGAAGTGCATGAGCTCTTGCTTGGGCACGCGCTGTGGCGTGAGCTCGAGCTCGTTGAAGGTCTTGCGCTGTTTGAGCTGGTGCACCTCGAGGTTGCGAAGCAGGAGCTGGTTGCGCAGCACGTCCTCGCTGGGAGCCTCGGCCGTCTCTTTGATCGCGTGTCCGTCCGGACCGACGGCCACGTACTTGTAAGTGGGCATTCCCTTTGCCTCTCCCGTTAGAGGACGTACACGGTGCGGAGCACCTCGGCGATCGTGGTCTTGTCCTGGGTCACCAGCTGGATGGCCTGATCGCGCAGCGTGCGCATGCCCTGGGAAATCGCCAGGTTGCGGAACGCGGCCTGCGGCGCGTTCTCGACGATGAGCTCCTTCAGCTCGTCGGTGACCGCCAACACCTCGTAGATACCGCTGCGGTCGTAGTAACCGGTGTTGCCGCAGAAGTTGCAGCCGGCGCCCGCGACGAAGCTCGCCTTCGCCACGTCGCCCCCGCCGCGCTCGTAGAAGGCGCGTTCGTCGGGCGTCGGGTCATACGGCTGCACACAGTTCGGGCAGACCTTGCGCACCAGCCGTTGGCCGACGACGCCCAGCAGCGACGACGCGACGAGGAAGGGCTCGATGCCCATGTCCATGAAGCGGTGTAGCGCGCTGGTCGCGTCGGTCGCGTGCAACGACGACATGACGAAGTGACCGGTGAGCGCCGCTTGCACGGCGATCCGCGCGGTCTCCACGTCCCGGATCTCCCCGACGAGGATCGAGTCCGGGTCCTGGCGGAGGATTGCGCGCAGGCCGTTCGCGAACGTCAGCCCGGCTGCTTCGTTGATCTGGATCTGGTTGATCGCCGGGAACACGTACTCGACAGGGTCCTCGATCGTCACGACGTTGATGTCGTCGTTGCTGATCGCCGTGAGTGTCGCGTACAGCGTCGTCGTCTTCCCGGAGCCGGTGGGTCCGGCACAGATGACCATGCCGTACGGCGAGCGGATGAGATCGGAGTACCGCGCGTACGTGTCGGGTGCCATGCCGAGCCCGGGCAGCTCGATCACAGCCTTGGTCTTGTCGAGCACGCGCAGCACGCACTTCTCGCCGAAGACGGTGGGCGCCGTCGACACGCGCACGTCGAGATCACGTCCCGCGACGGTGAACGCGAGCTGACCGTCCTGCGGCTTGCGTCGCTCGACGATGTTCATGTCCGACATGACCTTGATGCGGGACACCAACGACGGTCCCATCGGCCCCGGAAGCGTCATCGCCTCGTGCAACGCCCCGTCGGTGCGCATCCGCACCCGTACGAAGTCGGGCATCTGCTCGATGTGCACGTCGGACGCACGCGCACGCACGGCGGTGTCCAGGATGAGGTTGACGACCTTGACGACCGGCGCGTTCTCGTCGACGACCGTGCCGATCGCCGGTTCGGTCTCCCTGGAGGTCTGACGTGCGACCAGTCGCGCTTCGAACATGCGCAGTGCGTCGCCGAGGTCGGTCGCCGACGCGTACATCTTGTTGATGACCGCTTCGATGTCCGTGCCGGTGGCGAACACCAACCGGACCGGCGCGGCGAGCTTTGCGATGAGCTCGTCCTGGAGGGACGCGGCGAGCGGATCGGCGACCGCGACGTCGATGCGCACGCCTTCGCGCGCGATCGGCACTGCTCGCAGTCGGCGCGCGTCCTGCTCGGACAGCAGCGTGACGATCTCGCGATCCAGCTCCATGTTGCCGAGCTCGATGATGTCGACCTGCAGCTGCTCGGCCAGTACTGCGACGAGGGCCCGCTCGCTGAGGAGGCCCAGCTCGACGAGGATGTTGCCCAGGCGCTTCCCGGAAGCCCTCTGGGCCGTGAGCGCTTCCCGGAGTTGCTCCTCGGAGACGAGGCCGCGATGCAGCAGGAGCTCGCCGAGCGGAAGGCCGACGTGACGGGGCCCGTCGTCGTTCTCGGCGTCCGCCGCCGAGAACGGCTCGTCGGTGGGGAGCGCATCGACCTCAGCGCCCGCGGGCGCGGCGCCCTTGGGCGCCGCTCCGGCCCTGCGGCCGAACATCCGGTGTCGATCCGGCTTCTTCTCCGAGTGCGTGCGCGCCGAGGACTTCTTGATCTTCACCGTGCCCGCCGGCGACGGTGACATCACCTCGGAAGAAACCTCGGAAGAGATCTCGGAAGAAGGCCTGATGTCGGGCACGGGAACCTCGGTGGGGGGAGCGGAAGCGCCAGGTGGGGTCGTCGAGTCGCTCGGGGGCGTCTCCGGACCGAAGCGGAGAAGCGACGGCTCGGGCAGGGCGGGAGACGCCTCGTTCTCGCCGAGGGCGTCATCCTCGTGGCCGAGCTCGTCCGCCGGTTCGTCGCCCGGCAGCAGCGTGTCGCCCTCGTCGGCGCCGGGTCGGGCGCTGGCGGCTTGCGGCTCGGCATCGGGCCCCGAGGCGAGTTGTCCGGCGTCGAAGCGGGTCACCGCGACGATCCCTTCTCGAGACGCGCGCGTCCGCATGTGGACGATCGCGCGACGAGCTTTCGCATGCCGACCCTTCCTCCCAGGACGTCAAGGTCTTGTCGGCACCCGGGGAGGCAGGGCTGAGGGGGTCCGCGGGAATTCGTCGGGCCGCTGGATCAGTCGTCGTAGTAACCGGAATGCACGTAGAGGCAGGGGATGCCCTCGCCCCGGAACATCGCCACGTTCCGCCGGTCGTCCTCGAAGGCGAGCACCAGCTCGAACCCCGCCGAGCGGAGCTCCCAGACCGTGGACTGCTTGAAGTCCCGGGCGAGCTCGTAGTCGCCCCACGGCCGCATGATCAGCAGGTCCCAGCGGATCCCGTACCGGCGTAACCAGGCTTCGGTGAGGTGATGGACCCGGTGGGGCCGGGCGGTCAGGAGCACGATCTGGAGATCCGGGTCGAGCAGGTCGAGGAGGGTGCGCACCTCCTCGATCACGCGGTCTTCGCCACACGCGTCGAAGAAGGACCGCCAGTCCTGCCGGGGGGTCTCCAGGTAGTGCTGCCGGCCGGCCGCGTCCGACAGGACGCCGTCGAGGTCGACCACAACGGCCCGGCCCGGGTCGAGCGGCTCGCCGTGCCACGTCCAATGCTCGGGGAGGTACCGCACGTGCGGCGCTAGTCCTCCGCGGGCTGGGTCGCGAGGTACTTGGACTTGATGCCGTCCACGATGGTGGGATCGGCGAGGGTCGTCGTGTCGCCGAGCACCTCGTCCTCGGCGACGTTGCGCAGCAGCCGCCGCATGATCTTGCCCGAGCGCGTCTTCGGCAACTCTTCGGTGAACAGGATCGAGCTCGGCCTCGCGATCGGGCCGATCAGCTTGGCGCAGTGCTCGCGCAGCTCCGCGGCGAGGTCGTCGCCCGGCTCGACGCCGGCGCGCAGGGTCACGAATGCGGCGATGGCCTGGCCGCTGGTCGCATCGGTCCTGCCGACGACGGCCGCCTCGGCCACCGCGGGATGGTCGACGAGCGCCGACTCGACCTCGGTCGTCGAGATGTTGTGGCCGGCGACGAGCATGATGTCGTCGACACGGCCCAACAACCAGAAGTAGCCGTCGTCGTCGCGCTTGGCGCCGTCGCCCGCGAAGTACTTGCCCTGGAAGCGCGCCCAGTACGTGTCCTTGTAGCGCTGCGGGTCCCCCCAGATGCCGCGCAGCATCGACGGCCACGGCCGGCTCAACACGAGGTAGCCGCCGCCGGGGACGCCGACCTTGTTGCCGGCGTCGTCGCAGATGTCGGCTTCCAGACCGGGCAGTGGAAACGTCGCGCTGCCCGGCTTGAGGGTGGTTGCGCCCGGCAAGGCACTGATCATGATGGCGCCGGTCTCGGTCTGCCACCAGGTGTCGACGACCGGGCAACGCTCGCCGCCGATGACCTTGTAGTACCAGACCCACGCCTCGGGGTTGATGGGCTCACCGACCGTACCGATCAATCGCAACGACGACAGGTCGTGCCGCTGCGGGTACTCGTCGCCCCATTTCATGAACGTCCTGATCGCCGTCGGCGCGGTGTAGAGCGTCGTGATCTTGTACTTCTCGATGAGCGACCAGAATCGATCCTTGTCGGGGTAGTCCGGCGTGCCTTCGTACATCACGGACGTCGCGCGGTTCGCAAGCGGGCCGTACACGATGTACGAGTGGCCGGTCACCCAGCCGACGTCGGCCGTGCACCAGTACACGTCGGCGTCGGGCTTCAGGTCGAAGACGTGCTTGTGCGTGTAGGCGACCTGCGTGAGGTACCCGCCGGTCGTGTGCATGATGCCCTTCGGCTTCCCGGTCGTGCCCGACGTGTAGAGGATGTAGAGCAGGTCCTCACTGTCCATCTCCTCCGGCTCGCACACGGTCGACTTCGGCGTCACGGCGTCGTGCCACCAGAGGTCACGACCCTCCTGCATCGCGACGTCGTTCTCCGTACGCCGCAGCACGAGCACGTGCTCGATCGAGGGCGTGTCCGCGATCGCCTCGTCGGCGATGTCCTTGAGCCGTACTATCGCGCCTCGACGCCACGCGCCGTCGGCGGTGATCACCACCTTCGCCTGCGCGTCATTGATGCGGTCCTTCAGGGACTGCGCGGTGAACCCGCCGAACACCACCGAGTGGGGCGCACCGATCCGCGCGCACGCCAGCATCGCCGCGGCGGTCTCCGGCACCATCCCCATGTAGATCGCGACCCGGTCGCCCTTGCCGACGCCCAGCTCGCGCAGCGCGTTCGCGACGCGGGACGTCTCGTCCAGCAGCTCCTTGTAGGTCACCCGTCGAGTGTCGCCGGGCTCGCCCTCCCAGAAGAACGCCACCTGGTCGCCGTGGCCCGCGTCGACATGACGGTCGAGGCAGCTCTCGGTCACGTTCAGGGTGCCGCCGAGGAACCACTTCGCGAACGGCAAGTCCCACTCGAGGATCGTGTGCCATTCCGTGCGCCAGTCGAGCGCGAGCGCCTGCTTCGCCCAGAATCCCTGCCAGTCGCGCTCGGCGTCGTCGTATACCGAGGCGTCGGTGACGAGCGCTTCCTTGGAGAAGCCTCGCGGCGGAGGGAACGTCCGGCCTTCCTGCAGGAGGGCTTCGAGTGCTTCGGCCATGCCTGCGGAGAGTAGCCATACGGAGCGGGAGGCGGAGGCAGAAGCGGAACGTGCGTGCATCTGGGGGGCGGGGGTGTGGGGGTCTAATAGCTGGACAAAAAACACCACCCCCACCCGCACAAGAGCAAGAAGCAAACCAACTA
>JBBQXS010000079.1:0-15012 GCA_038209365.1 Acidimicrobiia bacterium | reverse complement strand
CGATCGCCGTCTGGCCCTTCTGCTTATGCCCCCCACCATGTTTTTGCACGCCCCCCCCGCGGGGGGGGGGCTGCGCGTCCAATCTGTTGGGACCTTCACGCCGTACAGGCGCGCGGCGTTGCCGCCGACGATCGCTCGCATCTCCGGCTCCGGCACGCCGGCAAAGATGCGCTCGACGACTTCCTGGCTGTGCGGGAATGTTCCTTCGGGATGCGGATAGTCGCTCGCCCACAGCAGCGGCCCGACCCCGGTGATCTCGCGTGTGAGGAGCGGCGCGCGATCCGCGCCGAGGGTCACGTGACATTGCGTCTTCGCGTAGTGACTCGGCGGCGCCGCGAGCATCGGGTTGACCCACTGCTGGTGCTCCTCGAACGCCTCGTCCATGCGCTCGCAGCAGTACGCGAACCAGCCCGCGCCGGCCTCGACGAAGACAAGCTTCAGTCCCGCGAACCGTTCCAGCGCGCCCGACGCGCAGAAATAGCAGAGCGTCTCGGCAGACAAGAGGCCGACCTTCGCGTAGTTGATGACCGCGCCGCCCGGTCCCCGCTCGTGTTGCGGGAGCGCGCCCGTGCCGGTGTGCAGCGAGAGCGGCATGCCCGCGTCGCTTGCGATCTGCCACAGGTCGTCGTACTCGGCGCGATTGTACGGGAGGCCTTCCGGCGGGGACGTCGGGATCATCGCCGCCTTGAAACCGGCCGCCGCCACGCGGCCGAGCTCCCCGACCGCCGACGCGACGTCGCGCACCGGGACCACGGCGGCGGGGATGAACACGTCCGGACGCGCCAGGAACGACTCGGCCAGCCAGTCGTTGTAGACCTGTGCGCACGCCATCTGGAGATCGGCGGCAGGGATCATGTCGATGAACAACCCGAACGTCGGATAGATCACCTCGGCGACGACACCATCGAGCGCCATGTCGCGCAATCGCTGGTCGAGGTCGGATCCTCCGACCCGCGCATGACCGTCCACCGCACCACCGGAACCGTTCACACGGGTGAGCTTGCGATCCGGCATCCCCTCGATCGCCATCACAATCCAGTCGCCGCGCTGCTCGACTCTCGGCCCGCGGTCGCGAAAACCGGTGGGCAACCGCTCCTGCCACAACGTGACCGGCTCGAACACATGATTGTCCGCGCTGATCAACGAGCGCTTGGTCACCACGTCACTCCTCCGTCGACGATCTCACCGCACACCCCAGTTGGAGTGCGCACGAACTCCTGGCCGCGCGTCCGGCGCGCGCTCACACAGACACGGCCGTTCTCGGCGGCGAGCTCCCATTCCTCACTCGTCACCAACGCCGGGAGGTCGGGAGCGCGCCCGATCGCCACGGCCGGACCGCACAACACGAACCTCGTCGGCGCGACCCCCGCGTCCGTCAGCCGCTCGTATGCACCCGGAAGCGCGCCGACAGTGCGCACGTCCGCGAAGACTTCGTCGTAGCGCCGCCCCATCTCGTCGAAGCCGTCGAGGATCGCGTCGGTCACGCCGAACAGCGCGTCGTACTCCATCAGTCGTAGGAACATCCCGACCCGCGCCGCCTCGCCGGCAGTCGCGTCCGCGCACGACAGGCGTGCGCCGGCGAGGTACGACCCGCAGATGTACGGCCAGAACTGTCCCGCTTGCGAGAGCATCGAGCACCACAACACGCGCTTGCCGGCGACGTCGAGCTCGGTGAGCGCCTTGGTCGCCGCGTCGATGTCACGACCCATCTCCTCGTGCGTGATGCGCCACGGCACGCGGCGACCGGACGCGTCGACGTACGAGCCGATCCCCCACAGCGTCTCCCGCGCATTCATCGCGGCGCGACCCGCGGGATCTTGTGG
The DNA here is from genome assembly GCA_038209365.1 of Acidimicrobiia bacterium. Classification (GTDB taxonomy): domain Bacteria; phylum Actinomycetota; class Acidimicrobiia; order IMCC26256; family PALSA-610; genus DASQHW01. The sequence goes on along the minus strand of JBBQXS010000079.1, from coordinate 13,189 downwards.
GGCGGCCCGAGCCGCAGCAGTGCGGCGTTGGGCACGAGCTCGACGTCAGGCCCGACACCGAGCCGTTCGTACACCGCGGCGGCCACCTCTTCTCGCACGGCGTCGAGCCGCGACTCCCAGCCGGGGGCGTACCCGACACGCAACCGGAGCCGGTCGACGGTGCGGCCGGGTCGGATGACCTGGAACAGACCGAGCGCGCAAGCATCGACGCTCTCGACCGCGTCCCATACCTCGACCGGAAGCACCGATTTCCCGTCGACGATCACCTCGTCGCTCTTGCGACCGACAGACCACATGCGCGTGTGCGTGCGTCCGCACGCGCAAGCCTCGGTGCACAGTCGGACGATGTCGTCGGAGCGGTAGCGGATCAGCGGCGCAATCGTGTTGGTGAGCGAAGTCGCGACGAGCTCGCACCGATCACCGTCATGGTCGACGCCTTCCACGAACACGTCGTCCTCCCAGATGTGGAGACCGTCATGTTCCACGCACTCGAACGAACCGGTCACGTCGCCGACATTGCCGTGCTCGAACATCGCGACGCCCCAACTCTCGGCGAGGGCACGCGCCCGCGGCGACAACGGTTCTCCGGCGATGGTCACGCCCTTGTAGGAAGCGAAGACGTCGCGCGGTTCGAAGCCGCGGCGATCACATGCCTCCTTCACCGCGTTGATCAGCATCGAGCCGAAGTTGTAGACCGCGGTCGGCCGGTACTCGAGCGACAGCTCGCAGAATCGCTCCATCTCGGCGGGATCGAAGTCCAGGAGGATCGGCGTCGTCCCGAGTGAGCCTTGGAACAAGCCGTAGGTTGGACCCCGGAAGGTGAACAGCACGAGCGCGACATAGTCTCCGGGCCGCACGCCCCAGCCCCACAGGTCGCGAGCGATGATCGAGGGCCGCCCTGCACGCGCGCCCCACTGCTCGGGAACCAGCGTCGGGTCGCCGGTGGTGCCCGACGTCGAGCTCACGCCGGTCAACGCCGAGGGCGGCACGCACAGCAGGCCGCCGTACGGATCACCCCGACCGTCACGGAAGCGACGTACCGCGTCCTTGTCGACGAACGGCGCGCGCTCGCGGAAGTCGTCGAGCGTGCGGATGTCGCGGGGATGCACTCCGGCGTCGTCCCATGTCGTGCGCACGAGCGCGGCGTTCTCGTACGCGTGCGGAAGGATCGCCAGCAGGCGGTCGAGTTGCATCGCCTCGATCTCCGGACGCGGCATCGCCTCGATCTCCGGCGCGTAGAAACGCTGGTCGACGGGCGGGAGACCGGCGCTCACGGTTTCTCGCCGATCGCCGGGAGACAGAAGCGCAAGACATGTGCTTTCGCTTCCTCACGCGTGAGTGTCCCGCCCGCGAAGCGCTCTTCGACGAGCGCCCACGCGACCGCGTGCATCGAACGGGCGTCACGTTCTGGATCGGCGCGGGGAAACGCACGCAACACGGCGACGAGCGGGTCGATGACACCGGCCTCCATCGCCGCGAACTCGCGCGGGAACTCCGCTTGGAGCCGCAAACCTTCTTTGGCGAGCGGTTGCGTGCGACGCGCCCGCCGCGCATCGAAGCCGAGCGCGAGCGTCTCGTCGATCCATACCTCGAGCGCGGCGCGCGGAGACGCAGCCGCGTCGAGCCGATCCCGCAGCCGCACGTGGGTCGGCTGCGCGTCGCGTTCGTAGATCGCGAGCACGAGCTCGTCCTTGGACGCAAAGTGCCGGTAGAACGCGCGTGTCGACAGCCCGGCTTCGGCGAGGACGTCGGCAACCGTGCAGCCCTCCGATCCTCGCCGGCGGAGCACCGTCAGCCCGGCATCGATCAGCGCCCGCCGCTCATTGGTCTGGGTCGGCGCCGCCATCTCCAGTGAGAATGGCGTTTTCAGTGGGCGGCGTCAAGTCTGAATCTGACGGCGTCCTCGCTCGACGACCTTCATGCGTCGCGCTTCGATGGATGCCGGGTCGAATCCCGGGCCCTCCCACTCGCGGCTCACCCGCGCCTCGATCACCCACCCGTCGTCAACGGTTCCGCCGGTCACCTCGTTGTACGTGCGCAGCATCCGGCGCACTCCGAGCTGATCGTTCGAGACGATGTCGGCAGCGAGCCGGCGGCAGTACCCCAGCAGCTGGTCGTGCGGGACCACCTCGTTGACGAGCCCCCATTCGTAGGCCGTTTGCGCGTCGATGTAATTCCCCGTGACGCTCATCTGCTTGGCACGTGCCACACCGATGCGCTGCGCGAGCAGGACGGTCAGCCCCCAGCCCGGCATGACGCCAACCCGCGCGTGGGTGTCGGCGAAGCGTGCGCGCTCGGACGCGACGAGGAAGTCGCAGTTCAGCGCGACTTCGAAGCCGCCGGTCACGGCCACGCCGTTGATCGCGCCGATCAACGGTTTCGTGTGGGGCGGCAGCGCGCCACGGAAACGCCCGCGGCCATCACCAACCTCCGCGAAACCTTCGCCTTGCTCGACCTCACCCGCGCCGAACTCCTTGAGGTCGACACCCGCGCAGAACGCGGGATCGGCGCCGGTCAGGATCATCACGTCGACGCCGTCGTCCTCGTCACAACGCGTGATCGCGGCCGGCAACGCCCGCCGCACCGCACGGTTCAACGCGTTGCGCTGACCGGGCCGGTTGAGCGTGATCGTCGCGACCCGTTCGACCGCCTCGACGAGCACGACGTCCTCGGCCATCAGCCGGCCCGGAAGTCGAACGCCACCTTGATGGCTCCGCTCTCGTCCTGGGTGGCGAGCGCGGCGAACGCGTCGCGCCAGTCGTCGAGCCGGAACGTGTGGGTGAGCATGCCCGCGAGATCGATACGACCGTCGGCGACCATGTCGAGGTAGTGCGCGATGCCGTGCTTACGCACGCCGTCGACCTCCTCGAAGCCGAACGCGTTCGATCCGACCATCGAGATCTCCTTGAAGTACAGCGGCGTGTCCTCCCACCACGTCGGACCGTGCACGCCGGCTTTCACCAAGGTGCCGCGCGCCTTGAGCACGCGCGTCGAGACCTCGAAGGTCTCCTGCTTGCCGACCGTGTCGTAGACGACGTCGATCCCGCCGGGGAACGCCATCGGGAGACCGTCGCTGTCGCGCAGCACGCCTCCCGACCACGCCGCCGCTTCCTCGATGACCTGCAGAGCCGGCGTGTGCCCGATCACGGTGGCGCCGAGCTTGCGCGCCAGCGCCGCCTGCGCCTCGAAGCGCGCCACGACAAGCACTTCGATGTCGGGATACAACGTGCGCAGCACCGCGACCGCACACGTGCCGAGCGCGCCTGCGCCGTACACCATCACCTTGCCCCCCGGCGTAGGGGGATGCCGGGTGACGGCGTGCAGCGACACCGTGAACGGATCCGCAATCACCGCCAATTCGTCGGGCACCGCGTCCGGCACTTTGAACAGCTGCGAGTCGTGCGCGGGCATCAACTCGGCGTAACCCCCGTTGGCGTCACGCGCCGTGCCGATGTGAATGCCCGGCGCGATGGGGCCGACATCGAACGACCAGCACAAGCTGAAGTCTCCCCGTTCGCATGCGGGACAGACCGGCGAGACACCGCGCGGCGCGCACGACAGCCACGGGTTCAGGACGACGCGATCGCCGACGTCGAGGCCGACGGACTCGGGACCGAGCGCGACCACATCGGCGACAACCTCGTGGCCGAGCACCTGTGGCAACGAGAAGAACGCCTTCATGGGATTGTCGGGCGTGCGCACCTCGCCCCAGTCCATGAAGACCTGCTTCGCGTCCGATCCGCAGATCCCGGTCAGGCGCGGTCGGACGACGACCCAATCAGGCAGCGGAAAGGTCGGTTCGTCGAGCTCGACCAGCTTCATTGGCGTATGCGCCAGATTGTGCAGCAGGAAATTCTCACCGGGAGGTTCCGGAGCTGCGTCCGGGCGAACGCCGTAGAGGAGCGCTTTCACCGCGCGGAATCTAGGCGGGCGCCGAGGCCCTGTCGCCCTGCACGCTTCGGAGGTGCGTCGGGCGCCGCTCCGCGGTGCGACTTTCCGCTTCGCGCGATTCGTCCGGCTGCGCGAGGCAGAAGCCGATCCCGCGCGACGTCAGCAGGAACTTCGGCCGCGACGGCTGCTCCTCGATGCGGCTCCGGATACGGCGGATGTGCGCGACGAGGCGCTCGCCGGCATCCGGCGGGTCATTCGGCCAAATCGCCTTTTGCAGCTCGATCTTGGACACCACCGCGCCACCGGCCTGTACGAGCGCGACGAGGATGTCGAACTGCGTCTGTGTCAACGAGCACGTGCCGCCCCGCCAGCGCGCCTCGCGGCGGGCGAGGTCGAGGCGCAGCGGCCCCCAGCTGAGGACCTCGGACACGCCCCGGTCGCCGCGCAAGGCAAGCAACGTCAGTGCACGTGAGAGCACCTCGTCTGGTGGAAGATCGGCTGAAACGATCGCGTGGACGTCGGGCGGCGCGGGCCGGTGAGGCTCGGTGACGAACACGCGAATCGTGTCCTGCAACGTGCCGGCCTGCTGCAACATCCGCCCGTCGGGATCGATGAAATCGTCCGCGACGATCACTTCCGTCGTGCGGGCGAATTCGACAATTTGTGAGGAATCGAACGCGATCATCGGCGCGAATCCAGCGGTCGCGAACAGTTGCGCCAGCGGTATCGGCTCGGAGACCGCCAAGAGGACGGCGCGCGCCGAGCCCACCGTGCGAACACGATCCATGTCCCCACTCCCATCGCCCTCGAACGAAACAGCAGCACCTTAGATGTTCCGGTACGCGCGCGCACGGGCGCGAATCCCGCCCGAACCGATGCACCCGTGTAGGACAACCGTCGCGATGCTGGCTCCCCTTTGTACTTCCGTTCGCAGCTGGGAGGTGTTTGGGTCTCTCTGCGCTCCTTTATGGGGCGCGCCGAGCGCCTTGCGGTCGGTTAATTGTGCACGCAGACAGGGAGGATGCCTCGGTGAAGGCAACGGGCAAGTGGAAGGCAACCCTCGTGACGGTCGCGGCGGCATCGTCTGTGGCGGTGGCCACGGGTGCAGGGGCGAGTGCGGTCACGAACACCGCCAACGGGACCGTGGACCAACAGAGTGACGTCGCGACGTTGCAGTTGGCGATTACGAACAGCGGATTCAACGACGCCAGCTCGTTCGTCCTCGGTGCGAACCTCAATGACCAGAACGCCGACGGAACCGCTCACGATGGCAACATCAACAACGCCGGCGGTACCGGAGACAACACCGCCGGTAACGAAGGCGGTACGGCGAGCAACGGCAACGCCGGCAAGAACGACCTCAGCTCGGAGGCGTCGGCGACGTCGGGAAAGGCGTCGGCCACCAACAAGGCCGACGCGACAATCGGCCAGAGCAACGACGGCAGTGTCGACGCGACGCAGACCGCTGACAACTCCAACATCAGTGGCGGTGGCGGCCTCACCAACTCGGCGGACCTCACGGTCAACCAGGGGTCGTCGGTGGGAACGTTCCAGCTGGCGATTGCGAATTCGGGCTTCAACTCGGCCAGGTCGGGCGTGCTCGGCTTCAACGCAAGCGGCCAGAACGCCGACTCGTCCGCCCACGACGGGAACATCACCGCCGGCGGTACGGGCGACAACACCGCCGGCAACGCCGGGGGTTCGGCCACGAACACGAATGCCGGCACGAACACGGGTTCGTCGACGGCGACCGCAAGCAGCGGCGACGCGTCGGCCAGCAACTCGAGCACGGTGAAGGTCACGCAAAGCAACGGTGGCTCTGTGTCCGCGACACAGGACGCCTCGAACTCGAACATCAGCTGACTGCTACCGAGCGAGTGAAAACGTAAATGCCGATTGCCGGGGGAGGGGCATCCGCCCCTCCCCTTGCAGTCATCCCGGGTGGGGCGTGCCACCCATGGGAAGCGAATTTGCCGGTGGGGGACGTACACCGGAATGCTGTCGGTCGTCGCCGAAGGAGCGGGTACCCGTGGTCGTGGCCTCCGCGAGGCTTGGTCTTCGCATGTTGTTCGCAGCAACGCTGGTTCTCATCGCGTTGTTGCTGTTCGCCGGGCGTGCACATGCGGACGAGTCAGTGCCGGCCGGTACGCCGGCCGCCGAAGCGACAAACCCTCCCGCGCAACCGTCGACACCGCCGGCTGAAACCTCGACGCCCCCGCCCGCCGAGACTGCGCCGCCGGCGAGCGGGAATCCTCCCGCGCCGACGGACAACTCGACCGCGGCCGCGCCGGCGCCCCAGACCCAAACCGCGCTCCCGCCGACCGGCGTGCAGGCCGAGCCGACCCCGTCGACTCCGGCCGGCGCGCCCGGGCCGCCGCAGAACAACAACGACCAGAATGCGAACGTCGGCACCGACGGCACCTCGGTCGCGAACACCGGTGCAAACAGCGCAACCGCGACGACCCCGGCGGGCACGCCCGCGCCGACCGCCAGCGCCAGCGCGACAGGCAACACGACAACCGGCGGGTCCACGGCAACGGGCACCGACAGCAACAGCACGATCGGCCAGCAGGTCAACGTGCACCAGAGTGAGCACGGCACGGTCGACATCCTGCAGATCGCGCTCATCGTCAACGTCGGAGTGGCCCACTCGAACAGCGGCAACAACCTCGTCGGTGCGGGGGGAGCGGGGTCGCCGAGCATCGGCATGATCAAGAGCGCGATCAGGACCGGGAACGCGGGCGCGATCGGCGACTCGGCGAGGACCGGCATCAAGCAGTCCGCGCTGGTCGGCAACGGCGAGCAGAGCAACCAGAACGCGATGGTCGTCAACGTCGGCATCGCGGTCGGCAACAGCGGCCTGAACATCACGATCGGGACGTTGGGATCCAACGGTTCGAGCCAGTCCGGGCAGTCGGTCGCAGTGGGGACGGCGAGCGGTGAAGTGGTCACGGGCAGCGCCAACGCGATCGGTGACCAGTCGAGGTCCCGTATCCGTCAACTGGCCGGCGGAGACGCCAGCGGCACCGCGGTGCTGACGATCGATCAGCGCGCGATCATCGTCAACTTCGGTACTGCGCTTGCGAACACGGGCGGCAACGTCGCACTCGCGTCGTTCGACCCGAGCCAGTTGTCCTCCGAAGAGGCCGAGATCGTCCAGGCGGTCCTGCTCGCACTGTCACCGCTGTTCGCGTCGGACCCGGCCGGTTCGAGCGCGGCCGGCAGCACGCTCGCCAGGGTCAGAACCGGGAACGCGCAGGCGATCGGCAACGCGTCGACCACCGACGTCTCGCAGGTGGCCGTCGGACACGTCAGTGGCGACAACTCCGCGTCGTCGACGCAAACGGCAACCGTCGGGAACCTCGGGCTCGCGCTTGCGAACACCGGCTTCAACGGTGCGCTCGCCGGCATCTCGCTCAACGGGTTGGCGCAGGCGCACCCCGAGTTGATGGCCGCGCAGGGTGCGCTCACACAGTTCCTGAACCTACTCACGAACCTCGAGTGGCTGAACAGCGCGAACCCCTTCGCCCAGTTCGCCCAGAGCGTCGACCTCGGTGGCGTGACCCTGGAGCTCGGCGGCTCGCTCCAGGGCACGGAGTTCCTTGCGGGCTGGGACAGTGCGTTCGCCCCGGACGGCGGACCGATCCCGGGCGGTGTGCGTGTCCGGCAGATCAGCGGCGTCCTCAACATCGGCTTCGCCACGGCGGACAGCGGCCACAACACCGTCGTCGCGCTCGTGACCCAGAGCCACGAGGACACGAGCAGGGCGTCGAAGGCCAGCACCAAGCTCGTGAGCGGGTCGCCGGAAGTCCTCGCGCAGGTGTTCACCGGCAACGCGATGGCCGTCGGCAACGACTCGTCCTCGCTGGTGTGCCAGACGTTCCACGCCACCGTCGACTGCAGCTGGCCGGAGGCACCGAAGCCGCACCCGAAGCCGAAGCCCGGCGACAAGCCCGTTCCCGCACCGAACCCCGCGCCGGAACCGCCGGGCGCCGTCCTCGTGGGCGCCGAGACCGCGCAGCTGCCTTCGGGCGCGACGACGGCGGGCGCCGAGCTGCCGTTCACGGGGAGCGAAACCCAGGGCCTCATCGCCCTCGCCGGTGGGCTGCTCGCGGCGGGTGCCGCGCTCGCCTCGCGTCGCCGTCGCGGCGAATCTCGCGTCTGACGAGAACGGGCGGTCAGATGGTGAACGCCATGTTGTCGATGATGCGGTCGCCGAGCTCCTGATCGCCATCGACGCGCACCGACCCGTGCGCGCGGGCGTGCGAGCCCGTCCATCGGCCTCCGGCGAGGCGCGCGAACGTCCGGCGGTCGAGCGCGAGCAACGTCGTCGGCGCCCGGCCGGGATCAGAAGGAACGGCGGCGGCACGACCGTCGACGACCACGTCCGCCGTCAGCGCCGGTGCCGAGAGGTCGAACCGCACGCGCGCGCCCTGGGGGGCCGCGGCCTTCTTCCCGACGACGTACGGCATGCCCCGCTCGATGATGCGCCGGAGTGAGAGGTCCGCGGACAGGCCTTCCATGAGGCCGGGCCGGTCGAGCGCCTCGCGGATGTCCTGATCGTGGTACCAGCAGTCGAAGACCCGAATCGCCATGAACTGGCGGTACGGGCCCGGTCCTTCCGGGGTGAAGCCTTCCCGCTCCCACTCCTCGGAAGTGAGCGCGCGCAGCTGGTCGAGGCGGCGCGCCGTGACCGCGCGGAACTCGTCCAACAGCTTCGGGCCTTCCCAGCCGAGGTACGTCTCGATCCATCGCTCGTTCGCCTTGCCGATGTCGTTGCGGACGTGCGCGGGGACCGGCGCGTCGCCGGCCTCTGCTCGCGCGCCGGGCTGTTCGCCCATGAGCATGCGCTCGGTCCCGATCATGTGCGCGACGTTGTCGCGCACCGTCCAGCCCGGGCATTCGGTCGGCGTTTCCCATTGCGCGCCCGAGAGGCCGTCGCACAGGTCGGCGATGTCGCTCCACACCTCGTGGAGGGGATCGATGAGGGGTGCGGTCATGTCCGGACCGTATCCGGCGGGGCACAAGCCGCGACAACGGCCCGGCACCAGTCGGCCAGCGCGTCGTACTGGTTCGAGGTCGACCGGCCGAACCGGGCGATGACGAGTCCGCGACTGGGGCACACGACGACGCGCTGGCCCTCGTAGCCGCTCGCGAAGAACGCATCATTGACGCCGTTCAGCACCCACCAGTGCGCGCCGTACGGGCGACCGTCGTCGGGATCAACGGAGCGGGCTCGCCGTCCGTGCGCGACCCAACCCTCGGGGACGACGCGGCGGCCGCCGCTCACGCCGTCGTGCAGGTAGCACTGGCCGAAGCGCACCCAGTCGCGGGCGGTCGCGTACACATAGGAAGAGCCGATGAACGTGCCGGCGGCGTCGACGCGGGCTGTCGCGGACTCCATGCCGATCGGCCCGAACACCGCGTCCCGGAGGAACTCCAGCGTGGCTTCGCCCTGCCCGACGACGGTGCCGACGACGCGCGCGACGATGTTCGAGGTGCCGGACGAGTAGTTGAAGACGGTGTCGGGCGGATGGGCGAGCGCCCGGTCCGCGGCGAAGTGCGCGACGTCGTCCTTCCCGGCACCGAAGAGCATCTCGATCACGTCCGAGCGGCCCGCGTCGACGTAGTCCTCGACGAAGGCGAGACCGTCGCGCATGCAAAGCAGGTGCTCGAGCGTGATCGCGCCCCGCGGGTCGTCCGGCGCGGACCACTCGGGAACCGGCACGGGCGCGTCGAGGTCGAGATGGTGTTCGCCCACGAGCACGCCGACGGCGGCGTGGAGGACTGACTTCGCGACCGACCACGAGAGCAGCCTGGTGTCGGGCCCGACCGGCTCGTCGGGGCCGTCGAAGTGCGGGAGTGCGCCGCTGTAGCGCTCCGCGAGCCGGCGGTCGTGCTGCACGACGAGGGCGGCGTACGTCGTGCCGTACCGAGCCTCGTTCGTGAACAAGTCGTCGACAAGCGGTGCCGCGTCGGCCACGGGCGCACCGTAGACCGAAGATGCGAGACTCGCAGCATGTCCGAGTCGAGCGCGGAATCGATCGTCTTCTACTTCGACCCGATGTGCCCGTACGCGTATCAGACGTCGGTATGGATACGCGACGTTCGCGAACGCCTCCCGCTCGACATCGCCTGGAAGTTCTTCTCGTTGGAGGAGGTGAACCTCGTGGCGGGCAAGCGCCATCCGTGGGAGCGGCCGTGGTCGTACGGGTTCGGACAAATGCGCGTCGGTGTGCTGATCCGCCGGGAGCTCGGCAACGACGCGCTCGACCGCTGGTACGAGGCGATCGGGCGTGCGTTCTTCCACGACGGCACGAAGACCCACGTTCCCGAAACGCACGCGAAGGTGATCGATGCCGCCGGTTTCGATCCCTCCTTCGTCGAGCGGGCGATCGCCGACGACACGACGCTCGCCGAAGCACGCGGCGATCACGAGGACGCGGTCGCGCGATACGGCGCCCACGGCGTACCGACGATCGTGTTCGACAGCGGGTATGCGGTCTACGGCCCCGTCGTCGTGCCCGCGCCCGAGGGAGAGGATGCGGATGCGCTGTGGGACCTCACACGCGCGATGCAACGCTTCCCGCACCTCTACGAGCTCCGGCATCCCAAGACGATGGACGACGTGCGGCACGTCGGCGAGCAGTTCCGAACGTATTTGACGACGCGCGACTGGCAGACCGTCGAGAATCCGGCGCCCTGACCCGGATCGGGCGGGGGCGCTATCGCGAGGAAGCGTCCAAACGGTCGCCCGAGACCACGGCGACGACGCGCTCCAATCCGGCCGGCGACGTCTTGGAACCACCACCGTCTCGGCCGGCGGCCCGCACACCGTGTCCGGGCATCACGAGGCACCCGTCGGCGGTGAGGAACGCGATCTCGTCGGCCGCCGTGGCCACCGCGACCAGCGGGCCCCGCGCCTTGTCGATCTTGGCCGCCTTCAATCCCGCGCCGCCGCGCGCCTGGATGGGGAACTCGTCAACGCCGGTGCGCTTGGCGTAGCCCTGCGCGCTTGCGAGGACGACAACTTCCTCGTGCGCGACCGCGCACGCGCCGACGACATGGTCGTCGCCCTTCAACCGGATGCCGCGGATCCCGCCGGCACTGCGGCCGACCGGGCGTACGTCGGCCTCGACGAAGCGGATGCCCTGCCCGTTCGCGGTGACCAGCAGCAATTCGTAGTCGTCCCAGCCCGGGAAGACGGCCACCACGCGGTCGCCGTCACCGAGCTTCATCGCGACGATGCCGTTCTGGCGGCCGGATGCCTCGGCGAACTCCGAGAGGCTCGTGCGCTTCACGGCCCCACTCGCGGTGACCAGCACGAGGTTCGGGTGCTCCTCGTGCAGCCGCGCGTCCAGGACGGCGACGACCTTCTCACCGTCACCCAGCTGGAACAGGTTCTGCGCCGCGGTGAGCCGCTCCTTCGGCAGCTCGTGCACCGCGGCGCGATACGCACGCCCGCGGTCCGAGAAGAACAACACCCCCGCGAGCGCGGTGGTGTCGATGACCTGGGCGACCGCGTCCCGCTCCCCCGGGTTGGCCACCTTCGCCGCGCGCGCCCGCTCCGGCACGGCCTTGACGTAGCCGCGGGCCGTGACGGTGACGACGTATGGCTCGTCCTCGACGAGCTCGACGCTGTCGATCGCGCCCGTGTCGTCGCTGACGATCCGCGACCGGCGGGGAGCTTTGTGCGCGTCGCGGATCGCCGTCAGCTCCTGGCGGATCACATCGAGCAGCACGTCGCGCTTGGCGAGGATCCGGCGCAACTCCTTGATCGCCGCGTGGAGATCCTTTGCCTCCTGGGTGAGCTCGTCGCGGCCCAGCTGAGTGAGACGCCCGAGCGCCATGTCGAGAATGTGGCTCGCTTGGATCTCGGAGAACCCGAACGGCTTGCCCATGAGCGCGGTGCGCGCCGCGGCGCGGTCCTTGGACGCGCGGATCGCCTTCACCACGGCATCGATCATCTCGACGGCCTTCACGAGACCCTCGACGATGTGCAGCCGCGCCTCGGCCTTCTCCACGCGGAACTGGGTCCGTCGGGTGACGACGACGACTTGGTGATCGAGCCAGCCTCGCAACGCTTCCACGAGCGTGATCGTGTGCGGCACTCCGTCGACGAGCGCGACCATGTTCACCGGGAACGTCGACTGCGCGGCGGTGTGCTTGAACAGGTTGTTGAGCACGATCTGCGGATTCGTGTCGGTCCGGAGCTCGATGACGAGACGCGTCTTTCCCTGGCCCGACTCGTTGCGGATGTCCCGCACACCGTCGATCTTCCCCGACTCGACGAGGTCCGCCAGCTTGCCGGCGATCGCGTCGACACTCGTCTGGAAGGGGATCTCGGTGAGCACGATCGCCTGGCCGCCCCGTTTCACGGGCTCGATCTCGTGCACGGCGCGCACGCGTATCGTGCCGCGACCGCTCCGGTATGCATCCTTGATGCCGTCGTCGCCCATGATGAGACCGCCGGTCGGGAAGTCCGGCCCCTTCACGTGCCGCATCAGCTCCGAGAGCGTCACGTCGGGCTTGTCCATCATGCGCATCGCGGCGTTGCAGATCTCGGCCAGATTGTGTGGCGGAATGTTGGTCGCCATGCCGACCGCGATGCCCTGCGCGCCGTTCACCAGCAGGTTGGGGAACCGCGCCGGCAGCACGGTGGGCTGAGTGCGCGATGCGTCATAGTTCGGCTCGTGATCGACGGTCCCCTCGTCGATCGCCGCGAGCATCTCCATCGCGAGTGGCGACAGCCGGCATTCCGTGTAGCGGGAAGCGGCAGGCGGATCAGAGGGCGAGCCGAAGTTGCCGTGCTTGTCGATGAGCGGCGCGGTGAGCGAGAACGTCTGACCCATGCGCACCAGTGCTTCGTAGATGGCGGAGTCGCCGTGGGGGTGGTAGTTCGCCATGACGTCCCCGACGACGCGCGCGCACTTCACGAACGGGCGATCGGGACGCAGGTTCGCGTCGTGCATCGCCCAGAGGATGCGCCGGTGCACGGGCTTGAGGCCGTCGCGCACGTCCGGCAGCGCGCGCGACACGATGACGCTCATCGAGTACTCGAGGAACGCGGCCTCGACCTCCTCGGTGAGCGCGCGCATCGGCACGTCGGCCGGCGTCTCGAGCATCAGCTGGTTGGTCGTCTTGCGGCGTGCCATCTGCGCCTCCTGGGGGGCAGGCGTGGGTGTGGGGGGGATAAAACCCACCACCACCCCCCCCAACCCATAACGAGAGGGAAAGGGGGGCCCCGGGGGGGGGGGGGGGGCACGGGCGGCCGGGCGGGCCGGGCGAGCCCCACACC
>JBBQXS010000078.1:0-15671 GCA_038209365.1 Acidimicrobiia bacterium | reverse complement strand
CAGCCGGTCGCCCTCACGCAGCTTGCGGACGATCTGCTCCGGGGTGTGTCGCTTCCGTTTCATCGTGATGTCCTCCTGCCCAGCATGCTGGACGTCGGACTCTCACGAAAGATGGACCACTATCCGGGGGCCCCATCAGGGTAGCCCAAGCTCATGCTTGGATTCATACTCTTCCTCCTGATCATCGGCCTCGTCGCAGGTTTCCTCGCCCGTGCGCTCGTTCCCGGACCGGATCCGATGAGTGTCGGCGCGACGATCGTCCTCGGCATACTGGGTTCGTTCGTCGGCGGGTTCCTGGGTTGGGCCCTTTTCGGCAAGGACTTCAGCGAAGGCGCGTTGCAGCCGTCGGGTGTCATCGGCTCGGTGGTCGGCGCGATCCTGCTGCTGCTCGTGTACCGCGCGACCGCGGGCCGCGGCTCCCGCCGCGTACGCGGCTACTGACGAACGGTCTCCGTCGTTCGACGTAAGGGTCAGGACGGCTGCACGCCCACGGTGATCGTGGCCGCGTAGCCGTCACCCTTCGCCTTCACGTCGGCGATCGCCGCGGCACCCGCCTCGTTGTAGATGCTGTCGTTCGCGTTCGGCGTGTCGGGAGCGCCCTTGCCGCTGTACGGACTGCGCGTGTACACCGCCGCGGTCCGCGCGTCGTCGAAGAAGAGTTGGCCGGTGTGCACGACGTTGCCGCCGTTGTGCACCTTCATGTGAATGTGCACGGCCCGGCCCGGATACCACCCGGGATAGATCGTCTGGAATGTCGCGCCGCCGTCGGCCGCAGTGACCTGCGTGCCGCGTAGGAACTCGGTTCCAGGTGACTGGTCGAACCCGGAGTACACGCCGCCCGCGTCGCAATGCCAGATGTCGACGACCGCGTCCTTGATCGCTTTGCACGTCGTTGCGTCGACGACGCTGATCGTCAACGCGAGCGGCGCCCCGTCGCGACCCTCGGTGATGTCATGACGGACCTTGTTCAGGTCGAGGTAGAAGGGTCCTTCGGTCACCTCGGGCGTGAGCACGCACCCGACCTGTGTGGCGTTGGTCGTCGAGGTCGCGGCGGACGTTGAGGGGAACGTGGACGAGGCGGACCTGGAGCGCGCCTTCGACGAGCTCCCGCACGCGTTCAGCGCGGCGAGCATCCCGGCCCCGCCGAGAAGTACGAGTGCCGCCCGCCGATCGATTCGCGTGTTCGGATGCACCATCGGAGCCTCCTGCCGCTCACTGGGCGAACACTGTGGAACGCGCGAGGGCCGGACCAGATGACCTTAGGCGTCATGGTGCGATCGGGCGATTGGTCCAGCGATCGGGTTGCGCCGCCGAGCGGAACCATCCGCCCGCCGCCGCGGTGCCGCCGTCGGTCGGGATCGTGTGACCGGTGACGAACTCCGACAGGTCGGACGCGAGGAACAGCAGCGCTCGCGCCTGGTCGTCGGGCACGCCCATCCGGCCGACGGGCACCCACATCGGCCACAGTTCGGTCTGTTCGGCCGGGACCCAGCGCGAGTACGGCACTTGCAGGGTCTCGGTGACGTCGGGGCCGATGCCGTTGACGCGAACCCCGTGCCGCCCGACCTGGACCGCGAGGCAGCGCGTGAAATGCACGACGGCCGCCTTGAGCGCGCCGTACACGGGATCGGGCGGATAGCCGCGTAGTCCCTCGACCGACGATACGTTGATCACCGACCCCGACATTCGCTCGATCATCGCCGGCAGGAACGCGTGCGTCACCGAAAGGATGTGTGCAAAGTTGACGTTGTACAGCGCTTCCCAGAGAACGGGATCGCCGTCGACGAAGTCGCGTGCCGCGCGCACGTAATGCCCGACGTTGTTGACGAGCACATCGATGTGGCTGTGCTCAGCGAGCACGCGGTCCCGGAGGGCAACCACTTGGTCGCGTTCGCGTACGTCGGTAACGACGAGCGTGGCCGCGCCGCCGTCACCGCGGATGTCGTCGACGACGGCGCGTCCGCGCTCCGCGTCGATCTCGGCGATGACCACTCGCGCTCCGTGCCGTGCGAAGAGCCGGGCGGCAGCGGCGCCGATGCCCGCTCCGGCGCCCGTGATCACCGCAATGCGACCCGAGAGCAGCGGCCCGATTCCGACCGTTGAACGTTCGCTCATTGCACGACCTCCTCGAGCGCGAGCAGGACCGTGAGCGCAGCCGATCGCCCCGAGAGCGACGGCACGCCGGAATGGAGGGCCGCGCTCACGCCACAACACTGACACGCGGCCGGGTCGCCGGACATTGGCCAGGCGGGAGCGGCGTCGTCGAGGGGTCGCGCCTCAGGTCGTCGCGTACAGCCAGTACCGTCGCAGCATCGTGGTCCAGGCTCCTGATGTGGTTGACGCTCCGGGCGGCGTCCGCTCCCGACCGAGGCGGGCGTTGCTCGCCGTCGCGGCCGTCGCGGCGTTGCTGATCGTCCTCCTCTACCAGTTCGCGGTGGAGACGAGGTGGGGACAGCGCCTCGACGCGACGGCGGTCAAGGGTCGCGGCGAGCTCCATCGGCGAGGAATTCACGCTGCGGCGCGGCTGTTGACCACCATCGACGTCGCGTCGCTCGTGCTCGTCGGCGGCGCGGTCGTTCTGGTTGCACTGCTTCGCGCGCGACCGCGACTCGCGGTCGGTGCCGGCGTGATGATCGCCGGTTCGATCCTCACCACCGAGCTCCTCAAGAAGGTGGTGCTCTCGCGCCCTGATCTCGGCGTCTTCGACGGGTTGAACCCGGCAGGGTCGTTCCCCAGCGGACACACGGCCGTCGCGATGTCGCTCGGCGTCGGCGCAATGATGGTCAGTCCGAGCCGCTGGCGCGCCCCCGTTGCCGCGCTCGCAGCCGCATTCGCGTCGGCGATCGGCGTGGCCGCGGTCGCCTCGGCAAGCCACCGCCCGAGTGATCCGATCGGTGCCGCGCTGGTGGTCACCGCTTGGGCCGCGACGGTCGCGTCGATGCTCGTTCGACGCGACGACGAGCAACAGCGCGAACCTGCCGGCCCGCGCGCCATTCCGTGGTTCGCGGTGGGCGGCTTGGCGCTGCTCCTCGTTGCGTTCGTCGGTCTCGCGGCGACCGTGGTCGCGATCCACCGCGACAGCGTCGACACGGTCGACCTCGGTGGCGCGTTCGCCGCGGCGGCCAGCGCGATTGCCGGCATGATCCTCGTGTGCACCGCCGCGCTGCTCGCGCTGCTCCGGGGCGTGGAGCTCGATCCACCTTCCGGCTGAGATCGAGGAGGAAGTCATGCCGATCGCAGGAGGGCTCATTGCCGAGAGCTTGCGCGTCGGAAGCGTGGTCGAGGGAGTGCCGCTGACCGTCACCCGGGTCTCGCGGGCAGATGTGGGCGACGTCGACGCGAGCCAGCCGCTCACGTGGACGTTCCTCGACTTCGAAGCTGACGACGAGTGTGCCGAACCACTCGCGGAGCTCCTCAGCCAAGTGCTGGAAGCGACGGGCGGCTGGTACTGCGACTTCCGGAGCGCCGACACGACCTTCGTCGTGTACGCCGGCCGAGTCTTCCGCTATCCGCGGGGCGATCGCGGTGAACGAGCCGCGGCCCAAGACTACGGCCGCGCCGTCGGTGTCCCCGAGTCGCAGCTCGACTGGCCGGAGTAGCGCGTCGACGCGCAACGCGGCGCCGCCGGCCCTTTGTATGGTGCTAGTTCTCGCGGACCTTGTCCGGGTCGAGCTCATCGGCGCGGGAGTGCAGGTCGTCCGCGGCCGCACGGCTCTGCTCGGCTGCAAGCTGCTGCTGTTGTGCGGCGAGCTCCTCACGCCTCGCACGAGCGGCGCGTTCCTGGGCCTCGGCGGCCTGACGATCCGCTTCGAGCTGCGTGACCTGGGCCATACCACGCGCTTCTCCGGCCTGGCGCCGTCGCTCCTCGATCCTGGTCTGCGCGCGGCGTCTTCCGAGCACGATTCCGGCGACGATGAGCACCGCGACAACGACGAGGACGATCACGATCACTGCGGTCATGCGTAACTCATTTCCCCGATTCGAGCCTTCTGACACTTCGCGGAGCCCGATGAACCCAGGTGGGCGGGTGGGCGGATCGCTTCAGCCGTCGGCCGCGAACGCGTCGATGCGACGGCCGATCACTCGCAGCACGGGATTGTCTTCGCCGGCGACTCCCGGGTACGACACGCCACTTTCGGCCGCGAGGCGGGCCTGGCGGTCGTTGACCGCCGCCGAACGAACCAACGCGAAGATCTCGTGCCACTCGAGGTCGACGACGCGGCGGCCGAGCGCGGTCTCGTACCGGGTGAGGACGTCAGCTCGCGAGAGAAAACCGGGAACCGTCCGCTTGACGAAGTAAGTCGTGAGCTCGTCGAGCGAGAGAAACCACGCGAGATCCATCTCGGCGGGCCCGATCGTGGCCATCTCCCAGTCGAGCACCGACGCGACCGAGCGGTCGTCGGCGAACAGCACGTTGCCGATCCGCGCGTCGCCCCAGCACAACGAAGCCGGTGGCTCGGTGCCGGGCATGGTCGCCGCGCACCAGGCGATCGCTTCGGCGAGCGTGACAGTGGGTGTGCCGCCGCTGGCCCAATCGACGTAATCAACCCACCACGCGACCTCCTGGCCGAGCGACTGCTCACCGCCGCGCAACACGTTGTCGAGGCCGGCATCGCGCCAGTCGACGCGATGGATTGCCGCGAGCACGTCGACGAACTCCTCGTGCATGCGGAGCTGGGTCTCGGGAGCGGACTCGGTCACCCACGGGTCGAGCGCGGGTGCCTCGGGTCCGGGCCGCCCCGGTTCGTGTGACATCACGAGGAACGCCGCGCCGAGCCATCGCGGGTCCGCCTCGTACGCGACGACGCCCGGAACGTGAACCACGCCGGGCGAAAGCGCCTCGAGGACGCGCGCCTGGCCCGCGAGGTCATACACCGGCCAGGTCGGAACCGCGGGTGGCAGCCGCACGACGAAGCGCTGTTCGAGTGCCGCGCGGGCGCGCATCGTCACGAGAAGGGTCTCGTTCGTCCAGCCCGCGCGCGGACGGCCGAGTTGCGCGATCTCGTAATCCGCGTCGGGCCACCGGTGCGCGCACCACGCCGTGAACCCGCGCGCGAGCTCGTCGTCGTCTCGGCGGGCCAGGGTTGTCATACGCGGCGGGAGGTTACAGAATCACGACGAATGTCACTTCGGAACGCAGCGTCGGACGAGGGCGTGCTCGTCGACGACGACGAGTCGTTCAGTCATCAGATCGTCGAAACCCACGCGCGCGTCGCGCAGGCTGATCGATCATGGACCGAGAAGGTCTGTGCGATGGCGGCCGCGCGCGACGGTTCGTTGCAGGTTGCCTTCGGGGTCGGGAAATACACGAACCGCAACGTGTTCGACGGTTATGCGGGCGTATCACGCGGCAAAGAACAGTGGACCGTTCGCGGAAGCCGGCGACTGAACGACGCGCCGGACCGCATCGGTGTGGGACCGATCGACTACGACGTCATCGAACCCTATCGGTGCGTACGATTCGGATGCACGGCGAACGACGTCGTGCCGATCTCGTTCGAATGGATCTTCGAAGCTGTCGTTCCGGCCCTGCTCGAGCGACGCGACCGCCAACACTCACGGCGTGGCAACCGTGTCGATGCCGAGGTCTTGCGCTATCACCAGATCGGTCTGGCCTCCGGATGGGTCGAGGTCGAAGGCGTGCGCACGCCGATCGCATCCGGAACCTGGTTCACGACGCGTGATCACTCGTGGGGCGTGCGCCAGGATATCGGTGTGCCACCGAGCGACGTCGAAGGAGCGCGGCGAGGCGACTCGACGGCGGGCGTGTCGTTCCGGTTCTCTTGGAGTCCGATGCTCCTCGAGCGGGCCGACGGCAGTGCGTACGCGATCCATCATCAGCACCGGGTGGTCCGTGCGTTCGGCTACGAGGAGACGATGGTCGAGGGCGGAGTTGAGCATGCCGACGGACGGGTGGAGCCGTTCGCCGGACTCCACCCGGACCTCCGTTTCGACCCTGTGAATCGCCGGGTCCTCGGCGGCATGCTGCATTTCACGATGGCGGACGGGAGCACCCGCCCGATCACGGTCGAAGCGATGGGCGATACCGGATTCCATCTCGGCGCCGGCCTGTACTTCGGGCTCGACGGGCACCACCATGGCGAGTGGCGCGGCGCGTTGCACGTCGACGGCGAGCACATCGCCGACTGCACCGAACCCGAGACGGCGAAGCGCTTCCATCAGATTCGCGACGCGGTGCTGCGTGTCGAAGATCCAGTCGGCGGGGGGCAGGGCTGGTGCAATTTCCAGACGACGATCACCGGCGCGTGGCCCGACGAGGGTCTCGACGAGAGCTCGTCGTTCGTGTGAGCGGGAAGCGGGAATGAGCGCGCCGACGATCGCTGCGCTCGTCGTCGCGCGGGCAAGCGACACGAATACCGGTCTCGTGTTCGAGGGACGTTCGTGGACGTGGGCGCAGGTCGCGCATGAATGCGCGGTCCGGGCCGCGATCCTCGCGGCCGCGTGGGAAGGGTCGGCCGAGCGGCCTTTCCACGTCGGCGTGCTGCTCGACAACGTCCCGGAATACGTCTTCATGCTGGGCGGAGCCGCGCTCGCCGGCGCCACAGTCGTCGGGATCAATCCGACCCGGCGCGGCGCCGAGCTCGCGCACGACATCCGCCATACCGACTGCGGCCTCGTCGTCACCGAAGGCGTGCACCTGCCGCTCCTCGAAGGCCTCGACCTCGGCATCGGCGAGGACCGGATCGTGAGCATCGAAGCGGGCACGTGGCGGGAGTGGCGTGCCGCGCACGCGGCCGCGCCCATCCCGGCGGAGCTCCCCGGTCCGGAGGCACTCTTCGTCTTGATCTTCACGTCAGGTTCCACCGGCGCGCCCAAGGCGGTGAGGGCGACGCAGGGCAGATTGGCCCGCCTCGGCGAGCGCATGCCGTTCGGTGCCGACGACGTCCTCTACTCGCCGATGCCGTTGTTCCACGGCAACGCGCTCGCCGCGAACTTCGTCCCCGCGTTGAGATCAGGCGCGACGATCGCGCTCCGGCGCCGTTTCTCCGCGTCGGCGTTCTTGGACGATCTTCGGCACGTCGGTGCGACGTACTTCAACAGCGTCGGTCGCGCGCTCTCGTACGTCCTCGCGACACCACCGACGCCTCACGACCGCGACCACAAGGTGAAGTTCGCGCTCGCACCCGAGTCATCGCCCGCGGACGCGAGCGCGTTCCGGAAGCGATTCGGGATCCCACTTGTCGGTGGCTACGGCTCCAGCGAGGGTGCCATCATCATCACGCCGGTGCCGGGAGCGAAGGCGGGTGCGCTCGGTCTGCCCGCCGACGGCACGGACATCGCTGTCGTCGATCCCGAGACGAGTGCCGAGTGCGCACGGGCGGAGTTCGACGAGCACGGGCGGCTCACCAACGCTTCGGATGCGATCGGCGAGATCGTCCGGCGCGATCCCGACCTCGTGTTCGAGGGCTACTACGACAACGACGACGCAACCGCGGAGCGCAACCGCAACGGCTGGTACTGGTCCGGCGACCTGGGATACCGCGACCGCGAGGGCATCTTCTACTTCGCGGGCCGCTCGGCCGACTGGATGCGTGTCGACGGCGAGAATTTCGCGTCCGCGCCCATCGAGCGCATACTCGGGCGCCATCCCGACGTCGCCGCGGTCGCGGTCTACGGCGTCCCCGATGCGGTGACGGGCGACCAGGTGATGGCCGCTGTCGAGCTACGGCCCGGGCGCGAGTTCGACCCCGAAGGCTTCGCGAAGTTCCTTGTGGACCAGCGCGACCTCGGCAGCAAATGGGCGCCGCGCTTCGTACGCGTGGTCGACGCGCTTCCCGTCACGGGCGCCGACAAGATCGCCAAGCTGCCGCTGCGCGCCGCGGGCTGGGACCCGGCTTCGGGCGAGGTCTGGTGGCGACCCGCACCCGACGCGGCGTACGAGCTGCTCACCGACGCGAACGCGGCGGAGATCGCACGACAGTTCGCGCGGCACGGCCGCGCCGAGTTCCTCCCACCCCGCGAGGCTCGCCCATGAGCCTTCCCCGCCCGTCGGACGTTCGGGTGAGACGAGGCGTGATCCTGGGAAGAACACCGTGATGCGGCTGAAGAACCGGCTGGAGCTCGCGCGTGCCGACGATCTGACGCTCGGCGTCTTCCTGGAGAGGTTCGGCGCCGTGCGGGGCCCGCGTCTCCTCGTCGACGAGCTCGGCGGAGTCCGGCTGACGTTTGCCGACGCCGCCGATCTCGTGGAACGCGCTGCAGGTTCATTGCATGGAAGAATTCGCCGCGGCGATCGCGTGCTGGTCGCCACACCGAACGGGTATCGCCTCTTCCTCGCGTGCTTGGCGGTGTCTCGCGCCGGTGGCGTTGCCGTCCCGGTGAACCCGCGGATGGCGGTCGAAGAGGTCGAATACGTCGAGCGCGATGCGCAGGCGCGGGTACGTATCGATGACTTCGACGCGCTGAGCCGGGGCGGCGTGGCCGGCGCCGCAGCGCCGACCACACCCGACGACGTCGCGGTGTTGTTGTACACGTCGGGCACGACGGGCCGTCCCAAGGGTGCCGAGCTGACGCACCGGGCGCTGCTGTCCGGGCTTTCGGGAGGCGCGCTGGTTCCCGACGTCGTGCTCGGGCGCGGCTGCGCCACCGGCCTTCCCGTCGCGCACGTCGCGGGCTTGACACTGCTCCTACAGCTCGCCGCGCTCGGAGTACCCGTCCACCTGCTCACCCATTTCCGGCCCACCGACGCGCTCGACGTCATCGAGCAGCGCCGCCCGGCGATGTTCGTGGGCGTACCGGCGATGTACCGGATGATGATCGACGCCGGGGCGCAACGGCGCGACTTGTCGTCCGTGCGTCTGTGGTCGTCGGGCGCGGACCGACTCGACAACGACATCATCGAGGTGTTTCGACAAGCGGGCTCTGTGGCGAGGCTGCCCCTCGTCCACCGCGCCCTCGGTCGAGCGTGGTTCGTGGACGGATACGGGATGGTCGAAACCGGCGGTGGTGTCGCGGTGCGTGTGTTTGCGCCGGTGCGTACGCCGGTCGACGGCCTGCTGCGACCGATCGGCGGTCACCGCACGCGGATCGTGGACGACGAAGGAAACGATGTTGCGATCGGCACGGTCGGCGAGCTTCTGGTCTCGGGGCCGGGTGTGATGCGCGGCTATCACGGCGTCGATCACGCGGAGGACTCGTTGACACGAGCGGGCTGGCTGCGGACGGGTGACCTGGCGCGGCCGCACCGTTTCGGCTTCTTCGAGCTTGCGGGCAGAAAGAAGGACGTGATCAAGCACGGCGGATATTCCGTGTTCGCGGCCGAGATCGAGCGGGTGCTCGCCGAGCATCCCGCAGTTGCCGAGGTAGCGGCGGTCGGTCTTCCGGACCCTCAAAAGGGTGAGATACCAGCGGTGGTGGTTCGATCCCGACCGGGCGAAGCGCTCACGCCGGCGGCCGTGTTGCAGCTCGCGGCTGAGCGCCTCAGCGACTACAAGCGTCCGCAACGCGTTGCGATCGTCGACGAGTTGCCCCGCACGGGCACGGACAAGATCGACAAGGGCAGATGCCGCGCCCTGTTCGCCACGGAGACAAATGCCGGCGACGGGCGCGGACGAGAGCGGAGCGTGGAGCCGACTTCGGACATGAGAGCAGGTGCGATCGGATGAAACGCCTGAGTGGGATCGACGGCGCATTGCTCGCAGCCGAAACACGTGTCGCACCCTTTCACATGATGGCGATTCTGCGGCTCGATCCCTCGACGGTTCCGGGTGGCTATTCGTTCGAGAAGCTTCGCGACTTCATCGCTTCGCGCCTCGCGCTCGTGCCGCCGTTGCGGTACCGGCTGGTCCAAACTCCGTTGCACCTCGCGTCGCCGGTATGGGCCGAGGTCGCCGACGTGGACGTGTCGCGTCACGTGAAGCGGGCGGCGCTCCCCGCGCCGGGTGGTCCGAAGGAACTGTCGGAGTTCACCGCCCGGCTCGCGGAGCATCCGCTCGATCGACGCCTGCCTCTGTGGGAGATGTACGTCGTCGAGAAGGTTGCCGATGACGAGATCGCAATCGTCGCGAAGGTGCACCATGCGCTGATGGACGGCGTCGCGGGCATGGCGTTCATGGCGTCGCTGTTCTCGCTCGAACCAGAGATCCCTGAGCTGCCGCCGGCAGCGCCCGCCGAACACGATCGGATACCGAGCGGCGCCGAGCTGGTCGCACGGTCTGTTCCGGTTCTGGCCAGCAGCGCAATGCGGCTGGCCCCGGTGCTGGGTCGCACACTCTCCGGCTTTGCGCGCGCATCGGTGCGTATCGTTCGAGGGCGTCGACGGACGAGCACGTCGTCGGTGGTCCCGGCGCCGCGGGTCCCGTGGAGCGGCGAGATCACGCCGCGGCGCAACGTGGCGTACACGTCGGTGCCTCTCGACGACGTCAAGCGGATCGCCAAGGACGCCGACGTCAAAGTCAACGACGTCGTGCTGTCGATCTTTGGTGGCGCGCTCCGGCGGTACCTGCTCACGCGGGACGCGCTCCCGGATTCTCCACTCGTCGCCGGCGTGCCGGTGTCGCTGCGTGACGACGGCGACCTCGGCGGCAACGCCCTCTCGGCCATGTTCGTGACGCTCGGAACCGACACTGCCGATCCGATCGAACGCCTCCACGTCGTACACGAGCACGCGACCGGGGCGCGAGAGTTGCACGAGGCGATCGGCGGCGAGACGCTTCTCGAATGGACCGAGGTGTTCGCCCCGGCCGTCTTCTCCCTCGGCGCAAACCTCTTGATCGATCGCAAGCTTCTCGCACGCATGCCGGCGATGTGCAATGCGATCGTCTCGAACGTCCCTGGTCCGCCGATCACGCTCTACTTCGGCGGCGCCCGCCTCATCGCGGTGCATCCGCTCGGACCGATCTTCCACGGCCCGGCGATCAACCTGACCGTCGTGAGCGCGCGCGACACGATCGGCTTCGGTCTGCTCAGTTGTCCCGAGCTCGTCCCCGATGTGTGGGATATCGTCGACGCGATCCGCGCCGAGCTCGCCGTCTATACCGGGAGCTCATGAGTTGGTCGCCGCGCGACGGGCGTTCAAGGTTGCGGCCCGCGCTGCGACCCATCCGATCTGGGCGGAGCTCGCGTCGCCATTCGCGCGCACGGCCGGGTGGTACATCCAGACCGCGTGCCCGCCGCTCGTTCGCGCCGGTGAGGACGCCGGCGCCGTGCCCCACATCACGCCGGATCTCGCCCTCGCCGGGCAGGCATTGATCGACGAGCTCGTGCTCGCCGGCATTCGGCTCCGCCGTCGTCCCCGTGACCCCGCCGAGATGGCGCGGATCGCGCAGGAGGTCACCGAAGCGATCGCCCTGTACGACCGCATGGGGTGGCTCGCCGATCCCGCTTCGTATCACCTGACACCCGGACCTCCTGATGACGCACGGATGCGGATGGCATGGGGTCCGCGCCACGAAATCCTGTCTTTCACGAGCGGCTACGAGCCGCACGCGGCCGAACCCGGACGCGACCGATGGCTCGCCGACGAGCCGAATGCCACCGCGTATGCGTGGATCTTGCGCCACCACGATGTGCCGGACACGCGGCCGTGGATCGTGTGTGTGCACGGTGCGGGGATGGGCCAAGCGCTCGGCGACCTCCGCGTCTTTCGCGCACACTGGCTCCACCACGAGCTCGGACTCAACGTCGCGCTGCCGGTCCAGGCGCGCCACGGACCGCGCCGCGCCGGCAAGCCTTTCGGTATCGGCTGGCCCGGCGACGACATGCTCGACAATGTCCATGCGATCGCGCAATCCGTTTGGGACATCCGCCGCGTGATCGCGTGGATACGTGCCCGACAACCGGACGCCGCGGTCGCGCTGCACGGCCTCTCGCTCGGCGGCTACACGACCGCCTTGGTCGCGGGCCTCGACGCAGATCTCGCATGCGTGATCGCCGGTGTCCCCGCAATCGATTTCGCCGAGCTGATGGAGCGCCACGCATCAGCGCGCTTCAGTGAGCGCGCCGGCTACGAGCGTATCGGCGACATGGCTCGCAGAGCGCTCCGCGTCGTCTCTCCTCTTGCAATCGCTCCACGGGTCTCGATCGAACGTCGGTTCATCTACGCCGGCCTCGCCGACCGGTTGGTCCACCCGCACCACCAGATCCGGCAACTCTGGACGCAGTGGGAGCAGCCGGAGATCAACTGGTTCCGCGGCAGCCACGTCGGCTTCTTCCTGTCACGACCCGTGCAGGCGTTCGTCGTCGACGCGCTGCAACGCACCGGCGTCCTGAAAACGACGACGCCGCCTGCTCCGACGTCGGCACGGTAAGAGTCAGCGCTTGGAAGATTGGGCCGCTGCGGTTGCCAATCTTCATCCGTGGTCAGTCGACGATCTCCTCAGCCCGCTCCGGTGAAGCCGCAGCGCCGGCGGTCGGGCATTGCCGACTGCAAAAGGGCGCGAGCAGACCACCGCATGAGATCGGTTGCCTCGTTGCGCGACAGTTCGGCGACATCGGTCAGCCACGCGAGCGCTTCAATGCCGGTTGCGCTGCGTATCGCGAGGGCGAGGCAATGGACCTCGGCCTCGGACATCTTCTCGCGGAGCAGTACGAGTGCTTCTTCGATCCACTTGATGGCGCGACCTTGCCGCAGCGGCAGTTGCGCGCGCTCGACCGGGTCGGCTTCGAGCGAGAGTCGAAGCATGGTCCGTTGCTGTGCCTCGTTTTCGATGTTCAAGCGAGTGGCCACCTCCCTTCGAGACGGCCAACGCCGGCGCCTCCCGACCTATCTCAGATCGCTGAAGAGAACCTCTCGATAGCTCATGTCGCCGAAGCTGACACCTCGCGCGACGGCCTCTTGGCGGCGGGATTGGGCATCGGCAGCTGCGGCCTTCATCGCGTCCTCGTTCGCCCACGCGGTGCCGACAAGCCCGTGTCCGGTCTCTCGGTTGAGCATGTTCCGCACGGCTTGGAATCCGGCGTTGGCCTTGATCCGCGGCAGGACCTCACTCTTGAAGAAAGCCACGTTCTCGTCGATCTTGGCTGGATCCATGCTGATCCGCGTGACCAGCAGGGCAGACCCGGGTCCCGGCGGAGCGTCCACTTCAGCGTGCAGCTGCTCGAACGTCTCGACGGTTAGGGCGCCCCCGACGATGTCGATGCTCTCCTCGCGCACCTTGGCAAGTGCGCTGTCGCTCGCCTCCCGGTCCGACTGCGTCTCCCAGAGTGAAAGGATCCCGAGAACGCCTCCTGACCGGTCGGCACTGGCAGTGACGCCGCGGTACCCCTTTTGGTCGTTGAGAAGCGGGACCACCTTCTGGCGCAGGAAATCGACGCCTCCGTCGATGTTCTTGGCGCCAGTGAACGTGAGCAGACGGGTGTGCATCGCGGACCCCCCCTTTTGGGTGTTACACGTATCGAACGAAGTCGACACCACCATGATCGGTTACGCAATATCCAATCTGGCGAGGGCGGAGCTCCGAACCAGCTGCCGAGGCAGCGCGCAGACATGCAGTGAACAGGAGAGCGGGTGACGAGGATCGAACTCGCATAGCCAGCTTGGAAGGCTGGAGCTCTGCCATTGAGCTACACCCGCGGCGGAACGTGCCGCGGCCACGCTAGTGGCCGTCGGGCGAAAGGGGGCCCTGGTCCGGGCGGTCCGCGAGCCGCCCGGCGGGCCAAAATGCGGTCTCAATTGCACAGGGCAAGTGCCGATGTACCTCTGTGCTCGCTCGCGCGCAGTCGCCCGACCGAAGCCTCGCCGGCTTCCTCCCCGCCGGCCGGGCGCTCCCTGCACGGATCTGGGAGGCCCGACACCGCGGGATCGTGATGCTGCTCTGGGCCCACGTTCCCGCCCTGTTCGTGGTGGGTGTGGTGACGCATCATCCCGCGGCGCACTCCTTTGCCGACGTCCAGCCCATCGTCTTGGCAGCCGCTGGTGCGTCGTGGTCGAAGTGGCCGCGCGGCCTGCGCGCAGGCCTCGCGACGTTCGGTCTCGTCTTCTGCTCGGCCGTGCTCGTGCACTTCTCGGGCGGCGTGATCGAGATGCATTTCCACTTCTTCGTCGTGGTGGGGATCATCACCTTGTATCAAGAGTGGATCCCGTTCTGCGTCGCGATCGGTTTCACGGTCCTCGAACACGGCCTGGTCGGAGTCCTCGCGTCGAAGTCGGTGTACAACCATCACGCGGCGCAGTCGAACCCATGGCTGTGGGCGGCGATTCACGGCGGTTTCGTCCTGGCGGCGAGCGTCCCGCACATTCTCGCGTGGCGTCAGAACGAAGACCAGACACTTCGAGATCCGCTCACGCGCTTGTCGAATCGCACGCTGCTCGTGGAAAGACTCGCGCAAGGACTGGCCCGCGCGAACGCTTGAGACCCGCGGCTGGCTGTGTTGTTCATCGACCTCGACCACTTCAAGCAGGTCAACGACACATTGGGTCATGCCGCCGGCGACCAGCTGCTCGTCGAATGCTCGAATCGTGTGGTCGGCGGCCTGCGACACGAAGATGTTGTCGGTCGACTCGGCGGTGACGAATTCGCCGTCATTCTCGAAGGCACGGGGGCCGATCGCGCCAAGGAGGTCGCGCAGCGGCTCCTCGACATCATCTCCGAGCCGGCGGTGGTGTCGGGACACGAGATCGTGATGTCCGCGTCGATCGGCGTCGCGTTCGCCTCGAACGCGATCTCCCCGGAAGACTTGCTTCGCAACGCTGATCTCGCCATGTATGTCGCCAAGTCATCAGGTCGAGGAAGGTATGACGTCTACGCCGACGCGATGCACGAGCGTGCAATCGAGCGCATGGAGCTCCAAGCCGACCTGCGCCGCGCCGTTGCGGCCCACGAGATCACGATCGAGTGCCAGCCGATCGTGACGGTCGGCACCGGCGCCATCAACGGCGTCGAAGTGTTGGCGCGGTGGACACATCCTGTACGGGGGCGCATTCCACCCATGGTCTTCATTCCTATCGCAGAGCGGACAGGTCTGATCTGCGAGGTCGGCGAACAGATCTTCCGAATGGCGTGCACGATTGCCGAGCGGCTGGGCGAGATCGACCCGTCGCTGACGGTCACCGTCAACGTCTCGCCGGTGCAGCTCATCGAGGAGCAGTTCCCGGACGTGCTGGCCCGCATCCTGGACGAGCACGGAGTTGACCCTCGCCGCATCGTGATCGAGGTGACCGAGGGCGTGCTGATGCAGGACTTGGCGGTGGCCGCCAAGCGTCTCGGCGACATCAAGAAGATCGGCGTGCGCGTCGCCGTCGATGACTTCGGCGTCGGGCATTCATCGTTGAGCTACCTGCGCAACCTCCCGATCGATGTCCTGAAGATCGACAAGTCGTTCATCGACGGCTTGCCGAGCGGTGGAAGCGACCTGGCCCGGGTCATGATCCAGCTCGGACGCATGCTCGAGCTCGAAGTCATCGCAGAAGGCGTCGAGCTCGCGGAACAGCGCGACGAGCTGAACGTCCTCGGCTGCCCGAGCGCGCAGGGATACCTCTTCGCGCGACCGATGGAGCCCGACGCACTCATCGAAGAAGTCCGCGCCAGGCGCCTCGTCACGGCCGATGACGGCGGACAGGGACGGGCGGAGTCGGGGAGGGGGGATTTGAACCCCCGACCGCCAGCTCCCAAAGCTGGTGCGCTACCGGACTGCGCTACTCCCCGTGAGCGAGAGCCAGCGTAGTTGGAGCGAGTTGCGCAACTAGCCTGACTGCCCGTGGCTCGTACTCC
>JBBQXS010000077.1:0-15955 GCA_038209365.1 Acidimicrobiia bacterium | reverse complement strand
TCCTCGGCGAACCTCACCCGTCCTTCGCCGCCCGGTGCCACGAGGCCACGAAGGGCAACCCGCTGTTCCTCAACGAGCTCGCAGCGACGTTGGCCGCGGCCGAGGTCGAACCGGTCGCGGCCCAGGTAGCCCGTGTCGGCGAGCTGGCCCCGAGCTCCGTCGCCCGTTCAGTCGCGCGTCGGCTCCGTCGCCTGCAGCCCGTGGCGAGCACAATCGCTCGCGTCCTCGCGGTCCTCGGCGACCGGACCGATCTCCCGACCATCGCCACGCTGGCAGAGGCGACGCCGCCCGACGCAGCGATCGGCATCAACGCTCTCGAGCAGGCAGACGTGCTGGAACCGGGCGGGCTCCAGTTCGTTCACCCGGTTGTGCGGGATGCGGTGTACGAACAGCTAGCGTCGCCCGAACGATCGCGCCTCCACCGCAGGGCGGCCGCGCTTCTTGCGGAACGGAAAGCAGACGACCCCGAGGTGGCAGCGCACCTGCGCTACACCGCGCCCAGCGCCGATCCCTGGAGCGTCGATGTGTTGCGGCGCGTCGCGCGGCACGCCTACGAGCGCGGCGCGCCTGACGTCGCGATCTCCTACCTGCAACGTGCCCTGGACGAGCCGCCACCACCCGAGGCGCGCAGCCAGGTCCTCGCCGAGCTCGGACGCGCCAAGCTGGCGGACACTCACCTTGCCGGCCTCGAACATCTCCGCGCGGCCATTGAGCACGCCCCCGATGAAGTCGCGCGTGCGCGTCACGGATTGGAGTTGGGTCGCGCGCTCTCGGCGTGGCTGATGTTCGGCGAGGCGGTCGCGGTCTTGCAACAGGCGCGCGACGGGCTTGGCGCCGCAGAGCCGGAACTGGCCGAGCAGCTCGACGGCGCCCTGTTCAACGCGCGTTTGCCCGATCCGTCGCTGCGCTCGGGACTGGACATAGAGGCGTTCCTCGAGCTCTTTCACGACAGCGCCGGAGTCTCGGATCCGCTCATGTTGGCGGCGATCGCCGTTGGCGGTTCGACGCGCGTCGCCCCCGCGGCGCGGGCCGTGTCGCTCGCGGAGCGCGCCTTTGCGCACGGCGGCTTCTCCTTCGTCGAGGCCCCGTTGGAAATGGCCATGGCCACGTTCGCGCTGGTCCACGCCGACCAACTCGAACGTGCGTTGGAAGTGTGGGAAGGCGTCGAGACCGATGCGCGCAGCCGCGGGTCCTTGGCGTCGCTCGGTTTCGCCGAGACCATGCGAGCGCTGCTGCTCTTGCGACTCGGCGAGGTCGCTCGCGCCGAGTCGATTTCGCGCTACCGACTCGGACGCGTGTCCGATCGTTCGGGCGAGCAGCTGTCCGGTCTGCCCATCAGCGTGATCCCGTTCATCTTGCTCGCCCTGACCGAAGCGCTGCTCGAACGGGGTGAGCTCGACGAGGCATCCCAATTCCTCGACGTCCACGGCTTCAGCGGCCCGTTGCCCGACATGTTCGGTCTCAACCATCTGCTCGAAACGCGCGGCCGGCTTCGCCTGGCTCAGAACCGAATCGACGAGGGCATTGCCGATCTGCGCGAGTGCGGCCGGCGGCTCGTCGCCGACGACTTCACGAACCCCGCGGTGGTCGCGTGGCGCACGAGCCTGGCCCCTGCGCTCGCCGCCGTCGGGGAGCACGCCGAGGCACTGGAGCTCGCCGAAGCCGAGGTCTCGGCGGCGCGCGAGTTCGAGGTGCCGCGCGAGCTCGGCATGGCGCTACGCGCCCTCGGCCTCGTCCAAGGCCGCCGCGAGGGCATCGAGTCATTGCGCGAAGCGGTCGCGGTGCTCGAGCGCAGCCCGGCCCGCCTCGAGCACGCGCGCGCACTGACCGATCTTGGCGCGGCGCTGCGGCGCGAAGGTCGCCGCCAGGACGCGCGCGAACCCTTGCGGCTCGGCGTGGAACTTGCGCAGCGCTGTGGTGCGACAGCGCTCTCTCGACGGGCGCACGACGAGCTGGTCGCAGCCGGCGCGCGCCCGCGCCGGCTGATTGTCAGTGGTGTCGAAGCACTGACCGCGAGCGAACGCCGCGTCGCCGACCTCGCGGCCGACGGCTTGACCAACCGGGAGATCGCGCAGGCACTGTTCGTCACCGAGAAAACGGTCGAGGGGCACCTGTCCCACGTGTACATGAAGCTCGACGTCAAGTCGCGCTCGCAGTTGCCTGCCGCGCTAGGCGCCCGAGCAGCATCGATCGCCAGCTGACCGACACCCGAGTGGTCGAGCGATAGATCAGAGGCCGGCGATCTTCGAATCGGGCAGTCCATCGGGCAACCCGACGACTGACAAGCGGCTGCGCATACGGTCCGCGAGGTCTTCGTCGAAGGCCACATGCAGAGCGGAGGCCGCGCCACTGGCGTGTAGGTGCCGAAAACTCGGCCGCGCCGCTGACCAGGCCGTTCGCGTTTCCTGTCCGGTCAACCAGCCGGTGCCACTTGAGCGGCAGGCGTGTCACAAAAGGCGCGAATACTCAGCGGCATATTGGCCCGATCCGACCGCCGCGCGTCTGTTGCATTGAGCATCTGCCGGCCTCGGCGACGGACGAGAACGTGTGCGCCCGGTCGGCACGCGTCGGACAGTTCGCGAAGAATAAGCGACGTTCACCACCTCCCTCGCGGCTGCCAGAGACACCGCGCATGTGCGCTTTGCGCTCACGCGACGCGTCGAAAAAGCCTGGTCAGCGATCCGATCGAGTTTTCGGCACCCACAGGTATTCGTTGATGAGTCCACCGCAGCGGGGGCGTCGCGTGACTGGTCGGCTGGTTCCAATCGCGACGACGTTGTTGGTAGTCGGTGCAGCTTGATCGAGCGCGCGGTGGGGGCGGTGTTGGTTGTAGTGGTCGAGGTAGTCGACGAGCAGCGATCGGAGTTGTCGTTCGTTCCAGATGATCGTGCGGTCGAGGAGTTCGTGCCGCAAGGTTCGGACCCACCGTTCCGCGTACGCGTTGGCCTTCGGCGCGCGTGGCGGTGTCGTGATCGCCGTGATGCCTTCGGCTTCGAACACCGTGTCGAAGGAGCGGGAGTACTGCCCGGCACCGTCGTGAACGACGAATCGGAGTAGGCGGTCGATGTTCATCAAGAAGTTGCGGGCGGCTTGGGTGGTCCAGGGTCCGGTCGGGTTCGTGGTGATCCCACCGAGATGCACTCTGCGTGTGCCGATCTCGATGAAGAACAGGACATGGAACCGGCGGAGCGTCGCGGTGTCGACGCACGCGAAGTCGGTCGCGATGATGCCTTTGGCTTGGGTGCGGATGAACTGCGCCCACGTCGGTCCGGTCCGCTCGGGTGTCGGGTCGATACCGGCGGCCCGCAAGATCGTCCACACGGTGACGCGGCGATCTTGTGGTCCAGGCGGCACAGTTCGCCGTGGACGCGACGGTAACCCCACGTCGGGTTCTCGGTCGCGAGTCGGATCGCGAGCCGGCGGATCTCAGCAAGGGCTGGCGGTCGGCCGCGCCGTGTCGTGGGCGGGTAGGCCGAGTGGCGGGCAACGAGCCGACGATGCCAGCCGATCACCGTTCTGGGCTGCACAATTAGCAGCACTTCGTTGAGCCGCGACCGGCGGAACGCCGTCGACAAGACGGCGAGGATCGTGCGATCGGTCTCCGTGAATCGGGGACGGTTGATCTGTCGTTGCAGCACCAGGATTTGATGGCGCAGTGCGAGGATCTCGGCGTCTCGCTCGTCGCCGGTCGCGAGCAACCATCGCAACCGGCCGATGATCAGATGACGCACCGTCGCGACCAGGCTCATGTGACGCCGACCGTAACGACCGATCCACCGGCCCGACACCCCTGGAAACACAGCAGCAATGGATTTCCGGCACCCTCAGGCTGTTCGATCCGAAGCGGTGCGCATGCTCCCCGTTCGCACGACGACCTTGCAATACCATACCCCCCTCGGGTATGTTGGCGGGAACTGCCGGGAACTGCCGGGAGGTGCGTGTGGTCGGCTCCAACAAGGACGACATGCAGAAGCGGCTGCGGCGCATCGAAGGCCAGGTGCGCGGGCTACAGCGGATGATCGACGAGGACCGGTACTGCATCGACGTCCTCGACCAGGTCGGGGGCACTGTCGCGCGTCGGTCGCAAATCCGACAGAACGCTGGCGCTCGCGAGGCTGGCCGGGTGTGCGAACCAAACGACGGTCGATTACGGGCTGCACAAATCGCCCGTTTCATGTCTCGCGGCGGCTGGAAGGCGGCGCGCCGACCCAATGCAACAGTGCCCGGCGAGTTCGTCCGCCAGATCGATGGTGAGCACCCAATGCAGCATCAGTGGCACTGCCCGGTTTCTGAACGCCCTACGACGCATTCACAGGCGCATTAACAAGCGAGCGACACCCGTAGCCTGGCCGCCGATCATGCTGTACGCGGTTTCGATTCAGAGGCCGTGTTGGTGCATGACTGGGAGGAGGATGTCTTTGTCGGCGTTCATCCCGGCCTGGTTTGGGTGGACGGGATAGGTCGGGAGGACGGGTGCAAGCGGCTCAACCCATCGCACCGTGGGCACCTGGCAGGCGTCATGGCCGATGCTGGGCGTGTAGGTATCGACATACACGCCGCCATTGGCGACCGTCACAGAGTTGAGCATGGCGTTCAGTTGCCGCTCTTTGTCTCTTAGGTATGGGACGTCGCCGTCGGTGACTGGCATCTGCGGGAAGCAGCCCATCCCGTTGTCGGGAAGGATGTCGAGGTAGCCGAGCAAGAAGATCGTGGCCTGCGGCGACCGGGATCGTATGCCCTGCAACACTGCGGCAACTTTGGGTGCCGTCGCATTGATCCGGTCGCTGATTTGATCATCGCCGTTGACGACGTACTTGTCCTGACACGGCGTCCCGGAGTTCACCAGCGCGACGCAGTTCTTGATGATCTCGGTGAAGCCGATGTCGTTTCCGCCGATGGTGAGGCTCACTGCACGGGTCTTCGAATCCAACGCGTTGAATTGGGGCGGCGGGTTCGGCGACGGGCTGACGCTTTGCGAAGACGTCATGTCTTGGGTCTGGGCGCCGCTGCAACTCACGTCCCGGAAGATCAGGTTCAGGTTCGGGGCGACCAGGTGCGGATAGTTGTGGTCGGATCGGTAACAGCCCGGCGGCTTCTGATTTTGCACGGCATTCGCGGGCGCAGCTGAGTAGGAGTCACCCAGCGCCACATAGCTCTTCGGCGGCGTGCAGCCGGTCAGACCGAGCGTCAACAGTCCGACCAACGCCACAAACAACGGTTTGGGCGTCCACTTCCGCCACCTCACCAGCCACGTGACCATCACTACCTCCCGACCGGCCCGGCCTACCCACCCGAGCTACGCCCTATGCCCCACCGAGGATCTCCGGCGTGCTGGAGTCGTCCGGACGAAGTTGAAGGGCGCTCCACCGACAGGGGAACCACGATGTCGAAACGCGCCCTGACGCGTGGTCCGGCCAAACTGCCGCGACACGCGAGCTTGAGGGGACGAGGCACTGTTGCATTGAGCCATCGCGCGGTCATTCGGACCGCCGCCATAAGTCAGATGTCCGATGTGTCCAGCCCGAAATTTAGCGTCTTGTTCGATTCGCACACACGAGCGACCACGCCGGCCAGCCGTCGTCTGTCCTATTTGCTCCAACGCAACAGTGCCGGAAGAGCGACGTTCACCACCTCCCTCGCGGCTGCCAGAGACACAGCGCGTGTCCGCTTTGCGCTCACGCGACGCCTCGCAAAAGCCCCTGGTCAGCGAACCGATCGAGTTTTCGGCACCCACACGGTCGCGGACCCTCAGACCACGCCACTACAAAGTTCCTGACAGTCCCCCACGGCGACTTGCGGAGATGATTGCTTCGTAGGAAGGGCGCTACGGCTTCGGCAGGAAGCGGTCGAGTTCCGCGATGATCGATGCGTTCTTCGGATCTCGCGAGAGGTTGGTCAGCTCGTTCGGATCGGTGCGGACGTTGTACAGCTCGGTGTCGCCCGTTCGGTAGCGGATGTACCGCCAGGGTCCACGACGCACGGCGTGGTTGGCTGCGAGCCACGTCATGATCGGCGGGCGCGCGTCGGCCTTGGTCGGATCGGCGATCGCAGGGAGCAGGCTCATCCCTCGATTTTTCTCGTGCAGAGTACCGCCGCACAGCTCGACGAGCGTCGGTCCCATGTCCATCATCGATACCGGACGGTCGAACTCCTGGTGATGGTCGAAGCGACCGGGAACGTGCAACAGGAACGGGACGCGGGTCGCGCGTTCCCAGAGTGTGAACTTCTCGAAGTGCATCTTCTCGCCGAGGTGATAGCCGTGATCGCTCCATAGTGCGACAACGGTGTTGTCGGCGTACTTGCTGCGCGAGAGGGCGTCGAGCGCGACACCCATCTGCCAGTCGGCGAAGCTGACCGCCGCCTGGTACGCCTGCACTGCGGGCTTCCAGATGCCGGCTGCGAGCATCGCCTTGAAGATATGGCCCTCGGCATCGATGATGTCGTTGCGGGCATACGCGCTCAGGTCCGTGAGATCCTTGCCGCCGAAGTCGGGAACGACGACTTCGTCGAGCGGATGCATATCGAAGAATTGCTGGGGGACACGCCACGGCTCGTGCGGCGTGGTCGACCCGAACGCGAGCATGAAAGGCCGCCGGTGTGGTGCGGCAAGGTGTTCGGTGATCCAAGCGACACCGCGACCGTTCGGGTCCTGCTGGGGCGTCGTGCCACTCGGCCCGAAGTCGACGCCGTTCGGGGGAAAGTTCTTGCCGTCGCCGATTGGTTTGTGGTCGTACGGCGACACCCAGTTCGGATTGAACTGCTCGGCCAGGATCCCCGGGTCCTCGCGCTGGGATCCGACGACGTACGGATAGATGTGTTGATTGCTCGTCCAGCGCCGCCGTTCGGGGCCATGGAAGACCTTGCCCGCCGCGAAGGTGTCGTAGCCGGCCGCCCAGATGTCGTCGATCACCGACGGCGTGGCGTTCTTCATGCGGTTGTAGTTCATCCGGCTCGGCGCGGAGTGGTCGTAGATCTGCGTCTCCCACGGATTCTGCCCGTAGAGATTGGCCGTGCGTGACGGCAGACACATCGGCGCCGCGCAATAGGCCGCGGAGAAGACAAGACTCTGGGCGGCGAGCGCGTCGAGGTTCGGTGTCTTGGTACCTGGATGGTTGTTCAAGAATCCGACCCAGTCGTTGCAGTCGTCCATCCCCAACAAGAGAACGTTCGGCGCGTCCGACGCGGCGTCGCGCTGGCGCAGCACGGTCTCGCCATACCTGCGCTCCTCGCTGCCGCTCAGAAGCCTGCGGCCGATGAATGTTCCGCCCGCCACGCCCGCGGCGACCACTCCACCCAGCGACGCCACGAGAAACGTCCGCCGATCCATCTCCATACCGAAGATTCCCAGGTCGCGGCAACCTCACCCAACGCCTGTTGCGTTGGACGCAAACGGGACACGAAGTTAGTCCCTGGGGGACTGTTGCATTGGCGCATCGTCGGACCTGGCGGTGAGGGTGGCAGATGATCTCTGGCCGCTCTCGTCCGGTATCCGCAGTCCCGAGTTCGGCGTTCAAGGGCTTCCGGTTCCCGCCTGAGATCATCGTCCTCGCCCTCTGGTGGTATCTGCGGTACGGGCTCTCCTACCGCGACCTGGAGGAACTTCTGGCTGAGCGGGGGATCGAGGTCGATCACGTGAGCGTGTTCCGGTGGGTGCAGCGCTTCACGCCGCTTCTCGCGGATGCAGCCGTGCCGTGCCGCCCACAGTCGGTGATCGTTGGTTCGTGGACGAGACGTATGTGAAGGTCGCGGGCCGGTGGCGGTACGTGTACCGGGCGATCGACCAGCGCGGCCAGATCATCGACGTGTTCGTCTCGGCCCGACGCGACACCCGAGCTGCGCGACGGTTCTTCACGGCAGCGCTCCGCAGTCATGGCGAGCCGACGGAGATCGTGACCGATCGGGCCCCGGCGTTGCGGGCTGCGATCAATGAGCTCATGCCCGCCGCGTTTCATAACACTGAGCAGTACGCGAACTACCGCATCGAGTGCGACCACGGTCGGCTCAAAGCCCGGCTTCGCCCGATGCGCGGACTCAAACGCGACCACACCGCGCGAGTGATTATGCGCGGTCACGCGCTCATGCTGAACCTTCGGCGCGGCCACTACGAACTCGGCGGCGATCGACGCGCCCATCGGCGCGTCGCGACCGCGTTCACCGAACTCGCACGAACCATCTGACAGGGGCACGGGACCGCGGCTCGATCCCACCCGTCACGATCCACATCGACGCAACAGCGCCCTCGACGTTCATCAAGGTCGAACACGTCTCGTCGGTGCAGACGGGCTTGTCGCGCGGCTCGCTGAACTTGACGCAACGATGCCGCGAGCTCACCGTCGAGATCAACGCGCTCGAGACCGAGATCACGACGCTTGTCGAGCAGCTCGCTCCGTCGCTGCTTGCGATCTGCGGATGCGGACCGCTCACCGCCGCGAAGATCGTCGGCGAGACCGCGGGCGTCGAACGGTTCCGCACCAAGGACGCGTTCGCTCGCCACAACGGGACCGCGCCGCTTCCCGTTTGGTCATCGAACAGTGTCCGTCATCGGCTGTCCCGAACCGGGAACCGTCAACTCAACGCCGCGCTACATCGCACTGCGATCACCCAAGCACGCTGGCATCCCGAAGCGCGTGCACTTCTGGCGCGCCGCAAAGCCGGCGGCGACGGCGGACTCGAAGCCATCCGCGTCCTCAAACGACGGCTCTCCGACATCGTCTACCGCGCCTCATCAACGACGCGCACTCCGTACAACGACTCGCTGCTTGACAGAGGAGCAAGTGACGGGCCCGTCAGGCCACGGTTGTCGGCCGCGTCTCGGTCTCGACAGCAGTTTGTTGTTGTGTGTGTGTTTGAGTGCGGGTGTCGTTTGATTGACGAGCGGTCGGGTAGTTCGCGAAGCATTGGCTGAGAGAGGATGCGACTGATGGCCGAGACCGAAACCATGAAACAGACGCCGAGTAAGTCGACCGCTGAGGTGCAGCAGTCTGGTGGGGCTGGGTTGGCGACGGAGAAAGGGAAGACGTCGATCGCCGATGCGGTGGTGAGCAAGGTGGCGGGCGTCGCGACTCGTGAGATCTCGGGAGTGCACGATATGGGTACGGGGGCGGCGCGCGCCTTTGGCGCCATCCGGGAGAAGCTGCCGGTGGGGCCCAGCACTCCGAGTCCGAGTCGGGGTGTCAGTGTGGAGGTCGGCGAACGTCAGGCCGCGATCGATCTGGATGTCGTGGTGGAGTTTGGGGTCTCGATTGTCGACGTCGCGGCGGCTATTCGTCGGAACGTGGTGCAGCGTGTCGAGGGCATCACGGGCCTTGAGGTGACCGAGGTGAACATTTCCGTCGACGACGTGTGGTTGGGCGAAGAAATGGAAAGCGAGCCGAGAGTCCAATGACCGACCCCGATGTCGCGGCGTGGGCCCGTGCCGTTGAGGTGTGTCCGTCGGTCGCGTGCTTGTCGAGCGGCACCATCGCCACATATCTGCGTAACGACCGTGTCGAGGGCCTACGCATCGCCGACGGGCAGGTCGAGGTTCATGTCGTTGGCCGTTGGGACGCGACCGTCCCGCACCTTGCCCGCGAGGTCCGCACGGCACTGGCTGTGCACACGTCGCTGCCTGTGTCGGTCTATGTCGAGGACCTTGAAGATCCGGTCCCTGCGCGTACGGCGCGAGGCGAGGGTTCATGACCGACTGGGCGCACGAGGTACTCGGGACGGCGCCGGACGACGCGCCGGTACGCTTGAAGGCTGCGTTTCGGCGTTTCGCGCGTGCGCACCACCCTGATCTCGGCGGCGATCTGGCGACGTTCCGCCGGGGACTCGAGGCGTACCGCAAGCTGACCGGCGCGGAGAACTCGCCTGCGCCGAATGTCGTGTTCTACCGGCGTGCGAGAGGTCTGGCGATTCCGTTGGAGTGGTGGCGCCGGCGGCATCGCCCACCGCGTGTTCATTGATGTCGTACCGGAGGGATGCACTGTGACGCCGACCGTGACTGGCTTGTTCGTCGGACTGATCTTGGGTTTCGCGTTGATCGTCGGGAACTTCGGCGACATGTTGATCGTTGCACTGTTTGGCGCGATCGGGTTCATCGTCATGAAGATCGTGGAAGGTGAGATCGACCTCGACGCCTTGACCAACCGTCAATCGAGACGCCGGCAATGACGTTCACGACCGCGGGCGTGGATCTCACAGAGGTTCGCGGGGTGACCGAGATCTCGCCGCGAGTTGTGGAACGCATCGCCGGCAAAGTGGCCGGCGACCTTCCTGACGTCTTCCCGCCACCCCGGACGGGCGTGGCCCGTCTCATCGGTACCGCGCTCGACCTGCCCCAGGTCACGGCCGACGTCGACGACGACACGGTCGCGCTCGCGATCGAGGTGGCGATGCACTACCCGGTGCCCGTGGGTGCCGCCAGCGCGGATCTGCGGGCGATCGTGGCGCGGCGGGTGCGCGCGTTGACGGGCATGAAGGTGACCCGCGTCGAGATCAACGTCGTGGGGTTCGTGCCCCGCGCCCGGCCGCAGGGGCGGGTCGAGTGAGCGGAGCCACGACGTGAGGACCGTCAACCGGATCGTCGCCGCGTTGGTGGCGCTCGCGTTCCTCGTCGGCGGCGTTTTGGTAGCCGTGGAGATCGTGCTCGGTCTCGCCGGACGCGACCCGTGGATCATCCCCTGGGACGCCTGGTATCGAGACGCCCGGCAACACGACTGGGCCACAGCGTCGGTCCGGTGGCTGTTTGCCGCAATCGGAGCCGCCGGGGTGGCGCTCGTTGGCTTGCAGATCGTCCCGCGCCGACCCGCGACGCTGCCGTTCCGATCCGACAACGACGGCGAGCTCGTCATCGGACGCAAGAGTGTCGAGTCGACCCTGGCGCGCGCCGCAACGCGCATCGACGGCGTCGACCGCGCCTCCACCCGCCTCGGCAAGACCACCGTCGCCGTAAAGGCCCACTCCCACCGACGCGATCCCGGAGACCTTGCTGGCGTCGTCACCGACGCCGTGCGGAACGCACACCATCGACTCCAACCAAACCAGACCCGCGACGTCCGGGTGCAACTCAAGCACCGCAACCGCCGATGAACGCACCCGACCGGCGCAACCGCGTGACGCTGAGCATTATCGCTACCTTGCTCATCGCGGCCGCGACATACGGACTCTTGCGCAGCTACGGCGCCTTCGGTGACGCGCCCGCCCACGAACCACTCTTACTCGACGACGTCCGTCGCTGGGTCGGCCGCAACGACAGCTGGTTCTGGCCGGTCGTCGCGATCGTCGCACTCCTCCTCGCATACCTCGCGCTTCGGTGGCTCCTCGCCGAATTGCGACCCCAGACCTCGGTACGACGACTGCACCTCCCAGCACCGAGCCCAGAAGATCACATCTCCGTCACCACCAACGCCCTGACACGCGCAATCGCCGAAGACCTCAACCGCGAACCCGGCGTGCAACACGCAACCGTCACACTCCTCGACGACGGACACCCCATCGAAGTCCTCCTCGACGTCGACCTCAGCGACGACACCCAAATCGACCTACTCCGCGACGCAGTCCGGCTCCGCACCCTCCCCCACCTGCGCGAAACACTCGAACGTCCCGACGTGCACTCCCACATCCGCGTCAAACTCACCACGCCACCCGCACGACACCTCCAATAGTCTCCTCCGCGATCGTGAACCTGCTCGCCCAATGCGACGCTCGATGACCGTTCGCGGGCCTGTCGGGACTGTCCGATTTTTTTGTGTAACCGGTCGTGATGTCATTGGTTGTTGGCGGCAATCCGGTCGCCTGTGGGTGCCGAAAACGCGATCGGGTTGTTGATCGCGGTGATTTGTGGGTGGGGGACAGTGACGCGATGTGTGTTCGACGGCATTGTTGGTCGAGATCGGGCGGCCGATCGGTAGCGTCAGGCTCTGTTGCGTTGAGTCGGGACGGTCCGCGCGGGAACGCTGTCACCGATTCTCTCGGGTTAGATCGTCTGCGCGAGTTCGGTGAACGCCACCACGATCCGACGATGCGTACGCGCTTCGACACCGAGTTCGTAGTGGCCCCGGCGCATGTTCTGCATCAACGCGTGACCGCGCATGATGACACTGGCGGTCCCGTCGCGTTTGAGGCCGCGCATTGGTCGCAGGCGGGACTTGAGCCGACCGTGATCGGCTTCGATCCGATTGTTCGCATACTGGGCGGTGTTATGGAACGCGCCGGGCATCAGTTCCAGGATCGCTCGGGCCAGCGCAGGTGCTCGATCGGTCACGATCTCTTCTGGCTCGCCATGCGCAGCGAGCGTCGACGCGAAGAACCGTCGAGCCGCCCGGAGGTCCCGTCGAGGCGAGACGTACACGTCGATAATCTGGCCGTACTGGTCGATCGCCCGGTACACGTACCGCCACCGGCACGACACCTTCACATAAGTCTCGTCCACGAACCAACGGCCACCTACCGCATGGCGGGACGGCCGCGCCGCTTCCGCGAGCAGCGGGGTGAAGCGCTGCACCCACCGATACACGGTGACGTGATCGACCTCGATCCCACGCTCCGCCAGCAGCTCTTCGACGTCGCGGAACGAGATCCCGTACCGCAGGTACCAACGGACTGCGAGCACGATGATCTCGGGCGGGAACCGGAAACCCTTGAACGCCGAGCCGGCAACCAGGCAAGGACGGAAAACAGCGGCTACGGGGCATCCGACACTCTCGCCCACCCCGGCCCGATGCAACAGTGCCCCTGCGTGTCCTACGGTCAGCTGAGCTGGGCGAAGGGACGACCCGAGAAACCCAACGATTGTGCAAGAAACCTGCCGTGTCCGCATGTGTGCCTACCAGGTGATGCCGTCGAACGCTCCCAAGCGGCGCGTACGCGTCCCGTCGACGAGGAAGTACGTCGACCGACCCGACTCCTCGGTCAAGCCCAGAAGAAGGTGCTGGCCGTGTCGCTCGAAGAGGATCTGAGACGACTTGGCTGAGAAGAGAGGTACGTCGGACAAATGCTTACCAGTCGCCGGGTCGATCCGGACGAGCGCCGCCTTTCCTGGCGTGCAGGTATCGATCAGGGCGATCGATGTGTCATCCACCCAAGTTGGCGAACGGAAGCAGTAGTTCGCATCGTCGACGACCAGCAGGCTCTTTCCGCTGCCCACGTCTCTGACTGAGAAGAAGCCGAGCGACTCGGTCAGCACGCGCGTACCGTCGGAGTTCAATGCTCGCTGGGGAACAACGCCCTGTTCGGGGTCGAGTTCGATCCGCCGCTCCTGTCGCGTCGTGAGGTCGCGGATGACAACGCTGTCTCGTCCGGGTGCCCCCGCTTGAAGGTTGCACAGGCTGTGCCGGTACGTGAGCCACCGACCGTCGGCGCTGAGGGAGGGGGCACTGTTCACCGAGTTGTCTCTGCTCGCAACGACGATCTGCTCGGGCCCGCCGTCGAGTGACACGGACGCGAGGTGGGCCGCGCACGTACCGTCTCCACGGCTGAAGTAAACCGTTGTGCCGTCGGGCGTCAGCGTCGGGTCCGAGGCGCCTCCTCCGGGCAACGCCTCTGTGATGTAGCGCTCGATGCGCCCCGTGGCGGTCGATACCAGCGCCAAGCGACCGTTCACCACCGCCACCGCCTGGCGGGGCGGGGCGCCCGGGACCGCGGTGGTCGTCGTATGCGGCATCGTGGTGGTCGTTGTCGAAGGCGCGACGACCGAGGGTGGGTTCGCGACGATCCCAGTTGTTTTGTGGTCGCGCCGGGCCACACCCATCCACGCCGGCACGACGAGCGCAGCCGCGACCATGCAGATGACGCCCGCCGCTCCCATCTGTGCACGCCGCCGCCGAATGCGCTGCGCCTTGGCCACAATTCGCGCCAGCAGTTCGTCTCGAGTGGGCTCAGTCGACATTGGCGATTAACTCCTCGAAAGGGGATGACAGCCGGCCACGAAGGGACGCGAGGCCACGCTTCACGTGCGTCTTGACGGTCCCGGGCGAGACCGACAGGGTCGCTGCCACTTCGTTCTCACTGAGGTCGGCGAGATAGCGCAACACGATCGCCTCCCTCTGACGGCGGGGCAGTGTTTCGAGCGCGTGCGAAAGCGTCAGCCGCAGCGCCGCTACATCCATCGCCTCGACCGGCGTCGGCGCTTCCACGCGTGGGCGCTTGCGACGAACTGCGTCGAGCGCGAGGTTGGCCACGGTTCTCAAAAGCCATGCATCCCGGTACGGCAAGTCCCGCACCTTGTCCCATCGGGCCAACGCGCGAGCAAACGCCTCCGCCACCAAGTCATAGGCGTCTGCTCGGTCGCCCGCAATGCGGCGGGCGACGCGAACGGCCTGCGCGCGCATGTCATCGAACCAGGCCTCGAAGTCGAGGTCGGACGCCCAACTGCGCCTCGCATTCAGCGGCATACTGACTCCAACGTCTGGAGGCGCCCTTTAGAGGACAGGTACAACCAGGATCGGCATTGTTGCATTGAGCCCGGGGTGAGCGAGAGTGGCGGGATGACGCGTCGCCACGCTTGCCGTCCGAATCTGCCGGCATCTTCGGCGTTCGCCGGGTTTCGGTTCCCGCCGGAGATCATCGTGCTCGCGGTGCGTTGGTATTTGCGGTACGGCCTGTCGTATCGCGACGTGGAGGAGCTGTTGGTCGAGCGGGCATCGAAGTCGATCACGTGACGGTCCTCCGGTGGGTGCAGCGCTTCACCCCGCTGTTGGTCGACGCGGCACGGCCGTGCCGTTATGTCGTCGGGAATCGTTGGTTTGTGGACGAGACGTATGTGAAGGTCGCCCGCCGGTGGCGGTACGTGTACCGGGCGATCGACCAGTACGGCCAGATCATCGACGTGTACGTCTCTGCCCGTCGCGATATCAGAGCCGCGCGCCGGTTCTTCGTAACGGCGATCGGCGCGCACGGCGAGCCGGGCGAGGTTGTGACCGATCGGGCACCTGCGCGCGCACGAGCGCTTCGCGAACTCATGCCCGACACGTTCCATCACACCGCCCAGTACGCGAACAACCGGATCGAGGCCGATCACGGCCGACTCAAAGCACGGCTACGACCGATGCGCGGACTCAAACGCGACCGAACCGCGAGTGTCGTCATGCGTGGTCATGCGATGATGCAACATCCGTCGCGGTCACCACGAGCTCGGCATCGAGACGCGTATGCATCGTCGCGTCGCTGCCGCCTTCACCGAACTCGCCCGCACCATCTAACCAAGACAAGCCGCGAGAGCGTTCCGGCGCGGGTCAGTCCGACTCAACGCAACAGAGCCCGCCGACGTGCTCAAACTCGCCCAGCGCATGCCAACGGCGCTATCCAGATATGCCGCGTCCGGTCGTGGACATGGGACGCGGGCGGTGCAAGCTCTGGCTTCGATCGGAAGTCGAGGCCTGGGCAAGGTCAATGCGTCGCAGTCGGTAGGCGCTGTCGCCCGTCAAGGAGTTCGCGGGGAAAAGATGTTCAGCACCTGCTTCGGGTCGCGGCCCCGAAATCCACGCAGCGTGTCCGGTTTGGCCTACGTGACGGCGCTAAAAACCCAGGTCAGCGGCACGATCGAGTTTTCGGCACCCACAAGTTTCGTGAGGGGATGACTACAGCATGACAGCCGTGA
Organism: Acidimicrobiia bacterium; assembly: GCA_038209365.1. GTDB lineage: Bacteria > Actinomycetota > Acidimicrobiia > IMCC26256 > PALSA-610 > DASQHW01. Next base: position 378 of record JBBQXS010000077.1, on the reverse strand, counting down.
TTGTGATCATCGTCGTCGTTGCGATACTGGTCAGCGCCGGGCTCGTGGTTGCCTGGAAGCGTCGGTCGCAGGCCAAGACCGAGGAACGGCGTCGCCAGGCCGGAGAAACTCGCGGTATGGCCAAGACCAGCCAACTCGAAGCTGACCGGCAGACCGCCGAGGCTCAGGAGCGCTGACGCAGGAGACTAGTTGTGGACGGTGATGCTGATCCCGGTGCTGCGTCCGATGTTGCCGGCGGGGTCGGAAGCGACGCTGTTGAGTGTGTAGGCGCCGTTGGGGACGGTGGTGGTATTCCAGTTGTAGGTCCAGTGGCCGGATCCGGTCGGGGTGCCGGTCCCGATGAGCGCGTCGTTGCGATTACCGCCGGTGAGGTGGAAC
>JBBQXS010000076.1:0-16234 GCA_038209365.1 Acidimicrobiia bacterium | reverse complement strand
GCACGGTCAACTTCGCGTTAGCGTGATACTTCAAGAGGGCCTCCCGAGATCGGTGTGATGCTTCAGCAGCTCCACACCTACTCGCGGAGGCCCTTCTCTCAGCGGATCCCCTCAACAACGTCCGTGGGCATTACAGCTAGAGGGGCATGGCCGGCGGGGACAGCGGTGTCCGGTCGACCTCGATCTCGACGTGGCGCAGCGCCCTCGGAACGACGAGCCGCTGCACCGACGCGAGCGACAGCTCCGTGATGACCGACAGCACCGCGACGAACAATGCGCCCGCAAAGATACGCGGATCTTGATAGTCGATGGCGGCGCCGTCGATGATGAAGCGGCCCAGGCCGCCGCCACCGACGTATGCGAGCAACGTGGCCGTCGCGACGACCGCGACCCCGCTCGTGCGGATGCCCGCCATGATGAACGGCGTCGCGAGGGGGAACTCCACCCGTTGGACCACCTGACGGTCGTTCATGCCCATGCCCCGCGCGGCGTCCCGCACGTTGTCGTCGACCTCGCTCACGCCGACATATGTGTTCGTGAGCACGGGCGGGATCGCGAGCGCCACGAGCGCGAGAAACGCCGGAAACGAGACGATCCCGATCGACGTCAGGACCCGCGGCGGGTTGCCGATTCCCCAGAGGAGCACGGCCAGCAACAGGATCGAGAAGCTGGGGATCGCGCGGCCGAGGTTGGCGATGTTGACGACGACGAACCCGCCCTTCCGGAGGTGCCCGAAGAACAGGCCGATCGGCACCGAGATGAGGATCGCGAACACCAACGACACGAGCGAGATCTGGATGTGCTCGACGAAGCGGTGCGGGATGCCTTCGGTCCCGCGCCAGTTCGCGCCGTCGCCCAGCCAGTCGAGCACCGAGCCGAAGTAGCTCGTGGCGAGCGCGCTCACCGCGTCGCCGATCTGCGTGCCCACGGTGTCAGCAGCTTCTGCGTCGCGAGCAACAGCGCGTCCGCAGCGAACGCGAACATGACCGTGAGCACGACACCCACGACCAGCGGCGTATAGAAGTCCTTCTCGAAACCGTCGGTCATGAGCGCGCCGAGGCCGCCCTGACCGATTAGCGCGCTCACCGAGATCAATCCGATCGTCGTCACGACCGCGATGCGAATGCCGGCGACGATGGTCGGGAGCGCGAGCGGCACGTCGACCTGCCACAACTTGCGGCGGCGGGAGTATCCCAAGCCGGTGGCGGCGTCCTGCACCTCGGTGGGAACGTGCTCCAATCCGGTCACGATGTTCCGCACGAGAATGAGCAGGCTGTACGCGGCGAGCGGAATGATCGCGGTCAGCCGAGATTGGCCTGTGTACGGCAACAGCAACGAGAACGCCGCGAGCGAAGGGATCGTGTACAGGATCCCGGTGGTGGCGAGCACGGTCCCGTACACGCGCCGGCGACCGACCGACACCAGCGCGAGAGGGATGGCGAAGAGCAGCGCGAGCACCATCGACCAACCCAACAGCACGGCGTGCTCGCGGAGACGCGAGACGATCTCGTCACCGTGGTCGGCGACCCAGCTCCAGTCGACCAACACGTGGCCGTCGTAGGCTGCGAGCACTCGTCCTCCCCAGGGGTCGGAGGATCATAGGACCGCGTGCCGAGGGGTGCTCGGGGTGTTTGCATGCGGAGACCCTGCGGGCACACCGCGGCCGCGGCGGAGCGACGAGCGAGGGAGCCATGAGGCTGTGATCCGACTCGAGTCCGTGCGCAAGCAGTATCCCAACGGCACTGTGGCTGTGCGCGACCTCACGCTCGACTTCTTCGAAGGCGAGGTTGCCGTGCTCGTCGGTCCGTCGGGTTGCGGCAAGACGACGATCCTCCGCATGATCAATCGCCTCATCGAGCCGACGAGCGGCCGGATCGTGCTCGACGGCGAGGACGTCACGCGGGGCGATCCGGTGCAGCTGCGGCGACGCATGGGCTACGTCATCCAGCAGGTCGGCCTCTTCCCGCACCAGACGATCGCGCACAACGTGGCGACGGTGCCGCGTCTGCTCGGCTGGGACCACGATCGGATCGACGCGCGGGTCAAAGAGCTGCTCGCGCTCGTCGGCCTCGACCCCGGCGAGTACGGCGATCGTTATCCCAACCAGCTGTCGGGTGGGCAGCAGCAACGGGTCGGCGTCGCACGCGCACTGGCCGCCGATCCGCCGGTGTTGCTGATGGACGAACCTTTCGGCGCGATCGATCCCGTGACCCGCAGCCGGCTGCAGGACGAATTCCTCCGCCTGCAATCCGAGCTGCGCAAGACCGTGGTGTTCGTGACGCACGACATCGACGAAGCCGTGAAGCTCGGGGACCGCATCGCGCTCTTGAACATCGGCGGCGTCGTCGAGCAGCACGACACGCCCGCGCAGCTCCTGGGTGCACCCGCGACGCCGTTCGTGGAGAGCTTCGTCGGCAGTGACCGGGCGCTGAAGCGCCTGAAGGTGACGCCGATCGACCGGGCGCTGCTCGAGCACCCGCCGACGATTGCGCCCACGGACCCGCTCGCGCACGCGAGCGCGCTCCTGCAGGCCACACACGCGGCATCGCTGCCGGTCGTCGACGTCGATGGCTCGCTGCGCGGTCGACTGCGCGCGCAGGACGCCGAGGGCGACGGGCAGGTGACCGGCCGGGTCGTGCGGGTGGAGGCGTGGGTCGACGTGGCCGATTCCCTGGAGACGGCTCTGGCTCGATCGTTGCTGACCGAGGACGGATGGGTCGCGGTGCTCGATGACGACGCGTTCCTGGGTACCGTGGGCCCGTCCACCATCCACCGCGCGCTCCGCGCGTCGTTGCACGACAGCTGACATCGTCCGCTCGCACGAAGGGGGATCCCGATGATCATCGTCGTCGAATGGAAAGCTCCCGTCCGTAACTCCGCGTGGGTCGCGGCCTGTTTCGGCTTGGTCGATCTGTGACCGCCCTCGCCACCGCAGCCGACCGCGCCACGTTGCACGACGACTTTCGCCGTGTCCGTGACCTGACCGAAGCCCTCGCCGCACCGCTCTCCCCCGAAGACCAACTCGTCCAGTCGATGCCGGACGTCAGCCCGACGAAATGGCACCGGGCGCACACGACCTGGTTCTTCGAGACCTTCCTCCTCGGACCCCGCCTCGACGGGTACACCCCGTTCGATCCCGACTACGGGTTCCTCTTCAACTCGTACTACGAGGCGGTCGGGCCCCGGCATCCGCGGCCCCATCGAGGACTCCTCTCCCGCCCGTCGGCCGGCGACATCGCTCGCTACCGCGCGCACGTCGACGACGCCATGCACAAGCTGATCGACACGTGCCCCGACGATGCGACCGCGTTGATCGAGCTCGGGTTGCACCACGAGCAGCAGCACCAAGAGCTGTTGCTGATGGACATCAAGCACGTGTTGCACTGCAATCCGACCGACCCCGCGTACACGGACGAGCGGCCGGTGCAGCAACGCACGGCGCCGCCGGCGTTCGTCGCCGTCACCGGCGGGGACGTCGAGATCGGCCACGACGGAGACGGCTTCGCGTTCGACAACGAGGAACCACGCCACGTCGTGCACCTCGAGCCGTTCCGTCTCCAGGACCGACTCGTCACGGCCGGCGAGTGGCTCGAGTTCATCGCCGACGGCGGATATTCCTCGCCGTCCCTCTGGCTCTCGGACGGCTGGCTCGCAGTGCAGCAACAAGGATGGGAAGCGCCGCTCTACTGGCGCGACGACGGTACCGACGGCTGGACGGCCTTTACCCTGGCCGGGCGGCGTCCGCTCGATCCGAACGAGCCCGTCGTGCACGTCAGCCATTACGAGGCCGACGCGTACGCGAACTGGCGAGGACTCCGGCTGCCCACGGAGTTCGAGTGGGAGCACGCGGTGTGCTCGTTGGCTCCGGGAACGCTGTACGAGCTCGACGATGTCGCCTGGCAGTGGACGGCGAGCGCATACCTTCCATATCCCCGGTTCAAGCCCGCGCCCGGCGCGGTGGGCGAGTACAACGGCAAGTTCATGAGCGGGCAGATGACGCTGCGCGGTGGGGCCCGCATCACCTCACCCGGTCACACTCGTCCGACCTACCGCAACTTCTTCCCACCCGCGAGTCGTTGGATGTACGGAGGCGTGCGGCTGGCGGCGGACGCGACATGACCTCGCTCGAGGAAGACGCGCGACTCGGGCTCACGTGCACGCCCAAGGACATCCCACCGAAATGGTTCTACGACGATCGCGGCTCGGCGCTCTTCGAGGAGATCACGCGCCTCGACGAGTACTACCCGACGCGGCGCGAGCGGGAGATCCTCCTCGAACGCGCACCCGAGATCGTTGCCCGGGCCGGCGCCGACACGCTCGTCGAGCTCGGCTCCGGGACCTCGGAAAAGACGCGGTTGTTGCTCGACGCCATGCGCGGGGCGCGATTGCTCACGCGGTTCGTGTCGTTCGACGTCAGCAAGCAGACGTTGCACGACGCGGCCGCCGCGGTCGAGCGGGAGTATCCCGGCGTCGACGTGCAACCGGTCGTCGGTGACTTCACGCGCGACCTCCACAACATCCCGCCGGCCGGGCGGCGGCTCGTCGCCTTCCTCGGTGGCACGATCGGCAATCTGCTGCCGGACGCGCGTGCACGGTTCCTCGACGACATCGCGGCCATGCTCGGTCCCGACGACCACTTCCTGCTCGGTACCGACCTCGTCAAGGACGTCTCGAGGCTCGAGGCGGCATACGACGACGCCCGCGGTGTGACCGCGGAGTTCAACAAGAATGTGCTGCACGTGATGAACCGCGAGCTCGACGCCGACTTCGACGTCGACACGTTCGAGCACGTCGCGGTGTTCGACCGCGAGCGCGAGTGGATCGAGATGCGGCTGCGCTCGACACGCGACCAGACGGTATCTGTCGGTGTCCTCGATCTCGACGTGCGATTCGCGCCCGGGGAGGAGATGCGCACAGAGGTGAGCGCCAAATTCCGGCGGGAAGGCATCGACGCCGAGTTGCGGGCGGCCGGGCTGCAGCTGGTCGAGTGGTGGACCGACGAAGCCGGCGACTTCGCCCTTTCCCTCTCGCGACTACGGACGCGTCGGTAGCCGGGGATCCGAGACGATCTTCAGACCTTCGGGCACGTCGACCACGCGGACGATCTCCCCCTGTACCTCGATGCCGAGGTGGCCGCCCATGATCGGGATGCGCTCGAGGCTCAGCGTGCCGATCCAGTCGGCCACCGCCGGCGCGAGGTGGAGCGACGAGCGGCGTATGTCGGGCTCGAAGCGCAGCAGCGTGCGAAGAAAAAGGAGGGGCGAGGCCGCCGCCCACGCCTGGGGCGAGCACGACGTCGGGTAGCTGACGGGGAACCCCAACCCCGCGCGCGGCATGCCGGCGAACAACTCCGGAAGGAGGTCACCGAACCACGGGGCCGCGTCGACCATGCCGCGCATCACGCGATGGGCTTCCTCGACGAAGCCGTAGCGCATGAGCCCGGCGGCGCACAAGGCATTGTCGTGCGGCCAGACGCTGCCGCAGTGATACGAAATCGGGTTGTAGCCGAGGTTGTCGCTCGACAGTGTGCGGATTCCCCATCCGCTGAACATGCCGGGGGACATCAAGCAGCGTGCGACCAGCGGTGCTTTCTCCTCGTCGACGATGCCCGTCCACAGACAGTGGCCCTGGTTCGATCCGATGCCGTCGATCGGCAACTTGTCACGATCGAGGCCCATCGCGAAGTAGCCACCGTCGTCGGTCTCGACCCAGAAGTCCTCGTTGAACCTCCGCTTGAGCTGATCGGCTCGCTCGTCGAGCGAGGCCGCGAGCTCCTCATCGCCGGCCTCCGTCGCGCAGTGGCTCCGGGCGATGAGCGCGGCGTAGACGTAGCCCTGCACCTCGCACAACGCGATGGGCGTCGGTGCGAGCGAACCGTCGCGGGACCGCATCGAGTCCCACGAGTCCTTCCAGCCCTGGTTCTGCAAGCCCCGGTCGGTCGTACGCTGGTACTCGACGTAGCCGTCGCCGTCCTTGTCGCCGTAATCGATGATCCACTGCAACGCGGCGTCGGCAGCCGGCAGGAGCGCGTCGACCTCGTCGCGCCGGCTGCCCCACCTGGACAGCTCGCCGACGAGCATGACGAACAGGGGCGTGGCGTCGACGGTCCCGTAGTACACGCGCCCGCCGCCGAGCGCGAGCGACGCCGACTCGCCGAAGCGCATCTCGTGCAGGATGCGGCCCGGCTCCTCCTCGGTGCGCGGGTCGACCTCCTTGCCCTGGAAGCGGGCGAGCGTCTGCAACGTCCCGAGCGCGAGGTCGGGGTCTACGAGCATCGTCATCCACGACGTGATCAGCGAGTCGCGTCCGAACAGCGTCATGAACCACGGCGCGCCCGCGGCCACGACCGCCCGGTCGGGGAACTCGGGGTCGAAGATCCGCAGGCCGGCAAGGTCCTGGGTCGAGCGTTCGAGCAACGAACGGAACTGGTCATGGTCGGCGGACACCACCGGCATCCGCGCCTTCCACTCCTCCAGCCGCGCGACGGGCGTCGACCGCTCGACCGGGTGTCCGCACTGGTAGCGCGGCGTCACCTCGAGCTCGCCGATCACCGGCGTCACCTCGATGCATGTCGACCAACGGCCGCGGGGTGGCACGACGGTCTCGTACATGACATGAGGACCGATGAAGCGCGGCGGTTCACTGAAGTCGATGTGCGTGGCGCGCACGAACGAGTGGCGCTTGTACCTGAAGGTCAGGCGCGTGCCCTCGGCCTCCACGCTGAGCTCGCCCTGTTTGGCGACCCGGCCTTCCTTGACCTCGAACAGATCGGCGAAGTCGGCACCGAGCAGCACCTCCACCGAACAAAACGCGGCTTCCTCGCCGAAGTTCTCGATCTCGAGGTCCTCCCGCATGCCCCGGCCGACGTACCGGCGGCGGTGCACCACCAGGTGCGAATCCGCGTGGCCCTGCGCCGGGAGCCCGCGCAGCACGAACACCCCGCTGAACGGATCCGCAGCCGTCGCGGCAAGCGGCTCGGGGGTCGCGCCGTTGAGCAAGAGATGCATCTGCGACAAGAAGCGGGTGTCGCGGAAGAACAGGCCTTGCGGGTGCACGGGATCGATCTCGCCCGACCGGTTCGAGATGCAGAACGCGGAGCCTTCGACGAGCGTGACGATGCCGTCGGCGCTCGCGAGGCTTGCGCTCGCGCTCGACGTCCACGGGTCGGGCATCCGGGCAACCTAGTGCTCGAAGTCCGGACACCTTCCCGGCTCGGCACGCCCGGTGCCGGGATTAGTGTCGGATGACGATGCGAATCGCGGTCGTTGCCCCTGTGTGGTATCCGGTGCCACCGCCCGGTTACGGCGGCATCGAGCTCGTGGTCTCGCTGCTGGTCGAGGGCCTCGTCGAGTCCGGCCACGATGTCACGCTGTTCGCGAGCGGCGGTTCCGACACCAAGGCGCGACTCGTCACACCGATGGACGAGCCGCCCGATCCCGGGGAGATGGGCAACCCCTGGTACGACGGCTTCCATGCGCTGTCGTCGTACCTGCAGATCGGCGACGTGGACGTGGTGCACGATCACGCCGCGATCGTCGGGCCGGTCTGCGGCGCCCTCCTCCGGAACGATCCTCCGGTCGTACACACCCTCCACGGGCCGTGGACCGAACAGACGCGGCGCTTCTACAGCGTGACGGCCCACCATGTGCACCTGGTCGCCATCAGCGACGCGCAACGCGCCGACAACTCGGCCGTGCCGTACGCCGGCATGGTGCACAACGGCATCGATCTCGCCCTGTATCCCTATCGCGAGGACAAGGACGATTTCCTCATCTACATCGGGCGCGCGAACCCCGACAAGGGCCCGAAAGAGGCGATCACGATCGCGCGGCGCGCGGGACTCCCGTTGCACATGATCCTCAAGCGCAATGAGCCGCCCGAGCAGGAGTACTTCGAGCGCGAGATCCGACCGCTGCTCGCGAGCGACATCGAGCTCCACCAGACCGTCTCTCACGAGCTCAAGGTCGACCTGCTGGGCCGAGCGCGGGCGATGGTGTTCCCGATCCGCTGGCCCGAGCCGTTCGGCTTGGTCATGGTCGAGGCGATGGCGTGCGGCACGCCCGTCGTGACCACGAACTGGGGCGCGGCGCCGGAGGTCGTCGACGACGGGGTCACGGGCTACCGGCGGGACGGCGAGGACGACCTGGTCGAAGCCCTCGCCCATGTCGCCGACCTGTCCCCGGCGGACTGCCGGCGCCGGGTCGAGGAGCGATTCTCGGGGCCGGCGATGGTGCGAGGGTACGAAGCGGTCTACGACGAGGTGCAGGCCGGCCCGTGAGCGCCGCCATCGCGGGGCCGGGATTTCGGGAGTGGGGATTTCCACTACCTGCGTAGTGTTATTACAATGACCCCGATGTCCCAGCCCGCCTCGCCCGACGCGCCCGGCCGACCCGGCCTCGAGATCGACGACCTCCACGTCGCGGTCGAGCATCGTGAGATCCTGCGCGGCGTCTCGCTCGCCGTGGAGCCCGGCACCCTGCACGCGCTGATGGGCCCGAACGGGTCGGGCAAGTCGACCCTCGCCCAGACGCTGCTCGCGAACCCCGCCTACGAGGTCACGGCCGGCCGGATCCTGCTCGCCGGCGAGGACATCACGCATCTCCCCACCGACCAGCGGGCGGCCCGCGGCCTGTTCCTCGGCTTCCAGCACCCCGAAGAGATCCCCGGGGTCTCGGTCCTCAACTTCCTGCGCCAGGCGATGGCCCGCCGGAAGGGGATCGACGACTTCTCGGTCCTCGAGGTGCGGATGAAGCTCCTCGACTGGACGAAGCGGCTCGGCATGGACACCCGCTTCACCGAGCGGTATCTCAACGAGGGTTTCTCGGGCGGTGAGAAGAAGCGGAACGAGGTCTTGCAGATGGCGCTGATGGAACCCGACATCGCGGTGCTCGACGAGACGGATTCCGGCCTCGACATCGATGCGCTGCGCGAGGTCGCCGCCGGCATCGACGCCGTCCGCAAGGAGCGCTCGCACCTCGGCATCCTCGCGATCACGCACTATCAACGTCTGCTCGAGCATCTCGTGCCGGAGGTCGTGCACGTGCTCGTCGACGGCCGCATCGTCGCGACCGGCGGCCCCGAGCTCGCCCGTGAAGTGGAGGCGCGCGGTTTCGACGCCTTCCGGCAACGGGCGGCGTAGATGCCCACGCTGGACGTGACCGCGATCAAGCAGGACTTCCCGATCCTCGCGCGCGAGATCAACGGCAAACGCCTCGTGTACCTCGACTCCGCATCGTCGTCGCAGAAGCCAAACGCGGTGCTCGACGCCATGGACGACATGTACCGCACGCACTACGCGAACATCCATCGGGGCGTGTATGCGATCGCGGAGCAGGCGACGGCGGCCTACGAGGGTGCCCGCCGCAAGGTCGCCCGGTTCGTCAACGCGCATTCGACCGAGGAGATCATCTTCACGCGCAATGCGACCGAGAGCATCAACCTCGTTGCATACTCCTGGGCGCGCGCGAACCTCCGCGAGGGTGACGTGATCGTGCTCTCGCACTTGGAGCACCACGCCAACGTGGTGCCGTGGCACATCCTCGCCGCCGAGCGCGGTGTGCAGCTGCGGTGGATTCCGCTCACGAACGACTACTTGCTCGACATGTCGAAGGTCGACGAGCTCCTCGACGGTGCCAAGCTCCTCGCGATCAGCGCGATGTCGAACGTGCTCGGCACGATCAACGACGTCCGTACGCTCACGCGCACCGCACGGGCCGCGGGCGCGCACGTGCTCGTCGACGCGTGCCAGTACGTGCCGCACGTCGCGACCGACGTCCGGGAGTGGGACGCCGACTTCGTCGCCTTTTCTGCGCACAAGCTGCTCGGCCCGACCGGCATCGGCGCCCTGTGGGCCCGCCGGGAGCTGCTCGAGGAGATGCCCCCGTTCCTCGGTGGCGGAGAGATGATCCGCGACGTGCGGCTCGACGGGTTCACGCCCAACGACGTGCCGTGGAAGTTCGAGGCGGGCACCATGCCGATCGTCGAGGCGATCGGCTTCGGCGCAGCGGTCGACTACCTGACGAACCTCGGGATGGAGGCCGTCCGTGCGCACGAGATGCAGCTCACGGAGTATGCGCTGGGCGCGCTGCGCGACCGGTTCGACGAATCGCTGCGAATCTACGGCCCGCTCGATGTGACGCAACGAGGCGGTGCGGTCTCGTTCCTGTTCGAGGGAATCCACGCCCATGACATCAGTCAGGTCCTCGACGAGGATGCCGTGTGCGTACGCGCCGGGCACCACTGCGCCAAGCCGCTCATGCGTCAGCTCGGCGTGCCGGCGACGAGCCGCGCGTCGTTCTACGTTTACAACGACGAGGCCGACGTCGACGCCCTCGTCGAAGCGCTGGCCAAAGCCCAAAAGTTCTTCGAGATCTGAGTCGTCGTAGGATCTGTGACGTGGCCGGGCTCGAAGACCTCTATCGGGAGATCATCCTCGATCACTACCGTTCGCCGCGTAATCGGGGCGAGCTCCCGGTGCCTCCCGCATACAAAGTCGAAGGCTTCAATCCGTTGTGCGGTGACGAGGTCGTCCTGTACCTCGACATCGACGACGACGGCGAGACCGTGCGCGACATCAAGATCGAGGGTCAAGGCTGTTCGATCAGCCAGGCATCGACGTCGATGATGAGTGCAGCGGTGCGAGGCAAGTCGCTCGACGAGGTGCGCAGGCTCATCCGCGCGTTCAAGGCGCTCATGTCGATCCACGAGTCGAAGCTCGAAGGCGAGGGGGACGGCAGCGATCTCGCCGCGGACCTCGAAGGCGTCCGTCTCGGTGACCTCGAAGCCCTGCAAGGCGTCGTAAAGTTTCCTGTGCGGATCAAATGCGCCACGCTCGCCTGGAACACCCTCCAGCAGGGGATGGACGAGGCAAAGGCGTAGCCGGACCGCCGTGGGAGCGCAGGGTCCGATTCAGGACCTCCGTCACATCGCGCGGTATTCGGCTACGGATCGGGAACGAGCAGGCCGAACCCAGTGTTGAGCAATTGGATCGAGATTTGGGTCGGGATGTTGCGTCTGTCGTTGGGTCGAGCCGGATAGGCTGTCTCTACGAGACGCCAGGAGGAGCGAGATGGACCAGGCCGGGGTCGTCAGTATCATCGACGAAGCGCTCGAGCGTTTTTCGAGTCGTGACCTGATCGCCGCTTCCGAGCTCATGGACTTCCTGCTCGATCTCCGCAGCGCCGTCGTGTCCGACGCCGCGCTCGCAGCGCTCATCGAGGCCGAGACCCAGCCGACGCACTGACCGCTGCTGAAGCGAACCTGGCAGGGTGGTCCAGTAGCATGAACGGCTGGTGAATCGAGCGGCGCCTCTCTCTCCCGATGATTCGCGCGCGTTGCGGCTCGCCCGCCGGCGCGGCTGGCGCCGTCGAGTCCTGGTCGGCGGTTCGGTGCTCGCGATCCTCGCAGGAGGCGGCGTCGCCACCTACGCATTGGTCTGGAACGCGGATACGTCGTCGGCCGGCACCCAAATCGGGCAGGTCGTGATCTCGGCGCCGCAGACGACTCGCCCGAGGCCGCCGACGACACGTCGAGCCACGACGACGACCACGACGATCCCGCCGGTGAAGAACCCCGCCGACGTGGCGATGCCGTCGCCCGGCAGCGGCATTCGCATCGGGAGCCGGGGTCCCCTTGTCTTCATCTACGAGGCGAGGATGAAGGCGCTGCACTTCGATCCGGGCCCGGTCGACGACTCCTTCGACCAGGACACCCAATACGCCGTCATCGCGGTGCAGAAATACTTCCAGCAGGAGCGCACCGGCGTCATCGACGCCGGTGTCCAACTGGCACTGAGCCACTTCCAGTACGCGCCGGCCGAGCCCAAGTCCGAGCCCGACCGCGTCGAGATCGATCTCGACAAGCAGGTCATCACCGTCTTCCAGAGCTGGCAACCGATCCTGCTCACGACGACCTCGACGGGCAGCGGCCAGCACTTCTGCGGTGGCGTCGACGGTTGCCAGTACGCGGTCACGCCACCCGGTCACTACCACTTCTATTCGCTGTATCGCGGTTGGGACAATGGCAAGCTCGGCAAGATGTGGAACCCGTACTACTTCAACGGCGGGATCGCGGTGCACGGGCTGCAATCGGTGCCGACGTACCCTGCGTCTCACGGCTGCGCGCGGATCCCGATGCACGTCGCCGACTACTTCTACACGCTCGTGCACAACGGTGAGTCGGTGTTCGTCGTCGGCACACCGAAGCAGGCGGGAAGCTCCTACGTCGGACCGGTCCGCAACTCGCCGGCCCCACCCGTCGCGTCGACCACGTTGCCCGGCATCCCGGTCACTCCCGGCGGGGAGCCCGTGGGTTCACCGCGCAAACCACCGCCCACCCACACACCGACCACGCATCGCGCAACCACGACGATGCCCAAGCCGACGACGACCACGGCTCCGGGCCCGTAGCGTCAAAAGCCGGGTTCGGCGAACGGGTCCGTTTCCGGCTTCGGGACGACAACCGCCAGCTCGTCGATGCCGAGCCCGGCGGCAAGGTCCTCGTAGCCGGTCCGCTCGAGCTCGTCGGCGAGCTCGGGGCCACCGCTCTTCACGATCCGGCCGGCGAGGAACACGTGCACGCGGTCGGGTCGCAGCTCGGTGAGCAGGCGTGAGTAATGCGTAATCGCCAGCACTCCTACATCGCTGTCGCGCGAGAGCGCAGCGACCCGCCGGGCGACATCGCGCATTGCGTCGACGTCGAGTCCGGAATCGATCTCGTCGAGCACCGCGAACTTCGGTTCGAGCACCGCGAGTTGCACGGTTTCGGCGCGCTTCTTCTCGCCGCCCGAGAACTCGTCGTTGACACCACGCGTCAACAGCTCCGACGCCACACCCAACGCCGACGCCTCGCGCGCGATGGACTCGGACAGGTCACTTCCTCGTGCGGCGCCCACAACCGCTGCGAGTGGTACGCCGGGAACTTCCACCGGGTACTGCATCGCAAGGAACAGCCCCCGTTGCGCGCGTTGCCACGTCGGCAGGTCGAGCAGCTCCTCGCCGTCGATCGTCACCGAGCCGCGTGTCACTTCGTAGTCGCCACGACCCATCAGCGCGTGTGCGAGTGTGGATTTTCCCGATCCGTTCGGTCCCATGACCGCGTGCACTTCGCCCGAACGCACCTCGAGGTCGACGCCCCGCAGGATCTCGTGCCCGGCGACGTTCACGTGGAGGTCGGCGACGGCCAAGACGCTCACGGCAGCACGACCTTCACGTCGTCGCCGTCGACCTGCACTTGGTACACGGGTACAGGCTGCGTCGCGGGCATGGTCTGGGGTTCGCCCGTTCGGAGCGAGAACGTCGAGCCGTGCTTCGGGCATTCGATCTCGCACTCGTCCTCCCACACGTCGCCCTCCGAGAGGGAGTAGTCGGCGTGCGAACACGTATCGCCGATCGCGTAGAAGTCGTCGCCGATGCGCACGAGCGCGATGCGGTGCCCGTCGACATCGAAGCGCCGCGCCCGGCCCGGCGCAAGATCGTCACGCCGGCAGAGTGTGCGCAGCTCACCCATCAGCGACGACTCCGCCGATGCTCGAGCTTGTCGACGACCGACGCGCGCAAGCCTCGCGTGAGCGCGCCGACCGGGAGCCGGGCGAACACGTCGTCGAAGAAGCCGAGCACGATGAGCCGTTCCGCTTGGTCCGGCGGGATGCCACGCGACTCGAGGTAGTAGAGCTGTTCTTCGTCGATCGGCCCTACCGCCGAGGCGTGCGAGCACCGCACGTCGTTCGCCTCGATCTCGAGGTTCGGGATCGACTCGGCGTGTGCACCTTCGGTCAGCACGAGATTGCGATTGGTCTGCGTGGCGTTCGACTTCTGCGCGGACTTCCGCAATCGCACGAGCCCCGAGTAGACCGAGCGGGCTTCGTCTTCCACGGCGCCTTTGAACAGGAGATCGCTGCGGGTGGACGGCGCGTTGTGGTCCTGGAGCGTTCGGAAGTCGAGCGTCTGGGTGCCGTCGCCGAAGTACACCGCGAGCTGGTCGCTCTCGGCTCCCTGGCCGTCGAGCCGGGCCTCGCTGCGCAGGCGCGCGTAGTCGCCGCCGAGCGACACCAGCGACGTGCGCACGGTCGCGTCGCGGCCCACGTGCGCGCGCTGATATCCGAGGTGCCACGTCCGGGGTCCGTGTTCTTGCACGGAGAGATATCGGAGGTGCGCGTTGTCGTCGACCAGGAGCTCGGACACCGCATCGACGAGATGGTCGGTCGACGGCGTGCCGAACCGCTCGAGCACCGTTGCCTCCGCACTGCGGCCGACGGCGACGAGCGTGTGCGGGAACGACGCTCGGCGATCACCCTCGGACCAGTGCAACACGAGGATGGGCTCCTCGACGACGACCCCGGCAGGGACGAGGATGAACGCGCCTCCGGCGAGGAATGCGTCGTGCAACGTCGTGAAGGCGTCCGGCGTCGCGCTCGACGCCTTGCCGAGCAGCTCTCGCAACGTGTCGTCGTCGCACGTGGCGATGTCGCACACGCGCACGCCCTTCGATTCGAGCGCGGGATCGAGCTCGTGGTGCACGACGCGGCCATCGCGTACGACGAGCATCGCCGCGTGCTTCCCTGCTTCCGCGGCCCACGGTCCGCCGCCCGGCGCGCGCTCGTCGCCGGGGGCGCCGAGCTCCTCGGCGGCGAACGGCCGGTAGCGCTCGAGGTCGAGCTTGTCGATGGGCGAGTACCGCCAGATCTCCTCGGACGGTGTCGGCCACGTGAGCCCGGCGAGCTGCTCCGACGCCGCGAGTCGCCGTTGCACCAGCCAGTCAGCACCGCCGAGTGCGCGCGCGGCATCGGCTGTGAACGCAAGCGTCATGTCGCTAACCGACTGCGCCTTCCATGTTCAGCTCGATCAGACGCGACAGCTCGACCGCGTACTCCATCGGCAGCGTCTTGACGATCGGCTCGATGAAGCCGTTGACGATCATGGCGGTTGCCTGCTGCTCGGTGAGGCCGCGGCTCTGGAGATAGAAGAGCTGGTCGTCGCCCACCTTCGAGACCGTTGCCTCGTGCCCGATACGGGCGTCCTTCTCCTCGATCTCCATGTACGGGTAAGTGTCGCTGCGCGACTGCTCGTCGAGGATCAGGGCGTCGCACCGAACGTGCGCCTTGACGTTGTGCGCGCCTTCCTCGACACGCACGAGGCCGCGGTACGTCGTGCGGCCGCCGTCCTTGCTGATCGACTTCGAGTCGATGATCGACGTGGTCTCGGGCGCAGCGTGGGTCATCTTGGCGCCCGCATCCTGGTGCTGTCCCGGGCCCGCGTACGCGACCGACAACACCTCGCCGTGCGCCTTGGGGCCGACCATCACCACCGCCGGGTACTTCATCGTGAGCTTCGAACCGAGGTTGCCGTCGATCCACTCGACCGTCGACTCGGTCTCGGCGCGCGCCCGCTTGGTCACGAGGTTGTACACGTTCGGCGACCAGTTCTGAATCGTCGTGTAGCGGATGTGCGCACCGGGGCGCGCGATCAGCTCGACGACGGCCGAGTGCAGCGAGTCCGTGGTGTAGACGGGTGCCGAGCAACCCTCGACGTAGTGCACGGATGCACCCTCGTCGGCGATGATCAACGTCCGTTCGAACTGACCCGCGTTCTCCGCGTTGATGCGGAAGTACGCCTGCAGCGGCATGTCGACGTGCACACCCGGCGGCACATAGATGAACGAGCCGCCTGACCACACGGCCGAGTTCAGCGCGGCGAACTTGTTGTCGCCGGGCGGGATAACCGTGCCGAAGTACTTCTGCACGAGCTCCGGGTACTCGATGACCGCCTGGTCCATGCTGGTGAAGAGGATCCCCTTGCGCTCGAGGTCCTCGCGATTCTTGTGGTAGACGACTTCGCTCTCGTACTGGGCGGTGACGCCGGCGAGGAACTTGCGCTCGGCTTCGGGGATGCCGAGCTTCTCGTACGTCGCCTTCATCTCCTCGGGAAGCATGTCCCAGTCGTTGACCTGCCCCTCGGTGGGCTTGAGGTAGTAGTAGATGTTGTCGAAGTCGATGTCGGGCATGTTCTTGGCGAACCACTCGAGCATGGGCTTGCGCTCGAACCGCTTGAGCGCGTTCAGCCGGAACTTCGTCATCCACTCCGGCTCGCTCTTGTGGTGCGAGATCTCGCGCACCACGTCTTCGTTCACGCCCTTCTTCGGCTCGTAGACGTACTGCTCGGTGTCGTGCCAGCCGAGCTTGTACTTGCCCAGATCGATGCCCGAAACGGCCATCAGCGACTGCCTCCTCGATCCCGGC
>JBBQXS010000075.1:0-16267 GCA_038209365.1 Acidimicrobiia bacterium | reverse complement strand
GGGGGGGGCCCCCCGCCCCCCCCCGCCCCTTCGGTTTGGGGTGGGGGGGGTTTCAATTCCCCCCCCCCCCCCCACGCCTGATCCCCCGGTCACGCGCCGAAGGCGCCGGCTTCTCGGGCCTTGGCGACCTGGTCGTCGGTCCAGCCGAGGACCGTGCGCAGGACATGCTCGGTGTGCTCGCCGACGGTCGGGGCCTTCGCCGGTACCGGCAGCTGCTCGCCGACGAACTTGATCGGGGTGGGCAACATATCGGCGCCGACCTGCTCCCTCGGCAGCAGCGGGAGCCGGTCGCGGAACTGAGGGTCGTCGAACAACGTCTGCGGCGTGTTCGACGGTGCGATCGGTGTGTTGTGCTCGAGGCCGAACGCGAGCCATTCCTGGGTGGAGCGCGTCGCGAAGGCGTCGCGCAGGATCTCGCGCAGTTCGGTGTTGCCGCGCGCGTGATCGCCGTACTGCGAGCCGGGCCAGCGTTCGAACAGATCCGGGCGTTCGATGCCCTCGCAGAAGTTCTTCCAGAACTCACGCTCGCTGGCCATGAACAGCACATAACCGTCCTTGGTCGCATAGAACTGATACCGCACGCCGCCCTGCATGCCCGCCGTGCCGGGTGCGCGGCGCTCGTAGCCGTCTGCCTCGTTGCCCGTCACCTCCGATTCGGGCCGCTCGTAGGCGCGCCAGGTCTCGCTGCGCAGCCAGTCGATCGCGGCCGCGGCGTCGGACTGCGCGACCTCGAGCTGGCAGCCTTCCCCCGTTTCCCGCGCCCGGATCACGCCCGCGAGCAGGCCGAGCGCGCCGAAGACCGGTCCCGCATTGATGCCGATCGACACGTGCTCGGGCATGTACGCGAAACCGTCGTCATCGACCGCCGGTTGCACGACGCCGGCCCATGCGTCGTACGCGATGCCGTGGCTGGGCATGTCGCGGTACGGGCCGGTCATGCCGTAGCCCGAGATCGTGCAGAACACGATGCGCGGATTCACCTGTTGCAGCTGCTCGAACCCGAGCCCGCGGCGTTCGAGGCCGCCCGGGCGCATGGCCTCGACGACGGCGTCGGCATCTCGTACGAGCTCGCGGAACGCCTCGCGGCCGGTGTCGGTCCGGAGGTCGAGCACGACACTCTTCTTGCCCCGGCTGACGTGCAGGAACAAGAGCGACACGCCGTCGACAATCGGCCAGGTCATACGGCGGCCGTAGTCACCTTGGGGCGGCTCGACCTTGATCACGTCGGCGCCGAGGTCAGCGAGATGGGTCGTGAGGTTGCCGGGCCCGAGCATCGACACCTCGATGACGCGCAAGCCGGAGAGTGGCGCAGGTCGGTTCGACACAGCGCGAGACGGTAGGGCCTCGCGTCCCGGTCAGTCGCCCCGGAGCGTGCGGAACGTGCTGTCGGCCGTGTATCTCATGCCCCGCTCGATCGCGTCGGCGTGTCCGAAGAGCCGGCTGTCCGCGAACGTCACGAGCGAACGGCTCAGGTGCGCACCCTTCGGGGGATTGCACGCGTCGAGGTTCGCAGTGACCACCTGGAGGAGCGCAGCGGCACCGAGCGCGGCGTCGAGCGCCGCGAGCGGGCTCGCGCGGTCCGCCGCGCCGACGATGTCCGCGATCTTGGCGCGCAGGCGGTCGATCTCGGCGCGTGCGTAGCGCTCGCGCGCGGGCTCGCCCGCGGGGCGCGCGGTCGGCGCCATGCGCGACCGCAACCAGTCGTACGCGCTCTGCGTGGTAGGCATCTCGGGTCCCCCTCCCGCGCTTATCGGCGTTGCCGGCGGGGTTCCTGAGACCTCAGATGCCCAGGCTGCCGACCGACGACCCGTCGGAGGCGGCGACGATGACGGCGACGATGACGTACGCCACGATCAGGACGAGCCCGATACAGCCGAGGATGATCCCGGCCTTGGCCATCCCGTCCCCGGCCTCCCGGCCGCCCGATGCCCGGATCTGGTTGCGGCCGATCATCCCGAGGACGATCGCCAGGATCGACCCGATGCCGCACAGCGCCCAGCCCACGATGCCGAGCACGAGCGACGCCACCGCGAGGCCGTTCGTGCGACCGGGCGCGTAGCCCGGGGCGTAGCCGTACCCGTAGCCCGCCGGCGGCGGCGCGTACGGATTGGGCGGCGGCGCCATGGCGCCCGGCGGCGTGTAGGGGCTCTGCCCGCTCCCGGGCGGCGGCCCGTACGGGCTCGGCGGGGCGTACGGACCGGGCGGCGAACCGGCCCCGGCCGGTGGGGGCGGCGACGGCGCGGGCGCTCCCCACGGCTGGGGTGCCGGCGGCGGCGCGTACGTCGGCCCCCCGGGTGGGCCGGCGGGATTTCCGGGCGGCGGGGCCGGCGCGCCGGACGCCGCGTCGGCCGGTTGCGGCAGCTCCTGCCCGCAGCGGGCGCAGAAGCGCGTCCGCTCGCGCGGTTGGTGTCCGCAATTGGGACATTGCACGGCCCAAGCCTACGCAGGATCGGCTCCCGCTTCGTCGAAGGTTGCCATCTCGGCAAGGACCGCAGCGGCCGCCCGCACGACCGGGACCGCAAGACACGCGCCGGTGCCCTCGCCCAGCCGTAGGTCGAGGTCGAGCACCGGCATCATCCCGAGATGCGCCAGCGCGATGCGCCCGCCCGGTTCGACGGGCCGATGGCCGGCGATGCAGCGGGCCGCGACACCAGGGGCCAGGGCGTCGGCGACGAGCAACGCCGCGCAGGCGATGACGCCGTCGACGATGACGGGCACACCGGCCGCCGCACCTTCCGTGCAGAACCCCGCGAGCGCGGCGATCTCGAGGCCGCCGATCTCGGCGAGGACCGAGATCGCGTCGCCGTCCATCCCCCGGACGCGCGTGACCGCGCGCTCCACCACCCCGGTCTTGGTGGCGAGCATGTCGTCGTCGATGCCCGTGCCGCGACCCGTCACGGCCGCGGCGGCGGACCCGGTGAACGCGGCGACGAGTGCCGCGGACGGTGTCGTGTTGCCGATGCCCATGTCGCCGGTGACCAGCAGATCGTGACCCGCAGCGATCAGGACGCGCGCGATCTCGACGCCGACGTCCAGGGCGAGACGTGCCTCAGCTCTTGTCATCGCCGCTCCGTGCGCAAGATCTGCGGTTCCGGCGCGCACCTTGTGCACGCGCACCCCCCGGAGGTGGCTCACATCGCGCGCGACGCCGACGTCTACGACGTGCACGGTCGCGCCCACCTGCCGCGCGAGCGCGTTGATCGCGGCGCGTCCCGTCGCGAACGTCGCGACCATCTGCGCGGTGACCTCCTGCGGCCAGGGCGTCACGCCGGACGCCACGACGCCGTGGTCGGCGGCGAAGACCGCAACTGCGGGCCGGGCCGGGACCGGCGGCGGGCACCGACCGGTGATCGCGGCGAGTTGTACGCCGAGGGTTTCGAGCCGTCCGAGGGCGCCGCGCGGCTTCAGGAGCTGGTCGTGGCGCCGCAACGCCGCGTCGCGAGCGGCCGTGTCGAGCGGTTGGACGCGCTGCGCCGCGGTCGCGAACCCGCTCACCGGCGTTTGCGGCGCCGGCGGGCGAGACCGAGGGCGAACAGCAATCCGACGAGCGCGAGCTCCACCTGCGACGCCAGTGCAATCGCACGGTCGATGTCCGCCGGATCCGGGCGCGCCCCGCGGCCCAGCAGTGGCCGGTGCTCGGTGCGGGTGCCGTAGCGCACGGGTCCACCGAGCTGCACGCCGAGGGCACCGGCGAAGGCCGCCTCGGCCACGCCCGCGTTCGGAGACGGATGCGCGCCGGCATCGCGCCGCACCGTTTCCCGGATCCGGGGCGCAGCGCGCGGTCGCACGAGCGTGACGAGCACCGCGGTCGCGCGCGCGGGCACGAAGTTGGCAACGTCGTCGAGACGCGCGCTCGCCCAGCCGAAGCGTTCGTACCGCGGCGAGTGATGCCCCACCATCGCATCCATCGTGTTCACCGCGCGGTATCCGAGCGCGCCGGGTGCTCCCCCCGCCACAGCCCAGAGCGCGGGCGCGACGACCGCGTCGACGGTGTTCTCCGCGAGGGACTCGATCACTGCTGCCGCGAGGCCTGACGGGTCGAGCGCGGTCGGATCGCGGCCGACGAGTGCGGGCACGAGCGTGCGGGCGGCTGCGACGTCGCCGGTCAGCAACGCGTCGCGTACTCGCGCCGCGGTCGAGCGCAGCTCGCGGCCGGCGGCGCTGATCGCGACTGCGGCGACCGGTGACCGCACCGCGGCGCCGCCGGCGACTCCTAGGGCCAAGCCCGCGAGCGCGTAGTACACACCACGTGCGCGGGAGTCCGCGTATGTGCGCGCCTCGACCCGTTGCATGACGTGGCCGAACGCGACGACAGGGTGCACGGCCGCGGGCGGCTCGCCCACGGCGCGATCGAACAGCAGGCCGGCGGCGACACTCACCACCGCGCCGCCGCCACGACGAGGCCGGCGGTCTCCGCGAGCACGATCGCGGCGCCGAGGACGTCGCCCGTGAACCCGCCGATGCGCCGCATCGCAAACGCGACGGTCCCTGCGCCGGCGAGGATCGCGGCACCCACCGCCGCACCGCCCGGATAACCGTCGGCGACCGTCGCGACCGCGACCGCGGGAAGCAACGCAAGTGCGGGCCACACCGGCGCACCGTCGAGCAACGGCGTCGCGATACCGGTATCGCGCGCGTACGGCAACAGGGCTGGTACGGCCGCGACGACGGCGCGAGCTGCGCACCAGATCGCGACGAGCAGCAACACACTCGCGGGGCGGGACGCGAGCGCCGCCGCTTGCAGCACGACGACGATCGCGACGGTGCTCACACCGAACGCGCCGACGTCGGGCGTGCGCATGATTGCCAGCCGGCGTTCGGGCGCGGCATGTGGCAGCAGCCCGTCGGCGGCGTCGGCAAGCCCGTCGAAGTGCAACAGTCCCGTACACCCCGCGTCGACGAGGAGCACCAAACCGGCGGCGACCGCTCGCGGCCACCATTGCTGCGCGCCCCACCACGCAGCCCCGACGAGCAGGCCCAGCCCGGCGCCGACGAGAGGGAACCACGACAACGAGCGTGCGTGGATGCGACCACCACCGCCCCGGCGACCGAACGTCGTGAGCAGCCCGAGCGCGTCGCGCATCAGGTGCCGTCGAGCTCGAGTGTCCGCCCGGCCACGACGAGCACCACCCGGTCCGAAATTGCTGCAACCGCACGGTTGCATGATCCGACCGCGTCGACGAAACGGCGGCCGCTCTCGGTCGTCGGGTGCACCGAGAGCCCGACCTCGTCGGAGACGACGATCGTGTCGCCGGCCCGCCGTCCGAGGGCGTCGCACAGTCCCGGGACGTCGACCGAGAACTCGGACGCGTTCGCGATCCAGGTGCCGAGCGCGTCGAGCAGCACCGTGCCGTCGATCCGGACGAGCGCGCCGGCAACGTCGTGGGGCTCCTCGTTCGTCGTCCAATCCGGCGGCCGGCAGGAGCGGTGCGCGGCGACGCGGGCCGCGAAGTCGGTGTCGTCACCGGGTGCGGCGGTCGCCAGGACGGTGACCGGCCCGCCGCCCGCGGCCGCGAGCCGTTGCGCGACCTCCGACTTCCCCGAACGGGTGCCGCCGAGCACGAGCGTGATCACCGGCGCACTCCGCGCCGGACCGCAGCGTGGACCGCACGGGCGAGCGGCGCGCCGACACGCGAACGTGGCCCCGCGAAGGCTTCGACGGTGCCATGCGGGTTGCACGCGACGCAGAGCGCGTCGCTGGCGGTGCCGGTACCCGGTACGCCGGCTTCGAACAGCGCCTGAGCTTTCGCCTCGGTCATCGTCATCACGGCGTTCACCAGCGCCGCGTCCGATAGGCGCACCGGAACCTGCGCGACGACGTTGATGGTTCCGGGTCGCCATGGCCTCACCTCGCCGTCGTCGGCGGCCGCCCAGGTCGGCAGGGTCACACCGACCGTCGCGCACACCTCGATGGCGTCTTCTTCCGCAATCGACGCGTCGCGGACGTCGGCCGCCGTGAGCATCCCTACGCCGGGGCCCTCACAGCCGTGCATGGTCGCGAGCTCGCGGACGTGCGCCTCGAGGTCCGTGCGCGCGTAGTCGATCGGGACTTGGGCATTGATGATCCATGAGCGCAACCCGATGCCTCCGCCAACGGGCGCGGAGGAGATGCACAGCTGCGGCGCCTCGAAGCGCCAGACGCGGACTTCCCGCACGTCGCGTACATCACGCATCAATAGTCGAGGCCCTTCTTGGCAACGACGCCTCGGTCGTATGCGTGCTTCACCTTGCGCATCTCGGTCACCGTGTCGGCAACGTCGATCAGCGCCTCGGGAACGTCGCGGCCGGTGGCAACGATGTTCACTCGTCCGGGACGACCGCGAATCACGGAAGTGACCTCGTCGGTGTCGATCCAGCCCCAATTCATCGGGTAGCTGATCTCGTCCAGCACCACGAGCTCGTGCGCACCGGCTTCGATCACGGCGCGTGCGTGGTTCCATGCCTCCTTGGCGATCGCGGCGTCAAGGGTCAGGTCGCTCGAATCCCACGTGAAACCCTCGCCGATCGACCACCAATCGACGCCGAGCTCCTTGCCGAGCTTCTCCTCGCCGGTGCGCCACTCGCCCGACTTCAAGAACTGGACGACGGCCACGTGCCATCCGCGCGCGACCGCACGCATCAGCATGCCGAATGCCGCGGTCGACTTGCCCTTCCCGTCGCCGGTGTGCACGAGCACGATCGACGTCGCGCGTTGCGGGCGCTCCGGCAGTTGGTGCGCCTCGGGCGGCTGGTTCGTGCTCACGACGCGGCCCTTCCTCGAGAGCTGGCTCGTTGCCGAGGAGCAAGGCGACCTGGCTCGTCACCGCACGCTTCTCTGCGTGCGATTGACATCACAGTTGCGGGACAGCGCCGGGTTCGCACCGGCTTCGCTTGCGCGTTCGGTTGCGACGGAAGCTACCGCGTACCCTCGATCCGTGCGACTCGTTCCGCCGGCGATCCTTGCATTCGCGACAAGCGTGGTGCTTGGTGGGTGCGCGCAGTCGGGTTATGACACCCGAAGGTTGGAACGCGAGCTGGAACGCGCGGGCGTCCCTGCGGCACAGGCGCAATGTGTCACCGCCGGGTTGGAACGCACCTTCGACGGACAGCAGCTCGGCTCGCGCTCCGAGCCGACGGAACGGGAGCGACAGCGGACGCGCGAGCTGCTCGCGCAATGTGGCGTCAACAAGCCGTCGCCTTCACCGCCTCAATCCTGACCGCCGGCCACCGCAGCGTTCAGCTCGGTCATGGTGTAGAGCGCATGCAGGGTGAGCCCCTCGATCGCGAGCTTCTCGGCGCCGCCTGCCTCGCGGTCGATGACACACAGGACCGGTCCCAGCTCGGCGCCCCGCCCGCGGAGCTCGGCGGCCGCGTCGAGCACCGCGCCACCTGAGGTCACGACGTCCTCGATGATGCACAGGCGCCGCCCGTCGATGTCGCCGCCCTCCGCGAGCCGGCACGTGCCATAGGTCTTCGCCTGCTTGCGCACGAACACGACGGGCAGGTTCGCCACCTGGCTCAGCATGGTTGCGAGCGGGACGCCACCGAGCTCGAGACCCGCCAAGGCGTCGATCCCGGCAGGAACCAGGTCCGCGGCCGCCTCGGCGATCGCGCGCAGCAGTGCCGGATCGGACTCGAAGCGGTACTTGTCGAAGTATTCGTGGCTGACGGCGCCCGACCGCAGGGTGAACGTTCCGGTGAGGTGCGCGGCGGAATGGATCCGCCGCGCGAGGTCGGTGCGGTCCGCGCGTTCCATGGCCGGGACGGTACCGCCCGGCTCCCCGTTGACGGCGTGGAAGGCGCCCACCTACGGTTCGGGCCGCGGAATGGGGAGAACACCGCGCCGGCCGTCCCGTGCTCTGCACGGGCTCGGCTCGGAAGCGAATGGCGCGGGATGACGGTATCCGGGGGGAACCGTCATCCCGGCGCCTTCCCCGCGATCCCCGCGGCGCCGGCCTTCCGCCTCATGCGGCGCTCGAGCCGGCGGATCTTCGCGAGCTCGTTCGGCGCCATGTTCCTGTCGAGGCGCTTCAGCTCGGCCGCGTGCACGATGGCCCCCGCGAGCGCCGGCCCGCGATAGCGGCGGACGAACACCTTGGCGATCGCGAGGCGGAACGGTTGCACGAGCGTGCGCACGATCCAGGGTGCGGGCATGTCCGGGCACGTGAGGAGCACATAGGTGAATCCCACGTCCGTGAGCGGGTTGCCGCGGGCCGCGTTGGGCCAGTCGATGACGACCGGGCCCCGCGGCGTCATCATCACGTTCATCGGGTGCAGGTCGAGGTGCAGCACGCGGTCGGCGCCCGCGCCGTGGTCGATCGCGGGCAGCCAGTCGGGCGCCGGTATCTCGTGCAGCTGGTCGTGCAGATCGGCGAGCAACCGCGCGTTCGCGAACAGCGGGCGCGGACCCTTCATCATCGCGTCCATCATCATCGGGCCCACGAGACGTTCCATCACGATCTCGGTGCCGCCCGCGCGCACCGCTTCGACATGCGGCACGGGATAGCCGTGCGCCTCCATGTACTCCAGAGTGCGGGCCTCTCGCTCGAGGGAGCGGCCGTCGCGGGTCTTGCGCAGGACGAGACCTGGCCCGAATTCGAAGATTTCGCCGTCTCGCCCGGAGGCGACCAGCTTCCCCGGCTCCACCGCCCTCCTCTGTTTGCAACGAAACGGCCCGTGCCGGGCCGGCCAGTTGCAAACAGGATCACACGATGCGGGTGGTCTTGTCGCCCCAGTAGCGGTCGCGGAGCAGGCGCTTGTACAGCTTGCCGGTCTGCTCCCGCGGCAGCTCGCGGTCGAAGTCGATTGCCTTCGGGCACTTGTAGTGCGCGAGGTGCTCGCGACAATACGCGAGAAGCTCGCGCTCGAGCGCCGGGCCCGTCTCGTCCCACCGCACCGGCTGCACGACCGCGTGCACCTTCTCGCCCATCTCCGCGTCGGGGATGCCGAAGACCGCCACGTCATAGACCTTCGGATGCTCGATCAGCAGGTT
Source organism: Acidimicrobiia bacterium (assembly GCA_038209365.1). Taxonomy (GTDB): domain Bacteria; phylum Actinomycetota; class Acidimicrobiia; order IMCC26256; family PALSA-610; genus DASQHW01. The sequence continues at coordinate 7,296 of JBBQXS010000075.1, read as the reverse complement.
CTCGGTCTCCTGCGGATAGATGTTCACGCCTCCCGACACGATCATGAACGTGCGGCGATCGGTGAGGAACAGGTACCCGTCCTCGTCGAGGTAGCCCATGTCGCCGACGGTGGACCAGCCGTGCTCGTTGAACGCGTCCGACGTCTTTGCTTCGTCCTTGTGGTACTCGAACCCGACGCGGCTCCCTACGGGCTCGAACCAGACCGTGCCGACCTCGCCGGCCGGCAACTGCGTGCCGTTCTCGTCGACGATGTGGATCGGGCCGAGCATCGTGCGACCGACCGAGCCCGGATGGGCGAGCCAGTCCGCCGAATTGATGTATGTCGCGCCCATTCCCTCGGTCGCCGAGTAGTACTCGTCGATGACCGGTCCCCACCAGTCGATCATCTTGCGCTTGGTCTCGACCGAGCACGGCGCGGCGGCGTGAATCGCGACCTTCATGGAGGAGACGTCGTACTTGGTTCGCACGTCTTCGGGCAGCTTGAGCATCCGCACGAACATCGTCGGCACCCATTGGGCATGCGTCACGTGGGACTTCTCGATCGCGGCGAGCGCTTCCTCGGGATCGAACTGCTCCATCACGATGCACGTACCACCGAGACGCATCGTGCTCATGCAGTAGAACAACGGCGCGGAGTGGTACAGCGGCGCGGGCGAGAGATACACGGAGTGCTCGTCCATGCGCCACACCGCGGTCATCATCCCCATCTCGGGTGGCTGCTCGCCGACGCGCTTGCGTTCGATCTTGTACTTGACGCCCTTGGGCCGCCCGGTCGTGCCCGACGAGTACAGCATCCGCGTGCCCTCGAGCTCCTCGGCGAGCGGCTCCGCCGGGTACCGCGCGATCGCGTCTTCGTACGGCTCGTAGCCCGAGATCGGCGCGCCGACCGCGAGCCGGACCTTGACGCGCGGCATGTGGTCCACGAGCTCGGCCGCGACGTCCGCCAGCGCGTCGCTCACCACGAGCACCTGCGCATCGCAGTCGTCGACGATGTACGCGACTTCTTCGGCGTTGAAGTGCGTGTTGATGCATGTGAAGAACAGGCCCGAGCGCTGCGCGGCCCAGCACGGCTCGAAGAACTCCCGCCGATTCTCCATGAGCACCGCGATGTGGTCGCCGAAGCGCAGCCCGGCATCCCAGAACAGCTGTGCGAGTTGATTGGAACGGTCGTTCAGCTCGCGGTATGTGACGGCCTCCCCGGAAGAGGCCATCACATACGCACGGTGGTCAGGCCGTTCGGCGGCGTGCTTTCCCGGCCACACGGTTCGGTCGGATCAGAACGAGGTGATGACCGAGCGGATGACCTCGCCCTTTTCCATCGCCGTGAACGCGTCGTTGACCTGGTCGAGCTTGATCGTCTGCGACACCATTGCATCGAGATCCAGCCGGCCGGTCTCGATCAGGTCGGCGTACCTCTGGAAGTCGCGCCGCACCTGGCCGGAGCCGTATTTGCAGCCCTTCAACGTCTTCTCGTTGAAGAACATGTCGAACGTCGGCAGCGTTACTTCCGCGTCACCGCGGGTCATACCGACCATGATCGCGGTGCCGCCCTTGCGGATCATGTTGTACGCCTGGAGCACCGTCTCGGGCAGGCCGATGACCTCGAACGCGTAGTCGGCGCCGCGCCCGCTGGTGAGCTGCTGCACCTGGGCGACGGCGTCGCCCTCGGTGGGATCGACGAAGTCGGTGGCGCCGAGGGACTCCGCCGTCTTGCGCTTGAGCTCGACGGGGTCGACGGCGATGATCCGGCTCGCGCCCGCGATGCGCGCACCCTGGATGACGGCCTGCCCGACACCGCCGCAACCGATGACCGCGACGGTCGTGCCCGGCTGCACCTTGGCGGTGTTCAACGCGGCCCCAACGCCGGTGGTGACGCCGCACCCGATCAGGGCGAGCTGCTCGTCGGGCACCGACGTGTCAACCTTCACGACCGACTGCTCGCTGCACGTCATCGCTTCCGCGAACGTCCCGAGCCCGGTCATCGCCATGTACGGGTTGCCGTCGGGCCGGTTGCCGCGCATCGCCATCATCACGTTGAACTCGTTGTCGCAGAGGTGCGACTCGTCATGCAGGCAGAACCAGCAGGTGCCGCACGCGGGGATGAATGCGGCGACGATGTGATCGCCGGGCTTGACCTTGGTGACCTCGTTGCCGACCTCGGCGACCGTGCCGGCGCCCTCGTGGCCGAGGATCGTGCCCGGCATGATGCCTGCCACGTAGCCGTTCTTCAGCGACAGGTCGGAGTGGCAGACGCCGCTCGCGCCGAGCTGGACGATGACGTCGCGGGGCCCCGGCGGGGAAGGCTCGACGTTCTCGATCGAGAGCGGTCCGCCCGTTTCGGTGAACATTGCAGCCCGCATGGGCCTCCTCCTTGACCGGTATCGACGACTGGAACCTACCGCGGCGCCTCAGCTCCGTGCGACGGGCCGAAGCGCACCGACGCGCACCTTCACCCCCGGCGACCAGTGCACGAGCGGCGGACCGTCGGGCGGCGGGAGTCCGGTCGCGGCAACGAGTTGGTCGTCGAGATGCAGCACCTCGGCCCGGTGCAGCGGCCAGGGCGCGTGGCTCGCGAGCGCGAAGCGCGCTCGACAAGCGTGCACGCTGTACAGCCGGAACCGCGCCGTCAACCAGTGGTCCAGATCGGTCAAGTCGTTCGCGGCGAACGCGTTGCCGACGCGCACGGCGATCTCCGACGACACGCCGGCGGGCGCAGGCCAGCGCCGCCGGGCGCGGTAGGTCATGACGTCGCCGACTCGGGCGACCGCCATCTTCGACCAAAAGTATGGGAGGCAGTACGTCGCGTGCGCCGCGAGCACGGCCGCCAATCGGGCCGCGTCGAGCGACAGGAACCACACGCCGGTGGATCCGTCGTCGGCGGTGACGTACGTCCGCACATTCGTTTCCGCGAAGCGGCTGAGCCAAGGCAGTGGCGGGCGATCGGGTCGGGTGACCTCGAGCACGAACGGGACGAGCCCGACCCACGCGCTGCCGTCGCGCACCTCCACGCGCAGCCCGGGAGGAAGGAGCGCCTGCACGACCGCCGGCTCGTACCTCCAGTGGAGAAACGTCAGCGTGTCCCAGCGATGACCCATGAGCGGCCGTTCGACCGGCGCCGGGCACGAGCGCCGTGCTCGGGGGATCGGATGCCGGAACGGCGATCGGGCCGGACGTCATACCGTTATCATACGAACGTATGACTCAATCGGACGAACCGGACGGGCCAATCCCTCCGAACACCCGCGAGCGCCTCGTCGAGGCCGCCCGAGCGTGCGTACGGGACCGCGGCCTGGCCGGGGCGACGTCCCGCGAGATCACCCGCGTGGCCGGCGCCAATCTCGCGGCGATCACGTACCACTTCGGCTCCAAGGATGCCCTCGTTGCCGCGGCATTGTTCGACCAGCTCGAACGCCGGGTCGGCCCGGCGTTGCGCGCCCTCGACCGAACCGGCGCGCCGTCCGAGCGGATGCTCGCCGCGATCCGGGAGCTCGCCGCCGAATTCGAGCGGTCGCGCGACGACGCGCTGGTCCTGCTCGAGGTGCTGCTGCTCGCGACTCGCGACGGGCGCTACCGCTCCGAGGCGATGCGCGTGTATCGGGGCCTGCACGACCGGCTCGCGGCACTGATCGGCGAACTGCAAGGCGACGGTGCGATTCCGTCGTGGGTGGCGCCCGAAGCAATGGCGTCGTTGATCCTTGCGGTCGCGAACGGAATCGTGCTCCAGACCCAACTCGATCCCGCCGGCGCCGATCACACTGCGATGGCTGCGCAATTCGCGGGGCTCCTGCTCGAAGCCGCGCAGCGCTGATCGGTAGCCTGCGCGTCGGTGCCGGAGCTGACAGCGATTCCCCGCAAGCACCTCGCGATCATCACGTGCATGGACGCCCGCATCGATCCCCAACGGGCGCTCGGGCTCGAGCTCGGCGACGCGCACGTCCTTCGCAATGCAGGTGCGATCGTGAGCGACGACGTGCTGCGGTCGCTCGTGTTGTCGCAGCGCGTGCTCGAGACGCGATCCGTCGCGGTCATGGCACACACCGAATGTGGTCTGCGCGACCTCCACGACGACGAGCTCGCCCGGCAGCTCACGCTGGAGACGGGCAAGGCGCCGCCGTTCGCGTTCGGGGCGTTCCACAACCTCGACGAGCACGTGCACCGAGAGGTCGAGCGCGTCCGAGCGTGTCCATGGCTCCTGCACGTGAACGACGTGCGCGGGTACGTGCTCGACGTGTCCGACGGGTCGGTGCGGACCGTCGTTTAGCCTTGCACCCGTGCGTGTCGCGTATTTCGGTCCGGCCGGGACGTTCACCGAGGAAGCACTGCTCTCACAGCCCGATCTGGCCGCGGGCAAGCGCACGCCCCACTCGGCCGTGCCCGAGGTGATCGCGGCCGTCGAGCGGGGGGAAGCGGACGGAGGCGTGGTGCCCATCGAGAACATGATCGAGGGCTCCGTGTCGGTCACCCTCGACACGCTCGCGTTCGACAGCGATCTGCTCATCCAGCGCGAGATCGACCTGCCGGTGTCGTTGAACCTGTGCGCCGCGCCCGGGGTCGGGCTCACGGACGTCAAGACCGTCGTCTCGTTCCCGCATGCCCTCGCGCAGTGCCGGGGCTGGCTCGCCAAGAAGCTGCCCGCAGCCGAGCAGCGCGCGTCGCACTCGACGTCGGATGCGGCACGCGAAGTGTCAAAGTCGAAGCGCACCGATCTGGCGGCGATCTGCAACGCGCTCGCAGCGGAGTTGTACGGGCTCGATGTGCTCGCGTCCGAGATCGAGGACCACCCCGAGAACCAGACCCGGTTCGTGCTCGTCGGCCGCGGCATCCCCGCGCCGACGGGTCACGACAAGACTTCGATCGTCTGCTTCCAGCGCGAGGACCGGCCGGGTTCGCTGCTTGCGATCCTCCAGGAGTTCGCCGCCCGTGCGGTCAACCTCACCAAGCTCGAGTCGCGTCCGACCAAGCGCGGGCTCGGCGACTACTGCTTTTTCATCGACTGCGAAGGTCACGTCGCCGACGAGGTGATCGCCGACGCACTCCGCAACTTGTCTGCGAAGAACGCAGAGGTGAAGTTCCTCGGTTCGTATCCGGTCGGTGGGCCGGCCGAGGCGGGCGTCGAGCGCCGGCGCGCAGTCGGCCGGGCCTGGAAGCACGCGTCGTCGTGGGTCGAGTCGTTGCGTGCCCAGATCCGGGAGTCGGCCGAGTGATCGACCTGCGCCGGCTGCGCGACGATCCCGGATACCGGCGGGGCATCGAGCGCAAACGCGTGCGCGACGGACTGATAGACGAAGTGCTCGGACTCGACCAGGTGCGACGGAAGCTCGCGTCCGAGGTCGACGGGATGCGCGCGCGGCAGAACGCGGCGTCGGCCGAGATCGGCAAGGTGGCGCCCGAGGAGCGGCAGGCGAAGATCCACGTCGCCGGCGAGCTGAAGCTGGAGCTCGCGGCGCAGGAAGAAGCACTGCGCGCGGTCGACGCGGAGCTGCGCGAGCAGGCGCTCCAGCTGCCGAACCCCGCAGACGCGTCCGTACCGGACGGCGGCGAGGACGAGGGCGACGTGCTGAAGGTCGTCGGCGATACGTCCGACGCGCCGCGTCTCGACCATGCGGCCTTCGGAGAGGCGCTCGGCCTCGTCGACACCGTGCACGCGGCCGAGGCGAGCGGCTCGCGGTTCGCCTACATCATGCGGGAAGCCGCGCTGCTCGAGCTCGCGCTCATCAGCTACGCGATGGAGACGATCACCCGCCACGGCTTCGTCCCGGTCGTCACGCCTGCCCTCGTGCGTGAGCGCACGATGGAAGAAGCGGGGTTCTTCCCGACCGATCGCGCACAGGTGTACGACGTCGACAACGGAGAGCTCTTCCTCCTCGGCACCAGCGAGGTCGCCCTCTCCGCGTTGCATCGTGGCGAGATGCTCACCGCCGATCAGCTGCCGGCGCGCTACGCCGGTTACTCCACGTGCTTCCGGCGGGAAGCGGGCACCTACGGCAAGGACACCCGCGGCATCTTCCGTGTGCATCAGTTCGACAAGGTCGAGATGTTCGCGTTCTGTGCACCCGAAGAAAGCGGTGACGAACACGAACGCATCCTTGCGATCGAAGAGGAGACCGTCGGCGGGCTCGGCCTGCCGTACCGGGTCGTGAACATCGCGGCCGGCGATCTCGGCCCCGCCGCCGCCAAGAAATTCGACATCGAGGCGTGGCTCCCGTCCGAGGGCCGGTATCGCGAGCTCACCTCGTGCTCGAACTACACCGACTACTCCGCGCGCCGCCTCGGCACCCGCGTGAAGGGCGAGAAGGGTTCGCAGCTCGTGCACACGCTGAACGGCACCGCGTGTGCGGTGAGTCGCACACTCGTGTTCCTGTTCGAGCACAACCAGCAGCCCGACAGCGGCTTCGAAGTCCCCGAAGTCCTCCGGCGCTACACCGGCTTCGATCGCATCGACCCGCGCTGAGCTGTCGGCGCCGTCGGTACGCTTGCGGCCGGAGGGATGCCGGAGCGGCCGAACGGGGCGGTCTTGAAAACCGTTGTGCGCAAGCACCCAGGGTTCGAATCCCTGTCCCTCCGCTCCTGGTCAGGCCGTATGTGTGCGCAGCACGCGGAAGAAGGTCTCAGTTCTGCTCGAAGTGCGCGAGCTCGCCGTCGGTCGCGAAGGTCGCGACACGCGCGCAGAGCGTCGGGTCTTCGAGCAGGTCGGCGTACCACGACCATGCGGTCGCAAGCTGCCGGCCACCCCACGCGGCATCCAACGCCTCTTCTGCACCGTGACGCCAACGCTCGGCCCATTTGGTTCTCTCATCTGCGGTCCAGTGCTCGAACGCGGTGGCGGTGACGTAGGCGTCCTCGAGGAGCCACCGCGTCCGGTCGCCGAGGATCGCCTGCACGTCTCCATCCGCATCGAGAAACTCGCGCAGCGGTGTGATGTCGATGTCGGGGGCAGCCATGGCTTTCCCTCTCGAAGGCGGGATACCGGGACTCGCGGGAGATCTGATCACCTGGCAGAACCTGGGCGCAAGACTGAGGCTCCCGTCCGAAACCCCCGGGGGACGCACATGTCCCGGCAATTCCTGCAGCATTGAAGCGAGGTTGCGTGCAACGACGCGGTTCGCGGCGGGTCCTCGTGCGGCTGGTGACGCACAATGGGCTGCTCGAATACGGCGCCGTTGTCCTCTCCGACGACGGCAATCACGTCGTCGTGCAAGCGGAGTTCGCCGAAACTGCGCCGCACGACTTGGGCTTCGTCATCCTCGAGCTCGGCGACATCTGGACCGAGCACTACTGGCGCGACCGCTGGTACT
>JBBQXS010000074.1:0-16926 GCA_038209365.1 Acidimicrobiia bacterium | reverse complement strand
GGGGCCCCCCCCCCCCCCCCACGCCTGTACGGGCAGCGAGGAGTCTGTGATGGCCGCGGGCACGTGGGAGAGCTACCACGCGATCACGACGTTGCTGTACAGGTACGCCGAGTACATGGACGCGGCCGACTTCGATGCCGTCGCGGCGCTGTTCGGCGAGGCCTTGCTCACGAACGAGGGCGTCGACGGCGAGGTGCGCGGCGGCGAGGCGATCGGCCGCTTGTACCGCCGCACGAACCGTGTGCACGACGACGGCACCCTCCGAACACGCCACATCACGACGAACGTCATCGTCGACATCGACGAGGAGGCCGGTACGGCAAGCGCGCGCTCGGCCTTCGTCGTGCTGCAGCAGACATCGATCCTGCCCCTCCAGCCGGTCGTCACGGGTCGCTACCGCGACCGCTTCGCCCGCCGAGAGGGTGCTTGGCAGTTCGCGCAGCGTCACATCATCGTCGATCACGTCGGCGACGTCAGCGAGCATCTTGCGTTCGATCTCGCCGCGTTTCGCGACGAACACCCGGCGTAGAGGTCTGTCCTCGATGCCGGGCACTGCCGCATGGTGACGTTCGGGACGCTCGCGCTCGTCATCGCCGTCGGCCTGGCCGGGCCGCTGCTCGCGCTCTTGCCGCCGCGTATCGCGCCACCGCTCGTCATCGGCGAGATCGCCGCGGGCGTGGCCGTCGGCCGCACGGGGACGGGGACGCTCGACGCTTCGCAGCCGACGCTCGCGTTTCTGGCCGACATCGGATTCGCGTTGTTGATGTTCATCGTCGCGACGCACCTCCCGTTGAGGGACGCTCACCTCGCTCGCGCCATGCGTCGCGGTGCGCTGGCGGCCGCGGTGACGCTCGCCGCCTCGATCGCTCTCGCGCCGGCGATCACCACCCTCGGAGGCCTGCACCGGCCCGCGATCCTCGTCGTCCTCCTCGCGGCCAGCTCGGCCGTCCTCGTGCTCCCGATCACGCAGGCAGCTCCGGCGTCGAACACACTCCTGACGCTGATCGCGTGGGTGTCCATCATCGACGTCCTCACCGTGCTCGCCGTGCCACTCGTCCTCGCGTCCGGAACGGTCGCGCGGGCGATCGTCGGCATGGTGCTCGTGATTCTCGGCGCCACCGCCATCGGCTTCGGCGCATCGCAGGCGGAACGCATCGAAGCCATCGTGAGCGCTCGGGACGCTTCGCACCGCGGCGCGTGGGCCCTCGATCTGCGCCTCTCGCTGTTGGCGCTGTTCACCCTTGCGTGGATCGCCGAGCGCTTCGACACCAGCGTGCTCGTCGCCGGGTTCGCGGCCGGCGCCATGGTTGCCGCGCTCGGCCCGCCCCGCCGGGTGGCCGACCAGCTCATCGGGCTGGGTGAGGGATTCTTCGTTCCACTGTTCTTCGTCGTGTTGGGCGCCCGCCTCGATTTACGCGCCCTCGTGCACTCCGACCGCGACATCTGGTTGCTGGTGCTCCTCGCCGTCGGCGGCGTGCTTGCACACGTCACTGCCGCGACGGTCACGAGACTGCCGGTCTCGTACGGGCTGCTCGCGAGCGCGCAGCTCGGTGTGCCGGCGGCCGTCGCGTCGATCGGCTTGTCGACGAACGCGTTGCGGCCGGGCCAGGCCGCGGCCATCGTCGGCGCCTCGATGGTCTCGCTCGTCGTGGCGTCGGCCGGCGCCCCCCGGGCCGGTCTCTCGGCGCGCCCTACCCCACCGCCTTGACCCGTTCGATGAGGGCGTCGATCTCCTCGAGCTCACGACCCGTCAACTGCCACGACGCGGCTGCCGCGTTCGCACGGACCTGCTCCGGCTTCGTCGCGCCCGCGATCACGCTCGCGACCGTCGGTCGTGCAAGCAGCCACGCGAACGCAAGCTCGAGCAGGGTGTGGCCTCGGTCGCGTGCCCACTGCTCCAGAGCCTCGATGCGATCGAAGTTCTTGTCCGCGAACACCGCCTGACGCCGCTCCTCGGGAGCTCCGGCAAGCCGCGTGCCCGAGGGCGGGGCCTCGTTCCGCCGGTACTTGCCGGTCAGCATCCCGCTCGCGAGCGGGAAGTAAGGGATGAATGCCAAGTCGTACTTCTGGCACATGTCGAGCACGCCGTTCTTCTCCGGCGCGCGCCGCAACAGGCTGTACTCGTTCTGCACGCTCACGAATCGGGCGATGTCGCGCTGCTCGCTGATGAGCTCCGCCGCTTCGATCATGTCTGCCGAGAAGTTGCTGCACCCGATCTCGCGCACCTTCCCGGCGCGCACGAGACCGTCGAGCGCGACGAGCGTCTCCTCGAGGGGCGTCGCCTGATCCGGGAAGTGGAGCTGGTACAGGTCGATGCGGTCGGTCTCGAGGCGCTTCAACGAGTCGTCGCACGCACGCCGGATGTACGCAGCGGACGCGCCGCCTTTGCGGTCGTCGTCGATCGGACCGCCGAACTTGGTCGCGATCAAGGCGCGATCGCGACGACCGTGCAGCGCCCTGCCGAGAAACTCCTCGCTCCTCGTCGCGCCGTAGATATCGGCCGTGTCGAACAGCGTGATGCCGGCGTCGAGCGCCGCGTCGACCACCGCGCGACTCGCCGCTTCGTCGATACGACCGCCGAAGTTGTTGCAACCGAGGCCGACGACCGACGCCGGGAGCGTTCCGATGTTCCGTGTCTGCATTGGTCAAGCCTGCCTTGCCGGGTTTTCTACGTCGAGGGCCTCGCGACCGAATTTCGTCGCGAGGAACCGGCCGTTCACGATCAGCCGGTCGGTATCCGCGCGGTTCACCGCGTCTGCGATCTCCCTGATCTCGGCCGCCAGCACGTCGAGCTGCTCGATGAGCAGGACGCGCGCGGTCTTGCCATTCGCGACGACATGATGGTCTGCGTAGCTGCGGGGCAGGTCGAGATACGCCTCGAGCGTCGTCGGGAGGTAATCCGTCGCGCACGCAACCAGCGCATAGTGACCCGCCGCACCCGGCCCGAGGGCGTCGGCGCGCGGCAGCGTTTCGTTGATCGCCGCAGAAATCCTCGACGTCTTCGTCCAAATGTCGTACGGGACCCGACCCGCGATGCGGCGCTCCAGGCGGGCGAGGCGGCGCTCGACCGCCCGGGGGTCGATCGCGTCCGCGACCTTCTCGCGCCGTGCCTTCGCCGCGACGAACACACCGGTCGCGTAGAGCACCGGTACGAGAAGCAGCCCGCGCTCGACCGACAGCACGCCCGCGAGCGAGAGTGCCGGCCCCGCGATCGCGGCCGTACACCCGACGATGTGCTTCGTCGAGGTCGCGTAGCGGCCGACTGCGCCGGTCACCGGCTGCCGGGAACCTGGAGCTGATCGACGTTGTCGAGGTCGGGCACGTTCGGCTGCTTGGCGCGCGCCAGATACGACTGCGCCTTGTCGATCTCATCGTGCAGGGTGTCGATCGTCTTCTGCATGGAATCGATCGCGCGTGCCTTGAACGTCTCTATCGCATCCATCGTCCGGTAGATGTTCGTGAACGCAGCTTCGAGCTTGTCGATGCCGATCGTGGACGATGCCGCCTGCTCGTTGATCGATACGCTCTGGCTCGCGAGCACCTTCGACGTCGATTCGATCAGGTTCGACGTGGTCGTGTTGAGGGCCGTGATCTGATCGAGCACGAGCTTCTGATTGGCGAGTGCCTGGGCGACGATCACGGCGGTGCGCAGCGCTGCGATGGTGGTCGTGGTTGCCCGGTCGACGCCACGAATGAGCTCGGTGTTGTTCCGGCGAACCAGGTCGATCGCGAGGTAGCCCTGGATCGAGACCGCGAGTTGGGTGAGCAGGTCCTGGTGCTTCTGGCGGACGTAGAACAAGACATCCTCGCTGAGCGCTTTCGCGCGCGCCGAATCGTTCGCCTCGATCTCCACCACTTTCGACGAGAGCGACCGGTCCAGCTTCTCGGCGACGTACACGTACTGCGCGAGCCGTTCCATCGTCTCCCAGAGATGCACCTTCTCCTGCTCGAGCGCGGCATTGTCCTTCCGCAGCTCGTCCTGGCCTCGATACAGCGCGTGCAGGATCGCGCCGATGTGCGCCTGCGCGCTTTCGTACCGGTGGAAGTAGTCCCGAAGCTTGTCGCCGAACGGGATGACCCCGAGCAGCTTGCGCACGCCCGACGCCTTCGCAGGATCGAGGCTTTCGATCTGGCGGCGCAGATCCATCAACGCCTTCGTCACGTCGGCACCTGCGTCGAACCCGCCCTTGCCCATACTGCGCACAGGTGATTCGAGCATGCGGTTGCTGACGGACGCCGCGGCGCGGACGTCGGCGTCACCCATGCGGCGGATGCTCTCGGCCTTCTCGAGGAACTCGGAGGACTGCTCGTCGAGTTCGACGATGCGGTCGACGTACTCGTCGACCATCGCGTCCAGGGCCGGGACCGCCGTCGGGTCGAGCGGCACCATGGTCGACGCCACGCCCGTTTCGACGGCGCGGACCGGTTCCGGCGGCTCCAGGGCGAGGTCCGACGCCGCGGCGGGCGGCGTGAGCGGCTGATCGGAAGCGGTCGGATTCGTCATGGTCTCCCCGATCGGTGCACGTTGACGGAGCTGGGTTCGAGATGTTCGGCGATGTCGAGCTTGGCGACGAGCGACGCGAGGATGTCGTACGACGGCACCTCGACGACACTTCGGAGCTGCGCTTCAATCTTGCCGCTCTTCGCCGGCCCGACGGGCGCGGGCACCCGGAACCCGTGCGCCACCGCGAGCTGCGCGAGCCCGGAATCGTCTGCCAGTAGGCGACCGACGGTATCGCCCGCCGCGCCGAGCGCGACGAGCCCGTACCGGGACACGACGGTGGGTGCGGGATACATGAGCACCATGTTGGGCCCGATGCTGCCGTCGCCGGCAAGCGACCGCGCAGCGAACTGGGACTCGTCGACCAATGCAACCGGCGTCTTCTCGACCCCCAGGGACACATAGTCCTCGAACGGCGCGTCCCACGAGCGATCCATGCCTCTCTGGCGCACGAACAGCGGACTCACCGCATTGATCACTCCGTCGACGGCCTGGTGGGTGCCGAGCACCGTGTCGTTGTTGGCGACGTAACCCGCGACCGCTGCGTACAGCGCGGCAGCACTCGACTGCTCGACGCCGCCCGACGCGATCGTCACGACGGCGTCGGACCGGTAGGCGGTGTTCCCGGCCAGATCGCGCCACCTCGGGTTCCCTTTGACCAATGCCATGAACCCCTTGACGTCCAATGTCCAGGACCCGCCGTCGTCGCGCGCGACGCCGGCTGTGCGGAGCACGGTGGCAATGTTCGCGAAGGTCGCGCACGCGATCGTCGTGAAGAAGGGCAGGGCCGCGGAGCGTGTGTGGCGGTCGCTCGCCACCTTGGCCGCGGCGCCGGCGGACGACAGGGCGAAGTCGTACGTCGAAAGATCGGCGCGGGAGGTGAGATCGCGATCTGTGGCGCTGTCGACATGGACATCCAGCCCGTGCTCCGCAAACACCTCCTTCACCCGCGGGTCGTCGAAGAGCGCCTGCGTCTCGGCGCTGACGATGCCACGAACGACGCGGACCTTCTTCGACGACGAATCGCGGTTCCCGACGAACACGGAGGCGGCGACGGCCGTGGCCAACAATCCCCCAACCACGATGCTGATCGTGCGTCGCAAGCCCACCTCGCGTCGGCTACCCCCCGCGCTCGGCGCTCAACCTTCGACGCATCACACCTCGGGCTCCCCTCGAAAAGGACGTCTATGCTGCGCCTCCATGGCCGATCTCGACGACGAGCACGCCGAGTCGCTGCGAACGGTGCCGATGTTCGCCGGCCTCGACGACGTCGGGCTGTGGCACGTCTCGCAGCTCGCCACGGAGGTGCAGCTTCCGGCCGGCCACGTCCTGGTCCAGCCGGGCGAGGAAGGCGCCGGACTCTTCGTGGTCCTCGACGGCACCGCGAACGTCGAGCTGCCGGGCGGTGCCGCCTTCGTTTGTGGTCCCGGAGAGTTCATCGGTGAGCTGTCGCTGCTCGTCGACGGGCTCGTGCACACCGGACGCGTCCGCGCCGCGACATCCATTCGCTGCCTTGCCATCGGTCGCGACGACTTCGTACGGCTCCTCGACACCTATCCGCAGATGGCAGTCTCGATGCTGCGAGTGCTCGCGCGCCGGCTCGCCGACACGGACGACCTGCTCAAGACGCGTTAGCCGCGTTCTCCCGCAGCCGCGTTCTCCCGAAGCCGTGTCGTGCGGTGCACGCGATCGGTGTCGAACTGCGGGAGCACGAAGCGTCCGAACGTCTCGATCGTCTCGCACGCGAGCTCGCGATCCATTGTCGACGAGAGCAGGCCGAACACCACCTGATCGGCGCCCGCGTCTTGATATTTGGAGATCGCGCGGGCGACCTCGTCCGGCGTGCCGTACGGCATTGCGCCTTCCGCGATCGCGGCGTCGATCTGCTCGCGCGTCGGATCGGGCAGGAGCTGTGGCCACTCGGGAATGCCGGCCGGTCGCGGGAAGGTGTCGAGATACCGCAACAGCAGGCTGCGGTGGTAACCCATGCCCATGTCGGTCGCGATGTGGCGAACGCGCGCACCGTCCTCGAGACACAGCAGCTGGGTCGTCACCATCACGTTGTCGTTCACGAAGTCGCCGACGGGCTCGGCGTGCTCGATCTCCTTCTTGTAGAGCTCGATCAGCGGCTTCACCGACTCGGCGCCGCCGATCGTGAAGCACAGCACGCCCAGACCCATGCGCGCCGCCTTCTCGAACGTCGACGGATTCCCGGCCGCGACCCACATCGGAGGATGAGGATTCGAGTACGGCTTCGGCAGTACGTTGCGCGCCGGCATCGAGAAGAAGCGACCCTCGTGGCCCGGATACTCCTCGGCGCGCCACATCTTGCGGAACTCGCCGACCACCTCGTCGAACATCTCGCGCGTGATGTCCGGCTGGGAGATGCCGAAGCCCTTCTGCTCGACGGTCGACGAGCCGCGGCCCATGCCGAACTCGAAGCGCCCTTCCGACAAATGGTCGAGCAGGGCCACGCGTTCGGCAACCCGCGCCGGATGGTTGACGGGCGGCGTGATGTTGAAGATGCCCGAGCCGAGATGGATGCTCGACGTCGCCGCGGCGAGATATCCGAGGAACACCTCGTTCGCCGACATGTGCGAGTACTCGGTGAGGAAGTGGTGTTCGGTCGCCCACGTGTATTTGAAGCCGGCACGCTCGGCCGCCTGCACGATCGCGACCTCGTCCATGATGCGCCGATGCTCGTCACCGTCGAATGCCGGGAGGACCGACACACTGTTGAACAGCCCGAATTCCACGACGTCTCGCTTCCTCCGTGCGCCGTCAGGCAACGCTTCGTCCGCACGGTGACACGGCTCCCTCGCTGCGCCACCGGCTTCGCTACGTCCGCACGGTGGCCGGAAGATAGCCGCAGGGCGCACGATCGGGCCGAGCGCTCAGCACGTGTGGCGACACCCGGCGACGCGATCGGGTAGAACCGAGCCATCCCGCGATCAACAGGAGCACGCAGTGGACGACCGCACGCTGATCGAGCACATCACCGAGCTCGTGGCCCAGGAGCAGCGCCTTCAGGAGGAGCCGCACCACGACGCCGAGGCGCTGCGGCAGGTCGAGCTGACGCTCGATCAGCTCTGGGACCTGCTGCGCCAGCGGCGTGGGCGGGAGGAGTTCGGCCTGAACCCGGACGAGGCGGCGACACGCGATCCCGACACGGTCGAGCGCTACATCCAGTAGCCCCTACGGCCGGCGGAAGGTGAAGTCGTCCGCCTCGCTCGCCGACGCGATCGCCGCGAGCTCCGCCACTGCGGTGCGGCGGTCACCGACCGCCTCCTTGGCGGCTTCGCGCTCGGCGCGCGGGCGGCGACGGGCGAGCGGCGGACGCGCAACGGGAGCGGGTTCGGCAGGGAACGTCTCGCGCTCGGGCGCGTCGGCTGCAGGCGCGGGCACTGCCGCCCGCACCTCGGCGAGCATCGCACGCACCGCAGCAAGCTCGTCGCCGAGCGCCGTCGCGTGCGCGCGCAACCGGTCGGCGTCGGCGCGCGTTTGCACGAGCTCCGCTTCGAGGTCTGCGGCGCGCATCGTCGCATCGTTCGCTTGCGCCTCGAGCTGGGCCTCCATCCGGTCACGGTCCGACCGGGCGTCGGCGAGCGCGGCCTCTGCCGTCGCCAGTCGGATCACCTCGTCCTCGGCGTGCCGGCGCGCGCTCTCGAGCGCTCGGTCGAGGCTGCGCTCGGCCATCCGGCGCGCCGCCTCGGCCTCTTCGAACTCGGCCCGCAGCGCGGCGCGCGTCTCCTGCTCCTCGCGCAGCCGCTGCGCGTAGTCCTCGAGCAGTCCGTCATGGTCCTGTATGGAGCCCTGCAACCGATAGAGCTCCTCGACGACACGGTCGTGCTCCACGGCGATCTCGGCACGCGCGGCGCGCGTCGCGTACGTCTTCAGCTGATCGGCGCGACCCTGCTCGCTCTCTCGCAGCCGTTCGAGCTCTCGCCGCAGCGCGGCCGCCTCGTCCTGCGCCAGCAGCCGGGCGGACGATTCCTCCTGCAAACGCCGGTGCTCGTCGGCGAGCACCCGCCTGGCCTCTTCGGCCGCACGCAGGTTGCGGCGCGCGGCGTCCTCCAGTGCGGCGAGGCGCTGACGCGCGGCGCGGCGGCCGAGCTCACCCGCGGGCGGCACCGCGACCGGCTCGATGGTGAGCACCGGCGCATGCGCACTTGGCTCCGATGGAGAAGCCTCGACGTGCTGGCGTTTCGCCAACAGGTCGTCGAGAAGCATTCGCGATCCCTCCGTACGGCTGGCTCGCGCGTCGAGCGCGACCGCCGCCGGCCACTCAGCGTCTGACCCGCGCATGCCAATTGTTATTTCGGCCACAACGGGCGCGAAGTTGATCAAGAAAAGGGCGCAGCGTTCCAAAGCCGCAGCGCCCGCCACTCGTGCTCGTCGCCCACCACGTTGATCGTGGCGGGATCGAGCGCCAAATGGCGGCCCGCGTCAGGCGCCAGCCCGAGCGCGACCGCGGCCAACACTCGCGACATGTGACCGTGCCCGAAGCACAGCACGTCCCCGGACGCGCGATCGACCCGCGCGAGCACCGCTGACGCGCGCGCCGCGACGTGTTCGATCGTCTCGCCGCCGGGCACCCCTCCGGTCCAGATCGTCCAGGTCGACCATTCGCCACCGCGAGCGCGTATCTCGGGCGTCGTCAGCCCCTCGAGCTCGCCGTAGTCCCACTCGGCGAGGTTCTCGTCGACTTCCGGATCGGCAAAACCTGCGAGCTCGGCGGTCTCACGCGCCCGGGCGCGCGGGCTGACGAGCACGAGCGCAAACCTGTGTCGCGCCGGCAGCTGTGCAAGCGCCCGCGCGGCTTCGCGACCGGTCTCGGTGAGCGAGACCTCGGTACGACTCGTGTGCCGTCCCGCCCCGCTCCACTCGGTCTCGGCATGGCGCACGAGCCACAGTTGCGGAGGCACGCACCCATCTTGACGCGCGACGATGTCGGCTTGCAGATGGACCCGTTCTCCCACGAGTTCCACGCCGACCCATATCCGGTCTACCGGTGGTTACGGGACCACGCGCCCTGTTACCGCAACGAGGACCACGGTTGGTATGCCCTCTCGCGTTATGCGGACGTGCACGAGGCGTCGCAGCAACCCCTGCTCTACAGCTCGGCCGAGGGCACGACGATCGAGAAGATCGACACCGAGTCACTGCTCCCGATGATGATCTTCATGGATCCCCCCGAGCACGACGTGCATCGCAAGCTCGTGAGCCGGGCCTTCACCCCTCGGGCGATCTCCGAGCTCGAGCCCTTCGTGCGCGAGACCGCGGTCGGGCTGCTCGAGCCGTTGCGCGAGAAGCACGGCGGCGACTTCGTCGAGGAGTTCTCGGCTCTGCTGCCGATGAACGTGATCATGGAGCTGCTCGACGTGCCGGCGGCCGACCGCGACGCACTCCGCCAGGACATGGACGCCATGCTCGAACGCCTCGAGGGGCCGCCCTACATCTCTCACCACGCGCTCGAAGCGATGGGTCGCACGACGAAGTACTGGTTCGCGTTCGTCGCAGACAAGCGCGCCCGGCCCGATCGCGGGTTCGTGAGCAAGCTCATCGAAGCCGAGATCGACGACGGCGACGGCAACATCTCCCGGCTCACCGACCAGGACGTTGTCGGCTTCTGTCAGCTCATCGGTTCGGCGGGCACCGAGACGCTCACGAAGCTGCTTGCGAACGCGGTGGTGCTGTTCCAACGCAATCCGGAAGAGTGGGACCGCATCATCGACGACCCCGGCGTGATCCCGGGCGCGGTCGACGAGACACTGCGCTACTGGGCGCCATCGCAGTACCAGGGTCGCGTCCTCACCGACGACGTCACGGCGCACGGCGTCACGATGCCGAAAGGATCGCGCGTGCTGCTGCTCACGGGCTCGGCGAATCGCGACGAGCGCGAGTACGTCGACGCGGATCGCTTCGACGTCGGTCGCGGGACCCACGTGCCACTCGGGTTCGGGCACGGCCTGCACTTCTGTCTCGGCGCCGCGCTCGCGCGCCTCGAAGGCCGCGTGGGCTTGGAGGAGTTCTCGCGGATGTTTCCGGACTACGAGATCGACGAAGCCAAGCTTCGCCGGGTGCACATGAGCAACGTCCACGGCTTCGCGAGCGTGCCGTTCACCGGCTAGCGATCAGCGCAGCATCGCCGCGGCGGCGCGGAGACGGTCGCGGAAGTCGGGATGGGCGAGCTCGGCGAGCGCCTTTGCCCGTTCGCGAGTCGTGCGGCCCCGCAACTCGGCCGCGCCCTGCTCGGTGAGCACGACATCGACCTGATGACGAGGCGTGGTGACCGTCGTGCCGGGCGGCAACGTCTCGACGATACGGGACACCGTCGCACCATTCACCGTGGCGAGCGAGGGCAGGCAGATCAGCGAACGGTCCTCGAGCTCGAGGCCCGACTGCGCGACGAAGTCCTCGTGGCCGCCGATGCCCGAGTACTGACGACCCCCGATGCGGTCCGCCACGACTTGCCCGAAGAGGTCGACCGCCAGCGCGCCGTTGATCGACACCACGTGATGGTTGCGCGCGATCGTCTCGGGAGCGTTCACGACCTCCACGGGCAGGAAGCGAACGTCGGCATTGCCGTCGAGCCACGAGTACAGCTCGAGCGTGCCCAGCGCGAACGTCGAGATCGAGAAGCCCTCGAACTGACCTTTGCGCGCGTTCGTGACCTTGCCGGCCTGATGCAGGCGCATGAGGCCGGTCGTGAACATCTCCGAGTGCACGCCGTAGTCGCCGCCCTCCTGCTCGGCGAGGAGCGACACCACCATCGACGGCACTCCGCCGATACCGGTCTGGAGGGTGCAACCGTCGGTGATGAACGTTCGCGCGCACGCGGCGATCGCCTGCTCCACGTCGGTCGGCGGCGGCTCCTCCAGCACGAACGGCGGCCGGTCGGTCGGAACGATGACGTCCACCTCGTCCACGTGGAGCACATGCGGGTACTCGGGTGGGAGACCCATCGTGCGAGGCACCTGCGTGTTCGCTTCCACGATCACGATGCGTTCGGGATCTGCCGCTGCGCGGTGCAGCTCGCGCACGGTCGCGCCCGCGTGCAAGGACAGGCTCATGTTGCCGTGTTCGTCGGGCGGCGTCACCGTCGTCGTCATGACACGCGGTGCGAAACGCTCGGCAAGCGTGGCGAACCGGCGGAAGTCGGCCGGCACGAACTCGATGTCCGCGCCGGCGTCGATCAGCAGGCGCTCCGCGGGTCCGAAGAAGCCACTGAGGTAGCGGACACCGTGCTTGGTGAACAGCGTGTACACATCGAGCAGGAGCCCGCCGAACACCTCGAGATGGACCCAGTCGTCGCGCGCGCCGAGCGCGTGCAGGAATGCGGCGGGCGCACCCGGCCCGAGGGGCGCGGCCATCGTGTCGGTCGCGCGCACGAGCGCGGCCGCGTCCTCGACGCTCATTTCGCGAGCAGTCATCCCCGATGCGCTGCCTTTGCGGCGACGATCGCGGCCACGGCGGCGCCGGCACCTTCCCAACCCCGCGTGCTCGTGCTCTTGCCGGGCTCGATCGTCTTGTAGAACTCGAAGAAGTGCTCGATCTCGCCCAACTGGTGGTCGTCGATGTCGCCGAGATCGTGGACCGTTGCCCACCGAGGATCGTGCGCCGGGACGCACAGCACCTTCGCGTCCTCGCCCTTCTCGTCCGACATCCAGAAGACCGCGACGGCGCGCACCATCACGTGGCAGCCGGGGAATGTCGGCTCGGCGAGAAGCACGAGCGCGTCGAGCGGATCTCCGTCGTCGGCAAGCGTCCGCGGGAAGAAGCCGTAGTCGCCCGGGTACTGCATCGAGGTGAACAGCGTGCGATCGAGCCAGATCGCGCCGACGTCGTGGTCCATCTCGTACTTGTTGCGCGAGCCCTTCGGGATCTCGACGATGACCTCGTGCTCGATCGCCTTCGGTTGTCCGCTCAAGAGCTCGGCGGTGAGATCACGCTGTTGACGGTGCGGCTCGCCGCGTTCACACGCTCGAGCACGGCGGTGAGCATGCCGAGCGCCTTGGCGGTGGCTTCGAGGTTCGCCCGCATGGCACGCGCCTGCAGCTCGCCTTGCTGGGCCGCCACCGTCACACCATCCATCGGCGCGCGGAGTATCCGGTCGAGCTCCCGGGCGCCCGGCACCTTGCGGACTGCGTCGAAGGCCGCATTCGCGACTGCGCTCGCGTGCCCGACGACCTCGCTGAGGACCGTGCTTTCCCGTTCGGTCGACTGCAGCATCGACCCGACATCGCGTTGGGCCTGGGTGGCGAGTCCGATCGCATCGCGCACCAACCCCGCGACGGTCGGATCCTCGGTCGCCTTCACCAGCGCACGCATCTGCCGCAGTGCCTCGCGCACGACTTCCGGCGCGTCGACGTAGCGTCCAGTGCGCACCTGGCCGTACACGAAGTCCTCGAGCTGGGGCGGAAGTTCGACGTCCATCAGATCGTGAGGACCGTGCGCAGCCCGCGTCCTGCGGTCATGTCGTCGAACGCGTCGTTGATCTCGGCGAGCGGCCGGCGGGCCGTGATCATGCCCTCGAGGTCGAGACGGCCCGCACGCCACAACGCGAGCAGCCGGGGAATGTCGCGACGCCCGTTGGAGCTCCCCAGCAGGCATCCGATCAGCTTGCGTTCCGACAACGAGAAGACGACCGGCGGCGCGATCGTGAGGCTTTGCTCCAAGCCGCCGGCGCCGACCATCACCGTCGTTCCTCCGTTGCGTGTCGCCCAGATGCACGTCTCGATCACCGGGCCCGCGCCCACGGCGTCGAACGCGTCGTCGACACCGATGCCTCCGGTCAGCTCGTGCACGGCGCCGATCACATCTTGGGTCGACGGGTCGATCACGTGGGTTGCGCCGAACCGCTTGGCGTTCTCCCGCCGCTCGGCGACCGGGTCGGAGACGATGATCGTCGACGCGCCCGCAATGCGCGCGCCTTGCACGATCGCGATGCCGATCCCGCCGGCGCCGACCACGAGGACGGTCGCACCTTCCGGGACGCGCGCGGTGTTCAGCACCGCGCCGACCCCGGTCTGCACTGCGCAGCCGATGACGCACGCGACCTCGAGGGGCGTGTCGTCGGCGACCTTCACCGCCCCGCTCGCGGTCGTGATCACATACTCCGCGAAGCCACCGAGCCCGACCCCGCGAAGCACCGGCTGACCGTGGCGCGACAGCGGCGTGTGGCCGTCGAGCAACGTCCCGGTCGTGAGAGTTGCCGCATTCACGCAGCACCCGTACTCGCCTCGGAGGCACCAGTAGCACTCGTTGCACGACGGCACCGGCGTCAGCACGACCTTGTCTCCGGGCGCGACGGAGGTGATGCCGGCCCCGACCTGCTCGACGACGCCTGCGGCTTCGTGCCCGAGCACCGTCGGTGCCGTGAACGGGAATGTGCCGTTCTGCAACGAGAGATCGGAGTGGCACACGCCGCAGTTCGTGACGCGCACCAGCACCTCGCCGGGGCGCGGTTCGTCGATGTCGATGTCGTCGACGACGTTGAGGGGCTTCTCGGACGCTTCGAGCAGGGCAGCACGCATGTCCGCACGGTACCGGGGCGGTTCGGCCCGCGACCACCTCGACCGCGTTGCCGGGGCACGGTGAGCGGCCATTCGGTAACGTCCGCGAGCCGTGGACGCAACGACCGACATCCTCGACCTCTGGGTCAACCTCGTCACCGAGCAACTGGGGGACGACTTCGTCCGGCAGGAGGGCTACGAAGGAGTGCCGGGGTACCTCGGCAGCAGCGGCCCGGTCGGGGTGGATTCACTGCTCGCGACGATGGACGACCTCGGCGTGACGACCGGCGTCTTCACCGGCGGCCTCGACCGCAACACCGACAAGCTCCTTGCGATCTGCGACGCCCATCCGGGTCGCTTCCTCGTGGCCGGTGGTGTCGGCGACCCGTCGCGACCGGGCCGCCAGGTCCGCCAGATCCGTGCGCTCGCGCAGCACCCGGCGTTCTGCATGGTCCGCGTGATGCCGCTCGCGTCGCAGGTTCCCACGAACGACGCGCGCCACTATCCGGTGTACCAGGTGTGCGAGGAGCTGGGTCTCCCGTGCGCGATCAACGCAGGCATCCCGGGACCGCGAGTGCGCTCACGCGTGCAACATCCCGAGCTGCTCGAGGACGTGCTGATCGACTTCCCGGATCTCACGGTGATCGTCGCGCACATGGGCCACCCGTACGAAGAGCTCCTCATGAACTACATGCGCAAATGGCCGAATCTCTTTCTGTCGTGCACGGCATACGCGCCCAAGTACATGGACCCGAACCTTGTGCAGTTCATGAATTCCAGGACCTACCGGGGCCGGGTGCTGTGGGGCAGCGACGAACCGTGGTTCCCGATGCGCCGCTCTCTCGCCGAAGCGAAGACGCTGCCGCTCGACGACGAGGCGATGGCGCTGTTCCTGGGCGGCACCGCCCGCCGCCTGTTGACGCGGCCGTCCTGAGACCGAGAAGTCCCTGCGTCAGGTGCGGGCAGGCTTCAATGCGCTGCGGACTCGAGCGCGGTCGCTCGCCGGCAGCTTGAGCTTGCGCAGCCGGACGCTCTTGGGTGTCACCTCGACGCACTCGTCGTCGGTGATGAACTCGAGCGCCTGCTCCAACGACATCACGCGGGCGGGAACGAGCCGGACGAGATCGTCCGAGCCTGATGCCCGGTGGTTCGTGAGCTGCTTCTCCTTCGTCGGGTTGACGTCCATCTCGTCGGCGCGCGCGTTCTCGCCGACGATCATCCCCTCGTACACCTCGACGCCGGGGCCGATCAGCATGGCACCGCGTTCCTGGAGGTTCATCAGCGCGTAGGCCGTGGTCAGGCCCCGCCGATCGGCGACGAGGCTCCCCTGCGGGCGCGTCCGCAGCTCGCCGAACCACGGCGCCCAACCGTCGAAGACGTGGTGCAACATGCCGGTGCCGCGCGTCTCGGTCATGAACTCGGTGCGGAAACCGATGAGGCCGCGCGCCGGGACGCGGAAGTCGATGCGCACCCAGCCCGTGCCGTGGTTGACCATCTGCTCCATACGACCCTTGCGCAGCGCCAACAGCTGGGTGACCACACCGAGATAGTCCTCGGGGACGTCGACGGTCAGCAGCTCGACCGGCTCGCAGCGCTTGCCGTCGATCTCGCGGATCACAACCTGCGGCTTGCCCACCGTGAGCTCGAATCCTTCACGCCGCATCGTCTCCACGAGCACCGCCAGCTGGAGCTCGCCACGACCCTGCACCTCCCACGCGTCCGGTCGCTCCGTCGGCAGCACGCGCAGCGACACGTTGCCGATGAGCTCCTGCTGCAGGCGCGTTTCGACCTGGCGGGCAGTGACTCTTTTCCCTTCCTGGCCCGCGAGCGGCGACGTGTTGATCCCCACCGTCATCGACAGGCTCGGCTCGTCGACGGTGAGCGGCGGGAGCGGACGGGGATCGTCGACGTCGGTGAGCGTCTCGCCGATGGTGATCTCGGCGATGCCCGCGACGGCGATGATGTCGCCGGGGCCGGCATCGGCCGCGTCGACCCGGTCGAGCGCGTCCGTGAGATAGAGCTCGGAGATCTTGACCCGTTCCATCGTGCCGTCGAGCCGGCACCACACCACCTGCTGGCCGCGCTTCACATGCCCGTTGCGCACCCGGCACAGCGCGAGCCGGCCGACGTACGGCGAGGCGTCGAGGTTCGTGACGAGCGCCTGGAACGGCATGTCCGCGTCGTACTCGGGCGCCGGGATGCGTTCGAGGATCAGCTCGCACAACGGCTTGAGGTCGCTGCCGTCGACATCGCGCTCGAGTGAGGCCCAGCCCGCGCGCGCGTTCGCGTATACGATCGGGAACTCGATCTGGTGCTCGTCAGCGCCGAGGTCGAGGAACAGCTCGTAGACCTCGTCGAGCACTTCGCCGATGCGGGCGTCGGGCCGGTCGACCTTGTTGACGACGAGGATGACGGGCAGACGCGCCTCGAGTGTCTTGCGCAGCACGAAGCGGGTCTGCGGGAGCGGTCCTTCGCTCGCGTCGACCAGCAGGAGCACCCCGTCGACCATCGCCAGGGCCCGCTCGACCTCGCCGCCGAAGTCGGCGTGACCCGGCGTGTCGACGATGTTGAGCGTGACGTCGCCGTACCGGACGGCGGTGTTCTTGGCGAGAATCGTGATGCCCTTCTCGCGCTCCAGGTCGTTCGAGTCCATGACGCGCTCGTTGACGTCCTGGTTCTCACGGAACGCGCCCGACTGCCACAACAAGGCGTCGACCAGCGTCGTCTTGCCGTGATCGACGTGGGCAACGATCGCGAGGTTGCGCAGTTCTTCGCGCCTGGGCATCAGGACAGTCTACGGGCGTGGGGGGGGGGGGGGATACCCACCCCCCCAACACCACAGAGCCCCGGGACAAAACCGCGCGGCGGGTAATTTAAGGGGTTTTGAAGGGGGGGGGCCCCCAGCAACCC
>JBBQXS010000073.1:0-17697 GCA_038209365.1 Acidimicrobiia bacterium | reverse complement strand
CGAGCAGGACCGCCACGGCGGCGAAGCCTACGGACGCGCCTCGATCTCGGTGGTGGGGCGGGGGCGTGGGGGTGGGTGGGGTTTTGGACCCCCCCACACCCCCCCCCCCCCCCCCCCCCCCCCCGCCCCACCACCGAGATCGAGGCGCGTCCGTAGGCTTCGCCGCCGTGGCGGTCCTGCTCGGCTTCTTCGTGGCGATGGCGTTCGGGTCCGGCGACTTCGTCGGCGCACGCGCCTCGATGCGTGCGTCGACATCGGCGGTGCTCGTGGTGTCGCAATCGGTCGGGGTCGCGGGCTCGCTCGTCGCCGCGTTGGTCGTGGGCGCACGGGTCGCTCCCCACGACGTCGTGTTCGGTGCCGCCGCGGGCGCGGCGACCGTCGTCGGCCTCGGATTGCTGTACCGCGGCCTCGCGACCGCGGCCATGGGAGTCGTCGCACCGGTCACGGCGGTCGTCGGTGCCGCCGTACCGGTCGGATGGGGCGTGGCGCGCGGTGAACGCCCGTCGGCATGGGTGTTCGCCGGCATCGTCATCGCCGTGGGTGCCGGCGCGTTGATCGCACGCGAGCCGGGCGCGGGTACCGAACGCTTTGCACCAGGCGTCGTCGCGGCCGCGGCTGCGGGTGGCGCGCTCGGAAGCTCCCTCGTGCTGCTCTCGGAGACGTCGCCGGCTTCGGGCATGTGGCCGCTGTTCGCGGCGCGCGCCACGGGCTTCGCGGTCGCGGTCGCCGGCGTCGCGTGGTTCCGCACCCGGCGCGCGATTCGCTTTCCGCGTGGTCACGCGCTGGCGTACGCGCTCGTCGCCGGCACGCTCGACGTCACCGCGACATCACTCCTGTTGCTTGCGGTACGGAAGGGCCTGATCTCCGTCGTCGCCGGCGTTGCGGCGCTCGCACCGGGCTTCACGGTGCTGCTCGCATGGGCAGTGCTGCGGGAGCACCTGCGCGTCGAGCAACGCATCGGCATCGTCGCCGCGCTGGTCGGCCTGGTGCTCGTGGCAACCGGCTGAGCGGGAGACCCCAAACCCGAAGGTCACTCTACGTGGCAGCGACCGGGGCGGATCGACCCAAGCCGACCTGGGGATAAGGTGCGTGCTAGGTGGTCGCTCTGCGGCGTTCTGACCCGAAATTCGGTGTGGGTCGTACGAATCATTCGCCTCTATACCTCTTGTTCTCGCGCCCTAAGTGAGTCAGTCTGCACTTGCTGCTCTTCACGCAGAGTGAAGGCAGTGGGGCGATGTTGGGATCCGCAGGCTGTATTTGGTCGCCTAGGTCAGCGGGGAGCAAGAGGCGAAACCGACGCCCGGTCGCGAACCTCGAGCTCTAGGAGACAAATTCCATGCGACTGACCCGTAGCAAGAAGTGGCTGGCCACTGCGGCCGGCGTCGTCACAGTGGGCGTTGCCGCTACCGCGGCCTTCGCCTACTTCACCACCACCGGATCCGGCACCGGCTCCGCGACGGCGGGTACGAACACCGCCATCGTGCTGCACGGCACAGCGGCCGCGAACCTTTACCCGGGCACGAGCGCCACGGTGAGCTTCACCGTCGACAACCCGTCGACCGGGCACCAGTACGTCACGAAGATTCACCTCGTTGACGTCACGACCGACGCTGGGCACGCGGGCTGCGTCATGACCGACTTCTCGATGCCCGACGTGACCGCGAATCAGGACGTTGCGAGTGGTAACGGCATCGCCATCACGGCGACCGGCACGCTCTCGATGGCGAACAACGGCAACCAGGACGCGTGCAAGAACGCGCCCCTGACGCTGAACCTGACGAGCAACTGAGTAACGACTCGGGCGTTCCGTGCGGGGGTGGGACAGCAATGTCCCGCCCCCGCACGGCCACTTCATCGACCTCGTGAGGACCGGTCCCATGCGCACGCTGCAACGTCTGAGAACTGCGAGCAGGTTCACGCTTGTCGTGACCCTGCTGGCCGCTCTCGGTCTCGCCGCGGGCGCGTTCACTGCGATCAACCTCGCCTTCGCCGCGCCGGCAGGGCCGCCGGCACCGACGATCACCTCGGGTCCGAGCGGCACCGTGGCTGCGACAAGCGCGACCTTCACGTACTCCGACACCCAAGCGGGCGTGACGTTCTCGTGCGCCCTCGACAGTGGGAGCTTCACGTCCTGTGCGAACAGCGGCGTGAGCTACACGGGTCTCCCCAACGGTGCACACACCTTCAAGGTGCAAGCGAAGAGCGGCAATGCGACGAGCTCCGCCGCCTCCCGCCAATGGACGGTCGACACGACACCGCCGACGCTCTCGCTCGCCTTCCCCGTGAACAACGGCTCCTACAACGCGGCGCTCTGGAATGCGGGTTGTGCCGGCGGCGTGGGAATCTGCGGGGCGGCGAGTGACCCTGCCGGGCTCGGCTCCGTACGCGTCTCGATCCAACAAGCATCGAGCGGCCAATGGTGGAACGGGACGGCGTTCACCTCGTCAACCGAGGTGTTCAGCACCGCGACCGGCACAACGACCTGGCGGTACCCGCTCGCGGCGCCGGCAAGTGGCGCGTACAACGTGCACGTTCGGGCCACTGACGGTCTCGGGAACGCGACGGTGGCCGCGGACCAGTTGGCTGCCACGTTCACGGTCGATACGACTCCACCGCCGGCGCCCGCGATCGCCAACGCGCCTGACGACCCGACGTTCTCCGACAAGGCGACGTTCGACTACACCGACGCCGAGGTCGGCGTGGCCTTCGAGTGTTCGCTCGACGGCAGTGCGTTCGCGTCCTGCCCGGCGAACGGCACGTCCTACAACAAGCTCGATACGATCGACCACTGCTTCGACGTACGGGCCATTGACACCGCGGGCAACGTCGGCACTCGGGCCGAGTACTGCTGGTCGGTGTTGGTCAAGTTCGAACTCGGCATCCGCGGCGACCTCGGCAGCCCGCTCTACCCCGGTGCGTCGCAACTGCTGAACCTCATTTTCAAGAATCCATCCCGGCGCGATCTCAAGATCACCGACGTCACGATCTCGGTGAACGCCGCGACGAACAAGTCGGGATGCTCCGGTGTGCAAAACCTGGTCGTCACGCGGGGCTTCACCGGACCGGTGACACTTCCCAAGCTCGCGACGAAGTCGCTCTCCGATCTCGGCGTGCCCCTTGGCCAATGGCCAATTCTGACGATGCCGAACCTGTCGACGAATCAGGACGCCTGCAAGGGCGCAACATTCACGTTCTCCTTCAGCGGATCGGCGGTGAAGGGATGAACGTGAACGTGCGACTGCGCAAATACCGACTGCTCGTCATGACCATCTTGGCGCTCGGAACGATCGGGCTCGGCACAGCCGTCTGGGCCTATCTCACGACGAGCGGCGCGGGCAACGGGTCGGCATCGGTCGCCAACATGGACGCGCCTGCCGGCGTGGTGGCGACAGCCACCGCGGGGAGCAGCACCGTCGGCGTGAGCTGGTTCGGCGTGACCGCCCCCGATGGCGGCGCGGTCGACGGCTACTTCGTACAGCGTTTTGCCGGTGCCTCACCGAGCGCCGCGTGCGGCACCTCGCCCAGTGCACTGACCGCGAGCACGAGCTGCAACGACACGGGCGTCGGGAACGGCACCTACACGTACAAGGTGACTGCGGTGTTCCGCTCGTGGTCGGCACAAAGCGCGGCGAGCGACCCCGTAAGCGTCGTGAACGACGCCACCGCCCCCACGACATCCATCACGTTCCCCGTCAGTGGCGGAGCGTACAAGGCGAGCTCGTACAACGCGGGTTGCACGCCGACAGGAATATGCGGCACCGCGGATGATGCAACCGGCGTGCACGTCGTACGGCTCTCGATTCTCCGGCAGAGCACCGGTCTCTACTGGAACGGTGTGAGCTTCGCCGCCCCGAGTGAATCCTTCAACAACGCGACGCTCGGGAGTCCCGACGCGATGGCTACCGCGTGGAGCTACCCCCTCGCGCTCCCGGCCGACGGCCCGTACACGATCCACGTGCAAGCGAAGGACACCGTCGGCAACGAGCAGGCTGGTACTACCTACTCGTCGACCGCCTCCTTCACGGTGGACACAGCGGCACCGACGGTGTCGTCGATCAACCGGGCCGGCACCAACCCGACCAACGCGGGACCGCTCACCTGGACAGTGACGTTCAGCGAACCGGTCAACGGCGTCACGACATCGAACTTCGGGTTGGCAACTCTCAACACCAGCGGCACCGATCCGACGATCACTTCGGCAACCGCAACCGGGGGCGCGCCATCCGCGACCTGGACCGTCACAGTCGGCACGACCGGCACCACCGGCACCAACGGCGGCTCGATCGGACTCAACCTCGCCAACGCCGCCGGGGTGCAAGACCTCGCCTCCAACAACCTCTCGACGACGTCATTCACCGGCCAGACCTACACCTACGACACCACCGCGCCAACAGTGAGCTCGATCGTTCGGGCGGCGGCCTCGCCGACGAACGCGTCGAGCGTTTCGTGGACCGTGACCTATAGCGAGAGTGTGAGCGGTGTCGCCGCGGGCAACTTCACGTTGAACGCGGGCGGCCTGTCCGGGACGCCGGCGATCACGAACGTGACCGGGAGCGGCACGACGTGGACGGTGACGGCCAGCAGCGGCACCGGCACACCGTCCGGGACCGGGACGTTGCGCCTCGACGCCACCAGCGCGGGCATCGTGAAGGACGTTGCGAACAACACGTTGACCGGTCTGCCGGTGACGGGCCAGTCCTACACGATCGACAAGACCGCTCCGACGATCTCGCTCGGATTGGCATCGTCGCCGACCGGGGCCTTCCTGAACGGCTCGACGCTGTTCTTCAAGAACAACGCGGCCGGCAACTTCAAGATCGTCGGGACCGTGACCGACACCGGCGGCTCCGGTGCAGCCTCGGCAACGTTCCCGACACTCACCGCAACGAACTGGACGCACACCAACGAGACGGTCAACACACCGTCGGGTGGGCCGTACACCTCGAGCACCTTCAGCTGGATCGCCACCGGCGCAACACCGCCGAGCTACACCATCACCGGCGCCGACGCAGCCGGCAACACCGTGACATCGGCGATCACGTTCACGCCAGATCAGACTGCGCCGACCGCGACCATGACGTTCCCCACGAACGGCGCGAGCTACAACACCGCGGGCTGGAACGCAGGGTGCAGCCCAGCCGGCGCATGCGGCACTGCCGGCGACACCGGTGCGGGTCTCGCGAGCGTCGCCGTCACCATCAAGCGCCTCAGCGACAACAACTTCTGGAACGGCACGGCCTGGCAAAGCGGTTCCTTCACGCTTGCTCCCGCGGGCATCACCACATGGAACCAAGCCCTCGCCGCGACCAACCTCACCGATGGCGTCCAATACACCGTCACCGGCCAATCCACCGACAAGGTCGGCAATCAGTCCGCGACGGCGACCAACACCTTCACCTACGACACGACCCCACCAGCCGTGCCGTCGACACCTGACCTCACCGCCGCAAGTGATGCGGGTTCGTCGAACACTGACGACATCACGAACAACACAACGCCGGCATTCACGGGCACGGCCGAGCCGGGTTCCACGGTAAAGATCTTCGATGGCGCCACCCAACTTGGCTCCGGGACGGCTATCGGCGGCACTTGGACGATTGCGTCGTCCACCTTGGCCGCGGGCGCGCACACCATCACGGCGATCGCGACGGACGGGGCCGGTAATCTCTCGTCTTCGAGCGCTGGACTGACCATCACGATCGATACGACGAACCCGACACTGTCGCTGTCGCTGGCGGCGTCGCCCTCGGGCGCATTCCTGAACGGCTCGACCTTGTTCTTCAAGAGCAATGCCGCGGGGAACTTCAAGTTGGTCGGGACCGTGACCGACACCGGCGGCTCCGGTGCAGCATCGGCAACGTTCCCGTCCTTGTCGGCGACGAACTGGACGACGCACGCATCGGAGACGGTCAACACACCGTCGGGTGGGCCATACACCTCGAGCACATTCAACTGGTCGAGTGGCGCGGCAGTGCCTGGCAGCTACACCGTGACCGGAACAGACGTGGCCGGAAACGCCGTGACGTCGATCATCACGTTCACGTCCGACACGGCTGCGTCGACGGCGACCATCACGTTCCCGGTGAACGCGGGCAGGTACAACGCGACGACGTGGGCCGCGGGCTGCACACCGGCCGGCGCATGTGGCACGGCGACCGACGCCTCCTCCGGCGTGGCGTCCGTGGCCGTCACGGTGAAGCGGCTCAGTGACAACAACTTCTGGAACGGCACCGCCTGGCAAAGCGGATCGTTCCCTCTCACCGCCACCGGCACCACTACCTGGAACCAGGCCCTCGCCGCGACCAACCTGGCGAACGCGGTTTCCTACACCGTCACCGCGCAATCAACCGACAAGGTCGGCAACCAGTCGACCACCGCGACCGTAACCTTCACCTACGACACAACACCTCCGGTCGTCACGATCACGTCCACGGCGAACGCAGGCGGAAGCAGCAAGATCACCGTCTCCGGCACGGCAACAGTTGGGGACGGCAACGTCACGGTTTTCTTGTGTCGTACGAGCCCGTGCTCCTCCGCGAACAGCGCGGAAACCGGCGGCGCCACGGTGCCGGGGGGTGGCACATGGTCGTTCACCAGCAACAACAACGGAACCGGCACCTGGTACGCCGGCGCGACGCAGACCGATGCTGCCGGCAATACCGGCACGGCAGCCGACTTCGGGCCATTCACACGATGACGCGCTACCACGCCGCGCGGTGACGAAGGACCGTCACCGATCCCTTCGTCTGAGTGTCGATTACTGCTCTTGCGGATGCGGCTCGTTGTCCTCCTGGCGCGCGGCGTTTCGCATTTGCACGGCGCGTAAGCCGCCTTCGCGACCCAGCAGGTAGACCTCGATGTTCGGCAGATCGAGCGCCGTCGCCGCGACGTGCGTCCGGCGCGGGCGGCGCGGGCGGCGCAGGTGCGCGGCCGGCGGGATCGCTGGAGCGGCCGTCGGCACCACCGCCGGAGTCGGAGGAGCCGGAGTCGGAGGCGAGGCCGGCGTCGGAGCGGACGGTGGCGCGGCAGTCGGCACCACCGCCGGAGCCGGAGCCGGCGCCGGGGCGGGCGTCGGCGCGGACGGCGGCACGGCAGTCGGCACCACCGCCGGAGCCGGCGTCGGCGTCGGCGCGGGCGGGGGCACGGCAGTCGGCACCACCGCCGGAGTCGGAGCCGGCGTCGGAGCGGGCGGCGCCTCGGGCGGCACGGCGAGGAGCTCCGCGGGCGTGACGAGCGGCGTCGGCGCGGGCGACGTCTTCTTCCACCCGGTCGACCGCGCCGCGATGTTTTCCCGACTCGGTACAGACGCGCGCTGAGGAAGCCGGGCGGCCGGCGCCGGCCGAGGAACACGCGCGCCGGGTACCGCCGTCGGCATCCGCCGAGGAACTTGCGCCGCCGCCGCGGGAACACCCAGCCGTGCAACCCTCCGGCGGGTCACGAACAGTGCGTCGGCGGCCGCGACCGCGCACACCAGCAGGATCCCTGCGAGCGTGAGCCGGCTGGTCGGCCGGCTCTGGGGGATGGTGCGCTCACGCACGGGTGAGACGTGAACCGCGCTCGGGGTACGGGCCGGCGCGGACCTGCCGACGCCGGCCGCGGTGGTCCGTACGAGCGCGGCGGCCTGCTGCACCCGTCGGCGCGCCGTCTCACGGTTCGCGGAGCTCGCGCTGACCCGCACCGTGAGGGCCTCGGCCGTCCGGACGCGATTGATGATGCGCGTGATCGTCTCGGGCTTGGCGACTGCGCCCGCGTCGAGCTCGAGGACGACGGGACGCGGGCTCCGCGAGCCCGAACCCGAGGCGCCGACACTGACGACCGCCGTGTCCCGGTAGAGGTCGGGCTCGGGGTACCACGCGATCGCGGCGCCGGCGAACAGCAGCAGAAGAGTGGCGGCCCAGAACACCCTTCGCCAGCGCGTGCGCCGACGATCGCGGTCAGCTGCCGACACGATGACTGGGTCCCCACACGCACTCGAAGAACGTTTCATTAACCTACCCGGCAACACTCGGGCGTGGCAGGGCCACATGGACCCACGCCGGGCCGCCTCGGCCGATCCGAGGAGCCGCACCGGCCGTCCGGCCAGCAGGAATTTCTGGCGAAGCTTGTCCCCTTTCGCCCGAAAAGGACCGGACACTTTTCCCGAATACGGTCAACTCCGGGCCGCGGCTCACGAGATGATGTTCATGGGCAACTCCAGCAACATGCGTCGCGTCGGCGCGGCCGCATTGCTCATCTTCCTCGCGCTCGGCGCGTGCAGCTCCGACTCGAACGGCGGCACGACGAGCGGCACCAACCCGAAGAAGGCGTCGACGCTGCTCAACAAGGCGCTCCAGGAGCAGGTCACCGGCGACGTCGCACAGGCGAAGAAGGACTTCGAGGAGGTCGTGCGCCTCGACCCGCAGAACAAGTACGGCTTCTACAACCTCGGCCTCATCGAGCAGAACGCGGGCAACGACACCGCGGCGGAGAACCAGTACAAGCTCGCACTTGCGATCGACGGCAAGTTCGAGCCCGCGCTCTACAACCGCGCGATCCTGCGCGCGAAGGCGGGGGACACTGCCGGCGCTATCGCTCTCTACCGTGCGGCCATCGCGTCGAACAAGAAGGACCCGAGCCCGCACTTCAATCTCGGGCTGCTGCTTCGACAGACCGGTAAGACCGACGAGGGCAACAAAGAAGTGCAAACCGCGGTCAAGCTCGACCCGTCCCTCAGGAGCAAGGCGACGGCGCAAGGGGTACCGCTCCCCAGCCCGTAGCCAGGCGGCAGGCGGCAACGAAGGATCGGGCCGATGACCGCGCAGCTAGAGAGTCCGTCGCTCCCGCACGACGCGGAGCACGCGCGCGATGCCTCGGTGGGACGCGCCTCGCGGAACTGGTCGGTGTGGGCGCCGCTCCTGCTGGTCGCGATTGCAATCGGCTTCAACCTGTTCGTGTTCCGCGCCGAGGTCCGCCCGGTCGCTCCGCCGAACGACACCGGTGCCCATGTGTCGATGGTGCACTACGCCGAGCAGCGACTGGCGCACGGCAAGCTCGTGTTCGACGGGTGGTACCCGCGACTGTCCTTC
This sequence comes from Acidimicrobiia bacterium, assembly GCA_038209365.1. Taxonomy (GTDB): domain Bacteria; phylum Actinomycetota; class Acidimicrobiia; order IMCC26256; family PALSA-610; genus DASQHW01. Next base: position 8,632 of record JBBQXS010000073.1, on the reverse strand, counting down.
GGGGTCGCGCAATTCCATCACTACCAGAGCCTGGCGCCGATCGTCGGAGGCGCCGTCGCGCGGATCTTCGGCGCACCGCGCACGGTCGCCTGGTCGGACTACCTGTTGGTTTCGTTCTGGCCTCTGTGCATCTTCTTCGCAGTACTCGTGTTCGGATTCCATCGGTGGATCGCGGGCATCACGGCCCTCATCTCTCCGCTCGTCTCGTCGGTCACGCTCTACGGGTTCGAGCACGGCAGCTTCCAATGGCGTGGGAACGGCATATGGACGGCGTTGTGGGGGATGTGGTTGCTCCCACTTGCCGTCGCGTTCTCGTACCGGGCGGTGTCGAAAGGCAAGGGCTACGCGCTCGCCGCGCTGTTCACCGGGCTCACGATCACTGCGCACTTCCTTACGGGCTACCTCGCGCTGCTTGCCATCGGCGTGTGGGTCGTCGTGACGCCGACACAATTCGTTCGACGCGCGGGACGTGCGGCGGTGGTCGCCATCGGCAGCTTGCTCGTGTCGGCGTGGGTGGTGGTTCCGTTGCTCGCCGACAGCAAGTGGTCCGCGCGCACCGAATTCAACAACGGCACGTTCTGGTCGAACTCGTTCGGGACCAAGAAGGTGCTGGGCTGGCTGGTCAGTGGTGAGCTGTTCGATCACGGGCGCTGGCCGCTGATCACGATCCTCGCGGCGATCGGCACCGCCGTGTGTCTATGGCGATTCCGTCGCGACGAGCGGGCCCGGGCCGTGCTCGCCTTCACCGCGCTGAGCCTCGTGCTGTTCTGCGGCCGGGGCTCGTTCGGGTTCGTCATCGACCGTCTTCCGGGCGGCAAGGATCTCTTGCTGCACCGCTTCATCATCGGCGTGCATCTCGGCGGCATCCTGCTGGCGGGCATCGGCGCCGCGTTCCTCGCGCAGGAGGCGTACGTGTTCGCGGCGGCGCACCTACGCCGCTTCCCACGTTTCGCGATCGTCGGTGCCCTGATCGTGTCGGGCATCGCGATCCTGTCACCCGTGTGGCGCGAGCGCGCGTCCTACGACCACCTCGACGCGCAAGGTATCGACTTCCAGCGCAACTACGACCGGACCGAGGGCCGTGACTTCACCGCGCTCGCGCAGACGGCGGCTTCCCTCGGCGGCGGTCGCATCTACGCGGGATCGCCCGCGAATACCGGCAAGGAGCTCATGATCGGTTCGGTTCCTGCCTACATCTATCTGCTCGACGTCGACGTCGACGCCGTGGGCTTCGGGCTCCGCACGCTCTCGTTGAGCTCCGATGTGGAAGTGCGGTTCAACGACACGGACCGTGCGCAGTACGACTTGTTCAACGTGCGGTACGTGATCCTGCCGACCGACCGCACACCGGCCGTCGCCGCGACGCCGGTGCAAACTGCCGGACGTTGGCGCCTGTGGCAGGTGTCGACGAGCGGCTACCTGCAAGTGGTGGACACGACTCCGGCGATCCTCGCCGATCGGACCAACATCGGGCAGCGGACGCAGTCGTTCCTCGTGTCGCCGCAGGCCGCGCAGGGGCTGGTGCCGGTGGTCGCGTTCGCGGGTGACGCCGCGGCGTCGCCGACCGATCCGGCGGGCACGCCCCGCGCCACGCCGGCCGGGACCGTCGACGTGCAGTACGACCTGCCGGACGACGGCGTGTTCGGCGGCCAGGTCACGGCGAACCGTCCGTCGGTCGTGATGCTGAAGGCGACGTACGACCCGCGGTGGGAGGTGACCGTCGACGGCAAGCCGGCAACGACACAAATGCTCGCTCCCTCCTACATCGGCGTACCGGTCGGGCCCGGCGTGCACCGCGTGGAGTTCCGCTACGTGCCGTATCCGTACTACTGGCTGCTGTTCACGGTCGGTGCGCTCGCGCTGGTAGGACTTGCAGTCGCGCCGCGCCTGCTGCCTCGACTGAAGGAACGACGCGCCAAGTGAACGCACGTGGTGCAGGGCTCGCGTCGAGCCGCACGGGCGACGTGCTCGTCGTGATCCCCGCGTTCAACGAGGAGCCGGTCGTCGGTTCGGTCGTGCGAGAAGTGCGCGCGGCCGGATACCCCGCGCTCGTCATCGACGACGGCTCGCTCGACCGCACGGCCGACGTCTCCGAACAGGCCGGCGCGACCGTGCTCCGGCTCCCGGTCAACCTCGGCGTCGGTGGCGCGTTGCGCTGCGGCTTCCGATACGCGGTCACACACGGCTATCGCACGGTCGTGCAATGCGACGCCGACGGCCAGCACGATCCCACGCAGATCGCGACGCTTCTCGACGCGATGGCAGAGCGCGACGCGCAACTCGTGGTCGGATCCCGCTTCGCGGCCGGCGTGCGCGAGTACGAAGTCGGTCGGGCACGACGGTTCGTGATGCGTCGGTTGGCACGCATGGCGTCGCGTCGGACCGGCATTGACATCACCGATGCGACGTCAGGCTTCCGCGCCATCGGCGGCAATCTTCTCGGCGCGTTCGCCGCGACCTACCCCACGGAATACCTGGGCGACACCGTCGAGTCGCTCGCACGCGCCGGGCGCGCCGGCTATCGGGTGGTCGAGGTTCCGGTAGAGATGCGCGCGCGGTCCGCAGGCGTGTCGAGCGCCTCGGCAATCTCCTCGGGCTGGTACCTGCTCCGCGTGGTTGCGGCCGTGTGGCTCCAGCGGTACCGCCCGACCGGGCGTCGCGTGGTACGGCTCACACTCTGGGAGGGTGAACCCGCGTGAGGATCGCGATCACCGGCGTCACCGGTTTCATCGGCCGGCATCTCGCGACGCGCGCGCTCGAAGCGGGCCATGAGGTGACGGCGTTCAGCCGGCGCGCCTGGACGGGACAGCCCTACGTCCCGCTGGACGACCGCCACTTCCTCGACCTGCCGGCGTGGCCCGAGGAGCGCGCGCTCGTCGGTGTCGACGTTGTCGTGCACCTCGCCATCGCGCCGCAGTCCGCGGGCCCCGACGTCGTCGACGCGGTGAATCGCCTCGGCTCCGAGCGGCTGTTCGACGTTGCACGGCGCGCCCATGTGGGGCGGTTCATCTTCGTGTCGTCGCAATCCGCGCACGAGGCGGCGACATCGGCCTACGGACGGTCGAAGCATGCGGTCGAGCGACGACTCGAATCCGAATCGAACGTCGTGATCGTGCGGCCCGGATTGGTGTACGGCGACTCGAGCGACGGGTTGATGGGACGCGCCACGAGCACCGCGGCGAGGCTGCGCGCGTTCCCGGTCATCGGAGGCCGCGCCGCTCGTGTGCAACCGATCGAGGTCACCGACCTGTGCGACGCGCTCCTCACGCTTGCGACGATGACAGATCCGCCGAAGCGGGTCTCGCTCGCGGATCCCGAAGTTCGGCGCCTGGCCGATCTCATCCGCAGCCGGGCGCAGGCGCAATTCGGCGTCCGCCCCATCGCGGTTCCCGTGCCGCTACGAGTTGCGCGCGCCGGTGTGCGCATCGTCACTCGGCTGCGACTGTCGTCGCCCATCAGCGAAGAGAATCTCGACGGCATCGAGGCGTTCGAGCCGATGGACACCGCCGCCGACGTGGCGCTGATTGCGAAGCACGCCGCGCCATCGCGCGAACGGCACGTCGGTCCCGTCGAGCCGCGCAAGCTCGTGCTCGTCGGCGCCGGCCGGATCGGGCTCGTGCACGCGCTCACGGCCGCCCACCATCAACACATGGTGCTCGCCGGCATCGTCGACCTCGACAAGGCCGCGATGAACCGCCTTGCGTCGTTCGCGGGGCCGACGCTCGCCATGTTCACCGATCTCGACGAAGCCATCGCGACGCTGCACCCGGACGCCGCGATCATCGGCACACCACCCTCGAGTCACGTCCCGCTCGCGCGCAAGCTGCTCGACGCCGGCATCGACGTGCTCGTCGAGAAACCGGTCGCGGCGTCGGACGACGACCGTCGGGCACTGGTCGAGGCGGTTGCTTCGTCTCCCGACCGCTATGTCGGTACCGGCTACCTCGCCGGGGTGCTCCCCCATCTCGCCGCGATCGCGCCCGACCTGCGCGCGGGACGCTTCGGCACGCCACGGTCGTTCGATGCCCACGCGTTCGTCTCGCGGGTCGAGGAGGGCATCGCCGAACAGCGCGACATGTGGGAGCTCGACCCGAAGATCAGCGGCGGCGGCGCGCTCGTCAATCTCGGCGTGCACGTGCTCGCGATGATCGACGTGTTGCTCGGCCCCGCCGAGGTCGAGCACGCGACATTGGTCGCCCAGCACGGTCGCTCGATCGAGGACGGGGCGACGCTGGCGATGCGGGCCGGCGGGATCGGCGGAACGTTCACGACCGCGTGGCATCTTCCCGGCTTCGACATGCCCGAGAACCACCTCCGGATCGACACCGATCGCGGCTACGTGGTGTGCACCACGTCGTGCGCGGCGTTCGTCGGTGATGACGAAGTGCACGTCGTGCACCAGGTCGACGCCGACGCCGGCTTCGACCTCGCGCCGCTCGACGCGGGCGGCGCGTTCTGGAACGAGCAAGACCTGCTCGCCCGGCGCGAGGCCGGTGCGAACTCACTGGAGATCGCGGCCCGGATCGAAGACCTCATCACCGGCGTGTACCGAACCGCGGCGCGGATCCCGCCGCCCGTGGTGTCGCCCATGGCGTCGCGATCGGTTGATCCGGTGGCGGTCGGCACCGGCCTGGTCGCCGACGTGCGGGGCGCGCCCGCCGAGGTCGCAGGTCAGTGGTCCGGACCGGCGCTCGTCGGGACCGAGGCACGGGTGCCTGAGGACGCGATCGTCGCCCTGCCGGACGCGCCCGGACACTTCCGGACGCTCACCAACAAGGGTGCGCTCACGCTCGTGCGCGAGCTCGGTATCGGACGCCTGGGCGCGGCAGCCTTCGGCGTGTCGCCGATGGGGGCAGCATCGGCCGGCGGCCGGCCGTGGGAAGCGCTGCTGGTGTTACTGCGTGCGGAGTTGCGCCGGCTGCCGCGTTCGTATCCCGGCACGCTCGTCGTCGACGCGTACCTCGTGGACCTCGCGACCGCGACCGGTCGCATCGGAGTGATCAGCGCCGCGCTCGACGATCTGCGCGCCTATTGCACCAACGCGCGTGTCGGCATCGAGGTGAACGCCGCCGCGCGGCTCGTGCCCCAGATCCCGGCCATCGCATCCAAGCTCGATGTCGTCGTCGCGCTCGGCACGACGCGACCTACGAGCCTCGCACCGTTGCGCGAGCTGCTCCCCGACTCGGTCGAGTTGGTCGTGAAGACCGGCGTGCTCCCACGCGAGCTGTTGGAAATCGCGTGGGATGCGCCCGAGCGGTGGACGGGCGGCGAGGGCAGGCTCGTCGTCCACTGGCCCGGCGCGCCCGGTCTGCGCGCGGTGCACGGCGACGCGCTCGCCCGAGCGAAGCGCGCCGCCGGCCGGGACACCGACCGCTGAAGTCGACAAGCGAACCCGCGATCGTCCCGGTCACACCTCGTCCTTGGCGCGCGCACCCGTGAGCAGACGGTCGAGGCTGAAGGCCACGATGAGCCAGAGTCCGATCCGAGCCGACACGGCAACCGCGATCGCATGCCGATCGAGCTCCGTCGCCGAGCCGAGCCACACCACGTACGCATGCGGGATCACCGACGCGACCACCACCGCCGGGACCCAGAGGCGACGGTCCCACCCGTACCTGCGCCAAGAGACCGCGGCCAAACCGAGCCCGATGCCGCCGAGCAGTACGAGGTCTCCGACCTGTCCCCGGCCGAACAGCAGGTCTTCCAACACACGCGGCACGACGTCGCGGTGCCGCCCCCAGTTGACATCCGGTGAGAGGAGCGACGGCGTCGGGTCCGGCGACAACGCTTCGAACGGAGGAGCCGGAGCGTAGAGCGAAGGCTCTTCGCCGGTGAGGTACGGGAGCGGGCTCCAGAGCGTGTAGCGAGGGTGCGAGAGCACGAACTTGAGGTACGTCGAGCCGCCGTGCGCGCGTACCCAAGGGCGGAAATCGGGATCGTTGGCCAGCTCATACGGTGTCCAGTCGCCCGCGAAACTTCGAATCGCCGGCGTATCGGGCATGCCGTGGTCCACGAACCATCTCGTGTACGAAGGATCCGGCAGGACCCGCAACGCGACGATGGTCGACATGAGCGAGTCGACCTCGTCGTTGCGCGACGCGGAGACGAAACCGGTGATGCTGACCGCGACGAGCGCGCCGGCAACGAACACACGGAGGAGGCCGCGCCGCTGCCAGCCCGCGCTCACGAGCGCGACGACAGTGATCATGAGGCCGACGATCACATGGTCCTGACGCGTGAACGTCCACGCGATCGTTGCAGCAACGGCGGCGAGCGCGGTCGTGGCCCGGGGCCGTTGCGAGTATCGCAACCAAGCCGCGACGAGCAGCGCGGTGAACGAGATCGACGCTGACTCGCTCAAGATCGTCGAATTCCAGCCCGCGATCGGGCCGGTCAGCCCGAGGGCCAGGATGATCGCCTGCAGCGCGATCCGAACGCGAAGATCCCGGACGATTGATGCTGCGACCCATGCGAGGATCCACCACGAGATTGCGGCGAGCGCGGTCTGCCCGGCGATCCGCAGAAAATCGGTCGGGAGCACCTTGTAGAGGAGCGGCACCGCCCACAGCCGAACGGCCCGGCCGGTGAAGTCCAGGTGCAGATAATCGACGCTCGTGGGAAATCTCGGGGTGGGAAGTCCCGCGACGATCAGCTCATGGAGCGCGAGGTAGACGGAGAACGCCGCCCACCGCCAGCCCGATGAGGCGTCGCGCCACCCCTTCGCACGGGACGCCCTCGACCTCGAGCCGCGACGGGCGACATCGGGCCGCCGGCTCCCGCCGTCCGGCGCCGAGGACTCCAAGGTCGCCGTCATTCCTTGAAGATCGGCCGAATACGCCGTGCGCTCAGGCTTCGATCGACCCGCTTGCCGACCTCGTCCGTAGTGGACGAAAGGGACAGATAGGACATCAAGTGGTCCGAGTATCAGCCGCAAGCCCTGAGGGGCGGCATTGATCCAGCCGACGAGACATATGTAGACGCCGCGCACCGCGCGGGCCAACAGCCTCGGCCCCGGCCGGCGCCGTCGTCTCGAAGATCGTGGTTGCGATGCAATCGAGGGGTTCGCAATGACCAACGTCGCGGTTCAGACACTCGGCGTTGCTCTCGGCGGCGTCGCGATGTTCTTCATCGTGTTCGCGCTCTCGCGTCGCGGCTTGGTGTCGTTGCGGTACGCGCTCGGCTGGATGGCCGTCTCGGCCTTGCTGCTGATCGCCGCGCTCGGCCTAGCGATCGCCGGCGGTGTGAGCGACTCTCTCCCTCTGACGCCGACGGGCTTGCTCTCGGCTGTCGGCCTCGCGTTCTTGCTGGCGATCGCGCTGCAGCTCTCGATCTCGCTGTCAGGACATCAAGAAGCAATCCGCGAGTTGAGCGAAGCAAGCGCGCTCGTCGAGGAGCGATTGGCTCGGGTGGAGGAACGAGCGCGGCGCGCGATGCGAGCGGATCAGCCGGCGCAAGCCGACGACATCGACCGCGCGCGGTAAGACCGCCGAGAGGCGAAGTCGTCGCACGATCTGGCGGGCCAAAATCGGTGCGAACGTCGCGGCCGAGGAGTCGTGACGGGACCCCCGGCTAGTGGTCCACCAAACGGGGTCCCCTCATCCCCGACTCCTCTCGACGGGCCTCCCACTGTGGGCGAATGATGGAACAATGATGGAAACAACACCGGCCAGACGAAGTAGAGGAGGGGCCCCAGGTCCGGAGCCCCTCCTCTGAAGGTGCATGAATGTGGCGGCCCCCCTTTGCCCAGGAGGGCCTGAGCTTGGCTACGAGCAGAAGGCCCAGACGCTGATCGTGTACTTGTCGGAGTTACTCCCCGTTGCAGCCAACTCCATCGCCGTAGCCGTCCAAGTGCCGTTCGTCAGCGTTGCCGACGGGAACGAGGCGACGATCGCAGAGTGCGCGTTGCCCTGGTCAACCGTGCGAGCACCACCGCCAATCAGTGTCTTGCCACCGGTGCAGCTCGCGGTAGCCGTCGTAGTTGTCCAGATTCCCGGCTGATTGGCACTCTGCGTTCCCGCAGGAGCGACGAGGGTGACATTGGAAGCACTGAAGGCGCCAGTCGCGCCGGTCGCACCCGTGGCACCGGTTCCGGTCGGGCCAGTAGCACCGGTAGCGCCGCTGGGACCGGTCGGGCCGGTGGGGCCCACCGCACCGTTGGTTCCGTTGTTGCCCGTCGCACCGGTAGCGCCGTTACTGCCGTTGGTGCCGTTGGTGCCGTTGGTGCCGGTAGCACCCGTTGCGCCGGTAGGACCTGTCGGACCCTGCGGACCCGTCGGACCCACCGCACCGTCGGTGCCGTTGTTCCCGGTCGCACCCGTCGCACCGGTCGCACCGTTACTGCCGTTCGTGCCGTTGGTGCCATCGTTCCCGGTCGCACCCGTGGCGCCGGTGGCGCCGGCCGGTCCCTGCGGACCGGTCGGACCCACCGCACCGTCAGCGCCGTTATTCCCAGTCGCACCCGTAGCACCCGTCGCACCGTTACTGCCGTTGGTGCCGTCATTGCCGGTCGCACCCGTCGCACCGTTACTGCCGTTGGTGCCGTTGGTGCCGTTGGTGCCGTCGTTACCGGTCGCACCCGTAGCGCCGGTCGAACCGTTACTGCCGTTGGTGCCGTTGGTGCCGTCGTTACCGG
>JBBQXS010000072.1:0-18505 GCA_038209365.1 Acidimicrobiia bacterium | reverse complement strand
GCTCGCTGAGCAGACGCTGATACCCCCACGAAGGGCGCTCCTCCGTGGCGCGACCGTCCAGCCAGGAGAAGTCCCAGCCCTCGACCGACACTTCGGCCGCTTCGTCCACCAGCGAGTCGAACGATCTTCCCATGAGCGCATTTAGACCAAGCCGAGAGCCCGAGGTTGATCGCGCCGCGCCCGGGTCGACCACTTCCCAGCTTGTCAGGACCTACGGAGTCCGTGTCGGGTGAGTCGCCGACGCCCGAGCACCATGACCACGCTCCCGGCGGCAACCGTGCCGAAACCGATCGCACCCAACGGCACCGGCGATGACGAACCCGTCCGTGGCAGCGCCGCCGACTCGGCGAGTACGTTCGCCACCGACGTGGGTGGTGCAGAAGTCGCGAGGGCCGACGTGCCCTGGACTGCCAGCACTGTCGTCGGCGTCGCTCTCACAACCGTCGGTGGCGTCGTCGTGGCCGTCGGACGGTTGTGACACGTGATCGTCGTCTCTTCGGTCGGTGACGTCCCCCACTGCGGACTGTCCACCGTCACCACCACATGAAGCGGACCCGGTGCCGCCATCAGGTCGGACGTGTCGACCGTCGCGTTGCTGCCCGCCTCGGCGAAGAAATCAACCGTCCGCGAAAACGCCTTGTCGTTGATCGTGCCGTGGAACGTGACCGGCCACACTTCGGGCACCGCGGGAGGGTCGATCGACATCTCCTGGCAGCCCACGATCGGCGTCTGGGTCGCGAAGAACCCCGACGGTCCTCCGTCCGCCCGTGCCGGCAACGCCATGCCGATAACCGGGACGACGATGGTCACCATGCCCACCAGAACCCGCCTCATGTGTGTCTCCCCTGCGTCTCCGTCGAGTTCGGGACCTTACGGCAGCAGTAGTTCGGGGTCCACCCAACCCCGGTACGACAGATCCGCGGTATGCGTTCCGCAAAATCATTTGCTTGCCTCCGACGCGTCGCGCGGTTGATGGAGGCCGATGAGGGCGACGGCCATCAGCGCGATGAGCGGACCGCTGTTGGGGTCGGTCGCCCGGCCGCTGTAGAGCTGGCCGAAATCCTGCCCGAGTACCCAGATCGCAAGCGCCATCACGAACCCGGCCGTCGCGGCGATGGTGCGGGTTCTCGCGCGGAGCGCGCCGAGCCCGATCAGCGCCTCCACGACCACCAGCGTGACGACGAACGCAAGACCGTGATGACTTGCAAAGTCGCCCACGGACGTCTCGAGCCGGTTGAGCCAGTGCGGCGCACCGGCGTCGGCGCCGGTGAGTGCGTCGGCGACCGCGGCGCCGGTGTTCTGGCCGGGCAGCGCTTGGAAGATTGCGCCGCCGACCCAGAGCACCACCCATGCGAGCGACAACCAACGTGCCGGCGCATCGTCCGGGCGATCGCGCCGCGGCCACGCCGCGAGCGCGAGCACGCCGTAGAGCAGCACCGCCCCCGGCGCGCCGTTCAGCAGGCTCGCATGCCCGCTGGCGAGGCCGGACAGGCCCTCACCGAAGAGCCACACGCCGAGCACCCAGGGGAGCGACGCCGCCAGCGCGAGCCGAGCGGTGCGCGGGACGAGCATCCCCAGCCCGAGCAGGACTTGCGTCACGGCGAACGGCACGTCCCAGACGACGGGGTGGCCCACGATGAGGTTCGCGGCCCAGCGAACCGGGCCGGCGACGACGAGGGGCTGTCCTACGGCGAGCGGCGCGATGACTTGCCGGGCGAACCCGGTTCCGAGCATGAACGGCTGGAACTGCAGCGCGCCGTCGAGCAGCCACAGAAGGCCCAGGACGATCTGTATCCGGCGGCGGGTGATGACGCGACCCGAGAGGAACGTTGCGTGCAGGAAGTGCCCGAGCCGGGTCGCACGCGGCGACCCGGCCGGGACAGTGGTCGTTGTCATTCCCCGGTACGTCTACTGGGAGGTGTCCGTGTAGCGGCCACCGGTGTTCTGGTTCCAGAGCCGGCGGTTGCCCATCTCGGAGACGTAATCGACGCGGGCCTCCTGAGGCCACGTGATCTGCTTCCAACTGCCGATCACGTAGGTCATGTTGTACGGCCCGTCTGCGGGCGTCGTCAGGTAGGTAGGTGCGACCGACTTGAAGTAGCCCTCGAGCTGGGTCGGCAGCGTCCCGGCGCTGGTCGTGAACAGCAGCGGTGCGTGGAAGCCCAGGTGGGAGAGCGGTGCCGACGCGACCGCGCCCTGCCAGTCGTTGATGTTGACCAGCGTGAAGCCGTGGCCGGGGCCGGTGATCTTCCAGCCGACCATGCCGGCCGGGTCCCACATCTTCGCGAACGCGATCGCCGTGTCGACAGGAGTGTCCGTCGGATCGGCGTTGAAGCCGACGATGTCGTCGTTGGTGACCCGGATGATGGTCCCGTATGCAGCGAGCTGCTTTGCGACGGCACCCGAGATCTGGTTCGGACCGCCGAAGAGGTAGATGCGCGCCTGTCCGTTGCGGCGCTTGAGCGCGTCGATCGTGGGCTGCGGAACTCCGTTCTTGTTCACCCAGAGCAAGCCGGAGGCCATGTGCGCGACCCAGTGCGTGGCCGGGAGAAGGTACTGGTAGTCGGTCCCGTCCATCGAGCCGATCATCACGTTTTCCATCCCGTTGCCCATGTTGGCGACGCCGGTGTCGGGGTTCTCGATCGAGCCGTAGAGCTGGTCGACCTGGTTGGCGAGCGAGGGCACGTCGGGCGCCGTCACGGTGACGTACTTCACGCCGATCGACTTCAGTTGGTTCTCGACGCCCGGGTTGGCCGCGGCGCCGACGAGGAAGACGTCGACGTTGTTGAAGCGCGAGATCCCGGTGTCGCCGAGCCGCTTGATCTCGTTCAGGGTCACCGTCGGGATCCCGTTGTTGTTGACGTAGAGGATCGGCGCGTCGTCGGGGAAGTGGATCAGCGGCACCGCGGTGATCGCGGTGAGCGGGTCGTCAGGCGTGAGCAGCGTCAGCCCCCACGGGCGGTCCGGATCGTTGTCGTTCTCGGTCGGCGCATTCAGCGGCACCGCCGCGGGCCAGATGTGCTGGGTGACCGAGACCGCCTCCTCGAAGGGATCCGCTCCGTAGATGCGCTGCGTCGTCTTCGTGCCGATCGTCGGCACGAGCGTGGGCGATTCCGGCGGCGCCGGGACCTTGTAGTCGCCGTTCCCGGTCGGGGCTCCGAACGGGTCCACATTCGGATTGGGGGCATCGTTGTTCGGTGGGGCCGTCGTGACCGAGGTTGCCTGGGCTCGGGGTGCCGCGGCCTGCGTGCTCGCGACCCCGGCGTTGCCGGGCCCGAGCGTGAGTGCAACGGCTGCCGTGGCGACGAGAGCAGTACCGCCGCCGAACAGAAGCCGTGGTCGCTTGAATGACAAGAAGGACATCGATGCTTACCTCCGTTGGCTGAATGGTTCGAGGATCGACATTCGCGTTCGAAGGCGGGCAATCGCATCACTGAGTCCGCAGTGTGGTGCCTAGTCCCTGGTTGTGGAGTGCCGCGGGGAAGAGCGCGCTCGAGCTCCTTACGCGAGCGGATCTCGAGCTTGTTGAAGACCTTGCGCAGGTGGTACTCGACCGTATGGGTGCTGATGAACAGTTGTGCGCCGATCTCCGGGTTGGAGTGGCCGTTGCGGGCGAGATCGGCGATCTGTGCTTCCCGGGCAGTGAGGTTCGCCGCCGTGTCGACGGTCCGCTTGCGCGCCCGCTCCCCGGTCGCACGCAGCTCGCGAGCGGCGCGCGCGGCGAATGCTTCCGCGCCCATTGTCGAGAACATCTCCCGTGCCCTGCGCAACTGTTCGCGGGCGTCGATTCGCCGACGCTGCCGTCGGAGCCATTCGCCGTAGAGGAGGTGAGCGCGCGCAACGTGCGCGGACGCGCCGCAGCGGCGGAGTCGATCGATTGCCTCCCGATGCAACTGCTCGGCAACCGAGTCGTCACTCACGAGCGCACGCGCCCGCGCCTCCATCCCAAGTCCCCAGTCCGTTCCGCTGCGCTGTGTGCGTTCGGAGAGCCGCCCGAGCGCACTCGTCGCGACCACGTGCTCGCCGCTACGTGCAGCCGCTTCGACGAGCTCGGGGAGGACCCAGCAGCAGAAGCCTTTTTCACGCTCGCTCGTGTGGTCCAGCAACGTGAGCGCGTCCCGGTAGCGGCCGAGGCTGTTGGCGAGGACCGCAGCCGTGTACCGGCTGCGTCGGGGCTGCGTTCCGTCTCCGTGCCCGGTCGCGTCCTGAATGCACGTCTCGAGCGTGGCCCTCTCCGCCTGGTCGCCGCGCCAGGCCGCGAGCAGCAAGGATGCCGGCACGACGCGTCCGTGGCCTGTCGCGGCGGCGATTGCTCCCGCTTCGTCGATCAGCGCCGACGCGCCCGAGAAGTCGCCGTTGTGCACCTGCAAGGCCGCGAGGTAGTTGAGCGCGATCGGCAGCAGCATCAACAAGCCGGTATCGCGAGCGAGCTGGACGTGACGACCCGCGAGAGCGTGTGTTGCCTCGTCGTCCCAGAGCTCCGCCGCGGCGCGGCACGCGAGTGCGAACCAGCGAAGATCGTCCTCCTGTTGAAAGGCCTTCACGGCGCGGCGCAGCGCCGGCAAGGCGGCGGCATACCCGTCGGTGAACAGCGCAGCCAGCCCGTCGAGGAGCGAGTCGAGCGGGCGCGGGATCTCCGTCGTCGGTGGTGCGGCGCGCGCTGCTTCCGCCGTCTCGACCAGACCGGGACTCGTCCCGTGTCTCCCACTGAACAGCGCCGCTTCGAGCGCTTGCAGGTACGTCTTGCGCGCCAGCGGAATGTCGAGGCGCTCGAGCACCTTGGCGGCGCGCAGGAGCCGAGCCGGCGTATCGATTTCTCGTCGCGTCAACGCGACGCCGGCTCGCAGCAGCTCCAGCTGCGCATGCTCGAGCTCGGACAGCGGCCCGGCGCTCGCGGCCGTCAGGAGATCGGTGGCGGCGTGCGGCGCGCCGGCTTTCAACTTGGCGTCGGCGGCGCTGAGCGCTCGAGTGGCGCGGGGGCCGGGTTCGGGCGTGAGGAGAGCAGATCGTTCGAGGAACGCGGCCGCGGCCGCCTCGCCACCGCGCTCCCGTGCTCGGTCGGCAGAGCGTTCGAGGTCGTCGGCGATGTCGGCGCTGGGCACGAGCGACGCGTGCGCGTGGTGCCACGCTCGCCGATCCGGATGATGCTCGGGATCGATCGCCTCCGCGAGCGCCATGTGGACGCGCCGGCGGTCGTCGGACGAAGCGTCACGGTAGACGGCAGATCGCAGGTGGGGATGCACGAACGTGACGCGCTCGCCGAATCGGAGCAACCCGTCGGACGCCGCGAGGTACGCCGCGCCGGCGTCGAGCTCCAACAACGCGGCCGCGCGCCGCAGCAAGGGCGGATCGCCCTCGGGGTCCGCAGCCGCGACGAGCAGCAGCTGCCGCGTGTCGGGCGGAAGCCCATCCAGACGAGATGCGAAGCGCTCGGTGGCTCGGTTGGTGGCCGCTCGCGTGGCGGGCACGGCGAAACCTCCGGCGAGCTGTGTCGGCGTCAAGGCGTGCGGCAACTCGAGGAGCGCGCGTGGATTTCCCTGCGACTCGGCGACGACGCGATCGCCAACTCGCGCATCGAGCGGGCCGGGAACGACCGACGAGAGGAGCGCGCGCGAGTCCGCGTCCGACAGACCCTCGACGACAAGCTCGGCCAGTCCGGCGAGCTCGTCGCCGGGTTCGCGCACCCCGAAGACCAGTGCGACCCGCTCGGTGCGCACTCGGCGCGCCACGAAGGCGAGCACCTGGGTCGAAGGCTGGTCGAGCAGATGCGCGTCGTCGACCACGCAGATCAACGGCCCGTCCGCGGCAACCTCGGAAAACAGTCCCAGCGCGGCCAGTCCGAGGAGGAACCGATCCGGCGCGCCCCCTGCGCTGACGCCGAAGGCGGTACCGAGCGCCTCACGGTGCGGAGTCGGGAGCCGGTCGACACGATCCGACATCTGCGCGCACAGACGATGTAGTCCCGCGAACCCGAGCTCCTGCTCCGATTCGATGCCTTCGATCCGCGCAACTCGAAATCCCGACGCGGATTGCATCGCGTATTCGAGCAACGTCGTCTTCCCGATCCCGACCTCACCTCGCACCACGACCGCCTGGCCCTGCCCGGCCCGGGTGGCGTCGAGGAGCCCTTCGATCGTCTCTTGCTCCCGTGCGCGAATGCGGTAACGACCGCGCCGGGAACGATCGCGCTCGTCGTAGGTCAATGACCGTGACACACGTGCGCGAAGCGGTCGGCGACGTCGGACCAGTCGATGACGTTCCAGACCGCATCGACGTAGGACGCCCGGTCGTTCCGGTACTGGAGGTAGTAGGCGTGCTCCCACGCGTCGATCACGAGGAGCGGCTCCGCACCTTGGGCGACGTTCGCCTGGTGGTCGTATACCTGCTCGATGATCAGGCGGCCGCCGAGCGGTTCCCACGTCAGCACTCCCCACCCGGAGCCCTGTACGGCGACCGTCGCGTGCGTCATGTGCGCGCGGAACGCGTCGAACGAACCGAAGTGCTCGTCCACTGCGGCAGCGAGCTCGCCCTCCGGCTTGTCGCCGCCGTGCGGTGAGAGGTTCGTCCAGAAGATCGAGTGCAGGCTGTGCCCCGACACGTTGAACGCGAGTGTGCGCTCGAGGCCGACGATGGACGCGTAGTCGCCCGCGTCGCGGGCCTCGTTCATCGTGGCGAGCGTCGCATTCGCGCCGGCGACGTACGCCGCGTGGTGCTTGTCGTGGTGCAGCTCGAGCATCTCGGCCGAGTAGTGCGGTTCGAGCGCGGCGTAGTCGTATGGCAGTTCAGGAAGTGTGTATGGCTGCATGTTGGTCCTCCGAGACTGTTCGTTCCTTGTCGAGATCGTTGGGTGTCGTCGGCGCCGGGATGCCTGTGAGCGCCGCCTCGACCGCGGCGCCGTCGACGGTCTCGTGCGCGATCAAGTCGTCGGTGAGCCGATCGAGTGCCGCACGATGGTCGGTCAGGATCGCCGTGGCGGTGTGTTCGGCATCGCGCAGGAGCTTGGACACTTCCTCATCGATGACCTTCTGCGTTTCGTCGGCGTACGTGCGGCTCCGCACCTCCTCGGTGCCGAGATACATAGGCGATCCACTCGCGAACCCGACGGGACCGAGTCGCGCGCTCATTCCGTATTCACGGACCATTCGGGCCGCGAGGTCCGTGGCGCCTGCGAGGTCACTCGCCGCCCCCGACGACGCCTCCCCGAGGACGAGCAGCTCGGCCGCCCGGCCGGCGAGCCGCACCGCAAGCGAGTCCTTCAGGTAGCTCTCCGAATACAGGTGACGCTCGTCCACCGGCAGCTGTTCTGTCACGCCGAGCGCTGGTCCGGCGGGCAGGATCGTGACCCGTTCGACCGGGTCCGCGTTCGGCGAGAGCGCGGCAACCAACGCGTGCCCGGACTCGTGCACCGCGACTGCATGCTTCTCGTCCGGCAGGAGCGCGTTCGTCGCCTCGCGACGGCCGAGCAGGATGCGATCCCGAGCGTCTCCGAAATCCGCCGCGGTCAGTGTCGTGCGGCCCGCGCGCACGGCGACGATCGCGGCTTCGTTGATGAGATTCGCCAGATCCGCTCCCGAGAACCCGGGAGTGCCGCGTGCAACCGCATCGAGATCGACGTCGTCCGCGAACCGCTTGCCGTCTGCGTGCACCGCGAGGATCGCCGCGCGCTCTCGCACATTCGGCAAGGGGATCTCGACCTGCCGGTCGAAGCGCCCGGGACGCAGCAGCGCGGGATCGAGCGTCTCGGGACGGTTCGTCGCGCCGAGCACGACGACACCTGCCGTGGGGTCGAAGCCGTCCAATTCCCCGAGCAGCTGGTTGAGCGTCTGCTCGCGTTCGTCGTTCTGCACGAGCGACCCGCCGCGCCGTTGTCCGATCGCGTCGATCTCGTCGATGAAGATGATCGCCGGAGCGGCCTTGCGCGCGGCTGTGAAAAGGTCGCGCACGCGTGCCGCGCCCACACCTACGAACATCTCCACGAAGCTCGATCCGGTCAACGCGAAGAACGGCACGTCGGCCTCACCCGCGACCGCGCGCGCCATCAGTGTCTTGCCGGTGCCGGGTGGTCCGACCATCAGCACGCCGCGTGGACCGACCGCGCCCGCGGCGGCATATCGGTCAGGGTGTTTCAGGAAGTCGACGACCTCGCTGATCTCGCGCTTGGCACCTGCGTAGCCCGCCACATCGGCGAAGCGCGTTTTGGGGCGCTCTTCGTCGTACACCTTGGCCCGCGAAGCCCCGATGCCCATGATGCCGCCGCCGATCTGGCGCGCCGCGCGCCGGCTGAACCAGAAGAACAGCCCGACGAGAATGATCAGTGGCAGCAACCCGAGCACCACGCTCGCGAAGCTCGTCGAGCTTCCTGTTCCGTTCACCGTGACGTGGTGCTGCTCGAGGTCGGCGGCCAGCGTGTTGTCGTTCAAGGCGCTCGGAATACGCGAGTCGTAGTGCGTCTGTGCCTTGTCGTTGAGCTGTCCCGTCACCTTGCCCGAGGGATCGATCGTCGCGCTCTTCACCTGGTTCGCGTCGACCTTCGTCTTCCAGTCTGTGAACGACAGCGACGTCGTGCTCGAGGACGTCGTCGGCGAGAACAACAACAGCACGGTCGCAAGCAGGCCGACGATCCAGAGCACGTGCAGCCAGCGCGATCTGGGCTTGGGCGCGGGCGGCTGCGGGGGCTCATTGGGTGGGCCGGGCCGGGCGGAGCTCGAACGATGAATGCTCATTCCCCGGACGACTTCTCCTCGAGCCGTATCCATGCGATGAGCTCGTCGGTGTCTCCGCCGCCACGCTCAGCCACGAACTCGCGGGCCCAGTCGTCGATTTCGTCGTCGGTGAATCCTCGACGACGCAGGTCGTCTCGGGAGTCGTTTGCGAGCACGTGGGCGGGCTCGACGTCTTCGATGGGCAGCTCCACAGGCGGGAGTCCGGCGTCGCGCGGATCCTCGGGGATCAGGTGGTGCTGAGCGTCAGCCATCACGTTCCTCCTCGTCTCGCTGCAGTCTGGGGCCCGGCCCGCGGGAGAACCTCACGCGCGCTCGTGGTCGTGCCGGCGGGATCGCGGTCGTTCAACCGCGGAGTGGAAGCTCGACCTGCAGCGTTGTTCCTGCGCCTGGGAGGCTCTCGACGGTCATCGTGCCGCCGAACGCCTCGACGCGGTCTCTCAGTCCGACGAGCCCCGGAGCCGCGAGTCGGGTCGGCCCCGCCGACGCCGTCGTCGTGGATGCGAACGCGAACCGCGCGCTCCGTTCCCTGCACCTCGACCTGTACGACCGAGGCGCGCGCGTGCTTCGCCGCGTTCGTCAGCGCCTCCGAAACGACGTAGTACGCCGGCACTTCGACGCGCTCCGGCAGACGCCCGTCGACGTGCACGTCCAGCTCGACGGGGACCGGTGAGCGGCGGGCGAGCGTCTTCACCGCCGGCCCGAGGCCACCCCTCGCCAGGATCGCCGGATGGATCCCGCGCGCCATCTCCAGCAGCTCGTCCTGCACGTCGGCCAGTCCCTCGGCAAGACGCGACAGCGCGCCCTCGACCTGTTCGAGCTCGGGCGGTACCGCAGCTTGCGCAGAGCGAAGCTGGAGGCCGAGTGAGACGAGCCGCTGCTGGACGCCGTCGTGCAGGTCGCGCTCGATCCCACGCCGGGTCTCGTCGGCGGCGGCAACGATCCGCGCGCGCGAAGCGGCGAGCGCGCCGCGGCTCTCGGCATTCGCGATCGCCGTCGCGAGCAGATCCGTGAATTCCGCGAGGCGCGCCTCGGTGTCGGGCGCCAGCGGCTGCTCGAGGACCGAGCCGGCGGTCATCAAGCCCCAAAGGCGACCGTCGACGATGATGGGCGCCCCGACCGCCGAGCGGATGCCCGCTTCGCGGAAGTAGGCGCCGACCCCACCCGAGGCATCGGTATAGCTGTCGATGCGAGCCGGCCGGCGCGTCTGCGCGACGACCGTGCTGAGGTTCCTCCCCCCCAGCGCCAACCGGGTGCCGACGCGGTCGACATCGCTGCCGCGACCCCGGATGGCGACGATGGTCACCGCGCCATCGGGCTCGTAGCGGGCCATGCTCGCGACTTCGGCGGGAAGAAGCTGCGCGACCTCTTCGGTGACGGCGGCAAACAGCTCGTCCGGCGGGGCTGCGCGCGCCACGAGCGTCGCGACGCGCCGAAGCGCCGCCTGTTGCTCGGCGAGCCGTGCGAGCGCGGCGCGGCTCTCGGCGTTCGCGATCGCCGTCGCCACCAGGTCGGTGAAGTCCGTGAGACGCGCTTCGGTGCCCTCCGGCAGCGGTTCGAGCTCCGGCGAGGAAACCACCATCGCTCCCCAGAGACGCCCCGCGACGACAATCGGAATCCCAACGGTCGAACGTATGCCCGCTCGGCGCACGCTTTCAGCGATCACGCCCTCCAGCCCCGAGTAGTCGTCGATGCGAGCCGGCCGGCCGCTTGCACGCACTTCCGCGACCACGTTGGTGCCATCGAGCGACCAGCGCGTCCCGACCTCGAACAACGCGCCCTGCTCGGAGAAGCTGGCGCGCTCGCTCGCGGTGCCGTCGTCCTCGTAGCACACGATGCTCACAATCGGGACGCGCACAACACCCGCGACCTCCGCGGCGACGACGGCGAACAGCGCTTCCCGCGGCTCACGCCGCGCGACGAGCGTCGCGACGCGACGTAGCGCCGCTTGCTGCTGAGCAAGCTGATTCAACGTCTCACGGCTCTCGGCGTTCGCGATCGCGCTGGCCAGGAGCTCCGTGAACTCCGCGACGCGCTCCTCCACGCCGACCGGCAAAGGTTGGTCGGTCGTCGAGGCGACGCCGAGGACGCCCCAGAGTCGTCCGTCGACGATCACCGGCGCAGCGACTCGCCGCCCGATCCGCGCGGGCCGCCCGGTCTCGTGAATCAGACGAGCCAGAGGGTGCGTCGACAAGGGGTGGCGGCCCCCTACGACTGGACGGGGCCCATCGGTCGCGCTCCAACTTCCGATCACGGCGAAGGTGCCGTCCGGCGCGTACCGGATGAGACCTGCGACATCGGCCGGCACGAGCCGACCGACCTCGGCGGCGACGGCGTGGAACACCTCGTTCGGCGGCGTACTACGCGCGAGCAGCGTTGCCACCCGGCGGAGCGCCGCCTGCACTTCGGCGAGGTGCTCGCCCTCGACGTCATCGTCTCGCCGTCGGCCTGGTACAACGCGCAACGAGCGGCGAAGCGCGCCAACGAATTGGGCCGACCTGCCCACGGCTGGGAAGGTACCGCAGAACCGCTCTCGTGGCACCAGCGCGATTGACACTTCTCTGTGGCGCCCGCGAACATCGCGCACGCGGTTGATCGCCGTCGCGGTGCCGGCCCGACCGAGGGGAGGGCGACGATGAGGGGCCGTCGGCGAGCCGCCAGCGTTGCTCCCGTTGGTCTCGCGCTCGCGATGGCCTGCGCGTCGTGCGCATCGGCGAGCGGCGAGCGCCCGAGAGCGAACAATGTGCCGATTCAATCATCGGAGGCACTCGGCACGACGGTCGGACCCAACGGCGAGAAGGCGACGCCGACGAGTGCGCTGGAGCTCACCTCGAGCGAGATCGCGAAGGTACGCGCAGGTCACCACACCGCCGCCCTCGTCTGGCACGAAGACTCCGACTTCACCACGGCGGTCAACGCCGGTGTGCGCAATCAGTTCAGTCAACTCGGCATCACGATCGTTGCGGAGACGAGCGCGAATTTCGACGCCGCGAAACAGAAGGCCGACGTAGAGGCGATCGAGGTGCGGAAGCCGTCCGTCCTGCTGACACTGCCGGTCGACCCGGTCGTCACGGCATCGGCGTACATGGCGGTCGCACGACAGGGAACGAAGATCGTCCTGCTCTCGAGTGTCCCGCGCGGTATGCAGTACGGCCGCGACTACGTCAACGTCGTCACTGACGACCTCTTCCAAATGGGCAAGCGCGCGGCCGACGCGCTTGCCGCTGCCGTCGGCAACGACGGGACGATTGCGGATTTCTTCCACGACGCGAACCACTACGTCACGAATCAGCGTGACGAGGCCTTCCTGAAGACGATCACGGTCAACTATCCGAACGTCAAGGTCGTCGCCGAGGCCGGAATCGCAGATCCCAACAAGGCGCAGGACGAGGCGAACGCGGTATTGATCAAGAACCCGCAGCTCTCCGGCGTGTACGTCACGTTCTCGCAACCGCCCGGAGAGGGCGTGCTCGCGGCGCTCCGCTCCAATGGCAACACCAAGACGAAGATTGTCAGCCTCGACCTCGATGCGCCGCTCGCGCTCGACATGGCCAAAGGCGGAGCGACGTTCGCGCTCATCGCGGACAAGGCATACGAGCTCGGCGAGGCGATGGCGAAGTCTGCGGCGTACGGGTTGCTCGGGAAGAAGGCGCCACCCTTCGTCATCGCACCCGCGATGACGATCACGAAGTCGAACCTCGTGGAGGGCTACCACGAGTCACTCCACCGGGATCCGCCGGAGAGCGTGATGAAGGCCCTCGGCAAGTAGCTCGTTTGGCGCTTTCCAGACGCGTGAGAACGGCAAGCGGCGCCGGCGCGCCGCGTGGCTATGTCGTGTACGTCGCATTCCTCATGATCTTCGTCTTCTTTGCCGTGACCTTGCGGGACGACGGCTTCCTCAGCGACACGAACCTGCTCAACATCGTGCGGCAGACGACGCCGGTGACGGTGATGGCCGTCGCCGTCGTCTTCGTGCTCAGCGCCGGCGAGATCGACCTCTCACTCGGGTCCGTCGTCGCCCTCTCCGGTCTGGTGACGGCCGACGTGATGCAAGATCACAACGCAATGCTGGCCGTCGCCGCCGGACTGGGCGTGGGCGCAGGCATCGGCGCGGTCAACGGGGCCTTGGTGACGCTCCTGCGGCTCCCGTCATTCCTCGTGACGCTGGCCACGATGGGAATCGTCGCCGGCCTCGCACGCACGATCACGAACCTCGAGTCGGTCGCAGTCGAGAACCAGCGCTTCGTCAAGATCTTCGGCTCCGGCGACGTCGGCCCGATTCCGAGTCTTGCATTCTGGGCGATCGGCGCCGTCGCGGTCGGCCAGTGCGTCTTTGCCCATACGCGCT
This sequence comes from Acidimicrobiia bacterium, assembly GCA_038209365.1. Lineage (GTDB taxonomy): Bacteria > Actinomycetota > Acidimicrobiia > IMCC26256 > PALSA-610 > DASQHW01. The sequence continues at coordinate 5,437 of JBBQXS010000072.1, read as the reverse complement.
TCGGCGCGCACGTCGTCGCGACGGGCGACAACCTGGGCGCGGCACGTGTCGCCGGCATCCGCGTCGACCGTGTCAAGTTCGCGGTGCTTGTGCTGAGCGGGGCGTCAGCCGCGGTCGCCGGCATTCTGTACACCGGCCGGCTCCAGGCTGCGACCTACACGGTCGGCGACCAAGCGCTGCTGACGGTGATCGCGGCCGTTGTCATCGGGGGCACACGCCTGTTCGGAGGGAAAGGCAGCGTCATCGGAGCGCTCTTCGGCAGCCTGATCATGGGGGTCCTGACGAACGGCTTGATCCTCTGGGGCCTCTCGGCGTCGGAGCAGATGATCTGGCAAGGCATCCTCCTCCTGCTCGCGATCTCGCTCACGCTGCGCAAGCCCAAGGGGGAGCAGCCGTGACGATGCCGCCGCTCGTCCGAATCGAGCGCCTGCACAAGGAGTTCGGCGCGGTCGTCGCACTCGTCGAGGTGACGCTCGACGTCAATCCGGGTGACATCGTTGCGCTGGTCGGTGACAACGGCGCCGGGAAGTCGACGATCGTAAAGTGCATTGCCGGCGTCTACCCGCCGACCTCGGGGCAGATCTTGCTCCAAGGAATGCCCGTCGATTTCGGAAGTCCATTCGACGCTCGCAACCGGGGGATCGAGACCGTCTTTCAGGATCTCGCGCTCGCGACCGCGCAGCCCGTGTACATGAACATGTTCCTCGGCCGCGAGCTCGTGAAGGGACCGCTGCGGCGGCTCGACCGGAAGGCCATGGTGGCCGAGACGCAGTCACTGCTCGACGAGCTCGACGTGCGTATCGACAGCCCGCGTCAGATGACGCACGACCTCTCGGGCGGGCAGCGGCAGGGCGTCGCGATCGCACGCGCGGCGCATTGGGCGCGGTGGCTGGTACTGATGGACGAGCCGACCGCGGCGCTCGGCATCGACGAGACGCGACGCGTCGAGGAGCTGATCCGCCGAATGCGCGACCGTGGCCTGGCGATTCTCATCGTCAGCCACTCGCTCGACCAGGTGTTCCGCCTCTCCGACCGGATCTGCGTCCTCCGGCGAGGCAAGCAGGTCGGCGTCCGTCGCACGTCTGAGACGACCGGTGACGAGATCGTCGCGATGATCACCGGCCTGCGGTGAACCGCCTACGAGGTCGCGTGATGTTTCCCACGCCCGCGCGTCGCATGATCCTCGTGCGCACGATCACCGCGAGGCGAATCCGTCTCCCTTCCGACCGTGAATGAGACCGCCATGACATTTCTCTTCGTTGGTGTTGCCGTGCTGCTCGCAGTGCTCGTCGCCGCGTTCGGGCTCGCGCGGTACCGGCCGAGCGCAGCCGTTTCGCTCGAGCCGAGGCCCGAGGCATACCGGAACATCCGCCATCTACACAACGACGATGAGGTTCGCGACGCGGCGCGGCGAGCCTACGAGCGCGAGAGTTTCATCGCACACGCGGCGGACCGCCGTGCCGCTCGCTTCCGTCACCTCACGCATCTCGACACAGGGAGATCCGCGTGACTACGGGAGAAGCGATGGCATCGGTGCAGGAACCGGTTGCAGTGCTCGGCACGGGCACGATGGGCCACGGGATGGCGACCAGCGCGCGGCGCGCCGGCATCCCGACGATCGTCTGGAACCGCGAACCGGAAGCGGCCCAAGACCTCACCGAGATCGGCGCGGAAGTCGCGCAAAGTGCGGCCGACGCGGCGCGGCGGGCGGCCATCGTCGTCACGATGGTGACCGATGTCGACGCCGTCATGTCCATCGCGCGTGACGAGGGGATGCTCGCGGCTCTCGCTCCGGGCGCCATCTGGGTGCAGATGAGCACGATCGGAGTTGCGGGGATCGACCGTGTCGCGTCCATGGTGGAGAAGGAACGTCCTGACGTGACACTCGTCGACGCGCCGGTCTCGGGAAGCAAGCTCCCTGCACAACAGGGGCAGCTGACGATCTTTGCGTCGGGGCCCGACAATGTCCGGGCGCGCGTCACGCCACTGTTCGACGCGCTCGGACAGCGCACGATCTGGGTCGGCGCGGTCGGGGCGGGATCGCGGCTGAAGCTCGTGAACAACACATGGCTCGCGTTTGGGTCGGAAGCAGTCGCCGCCTCGGTGGCACTTGCTCGCCGTTTGGGGCTCGAGGCGCAGACGGTGCAGGGCGCGCTGGGCGGGAGCCCGTTGGTGTCACCGTGGCAGGCAGCCAAGCTGGAACGAATCGTGAAGGACGACTACTCGCCTCAGTTCGCGCTGTCGCTCGCGCTCAAGGATGTGCGCCTCGCTGTGCAGGCCGCCGACGGCGACCGGTTCGCGACCCTCGCCTGCCTCGCGGACGAATGGCAGCAAGCGGTCGACGACGGACTCGGCCAAGAGGATGTCACGGTCGTGACGCGCGCGCTCGAGCACCAAGACGCAAGGTCATGACTTCGATCGGTTACACCATGATGTGCGAGCAGGCGGGCCCGAAGCAGCTCGTGCGTGACGTCGCGCTCGCCGAGGAAGCCGGCTTCGACTTCGCGGTGATCAGCGACCACTACTTCCCGTGGCTCGATTCGCAAGGCCACTCCCCGTACGCGTGGAGCGTGCTCGGTGCGGCCGCCCAGGCGACCGAGCACATCCCTCTCATGACGTATGTGACCTGCCCGATCCGTCGCTATCACCCCGCCGTGGTCGCGCAGAAAGCAGCGACCATGCAGCTGCTGTCCGACGGGCGCTTCACCCTCGGGCTCGGCGCGGGTGAGAACTTGAACGAACACATCGTCGGCGGACGATGGCCCGTCGCCGGCGTGCGCCACCAGATGCTCGAGGAGGCGGTCGAGATCATCCGGGCCCTGTGGGAGGGCGGCACCGTGACGTATCGCGGCACGCACTTCGAGGTCGAGTCCGCGAGAGTCTGGGACCTCCCCCACACCGCGCCTCCCCTGGGCATTGCCGTGTCGGGGCCGGGAAGCTGTCGTCTGGCGGGACGACACGCCGACGCAATGATCGCAACGGAGCCCCGCGCCGAGCTCGGCCAGATGTTCGACAACGCCGGAGGCGCCGGGAAGCCGCGGATCGGCCAGATCGCGTTGTCGTACGACCCCGATCAGAAGATCGCATTGAAACGCGCGATGGACCAGTTTCGCTGGTTCACGGGCAACTGGAGGGTCAACGCCGAGCTCCCTGTTCCCGCGTCATTTGACGCTGCCGCCAAAACGGTCCGGGAGGATGATGTGTCCGCACAGATGCCGTGTGGTCCCGACGTCGAACGCCACGTCGCCGGAGTGCGCGAGTTCGAGACGGCCGGGTTCACCCACGTCGCGTTGGTGCAGGTGGGCGGAGAAACGCAAGAGCAATTCATCACGTGGGCGGCAACAGAGTTGCTCCCCGCGCTCCGCGCATGAACCCATCGACGCCGCTCGCCGTGCTCGCGACGACGGATGCCGACTACGCGCGCTACGGAGTCGCAAGAGAACGCGTCGAACCGTTCGAGGACGGCGCGCGGACCGACGGCGGTGCCGGCACCTACGAGTGGTGGTATTTCGACGCGCAGCTCGAGGACGGAGCGAAGCTGGTCGTCGCGTTCATGGACAAGGACCTGGCGTCTCCGCAGAAGCCCTTGGCACCGCTCATCCGGCTGAACCTCGACCTTGAGGACGGCCGCAGCTTCGAGAAGCTCGCGAGCTTCGATCCGGAAGACTGGTCGGCCGCGACGGACCGCGCCGACGTGCGCATCGCCGGCAACAGGTTCACCGGCGACCTTCGGCGCTATCGCATCACGACGACCGTCGACGACATCGAGGTCGAGGTCGACCTGGTCGGTCAGGTCCCGCCCTGGCGGCCGGGAACCGGATACCTGCTCTATGGCCCGAGGCGCGACCTCGAATTCGGCTGGCTGCCCGCGGTGCCGCAGGGCACTGTGACCGTGAGCTACCGGATCGGCGATGAGACCCATACCACCCGAGGCATCGGCTATCACGACCACAACTGGGGCAACGTCGCCCTGACGGAGGTCATCAACGACTGGTACTGGGCCCGCGGCCGAGCCGGTCCCTACTCGGTGATCGCCTCCTACGTCACTGCCCACAAGAAGTACGACTACGCGCCGGTGACGCTCTTCATGTTGGCGAAGGACGGCAAGGTCGTGGCCGATGACGGGACGCGCACGCGGTTCGAGACAGACGGCTACTACGTCGACCCGCTCACCCGGAAGCCCGTCGCGAACGTCACCCGTTACCGCTACTCCGGCGACGGGGAGACGTATGTCGTCACCTTCACACGCCACAGCGATCTGACGCGTACCAGGATGATCGACAGCGTGCACGGCCTCAGGAAGGTCGCCGCCGAGCTCGTCCATTTCGACGGGGCGTATCTGCGCTTCAGCGGCGAGCTTCGCGTGCAACACATCGTGGACGGCCGATGCGTCGAGGAGCACACCGACCAGGCGATCTGGGAGCTGATGTACTTCGGTCACGCACGAGGAGAAGCCGGACCCGCGGCGGCGACGGCATCCCATTTCGCGCCCGGCTGACGTGTCATCCTTTCCCGGCGCGGCGGCGGGCGAGTAGCAAGAAGGAAACCGGAGTCATCTGAACATGTCCATAGTCGAGGCCCGCATCACACACCCGGGCACAGGGGACGAAGCGCAGTTGATCGAGGACTGGCTCGGCCTCGCGAGCTACCTCGCGCAGGCCGTCGCCGGCGGGGACGTCACCCTCGAGGCCGCCCGAGCCGAGCTGGCCGCGGGAGCGCGAGGATCGGCTGAGCGCCGAGCACTACGACGCGCAGCCGACGTCAGCGCCACGCAATTCGGAACGAGTGCGCTCATCACCACGTTGCTCCGGCCGGCGGACACCCATGGCACCGCGACCGCCGAAGTCGCATAGCCGGACGCCGGACCGAGCGCAGTGCCGTTCCTACGGCTGCAGCAGGAAATCCTCGGGCTCCTGATACGCGGGGCCGCCCAAGGCGAGGCTTCCCTGCGCGACCTCGGGATGGGTCCGGCGCGCGTCGGCGACGACCTCGGGGGGCACGGATCTCGTGTCGTAGGGACACACGATGGTCGCCGGTGCTGACGCGAAGGCGAGATTGACCAGCGATTCGTAGCGGAACCACGCCGTGATCTCGGCGCGCGACCGGGCGGCCCACACGGGGTCGCCCACCATTCGGATCCAGGCCGCGCCGGCTTCGAACTTCTGCTTCACGAACCCGCGATAGCGGTTCAGCGCCCCGCCGAGCGAGCTGTACCACTCCGCCGAGTCTGCGAATTCGACCTGTTCGGAGCGAACGTCGAGCGCTTCGCGCACGAGGGCAATCTGCGCCGGCGTTGTCACCACCAGGAGGCACTCGGAGCGTTCGAGCCCTTCGGCGATGTAGGGAATCGCGGCGTCGAGGTAGGCCTCGTCCGACCCATACGTGAGAAGGCGATGCTCGAAGAGGTGCGGCGTGAGTGTTGCCGTGGTTCCGACCA
>JBBQXS010000071.1:0-18604 GCA_038209365.1 Acidimicrobiia bacterium | reverse complement strand
CGCAGCTGAATACCGCGCTCGAGCTGGGTGCACCGCCCGATTTCGACGGCGTGCACTGCGCCAAGCCGGGTTGCGACCGCACGTATCACCTGCAATGGGACCACAAAGATCCGCGCGCCAACGGCGGCGCGACCTCCTTCGCGAATCTGCAACCCCTCTGCTTTCCCCATCACGTCGAAAAGACCGAACGCGATCGCAAAGCCGGCCTCCTGCAAACCGATCGACGCGAGCGCGGGCCGTGATATCGCGACCACCGACGATCGAGCTCGGCGCGTGGGAATTGAACAGACCTGTCAACGCTCCTCAGCGCTTGGGCATCATGAGCACGGTCTGCCTGACGCACCGATCACTCGTAACCCAGCGCCTGGACCGCCGCATCGGCATCTGCGCGGTAGGCCAGCCCCACTCCAGGCCGAGCGGCGCGGATGACCGCTTCGGCGGTCGGCGCGGTGTACCCGAGTGCACGCAAGATGCAGTAAGCGGTGCTCGGTCCTCGCTGAACGCCACCCGTGCAGTGTGCAAGGACGCGCATGTGCGGCTTGGCGAGCAACGGCAGCGCGAACTCGAGGGATCGTTTGAACCACTCGGCGGGCTTTGGCTTGCCGTCGTCGGGCGTGCCGTTCCACAAGTACACGATGCGCGCCTGGGCGAACAGAGGTGCGTCGTCGACTTCAGAGCTGCAGTCGATCACGGCGGTGATGCGGTCAACGATCAGTTGGTCGACGTCTTCCGGGCCGGTGAGCGCACCACCGGTCGCGAGCCGCGTGGTGATGAAGTTGTAGTCGGTCACGGGGATACCTCCGTTCGCGTATACGCCCGGACGTGAGCGATCGCCCAGGTGTCTCCTGTCCTGTCTTGCACAGGTTCGTGGTCGCCGTATCCTGCTCCGATGGTCGAGAGCACAGCGAAACCCCTCGATCGCAAAGGCATCGTCCTGTTCGCCGTACCGATGGCGATCACGACGATTCTGGCCTGGACCGGCGACGCGCTCGCCCCGACCTTGCTCGTCTCGGCGCCGATCATCCTGATCGTCTGCAATCCGCGTCTACGCAATCTCGTGCTCGCGGCACCGACACTCGGCGCCGTGCCGTTCATCACCGTCGCGGTCGCGCGCCTCGTCCTCACCGATCCGCTCTTCTATTGGTTCGGGCGCCGGTACGGCGATGTCGCGATCCGCTGGATGGAGCGCAAGCTCGGTCCCGGCGCGGCCATCGTGCTGTGGCTCGAGCGGTTCTTCGCGCGCACCGGCTACGTCGCCGTCACGCTCGTTCCCAACCAATGGATCTGCCTGCTCGCGGGCGCGACCAAGATGCGCGTCTGGGTCTTCGTCGTACTCAACGTCGGCGGAACCGTCGCCAGGGTCGCGGCCATCTGGATACTCGGCGACGTGTTCGCCGACCCGCTCCTCGCGGTGAACGACTGGATCGGCGCCCATCGCCTTCAACTGACCCTCTTCACGTTCGCGCTCGTGGCCGTCGGCGTCTGGCGCAGCATGCGCAAGGGCGCGCACCCGATCGAGAGGCCCGCCGAGCTCGCTGAGGAGGTCACGGCCGCGGAAAGCGACGATGCGCCCTGATTCGTATTGGCCGAAGGCTGGAGCCGCCAACCGGGGACAGCGTGAACGCGCCGTTGTTGGGATATTTCCCGGTCCGGGAGATACTTGGCCGCAGTCACGTCCCTTGTCGCGCGCCGGCGTGTCGGCCGGGCTCGTCACGGTGAAACGAATGAACGGACGAATGAACGGACGAATGAACGGACACCGAGGAGGACGGCCATGGTTCAGAATCCACCGGAAGGCTTCCCGCGTATCACCCCGTACCTGCTCTACGAGGACGTCGATGCTGCCCTCGACTGGATGATCGCGGCGTTCGGCTTCACGGAGCGGGTCCGCATGAAGGGACCCGACGGCAAGGCCAACCACGCCGAGGTCGGCCTCGGCGACGGCGTGGTGATGATGGGCCATCCCGGCCCCGACTACCAGAATCCCAAGCGCCGCGGTGGCGCGACCCAACTCGTCTACGTCTATGTCGACGACGTCGACAAGCACTACGCGGCCGCGAAAGCCGCGGGCGCGCGCATCCTTGGCGAACCCGCCGACCAGTTCTACGGCGACCGCACCTACGGGGCCGAGGACCCCGAAGGCCACCAATGGTCCTTCGCACAACACGTCCGCGACGTCGCCCCCGAGGACATGCATCCGTAGCGATGTGACGGTCGCGCGGTAGCGGCGTTCGCGGCGAACGTGGCGAACGTGGCGAACGGACCGATGGCCGACGGATCACAAGGACTGGCGACGAGCTCTCTTCCTCCAGAGCGTGTCGAGGAGCTCGTCGCTTCGACGACAGTTCTGAGGCCGAGCACTCGGCGTGCCGTCGCGTGACGCGAGGCGGTGCACGGATCGCGCTCGTTCCATGCAGCGGAAGAGCTCCTCGGAGGTCGGGGCAACCGCGCAGAGATCTGCGCCCGCGGCCCAGGCTCGTACGACGGCCTCGGTGTCTGCGAGGCGAGGGAAGACGACGAGCACTGCTGCGCGACCGCCTGCTTTCAGCTCGGTGATGGTGCGCAGCAGCTGGTCGCAGGAGGTGCCCGGAGACGGCGCGATGAGGACGATGACATCGGTTGGTCCTTCGATGAGAGCAACGGGGGGATGTTCGTCGGCGTACACGGCTTCCTCCAGCGGGGTTCAGGCGACGCCGGTGTTGAGCGTCGCGCTCGTGTGGTGGACATGGCCGGTGGTGTCCTGCCAGTCGACGCTGATTCGGTCGCCGACGTGGGTGGACGCCATTGCGCGGTCGAGATCGGAGCTCGAGGTGATCGTTTGACCGTTGATGGACACGATCAGGTCGCCCGCCCCAAGGCCGGCCTGCGCGGCTGTCGAGCCGGTCTGTACGCCGGCGACACGCGCGCCTGCGCCGTTCGTGTATTGCACTTGCACGCCGAGCAGCCCGTGCTGGCCGATGTGCACGGTCGCGCTGGCGTGACCTGATTCGATCTGGCTCGCGATCTGCAATGCGCGCTCGATGGGAATCGCGTAGGCCTCCGACGTAGACGCGGTGGACATCGGTCGGAAGCCGCTCGTCGCGGCAGCCGTAGTGATCCCGACGACCTCGCCGTAGGAGTTCAATGTCGGGCCGCCGGAATCGCCGGGCTCGACCGCCGCGGAGATCTCGAGGAGTCCGTGCAGCGTCTCCGCGCTCGTGCCCGTCTGGTCGGAGGCAGTGATGGTCTGATCGACCGCAGTCACCACTCCTTCGACCGCGTCCGGAGTGCCACCTTGGCCGAGCGCGTTGCCGATCGCGACCACCGCGTCGTTGACCGACACCGTCGATGCGCCGGCGGTCTTTATCGTGGCGAGTCCGGACACGTGGGCGATCTGCAGGACGGCGATGTCGTCGCTCACGTCGTAGCCGACGAGTGTCGCCTGATAGGTCGGGCCGGCTCCGGCGACCTGGACGGTGATGTTCGTTGCGCCCGAGATCACATGGTTGTTCGTGAGGATCTCCCCGCCGGCGTTGATCACGATGCCGGTTCCCTTCGCCGTGCCCGTACTCCCGAGCGTCGCCGTGATGTCGACGATCGCGGGGTCGGCCGCCGCTTCGATCTGCGCGAGGGTCAGCGTCGCCGTGTCCGTCGCATTGGCCGACGCCGAGCTCGACGCGGACGCGCCGGACGGGGACGGAGACACGGCCGCGGTTCTTCCGGATTTCGTCGCAGACTGTTGCGCGTGTACGAGCGCGTAGCCGCCGACACCGCCGGCGAGCATGAGCGCCGCAGCTACCGCGGCGATGACGCGAGAGGGACCACGGTGACGTTCGCGTCTCTCTGAATATTCCGGGGAGGAGTCCATGATGCGTTCCTTTGTCGCTCGTGGAGCGAGCGTCGCGAACGCGCATGAGTCCAAGCTCTGAGGACATTAAGAAACAGAAAAGTTGAGGGGTGGATTCATTGCGCGCCTTGTGCCTGTACACGGTTCCGAAAGATGAGCCGGTCGAGAATGACGAACTGCGCGATCCACAGAGTCGCGAACACGCCGATGTTGGCCCCCGGAAGCGCGATCGCACGACCGGCCACGGGCAATGCCGCGGTGATCTTGCCAACGTACGCGACGAACCACGTCGACACGACCAGCGCGGCGAGCGAGAGGGTCCAGAACGGCACGACCTCGCGCGCGAGGTCACCGCGGCCTGTACGTCGCCACACCCAGCGCCGATTGCACAGATACGACGGGGGAATCCCGCAGCCGTTCGCGAGGAGACTCGCCCCGCCGGCGGGCACCCCGAATCCGACGGCCAGGGTGACCAGGACCACTGCGCTCAAGACGGTGGTGCCGACCGAGACGGACAGGCAACGCCCCGCTCGCATGATCGTCGTCCGGCGCCGCAATCCGAGTGAGGGCGCCGAGGACGCGGCGTCACACGCGCCGCGCCCGGCGCAATCGGCTTCGAGTAATTCGCTCACCATTTCGAGGCTGACCACGGGCACCGAGGGGCAACTTGGAGCGAAGTAAGACTCGGTGAAGACTAAGTTGCCGCGGGTGACCCGACCGGAGCGCAGCTCGTCGCCGCTCGACACCAGCTTCGCGGTGGAACTCCCCGAGCGCGCGGCGCCCACGCTGGATGAGGCGGCGCTTGCCGAGCTGGCACCGTTCGGGGAAGAGCGCGTCGTCGAAGAGGGCGAGACCCTGTTCCGCGCCGGCGACGAAACGTACGACGACTTCTTCGTGGTGCTCGAAGGCGTCGTCGACATCGTCCGTCCCGATCTCGAGGGCGAGACCCTGATCACGACCCACGGGGCCGGGCGCTTTCTCGGCGAGCTGAACATGGTGACGGGCCAGCGCTTGTACCTGACGGCTCGCGTCAGTAAGGCCGGCCGGGTGCTGGCGGTTCCGATGGACGAGTTCCGCCGGGTCATGGGCAGCAAGCCAGATCTCGCCGACACGATCTTTTCGGCCCTCGTCGCACGCCGGGAGCTGTTGCGGTCGGGAGAGGGCGCGCGTGCCGTGCGGATCATCGGTTCCCGTTACTCGGGTGAGGCGATGGCTTTGCGCTCGTTCGCGGCCCGGTCTCGGGTGCCGCACACGTGGATCGACATCGAGGACGAGGACGACGTCGAGGTGTTGCTCGCGAACATGGGGTTCCGGCGGCGTGACACGCCTGTCGTCGTCACCACGACGGGGGTGTTGCGCCACCCGACGCCCGGCGAGCTCGCCGAGCACCTCGGGCTCACGTTCCATCAAGAGCCCGGATACCTGTTCGACCTGGTGGTGGTCGGGAGCGGTCCGGCGGGCCTTGCGGCCGCGGTCTACGGAGCTTCGGAAGGACTCAACACGGTGTCGCTCGATGCGGTCGCCGTGGGTGGGCAGGCCGGCGCCAGCTCGCGCATCGACAACTACGTCGGCTTCCCGAACGGCATCACGGGTCAGGACCTCACTGCGCGTGCCGCGATCCAGGCGCAGCGGTTCGGCGCGCGCTTGAACGCGCCGTGCGAGGTCGGGGGCTTGCGGGTGGCGGACGGCTTCCAGGTGATCATCCTGGCCGACGGCAGCGAGATCCCGTCCCGCACGGTGATCGTCGCAACGGGCGCGCGCTATCAACGACTCGCGGTCGAGGACCTCGAACGGTTCGAGGGCGCGGGCGTCTACTACGCGGCGACCAATCTCGAAGCGCGCCTGTGCGCCGGTCAGCAGGTGATCGTCGTCGGAGGCGGCAACTCCGCCGGCCAAGCCGCGATCTACCTCGCGCAACAGGGCAGTCGGGTCTCGATCGTGATCCGCAGCAATGACCTCACGCACAGCATGTCGCACTACCTCATCGAGCGGCTCGACGCGGACCCACGCATCGAGCTGATCACCGCTACTCAGGTCCGTGCGCTCGCCGGCGACAGCCATCTCGATCATGTCACCCTCGAGCACACCCCCACCGGCGAGCGTCGCACCGTCGAGTGCGCGGGGCTGTTCTGCTTCATCGGCGCCGAGCCTGCGACCGCCTGGTTGCGCGGCGTGTTGGAGCTCGACGCGAAGGGGTTCGTCCTCACCGACCGTTCCTTGCCGGACTCGATCCGTACTGGTCCCCGGTTCGCGACGCGCGATCCGCTCCCGCTCGAGACTTCCGTCCCAGGCGTGTTCGCGGTCGGCGATGTGCGCAGCGGTTCACTCAAGCGCCTTGCCGCTGCAGTGGGTGAAGGGTCGAGCGCGGTGCGTTCCGCGCACGATCATCTCGCGACGATCACGGCCTAGGGACCGAGCGATCGGCGCGCGCGCCGCGCAGCCCGCCGCGTCGGCTCGACGATCTGCGTGAGCTGCCAGCTGTCCTGCGCGCCATCGGGCGCGGTCCACTCGGGAAGCGGCATCAGGAGCCGGTGCGACAGGGCGGCGACGTATGGCTCGTATCCCGTCCGCAGCGTCGCGAGCTTCGGTGGTGCGACGTCGGGGAGGTGCCATACGCCGCTTTCCAGTCGCGTCCGCAGTCGTTCGTACGCGGAGGTGTCGAGCCGGTCGACGTTCGTTGCGGGCCGCGCTTGCAGCGAGCGCGTGAGGTCCACTGCGGCATGCCGGCACATCGCGTATGTGAGCTTCGCCTGACGGTGAGGGCGACGCTGCTCCGAGACGAGCACGATCGAGCACGTGTCGAGCACGGCTGTCAGCGCCGCGACCCACGACTGGTTGTCATGGTGCGAGCGGTAATAGCCCAAGGTCGGATACGAGAGCAGGCTCTCGAGGAGGTCGGCGCTCCAGCCCTCCCAGGCCAGGAGGAACGGACCGATGTCGTCACTGCCGTCTCCGGTGTTGCGAGCGAGGAGCTCGCCGGCACTCGGCGGGGAGCCCGCGCGCGCGTCGAGTTGGGAGATGTAGGTCTCGCGACGTGAGAACGCCTGGTACAGCGTCGGCAAATACCCGACGAGCAACGCCAGCGATGCAAAACCCGTGCCGCCCGCGGTGATCGCAAGCGCATGGGCAGCCGTTCCGTGAGGTACCACCTCGGTGAGACCGAGGGTGAAGACCATGGACGCCGCGATGTACGCGGCGTTGCCGAACGAGCCGCCATTGCCACCCAGGTCGTGGGCGAACGCCCACAATGCGAGCGCGTAGCCGAAGATGAATCCGGCGAACCACAGCGCGATGGTGAACAGCAACGACCCGGGCCCGTAGTAGCTGAGGACGCGCTCGCGGCGCCGACCGTTTCGCACAGCCGCCGCCGCGGCGCGGTAGGCCGGCCATGTGACCGAGTACACAGCTTCGGTGATCCGCCATCGCCGGCGCGCGCGCTGCGGCAAGATGATCGTCTCGAATGCCTCGAAGAGCACCGCCGTGACCAAGAGCAGTCCGGCGATGCCGCCCAGGGTTCTCATGACTCCTCCCGAGAACGAGTCACAACCGATACGAGCGACGCGGCACTGCACCATAGGCAATGCCGCATCTCCGTCGTGCTCCTCGTCGAGCTAGCAGCCGCTCGGGTTGTTGTGCGACGCGCACCAGGCGTCGACCTGGACGGGCACGCTCGGCCAGCCATTGCGCGTGCCGGAGTATGGCTCGTAGTAGCACTTGGCCCGCCGGCAGGGAGTCGCGTCGGTGAATTTGCCGAGCTTCCAGGCGTCCCACGTGTCCCAACCGTTGGTGCCGTGCGCGACGCCGTAGTTGAAGATGCACCGCGCGATGAACGTTGCGACGCTCGGCGTGTCGGCTTGTGCGTCCGTTGCGCCACACGCTGCCGAGGAAGGGTTCCCGGCGTGTGGCCCCCACGCGTACGAGTTGATCTGCAACCAGCCACGGTCGGCGACACAGCGCGGGTGACACCGCCACAGCTTCGGCTGGGGGTGCGCCGGATCCTTGTCGCAGCACGGGCCCGAGTCGACGCGAGATTGGTCGTGCCAGTGGCGCGCCGCGCTGTTGAGCGACGACTCGGCGATGCCGATCGCGGCAATGCGAGCCATGCTGTCGCGGCTGTCACCGAACCCGTTGTCGTGCGCGTAGCCGATGGCTTCCTGCTCGGCGGCCGCGGCGTCGGGCGGTCGAGTTCCCCCGCGCGTTCCGAATCGGACATTGGGGAGGCAGGTGCACGCGCCGAGCATGCTCACAGCGACGATCGCCAACAGTTTCGATCTCATCGTGCGCGGCCTCGAGAGCCTTGGTGACGCGTCTTCGACACGAAGACCTGTCCGGGGACGTCAAGCTACTGCGGCGCGCGGCGAGCCCGGGGTGGGCAAGAACGAGCGAGGGAGTCCCGGAGCTAACCCCCCCGGGCCGATTCGGGTAGCCCGCACAAAGTCGGGAGCCTCCACCCTTCAGTGGCATCCGCTGCCGATCAATACTCCGGACGATGCAAATCACACGTGGGGGAACGCAGCGACCGCGCACCTGCGCGCCACCTGACTTGATCGGCGCGATCCAACCGTTCCGAAGGAGAGAGAGAGTCATGCACATCAACTACAAGAACCGAATGGCGGCCGTCCTGGCGGCAGCCGCGCTGGTTGCAGTTGTCATCGCCGCGACTGCCACCGCGGGAAGTGCGAGCCCGGTATTCGCGCAAGCGAAGCTCCTGAACGCGAGCGGGCAGACCGTGGGCGACGTGCGATTCGCACGTGACCACGGCGTCGTCACCGCTCGTGCCAAGGTCGCGTTGCCCGTCGACTCCGCGGAGTTCCACGGCTTCCACATTCACGCCAACGATCCGGACCCGACCTCCGGGATCCGCCCCGGATGTGACCCGACGACCGCGTTCACATCCGTCGGCGGCCACTGGGACATCGGCGGCCACACGCACGGGGCTCACACCGGCGACTTGCCGAGCTTGATTCGCCAGGGCGACGGTGAAGTCGAGATCACGTTCGTCGTCGACAAGTTCACCGCCGACCAGCTGGTCGGTCACGCGGTCGTCGTCCACGCCGGAGCCGACAACTTCGGCAACGTGCCGCTCGGCACCGCAACGAACCAATACACCGACAACGGCACGGCCTACTACGGCACAGGAGGAACAGCTGCAACCGGCAACGCCGGCGCGCGCTTCGCGTGCGGCGTGATCGAGCAGCGCTGAGCATCGGATACGGCGCTCGAACGCGAAGGCGTGGAAGAGGCCCGGCCGTCGGCCGGGCCTCTTCCTATGCGGATACTGCGAGACGGTCTTCTCAGCGCTTCCAGGTTCCGCCAGCTCGAGGAGATCTGGAGGCGGTTGTCGTCACGTGGACACTGCTGGATGGCGGGACAAGGATGGGAGCCGCTGTCGGGGAGGCATCCATGGGTTACGACGCGTTCATCTCTTATTCGCACGCGGGCGACGGGCGTTTGGCGCCGGCGGTGCAGACGGGTCTGCAGCGGTTGGCGCGGCCGTGGTATCGGCGGTGGGCGCTGCGGGTGTTTCGTGATGACACGGGGCTGAGTGTCAATCCGCATCTGTGGGCGTCCATTGCGGCGGCGATGGACGACGCGAATTGGTTCGTGCTGTTGGCATCGCCGGAAGCTGCGGCGTCGCCGTGGGTGAACCGCGAGATCGATTACTGGTGCGCCCACAAGGACCCCGATCACATCTTGCCGGTACTCACCGACGGCAGCTTGGTCTGGGACGATGCTCGCAGCGATTACGACCCCGGGCAGTCGTCGGCGCTGCCGGCGGCGTTGGCGGGGCGGTTCGCGGGTGAGCCCCGCCATCTCGATTTGCGCTGGGCGCGCGACGAGGAGCAGCTCGACCTGCGCCATTCCCGTTTTCGGGAGGCGGTGGCTGATCTGGCGGCGCCGATGCATGGCATCGCCAAGGAGGAGCTGGAGTCCGAGGACGTGCGTCGTCATCGCCGGGCGGTGGGGTTGGCGCGTGCGGGTCTCGCGGTGGTGTTGGCGTCGGCGGCGGTGTTGGCGTCGGTGTTCGCGGTGACGAACGCGCATCGTGCCAATGCGCAGGCGGCGCGGGCGCGCACGTCGGCGACGCAGGCGCGTCAGGCGGAGAACGTTGCCAGTCAGCGGGCGGTGGAAGCGGAATCGGCGCGCAACGCGGAGGCGTCGTCTGCGGCTCGGGCGGTGCAGGCCGGTGATCGTGCCCGGGCCGAAGCGGCGAACGCGGCCGAGCAGCAGAAGGTGGCCGAGGCCGCGAACGTGAGCGCGCAACAAGAAGCGACGAATGCGCGCCGGGCCGAGGGTGATCGTGCCGCCGAAGCAGAAAGGGCGCGCCGTGAGGCCGCGCGTGCCGATACCGCCGCCGATAATGCCGAAGCTTCGGCTCGGCAGGCCACGCTCTCCGCGGCGGACGCGCGCCGGCAGGCCGACGCGGCCAGGGCTAGCGCACTGGAGGCGGAGGCCCGCCGAGTTGAGGCGGAGCATCAGAAGGACCGGGCCGACACCCAGACCGCCATCGCGAAGACCCAAACCGCCGAGGTCACCCGCCAACGTGACCTGGTGCTGGTGCGAGGGATGGCTGCGAACGCGCTCGCCGAATCGGCAACCTCGGGTGGCCTGGACACTGCGCTCGTCCTCGCGGCCGAGGCGTCGCAGCGATCCGACGACGTTCGTGTCCGCGACGCGTTGTTGCAGACGCTGCAGAAGCGACCACCCAATCTCGTTCGATTCCTGTCCGGACATCGGGGAGCGACCTCGAGTCTGTTCGTCGCGCCCGATTTCTCGTCGATGGTCACGGGCGGCGACGGCCCCCTCGAGTGTTCGCCCTATTGCCCGAACCTGTTGCGTTTGCCCGAGGGAACGCCTGTGCCGTTGCCGTCCCTTGGTGGACCGAGTATCGCGATTCCGGGATACAGCGGTGACGGCCGGCGTATCGCCGGAACCGCGTTCGGCGGTGTCGCCGTCGTCGACACGACGTCGGGTCAGTTCTTGTACAAGTTGCCGGGCATCGGCGCCAGCCAGCTCGCGCTCGACGGGCATGGCGATCGACTTGCGGCATGGCCGGCGGCCTTGTCCAACGAGATCGTGATTCGCAATCTCGCGACGGGAGCGTCGGTCACCTTCGCGCCGGCGAGCCCGTCGATCGAGTTCCTTGTGCTTTCACCCGACGGAAGCCGCCTGGCGACCAGCTCAACGGTTGGGCCGCCGTTCGAGCCGGCGTCCGACGCGCACGAGATCCGCCAGTACGACACGGCAACCGGCGACGAGTTGACCAATCCGGTGATCGCCCATCACGGTGCGGCTCAGACGTCATTGCGGTACGAGTCCACACCGGCCGGCCTGCAGCTCGTCTCCATCGGAGGCGGTCGACCCTCGACCGAAGCAGCCGTCGTCTGGAGTGCGGCCACCATGGCGCGCATCACAACGTACCCGGTTCCTGGGCTCGAGCCGACGGAGGAAGTTGTGAAAATGAGTCGCGACCGGACCCGGCTGCTCACGGTAGAGGGGCAGCTCGGAGCACCCGAGGGTGTGATCCGGGTGCGCGACGCGAGCGCCGGCGACGTCCTCGGTGATCCCATGACCGTCGGAACCACGTTTTTCACGCCCGGGACGGCCGCCGATTTCCTCGACGCGGCCGGGACGCAGATCGTCAGCGTCGGCGACGGCGGTGACGTGTTGATCCTCGCGCCCGTGACAGTCGAGCCTGCCCGCACGAGCGTGACTCTTGCCGGGGCACCAACGGGCGGTCTACGCGCGATCAGTCCCGACGGCGCGACCGTCGCCGTCGCCAAGGGCGCCAAGGTCGACCTACTCGATGCCCGAAGCGGAGCTCGCATCGGGACGCTTCCGCACGCCAAGACCAACATCGTCTACAGCTTCAGCTTCAACCGTACGGGGAGCCAGCTTGCGGCGACGGCCGGTGACCTCTTCGCTCCCGAGCCGGCGGAGCTTCTCGGCTGGGACATCGGCTCTCGATCCCTTCGGCTCCGACGAGAGATAGATGACCCTGGAGAAGTCGCGTTCTCGCCCGACGGCCGAGTATTCATGCTCACCACGATCACTTTTGCAGGTTCGACGCTGCTCGACGCGAGCACCGGCGACACGATCTGGAGGTCGGCGGGCGCCGAGGAAGCGTTCTTCACCGGCTTTACCGGCGACAGCCGCCGCGCGATCTTCGCGGGATTCTCAGCTCCCGCGTTCGCCATCGACACGCACACCGGTGCTCGCGCGCCCGTTCCGTTCGCTCAGGCCGACCTCGACTGGTCGAGAAACATCGATCCGCCGTACTCGGCCGACGGCGGTTTGGTTGCCCTCCGAACTTCCTCGACTGACGTCACGATCTTCGAGGTCGCGACCGAGCGCGCAGTGTCCCAAATCACCGTCGACAGCGACGTCTTTTCCATCGAGCTCACACCCGACGGGCGCACACTGATCGGTTTGAACGTCGACAACAGCGGCTCGACAACAATCCAGCTCTACGACGTCGTGAGCGGACTGGCGATCGGCGCACCGTTTACCGACGTCGCTCCCCTCTTCGAGTCGACCCCTGACGGTCGCGAGCTCGTAGCGTTCGACTTCGCAGGGCATGTCGACCGCATTCGCATCACGCCCGACACTTGGCGGGCCGAAGCCTGTGCGCTCGTCGGACGTGACCTCACCGCCGAAGAGTGGCACCGATTCATCGGTGAACAACTCCCCCAAGACACCACCTGCAGCTAAGACGTCGGTGAGCTTTTGCGGGGCAACGCGAACGACCCCCGCAACGCGAGGGGGGCCGCGGCGGGGGACCGTTCGTCTGCGACTTTTGGCGTCGCGTCCTTGCGACGCCAAGGGGCTGTGGCAGTCTCGACCGGAGCGATGGGTTGTGCAAAGGCCGAGGCTGCCACCAACCTGCCCAAAGTCGTAAACGTCAGGCGGCCGATTCCGGTACGGGCGTTGCCATATTTTCCCCGGAATATCGGTCCAGAGCCGGCGAGCTGCCCCCTCGTGAGGTCCGGGCGTCGGCTCGAGGTTCGGATTCTGTGGCTCTTGCACCGTGGCGCAAACGCTCCCGTACGCGGCGTTCGGTGAGGATGTCGATGAACGACAACACGCGGGCGTCGCGCAGCAGCGTGCGGCTCTCCTGTTCGAACAACTGCTGGATGACGCGCGGGTCGATGTCTCCGAACCCACTCCGAAACCGGCCGCCGTTGTCATCCACTGATGGACCTCCACCGAGATCATGCGACCGGCCGGCCGACCGTTACCTCACGCGACCTCGTAAGTCCGCGCATCCGGTCACGGTGATCCTGCGGTCGTGACGAGCTGCGCGGTGAGGTCTTCGAGGCCCGTGATCACGGCGGCGGCGAGGTCGAGCGCATCGGGCGCAGGCGGGAAATGCCGGTTCGGCAGCGCGATGACGACCAGCTGTGCCGCTGCGGCGGCTCGGATCCCGTTTGTTGAATCTTCGATCGCGACGCAGCGTGGGGGCGGGGCACCGAGGCGGCGGGCGGCCTCGAGATACACGTCCGGCGCGGGTTTGCCGCGCGGGACTTCCTCGGAGGACACGGTGACCGTGAATCTCGATCGCAGTTCGCTCGCGTCGAGGAAGCGTTCGATGATGGGACGATTCGACGACGATGCGAGACCGAGCGGCCAGCGTGTCGAGAGCAGACCAACCGTTTCGCGCGCGAACGGCACGAGCGGCAGGTTCTCGTCATATCGCTGTTCGACAAGTTCCACGACGGCTGCAGAGATCTCCGGCGGTGACAGCGGTACATCGAGAACGTCGTGCAAGTACGCAGACCATTCTGGGGAGCTCATGCCCATCATGTCGCGTGTCGCCTTCGCCGGCCACGTGCCGCCGTGTCGGGTGACGACAGTGCGACGAGCATCGTCCCAGACAGTCTCCGAATCGACGAGCACACCGTCGAGATCGAAGATGATTGCTTCCACATGCCTCACGCGCCGAAGGGCGCGTGTCTACTCATCGGCGAATCCCTCCGGATTGTCGAGCTCCAGTCCGAGCTCGTTGAGCTCCTTCCGGTCCAGCAAGAGCTGCTCGTCCGCGGCGACCTCGTCATCGTCGATCGCGTCGTCAACGAACTCTGCCTTGTTCCCGATCTCGTTCGGGTCCGGTCTCTCGATGCTCACGTTGCTTCCTCCTCGACGCTCGCGGTCACGATAGGCCGACTGATCCCGTGTTCGCGCGCTCGGCTTGCCTTCCGCTCGATCGTCGTCCCGCTGATGTTGAGCGCGACCTCGATGTTGCCGCGCGTCGCCCGCGAGTACGGACACGCTTCGTGCGCCCGCTCCATCAACGCGACGGCGTCGGCCCGGTCGAGCTGTGGGGCGTCGAGGTCGAGTACGACCGCGATGCCGAAGCCGCCGCCCATCACCGGACCGAAGCGCACGCGCGCGGTGATCCGCGAGCCGGTGAGGTCCAGGTTGCGCCCGGCGGCGAACCGCAGCAGCGACGACTGGAAGCATGCCGCATAGCCGACGGCAAACAACTGCTCGGGGTTCGTACCGGGACCGCCCGCGCCGGCCATCTCGGCCGGAACGTCGAGGTGGACGTCGAGGCGCCCGTCGCTCGTGCGCCCGTGCCCTTGCCGGCCGCCCTCCACCGTCGCTTCGGCGATGTAGAGGACCTTGGTCAACTCATTCATACGGTCCGCTCCTTTTCGGCGCGAATCCGCGGGAGTCGCCGGTGATGAGCTCGCTGCTTGTCGGGCGCCGCAGACTCCACGTCTGCTCCCGACTGCGCTCGCGTCTCCCGGACTTGCACGAGCGCGCTCGTCGCCGCGAGCGCAGTGGACAGCAAGATCACCGCGCCGAGCTCGGTGATCACCGCGAGCGCGATCGCAGTGCGAAACCCGGCCTCGTAGAAGCCGAACGGCCCCCGTCCATAGCTCACGACGAGGCTGGCGAGCGCGACTGCCGAGATCACGACACCGGCCAGTGCCGCGAGCTGCCGTGTCCGCGAAGAAGCGAGGCCGACGACCGCCGCGACACAGGCGACCGCGTTCGCGAGGAACAACGGGCCGATCCAGCGCACCCCGTGCACGACGGCTGCGTACTGCTGGACGTGCACCGCCGCCTCGCCCACGAGCAGAAGCGCGCCGCCCGCGAACGCCCCGTCGACGACCCACTCGCCGCCGGCTGTGCTCGGCCGCAGCGGCGCGGAGGCGTTAATAGCCATTCCCGCCGCTCGAACTCGGGCTCCCGCCGGAGACCTGGTCGCCCGCGGCCGAGAGTGCGAACCACCCGCCGCCAAACGCCACCAGTCCCTGACCGGTCGTGTCGCCCGCCCGGTGGTCGCCGGTGTAGAGGTAGACGGGGTGGCCGTTGTAGACGACCTGTGACTTTCCATCGGACCGCATGGTGGTGGCGATCAGCGAAGCATTCGCCCCGCTCCCCGCCGTCGGCGAGCCGGTCACCGTGAGCGGCGGCCAAGAAGGTGGCGCATGAGCCGGTGCACGCGCTCGTCGTTCCGGAGTCCTTCTGGAACAGGTAGAGGGTGCGGCCCTGCGCGTCGACGAGGATGTTCCCGAGGCCGCTGTTCGCGACACCGACCGTCGCCGGCTGTCCGTTGCTCGTCACGGGTTGCGCGGACGCCGTCGCCTTGTTGCTGCTGCCACAGCCGGCGAGCGCGAGCGCGATGAGCGGTACCACCACGGCCGCGCCGGCCGCGAACCTCACAGGAGATCTTCCGCGAATCATGGTCGTTCCTTTCTTCGGTGGGCTGTGCTGGCGCAGCCAAGCGACGCAGCCGCGCACCAGTCTGCGAATCGGTGCATGGTCGAGGATGCCAGTCTCGGCCCACGCGCGACCTCACGTATCCGCGTAACCGCGTATCCGAGTATCCGAGTATCTGAGGTCGCCTCGGCGCGCCGGTCGAGTTCCTCACCACCCTGCACGAACCCCGTGCTCGCGTGGGGAACCACGAGATCCGACTCGCGGATGATCATGGGGCGTCCATTCGTTGACGGACGCGGGAGATGAACGAGCCTCACCGACACAAGGACGGCAGTGATGGGAGTCTTGATGATCGTGGTGTTCGCCATCCTGGGAGCGTTCGCCCTCGTCTTCGCAGGCCGCGCCGTCTCGAGCGCTCGCTTCAACCGAGCGCTCCGCGCCGAGGTCGAGATCCTGTATGTCGAAGAAGACCTGTATGTCGAAGAAGAATCGTCCGTGGCGCCGCTTCGCTCGGGATCCGCGACCGACGTGCTGCGTCCGTCGCCTTCGCCTTCGGCAATGCGCGACGTCGGATGAGCACGCGCGCTCGTAGTTGATCCGCCCGGACGCCTCACGCGGTTGGGTCGAGGAACACGTACCGAACGCCGGGGAAGCGCGTGCGAAGGCGCGTTTCAGCCTCGTCGGCGACACGCTCGATCTCGATTGCGGAGGAGTCGTCGGCGAAGCTGACCTTGGCCGCGACGAGGACCTCGCCCGGCCCCAGCACGACGACGATGAAGATGCGAACGGCGTCGACGCCGGGGAGCGCCTCGATCTCGGACTGCAGCGCGTTCTGAAGTTGCGGAGATACGCGTTGCCCGACGAGGAGCGACAGGTTGGCCCGCGCGAGGCTGATCGCCGCGATTGCGAGCAATATCCCGATCGCGAGTGACGCGAGTCCGTCCCACTCCGAGCGCCCGGTCGCTTGCCAGAGTGCAAGACCTGTGGCTGCGATCGCGAGCCCGGCCAACGCGGCGCGGTCTTCGAAGATCACCGCCTTGAGCGTGGTGTCCGAGGTCCGCTGCAGATACGTGCGGCGTGGGAGGTCGAAGCGTGCCGCGCTCGAGCGTGCTTGGCTGAGCCCACGCGAGAACGACACGCCCTCCACGACAAATGCGAAGATCAAGATGCCGTAGGCAAGGAGCATGCCGCCGGTCTCACGTGACTCTCCGTGGGCCAAGATGTCGACGCCCCGCCACAGGGAGAACGACGCACCCGCGACGAACGTGGCGACCGCTCCGAGGAATGCCCACAGATAGGTCTCGCGGCCGTGACCGAACGGGTGCTGCGCGTCCGGAGCACGCCCGCCCCGACGGTTCGCGATGTACAGGAACACCTCGGTGACGGTGTCGGCTACCGAATGCGCCGCCTCGGCCTGCAATGCCGCCGACCCGCTCACGACACTGCCCACCGCCTTCGCCGCCGCAATCGTCAAATTGCTTGCGCCGGCGACGAGCACCGTGAGCGTGCTCTCGTTACGGGACGCCGCCGCTCCTTGGACCGAGTCGAACTCGCTCACGGTCAGCAAGGTACGACGGCCGAGGAGGGCGCGCGATGCCGGAGCGGGATCGGACACACCCGGTCACGTGTGGTTGAGTGCTGCGATCTCGTTCGGTGTGAGCGTGAGCTGGCGCGCCGCAAGGTTCTCCTGGAGATGACCAAGGGAACCGGTGCCGGGAATCGGGAGGATCACCGGTGATCGTGCGAGCAGCCACGCGAGCGCGACCTGCCGCGGCGTTGCGCCGTGGGCGCTCGCAATCCCTTCGACCGTCGCGTTCTGGGCGACACTCCCTTGGTCCATCGGCGCCCACGGGAGGAACGCGAGGCTCTCTTCTTCGCAACGGTCGATGAGCGCTTCCGAGGTGCGCGTTCCGGGTCCGTAGCGATTCTGTACCGAAACCACCGGCGTGATCGCGAGCGCTTGGTCGAGTTGGCTCTCGTTTACGTTCGACAGGCCGATATGACGGATCTTTCCTTCGTCCTTGAGTCTCACGAGCATGCCGATCGAGTCCTCGAGCGGTACCGCGGGATCGACGCGATGGAGTTGGTACAGCGGTATCTGTTCGAGCTTCAGGCGTTGCAGGCTCTCTTCACATGCGGCACGGAGATGCTGGGGCCGCCCGTCGGGACGCCATTGGCCGGGGCCGTCGCGCAACAACCCGCCCTTGGTCGCGATGACGAGATCGGTCGGGTACGGGTGGAGTGCTTCGGCGATGAGGCGCTCGCTGACGAACGGACCGTAGGAATCCGCCGTGTCGATGAGGTTGACGCCCTGATCGACTGCTCGTCGAAGCACTGCAATGGCTTCGTCGCGGTCGCGCGGCTCGCCCCAGATGCCCGGTCCGGTGATGCGCATCGCGCCGAAGCCGAGACGGTGCACGGGCAAGTCCCCGCCGAGGCCGAAGGAAGCGCCGAAGGTGTCACCCGTCGTATCGGTCATGGTCAGTCCTCTCGAGAGCTAGGAACGGCGTCTCCGGCGTCGGAGGTGATGACTCGGTGATGACTGCGGATCTCGAACTCCGCGACGTCGATGTCGTCGCAGGAGCTGACGACCGCGAGCATGAGCTCCTCGGGGCTCCGGCGAAGACAGGCATGCTGAAAGTGCGGTGTCGTGCGCGCCTCGGCGAGCGCTTCGTCAACTGCCTGGGCGAGCACGACGCGTTCCCACAGGACACTACTCACAATCGCCCACCTTCCGTCCCATCGCGCGTGAACGGGCGCGCCGTCGAGGGTTCCCTCTACGCGGAATGTCTCGATGCCGTACGGCCGTCTCGGAAGGGGGATCGCGGGTGCGTCGTCGCCGCGGTTCACTTCCACGCTTGCTCGTTCCCGCCGGCCGCTCGTTCGTCGGCTTGCGCACGCATGTCCGACAGTTTGCGAGTGACCGGCGCAGGAAACCTCACGCGCTCACGTGGTTCCGCCTCACCAGCGAGGAAGAGGCGGGTCGGGGGGCCCCCGGGCGGGGGGGGATCGGCGGCGCCCCCCCCCCCAAGTACCCCCAGGCGGGGGGGGGGGTCGGGCTCGCGGCGAGTTAGGTCACACACGTGTTGGGGTAGCGGGGGCAGAAGG
>JBBQXS010000070.1:0-18959 GCA_038209365.1 Acidimicrobiia bacterium | reverse complement strand
GTCGTCGCCGGGTGCGTCGGCGTTGACGGCTTCGTCGACGGCGTCGGTGGAGAGCATGTGGATGCATTTCCAGGGGCAGATGTCGACGCAGCCTTCGCAGAGGATGCATTCGGCCTGGTCGATGTGGAGGAACTGCTTGGGCTTGACCGCCTGGGTCAGCCAGTTCGGGTCGACCTCTTGGAGCACATACGACGTCGAGAACTCAGGCATGGGCGGGTTCGCATCAGTACGTGCCATCTCCGGAGTTTATCCCACGATCCTGTGCGAAATTCCCCCGGCCTCTGCGGCTAGTGATGCACCGATCCTGTGTTGACCGCTTCGAACGCCGTGCCGGGCACCGACTTGATCTGGTTCAGGTCGTCGTCGTTCCACCGCGGGTCGGCGGCGCCGGTGATGAACCACGGTGAGCCGTTGTCCGCGACGATCATTCCGTACTTCTTCAACGCCTGGAGGATCACGAGCGACTGACCGTGGAAGTGCGAGAGGCTGTAGCTCGCCTTCAGCCGCACGCGCAGGCCCATCGGCGGCAGGCTCGGATCTGTCGACGAGGACGCATAATGCGTCGCGGGAAGGATGTAGCCCTTCTGCGACCTCGGCACGGTGAAGCGCACCGCGTGATCGATGTGACCGGCCGCCACCTCGTCGTAACGCACCAACCCCGGCAAGATCGGCAAACCCGCCGCGTCAGCGGACGTCCAACCCAATGGCCGCAACGCGTTCGACGACAGGTCCCAGTTCACGCCGACGTCGGCGTCCCACTGGTCGCCGCGCCAGAACCCGCGGTAGAGCTCATAGAGGTGGCACGTTCCCTGCTGGAGCACGAGCACGTGCCGGTCGCCGTCGGTCGCGGGCGCGCCCTCGACGGGTGCGTTCGGCGGGATCGGGTACGGGCCGGGATCGGCTTCGTCGCCATACGCCGTCCAGTGCATCGTGCGCTTCGGCTCCGATGCCGGCACCACCATGTAAGGGATGCCGTATTGGCCGCCGCCTCCGAAGTCGGGGTGCAGGTTGCGCGTCGCGCCGATGTTCGCGATCAGCGCAGACGAGTTGCTGCGCACCGGCAGGCTGTCGACCGTGCTGTTCCACGCGTTGGTCGCCGGAAAGACGCGACAGCCGGCGATCATCGGCGAAGTTCCACCCCCACCGCTCCCGGGCGTGTCCGGCGGCACGATGCAGCCGCTGATCAGCACTCCCGCCGCGACGAATGACGCGAGCCGAATTCCCCCGATGCGCATGTGCACTACATCGGCCTCCTGCCGCCCGGGTCTTGAACCGGTCGCCGTCCTAGGCTTGCAATGTGCAGCTCGCGTACATCCCGAGTCCGAAGAGCGGAATCCTCCACATCGGACCTCTTCCGCTCCATGCCTACGGGCTCATGCTGGCGCTCGGCGTGGTGGCCGCCGCGTACATCGCGGAAAAGCGCTGGGCCGCGCGCGGTCGCGATCCCAAGGAGATCGGCCAGATCGCGGTACCGGTGGTGATCTCCGGCATCGTCGGTGCGCGGGTGTACCACTTGTTCACCGGCTACAGCTGGAGCGAACACGGTCTGATCGGCACGGTCCAGATCTGGAAGGGCGGGCTGTCGATCTGGGGAGCGGTCGGCGGCGGTCTCATCGCGGTCGTCGTGCTCGCGCGGATCCGGCACCTCGACGTGTACATGCTGATGGATGTCATTGCGCCGGGCCTTGCCATCGCACAGGCGATCGGTCGGTGGGGGAACTACTTCAACCAGGAGCTCTTCGGCAGGCCGACGGACCTGCCGTGGGCGTTGAAGGTCGACCCAGCACACCGGCCGCCGGGATACATCAACGACGCGACGTTCCATCCGACGTTCTTGTACGAGTCGCTGTGGTGCCTGCTCGTGTTCGGCGTGCTCATATGGGCCGAGCGCCGCTTCCACCTCCGACGCGGTCAGACGTTCGCGTTGTACGTCGCGCTGTACACGTTCGGTCGCATCTGGTTCGAAGCGCTGCGCGTCGACGACGCGACCAAGATCTTCGGTGTTCGCTTCAATCTCCTGCTCTCCATCATCTTGTGCGCCGGAAGCACCATCTGGTTCGTCTGGCTGGGTCGCCGCGCGCCCGCCGCGCCCGAACCCGCACCGAGCGTCGAAGAGCCGCATAGTTCTGTGACCCCCGACTGACCATCAGGGGCATCCCGCATGGCACGAGGGCCCACTTCCGTGGCACGGTGCACAGCGTGCTGTACATCCCAAGAGGAGTGATTCGGTGACGACGACGTTCCCCCCGACGAGGACCGTTGCTGCACGCGCCGTCGGCGCCACGAAGATCTACGGCTCGGGCGAGACGGCGGTGCGCGCGCTCGACGGTGTCGACGTGGAGTTCGTGCGCGCCCAGTACACGGCGATCATGGGGCCGTCGGGGTCGGGAAAGTCCACGCTGCTGCACTGCCTCGCGGGGCTCGACTCGCTCACGGGCGGTCACGTGTACATCGGGGACGTGGATCTCAGCGGGCTTTCCGACAAGCAGGTCACGAAGATCCGCCGTGACCGCCTCGGGTTCATCTTCCAGTCCTACAACCTCATTCCGACGCTCGACGCGCGGGAGAACATCACGCTTCCGTCGGCGCTCGCCGGTCGTGACCCCGATGCTGCGTGGCTGGACCGCGTGATCGACACCGTGGGGCTGAGGGACCGACTGCATCACCGGCCGTCGGAGCTCTCGGGTGGCCAGCAGCAGCGCGTCGCCGTCGCACGCGCGCTGGCGAACCGTCCCGACATCATCTTCGCCGACGAGCCCACGGGAAACCTCGACTCGCGTGCCAGCACCGAGATCCTCGCGTTCATGCAGCAGGCAGTGCGCGAGTTCGAGCAGACGATCGTGATGGTGACGCACGACCCCCTCGCGGCGTCGTACTCGAACCGCGTCATCTTCCTCGTCGACGGACGAATCGTCGACGAGCTGCGCGATCCGACCGCCGACGCCGTCCTCGACTTCATGCGCAAGCTCGGCGACTGAGCAGGATTACCCGATATGTGGAGGATCACGCGCAAGGAGATCACCGCGCACAAGCTGCGTTTCGTATTGCTTTCGCTGGCGGTCATCCTCGGGGTCGCGTTCATGTCCGGGACGCAGGTGCTCACGGCGACCATCAACAAGTCGTTCGACGACTTGTTCGCGGACATCAACCGCGGCACCGACGCCGTTGTGCGCGCCCCTGCGGTGTTGAAAAACGATTTCGGGCCGGGCGGCGATACCCGGCCCCGGATCGCCGCGTCGGTCGCGGACCTCGTCCGCCGCGCACCCGGCGTGGAGGCGGCCGAGGGAAACGTGCAGCTCAACTACGCGCAGATCGTCGACAAGCATCGCAAGGCGATAGGCAACCCCGGTTCAGGCGCGCCGAGTCTTGGCTTCGGCTGGGGCTCCAACCCCCGTCTGAATCCGTTCCATCTCGTCGCGCCCGGTCGACCGCCGAGCACGAGCGACGAGGTGGTGATCGACAAGCACACGGCCGACGACGCCAAGTTCCATGTCGGTGACCAGGTCGAGATCCTGACCCAAAAGGCGCCGAAGACGTATCGAGTCGTGGGCATCGCGAAGTTCGGAACGGCCGACAGTCTCCTCGGTGCGTCCGCGGCCCTCTTCACGCTCTCCGAGGTACAACGCATCGCGGACGCACCGAACCAGTTCGATCAGGTGTCCGCGGTCGCCGCCACCGGCGTCACGCAAGAGCAGTTGAAGGCGAACATCCAGTCCATGCTCGCGCAGCGGCCCGACCTCACCCTCGAGGTGCTCACGGGGAAGGAGCTGACGAAGGAGAACCAGGACGATGTCCATAAGGCGATCGGGTTCTTCTCCACGGCGCTGCTGATCTTCGCCCTCGTCGCGCTCCTCGTCGGGATGTTCATCATCTACAACACGTTCTCGATCATCGTCGCCCAGCGGAAGCGCGAGATGGCGTTGCTGCGAGCGATCGGTGCCAGCCGGACGCAGGTCCTCGGGGCCGTCATCGGCGAGTCGGTCGTCGTCGGCCTCGTTGCGTCGGCGATCGGAGTTGCCGGCGGCGTGCTGCTCGCTGCGGGTCTCAAGGCGGTGCTCGCCGCCTTCGGCCTGGACATCCCGGCGAGCGGCATCGTGCTCCCCGCGTCCGCGATCGTGACCGGCATGGTCGCCGGCACGCTGATCACCGTTTTCTCCGCGGTGTTTCCTGCTCGCCAGGCCGCGCGCGTTCCGCCGGTCGCTGCGATGCGAGACGTCGCGCTCGAGCGCCCGCCAAACCGTGGACTGCGTCTCGCGACGGGTGGATGCCTCACGATTCTCGGTATCGTGGTGTTGTTCCTCGGCCTCGGCGGCAGCGGCATCGCATTTGTCGGCCTCGGCGCGCTCCTCGTGCTCATCGGTGTCTTCGTGCTGGGCCCGTTGTTCGCACGCGGGTTCAGCCGAGCGATCGGCGCGCCGATCGCGGCGATCAAGGGCATGACCGGCAAGCTCGCCCGCGAGAACGCGGCCCGCAATCCCAAGCGCACGGCGACGACCGCGAGCGCGCTGATGATCGGCGTGGCGCTCGTCGGGTTCATCACGATCTTCGCGGCGTCGGCCAAGGCGTCGGTGAGCGCGGCGATCGATAACACGCTCAAGACCGACTACGTGATCACGGGTGGACAAGGGTCGCCGACGTTGAGCCCCGCGCTCGACCGCGAGATCGCCGCGCTGCCGGTGATCCAGGCGGCGACGCCGCTGCGCGCCGGGCAAGCCAAGATCGACGGCAGCACCGTGCAAGTCGAGGCGGCCGACCCGACCACGGCGTCGCAGCTCATCGACGTGAAACCACTCGCGGGGAACTTCGAAATGCTCACGGCCAACGGGCTCGCAATCTCCCAGGACAAGGCCGACAGCAAGCACTGGGCAATCGGGGCGCAGGTGGACGCGCAGTTCGTGAAGACGGGCAAGACCCCCGTGCTACTCACCGTCCAGATGATCTACAAGGAGAAGTTGCTCGCGGGCGACTACTTCATGGCGCTGACGGGCTTCGAGAAGTACTTCAAGGATCAGCTCGACTTCGTGGTCTTCGCCAAGCTGCGGCCCGGTATCACGGCGGAGGAAGGACGTGCGGCGCTCGAGCCCGTCGTCGCGAAGTATCCGAACGCCGAGCTCAAGGACAACGCGCAGTACAAGGCCGACCAGGAGGCGCAGGTCACCCAGATCGTGAATCTCGTGTACGCGTTGTTGTTCCTCGCAGTGTTCATCGCGCTGATCGGCATCGTCATCACACTCTTGCTGTCGATCTACGAGCGCACGCGGGAACTCGGACTCTTGCGCGCGGTCGGTACATCGCGTAGCCAGGTGCGCTCGATCGTCCGCTGGGAGTCAGTCATCATCTCACTGCTCGGCACTCTGGTCGGTCTGGTGGTCGGCGTGTTCTTCGGCTGGAGCGTCGTGCAAGCGCTGAAGGACGAAGGCTTCGACAAGTTCGCCGTCGCGCCGGTGCAACTGGTCATCGTCGTGATCATTGCCGCAATACTGGGTGTCGTCGCAGCGATCTGGCCCGCGCGTCGTGCGTCGAAGCTCGACGTGCTCCGCGCCATCGGTCAGGAGTAGGCGGCGATTAGTGCCGCGTCAGCCAACGTTTGCGATGTCACGGAGCGGCCTCGGACCCACATACGCCCCGCTCCTCCAGCGCATTATGTGCGCGCGTTCTGTTCCGGTCTACGCATCAGCGAGGAGCGCGAGATCGGCAGATATGTGTGCGTCTTGGGGCGGTCGGCTTGACCGGCCGCCGTGCAAGGGCAGGCGCGGACGATTACGAGCCCTTTGGCGCGCGGCCGCTTGCTTTTTCCGAGAACGTGCCGTGCCCCTGGAGGCTGGCGGGCCTGGCGCTGTACATTTCGGCGTATGCGCGTTCGTCTCCGCACGCGTCGTTGTGTGGCAATCGGAGCCGTCGTGGCGTTCGCGTTGGTCGTGGCTGCGTGTACCTCGATCGTGCGCGCGAGCGTTGCGAACGACGGGACGCAGGCTAACGGCACGAGCTGGTTCCCGTCGCTGAGCCATGACGGTCGGTACGTTGCATTCGAGTCCGACGCCTCGAACCTCGTTCCCGGCGACACCAATAACGTTGGCGACGTCTTCGTTCGCGACAATGTCGCGAAGACGATCGTGCGTGCGAGCGTCACATCGAGCGGGCAGCAGCTGGTCCGTTCGTCGGGGACGGCGAAGATTGACGACAGCGGCCGTTACGTCGCGTTCATTTCCGATTTCTGGAACTCGGGGGGTTCCTCGTTCCCGCGCGGTGCATACGTGCACGACATGCAAACGGGTGTGACCGAGCCCATCTTGCCGAGCGACCTGTTCGATCTCGACCTCTCGGGATCGGGGCGTTACGTCGTCGTCGTGTCAGGCGGGAATGTGCAGGTGTACGACCGCGACACGGACACGGCCGACTCCAGCGCGGGCCCGGGTTCCCGGCCGACGATCTCGGACGACGGCCAATATGTCGCGTTCATACGGCCTCGTCCATCGGGGAGCGGGGGCGCGACCGACATCTTCGTGCGTGACCGTGTCGCGGGCACCACCACACAGGTGCCATACCCGACGGCGTTCAACGATCCGTCGTACATCTCGGCATCCGACCCACAGATCTCAGGCAATGGGCGATACGTCGCGTACGCCGAGCGCCGACTCGCGAGTGCGTTCACCTACCGGTACCTCATCTACGCGTACGACCGCGATGCCGGCACGCTCGAACGCGTTGACGTGCGTTCCGACGGCACGCCCGGCCCGGACTTGAACCCTGGACTCCATGCCATCTCCGACGACGGCCGCGACGTGATGTTCCACTCGGGAGGGCTGGTTCCGGACGACAATGGGAACGAGAACGAGTACGTGCGCGACCGCGTCGCGGATCAGACGTACCTCGTCGATCGCAATCAGAACGAAGAGATCGCGAACGACTGGTCGAGCTACGGCAGCGAGATCTCCGGCGACGGAACTCGCGTTGCGATGTCCTCACAGGCAACGAACCTCGTACCGGACGACACGAACGGCAAGGTCGACGTGTTCGTGCGCGCGTTCCCCGGCGCGCCGCCGCCGCCACCGCCGAGCACGACAACGACGCAGCCCCGCATCCCGAAAGTGCGTCTCATCCCTGCCTGCACGAGCCCGGCGCCGTACGCGGTCCAGATGCGGGTCGAGAACTTCCCGGTAGAGGAGCTGCGCAACAACATGAAGGTCACGTACGCCGACAACAGCACCTTCACCAACGGCTGGTGGTTCACGCCCGACAGTACCGGCGCCGCGACCTTCCCTTACGTCGTCCCGAACGCCACCCAGCCATACGGCTTCGAGTTCGACATCTTCGGCGACACCGACCACGACGGCTTCCACGACCTCGGCGAGGGCACGGTCGGGACCGGCTTCATCAACATCTCCCAGCCCTGCTCGTCGCCCGAGCCGTGAGCACTGATCCCGCCGCTAGGAAAGCCGCCGCTTCAGCAAGCGCATAATGCCCGGTAGGGGCGCGTTATGCCAGGGAGCGGGTCCGCACAGATCGACGAGGCGCGAGAACGCGGCATCGAAACAAGGCGAATGTTGGCTGACGCGGCACTAGTACTGCTCGCGCACGCGTGCGTCCTTGTCGCGCACCGTCTGGGCGAGGTCGCCCTGGTAACGCTCCATCGCCGCGCGCAGCTTTTCGTCGTGTGCGCCGAGGATGCGCACTGCAAGCAGCCCCGCGTTGCGGGCGTTGCCGATCGCAACCGTCGCTACCGGCACTCCGGCGGGCATCTGTGCGATCGACAACAACGCGTCGAGACCGTCGAGCTGCTGCAGGGGGACCGGGACACCGATCACCGGGAGTGTCGTCATCGACGCGGTCATGCCGGGCAGATGCGCGGCGCCGCCTGCGCCGGCGATGATCACGCACAGGCCGCGCTCGGCGGCGGCGCGGGCGTACTCGAACATCACGTCAGGCGTGCGGTGCGCCGAGATGATGCGGACCTCGTGAGGGACACCGAAGTCGACGAGCACGTCGATGGCGCCCTGCATGACCGGCAGGTCGGAATCGCTGCCCATGATCACGCCTACCAGCGGCAGGTTGCTCACGGCGTGAACCCTAATGGACACTTGGTTGCCGTGCGGACGGGATGAAGCCACCGATGGCACAGTGAGGGAGCAATTTCTGCATGCATACACGACTCACCGACATGCTCGGGATCGAGCATCCCGTGATGCTCGCGGGAATGGGCGGCGTGTCCTATCACCGCCTTGTTGCCGCCGTATCGGAAGCGGGCGGCTTCGGCACGCTCGGCGCGGCGACGATGTCGTCCGCGCAGATGGAGGCGGAGATTCGTGGGGTGAATGAGCTCACCGACAAGCCGTTCGGCGTCGACCTCCTCGCCGCGCTGCCGCAACGCATGATCGAGGACGCAAAGAAGGTTGTCGAAGGTGGCGCGTCGTTGTTCGTCGCCGGGCTCGGCGTACCTCGGGACGTCATCGAGGTGCTGCACGACGGCAACGTGCTCGTTGCGAGCATGTGCGGGAAGGTGCGTCACGCCATCGCCGCGGTCGAGGCCGGATGCGACCTCGTGATCGCCCAGGGCACCGAGGCCGGTGGCCACACCGGCACCATCGCGACCATGCCGCTCGTCCCGCTGATCGTGGACGCGGTGGGCGAGCGCACGCCGGTCGTGGCGGCTGGTGGGATCTTCGACGGACGCGGGCTCGCGGCCGCGCTCAGCCTCGGTGCCGACGGCGTGTGGCTCGGGACGCGATTCATCGCGACGCCCGAGGCGCGCGCGGTCGACGGCTACAAGGATGCACTGCTCGCGGCGCACGAGGATGACACCGTGATCAGCCGCGGCTTCACCGGCAAAACGCTCCGTGCGATCCGCAACGACTGGACGAAGTACATCGAAGAGCATCCGGAGGAGCTCCGCCCGTTCCCCGAGCAGATGGCGCGTGCCGTCGCCGCGAACGCGCTGCATCTCGGCGGTGACGACGAAACGCCGGTCGACCCGAAGAAGGAGTGTTACCCGTCCGGGCAGGGTGTTGGTGCGATCGACGCGCTCGTACCGGCGGGTGAGCTCGTACGCCGCATCGTCGACGAGGCCGAGCACGCGCTCGCGCGCGCGGCCGCGGCTGTCGTCCGATGACGGAGCGGTTGCTCGTCATCGGGGGAGACGCCGCCGGAATGAGCGCGGCGGCACATGCGCGCCGGCGCCGGCCGGCGACGGACCTGGACGTCATCGCCTTCGAGCGCGGCGGCTACACGTCGTACAGCGCATGCGGGCTGCCGTATCTCGTGTCCGACCAAATCCACGATCCACAGGACCTCGTCGCGCGCACGCCCGAGGAGCACCGTGCCAACGGGATCGAGGTTCGTGTTCGCCACGAGGTCGTTGCCGTCGACATCCACGCGCGCGCGATCACAGTCCGCGATCTCGAAACAAAATCGGAACGACGCGAGCCCTTCGACGAGCTCGTCATCGCCGCCGGCGCCGTACCGGTGCGTCCGAACCTCCCCGGGGTCGACGCCGAAGGCGTGCACGGGATCCAGACGATCACCGACGGCGTGGCATTGCGAGATCACGTCGGCGCACACCGTCACGCCGACCAGCACGCAGTTGTGGTCGGCGCGGGCTACATCGGCCTGGAGATGGCCGAGGCGCTGCACCAGCGGGGAATGCCGGTCACGGTCGTAGAGGGCGCGGCGCAGCCGATGTCGACGCTCGATCCCGACATGGGCGCGCTCGTCGGTGACGCGATCCGCAGCTTGGGGATCGAGCTGCGCACCAATACGGCCGTCGTCGCGTTCGAAACCGACGACGACGGTCATGTGCGAGCCGTTGTGACCGAAGACGGCACGCTCCCGGCCGACGTCGTCGTCCTCGGGATCGGTGTACGTCCCAACGTCGCGCTCGCACGCGACGCCGGCGTCACCATCGGCGACAGGGGCGGCATCGCGACCGACGCACGCATGGCGACGAGCGCGGACGGCGTGTGGGCCGCGGGCGACTGCGTCGAGACACGCCATCGCGTGACCGGCCGGCCGGTCCTCGTGGCGCTCGGCACGCACGCGAACAAGCAGGGCCGGGTTGCCGGCGAGAACGCCACCGGCGGCAATGCGACGTTCCCGGGAGTGATCGGCACCGCCGTCACCAAGGTCTGCGCGTACGAGATCGGCCGGACCGGGCTGACCGAACGGGAAGCGACCGAGGCGGGATTCGAATACGTCACCGCGAGGATCGAGAGCACCACGCGAGCGCACTACTACCCCGACAGCCAGCCGATCACGGTCAAGGTCGTCGTGGAGCGCGGCAGTGGCCGCCTGCTCGGCGCGCAGATCATCGGCAAGGAGGGCGCAGCCAAGCGGATCGACGTGCTCGCCACGGCGATCTGGGCGGAGATGACCGTCGACGAGATCGCACAGCTGGACCTCGGCTACGCGCCGCCGCTGTCGCCCGTCTGGGATCCCACGCTGATCGCGGCCCGCAAGGCCGCCGACCTGGCCTAGCCGCGACGCGCTCGGGCGCTCTCTTCGGCGAGGTCGTTCTCGTACATCATCGTGACGAGCTCCTCGAAGCTCACCCGGGGCTTCCAGCCGAGCTTGGCGTGCGCCTTGGACGCGTCGCCGATCAAGAGGTCGACTTCGGCGGGGCGCATGAAACGAGGATCCTGCTTGACGTGGGACTGCCAGTCTTCGATGCCCGCCAGGCGGAACGCCACTTGGAGCAGCTCGCGGATCGAATGCGTCTCACCCGTCGCGATGACGTAGTCGTCGGGCTCCTGTTGCTGGAGCATCATCCACATCGCCTCGACGTAGTCGCCGGCATATCCCCAGTCGCGCGACGAGTCGAGATTTCCGAGCGAGATCTCCTCCTGGAGGCCGAGCTTGATTCGCGCCACGGCGTTCGTGACCTTCCGCGTCACGAACTCCAAGCCTCGTCTCGGGCCCTCGTGGTTGAACAGGATCCCGCTGCTGGCGTGGATGCCATACGCCTCGCGGTAGTTCATCGTCGTGTAATGGCCGAACACCTTGGCCACGCCGTAGGGCGAGCGGGGATGGTACGACGTGCCTTCGTTCTGCGGTGACTCGTGCACCTTGCCGAACATCTCCGACGACGATGCCTGGTAGAACCGAATCGGGTTGTTCTGACTGCCGCCGACGATGCGCACCGCTTCCAGCATCCGCAGTACGCCGAGCCCGGTGATCTCCGCGGTCAACTCCGCCTGCTTGAACGACAGCTGCACGAAGCTGATCGCGCCGAGGTTGTACACCTCGTCCGGCTGCACCTGCTCCACGACCGCGATCAGCGACGAAAGGTCGCGCAGGTCGCCCTCGACGAGGTCGAGCGCAGGGTTCTCGGCCTGCACCAGCCCGATCTTCGGGTTGGCCTGGCCGTGGACGAGGCCGAACACCTGATAGCCCTTCTCGGAGAGGAACTGCGAGAGATGGCGACCGTCCTGTCCGGTCACACCCGTGATCAGCGCGCGTTTCATGGACGGCGACGCTACTCGCGTGCACCGTTCCAGTCGGGGTCAAGCTGCCTGAGGAACTCGGCACAGCGTTGGGCCTCGTCGAGCTCGCCGATCGCCTCGGCGGAGGCGCGCAAACCCTCGACCGCACGGAGAAACCCGCGATTGGTGTCGTGGCGCCAGCGGACGTAGCCCGAACCGCGCCAGCCCGACTGACGCAGACGGTCGAGGCCGCGGTGATAACCGACGCGGAAGTATGCGTACGCCTCCACGTCGTCGCGAGCGATCTGTCCGAGCTGTGCCCACGCGTCGAGGAACCGCGGCCAGCGCGCACAGACGTCGGCCACTGCGTCACGACGACCTTCGATTGGTTGCGCGAGCGCAGCGCGCAACGCTTCGAGCGCGTTGTCGGGTTCTGGCCCGAGGACCGTTTCCGGAGGTCCGGTCGGAGAAAGGTCGATGTTCGTCACCACACGATGCTACGAG
Source organism: Acidimicrobiia bacterium (assembly GCA_038209365.1). GTDB lineage: Bacteria > Actinomycetota > Acidimicrobiia > IMCC26256 > PALSA-610 > DASQHW01. Next base: position 7,044 of record JBBQXS010000070.1, on the reverse strand, counting down.
GCGCCGAGCGAAGCGAGCGCACGCAGGCCCGACGCGTGATCCGGGGAGCGCGTCGGAACGTACGAGATGGCGACCGGTATCCTGCCGCGTCATGGCTGAGGCGGACGTCGAGGAGCACCAAGACAAGAAACCGAAGCCGCCAACACGTCTGGTGTTGGTGCGCCACGCCGTCACCGCGCACACCGGGCCGCTGCTCTCGGGCCGGATGCCGGGCGTCGACCTCTCCGACAAAGGAGTCGGGCAAGCAGAGGCGGCGGCGCAGCGCCTCGCGAAGTTGACGATTGCGGCGGTGTACGCGAGCCCGATCGAACGCACGACCCAGACGGCGCAGCGCATTGCCGCGCACCACAACCTCGAGGTGCAGCCGCTGCCGGGCGTGATCGAGGCTGATTACGGCGACTGGACGGGGGGGAAAATCGCGGATCTGGCGAAAACCGAGGAGTGGAAGGTCGTGCAGGTGGCACCCTCGAGGGCTCGGTTCCCGAACGGCGAATCAATCCGCGAGATGCAGGCGCGAACGGTCGGCACCCTCGACGACGTCATCGCTCGCCATCCGCACGAGACCGTCGTGGTCGTCAGCCACGCGGACCCGATCAAGTCGGCGATCGCGCATTACACCGGCATGCACCTCGACCTCTTCCAGCGTGTGCACGTGTCGCCGGCATCGGTGACGGTCTTCGACTTCCACGCCTATGGCTGCATGCTCGTCAAGTGCAACGACACGGGCGGTCTCGACGATCTGCTCCCGGAGCCCGAGGCCCCCGCAACCGAAGCGGTCCCGCCGAGTGACTGATCTCATCGAGTTCGATCCCGTGGACGACATCGGCGCAGGCGCCTTCGGTACTCCCGGCCAGCGCACCTTCGTGATCCAGGCGCGCAAGGGATCCGCGGTGTTGTCGGTGCTTGTCGAGAAGGAGCAGGTGCAGCTGCTCGCGTCGGAAGCGAACCAGTTCCTCGACAAGATCGCCGAAGAAGACCCCGAGGAGCCGCCCGGTTCGGCGGGCACGGTGGCGGGAGTGGTCACCGAGGACGAGCCGCTGTTTCGAGCGCGGCTGATCGGTATCGGCTACGACCCCGACCGTCATCTCGTGCTCATCGAGCTGCGCGAGGACGCGTCCGACGACGAAGAGGCGCCGCCCCCGCTCGACGAGACCGAGGGCCACATCGCCCGCCTGTACGCCACCCGGTCCCAGGTGCGCGCCATGGCGCGCAACGGCGTGGCCGCGGTCGAAGCCGGGCGGCCACGCTGCCAGCTGTGCGACTTCCCGATGGAACCCGACGGGCACATCTGCCCACGGTGGAACTGATGGCTCCTGCCGCCTGTGCGGACGGAGCGGAGCCGAGGGATGGCTGAGCCACAGAGCCATGTGACGGAGGAACGCGCGGCAGAGGTGTTGCGCGACGGCGACGCCGACGTGCTCGGCCGCATGCCGTGGTCGTCGAACGCGACGTTCCTCGTCAATTGCTCCCTCGAAGGCGACGAGTTGCTCGCGATCTACAAGCCCCAGCGGGGTGAGCGACCGCTCTGGGACTTCCCACGCGGCACGCTGTGCCATCGCGAGGTCGCGGCGTACGAGATCTCACACGCGCTCGGATGGAACCTCGTGCCCGACACCGTGCTACGCGACGGACCGGCGGGCATCGGCATGATGCAACGGTTCGTCGATCACGATCCCGAAGAGCACTACTTCACGTTGCTCGCCGCCCACCAGGACGCCTTTCGGCGTATGGCGGCGTTCGACGTGGTCATCAACAACACCGATCGCAAGGGCGGCCATTGCCTGCGTGCGAACGGCGACGGGCGCGTTTTCGGTATCGACCACGGCGTCTCGTTCCATCCGATGTGGAAGCTCCGCACCGTCATCTGGGACTTCGCCGGAGAGCCGGTGCTGCCCGACGTGTGTACCGACCTGCACCGCTTGCTCGACGACGTGTGCGGTGGCGCGCTCGGCGACAACCTGCGGCAGTTGCTGGACCGGTTCGAGCTCGACGCGTTGCGCGCCCGCACCGAGCACCTCCTCGCGACCGGTGTCCTCCCCGAGCCCGACCGCGACTACCACTCCTACCCCTGGCCCACGATCTAGGTGTTTGCCCCTAGTCCCTCAATGCCGCCGCCGGATCGCGGAAGAAGCGGGACCGGGGGAGCACGACGTCGGCGCCCGCGGCGCGCGCCGCGTCCAACGACGCGTCGTCGACGTGCGGGCCGTAGCACACGATCCGCGCGTTCGGATGCGATGCACGTATCGACGTCACCTGCTCGACGCCGCGCGCGAGGTCGACGATCACGACGCCGGCGTCGGCATCGAGGCTGAACTGCACGTCCGGGAGCGCAGCGCTGAGACGCGAGCGGTCCATCAAGTCCGTCGTCAGGGCGACGAGAAGGGTCACACGCCGAGCTTGGGTTCCGGCAACGCGAACTCCGGCCAGCGCTTCCGCGACTTCTTCGACAGCTTGTGCATCAAGGCGATGGCGTCGGGATCGTCGTCACCGGGCCGGGTCTGGATCACGCCGTCGGCGAGCATCCGCTCCATCAACTCGCGCCCCGCGTCGGTCCGCACGATGGTGAGCGTCCAGTCGTTGTACTTGCCGATGCCGCCGGTTGAGATGTCGGCGTGCTCCGCCGCGAAATCTGGGCACAGCTTGCAGCCCTCACGCGTCCACGCGTGGCATTCCTTCAGCGGCACCTCGTGGTAGTCGCCGTTGTTCATCCAGATCTGGAACACGCCCTTGATGTTCATCTTCTTCATGTCTTGCTTCTTCAAGCCGTACTTCGCCTCGAACAGCTCCTCGAAGATCGCGTCGTCGAACGTCTTCGAGCACAGGAGGCCGATCGACAGGGTGAGACGGCGGGCGACCTTGCCGGCCTTGCGCTGTTTCATCACGGGTGGGATCGACGACTGGCACGACATGCCCACCAGCGCGATGCGCTCGTCGTCCTTCTCGAGGTCGTTGTACGCGAGCGTGTTCGCCGAGTATGTGTAGCGGCTCCCGGCGGACGCGATCACGTCGGCACGCGTACGCGCGATTCCGGGGATCGCCTTCCACGACGAGCCGTCACCTTCGAGGTACGACACGAGGGCGGCGTCGATGATGTCGTTCTCGAGCGCGTACACGAGCATCGCGGACACGAGGCCTCCATCCTGGCCGACCTCGTGCAGCTCTCCGTCCGCGGCGCGCGCCAGGCAAATGTCCTTGAAGACGCCGCTCATCTCGTCGGGCTCGCGGGGCCGGCCGAACAGGAACGTGTCGATCTCCGGCTCCCACGCCCGGAACCGCGGGCACGCGCGCGTGCACGACGTGCATGCCTTGTCGCCGTGACTGCAGTCACGCGGCCCGCCGTAGTCGTTCTCGATCTGGATCGGCTTGTAGACGCCGTTGGTGTCGTCGTACGACAGCACGTCGTGGGGGCACGCGATCACGCAACCCGCGCAGCCCGTGCACAAGCCCGACGTGACGACCTCGTCGTAGAGGTGCTTCCACGAGAAGCCCCATCGTTCCTTTGCGGGCGGCGCAGTGGGGGCGGTGTCGACCATTCGCGGAGTCTAGAACCGGGCTCCCGCACGACCTGAGGCCGGCGTGTGCCCGTCGTTCGGGTGATGCGGCTTGTGTTTGTGGTGGCCTCGGTGGCAATGGGGAAGTGACACCGTGTTCGACGGGGTCGCGGCCACAGCCACGCCGCCGGAGTAGATGGCGGTCACCTCGAAGAAGTGACGCGAGCTCGCGGCGGTCCACTCGACCAGCGCGTCGTGACGGTGCAGTGTCGCGCTGACCGCGGAGGCCGCCCCGTTGCCCAACGCGGCGCGGCACGGCTCGCCGCGCAGTGAGCCGCAGGCCGGCAACGCGGCCGGGATACCTGCCGGCGGGTTCGGGATCACCGGCAGTACGACCTGCGACGGTCGTTCCCGCACTCTATGCCCCTGGTGTCTATACCCTACAGGGGTATGGTACGAGCATGGCAGGGTACGAGGACAAGAAGAGCGCGATTCAGCAGCGGTTGCGCAGGGTCGAAGGTCAAGTGCGCGGCGTCCACCGGATGGTCGACGAAGACGCGTACTGCATCGACGTGCTGACCCAGATCGCGGCGGCGACCAAGGCGCTGCAAGCAGTCGCATTGGAGCTCCTCGACGAGCACCTTGCGCATTGTGTCGCCGACGCGCTCGCGCAAGGGGGCGATGCGGCTCAGGACAAGGTGGCCGAGGCGTCGGCAGCGATCGCGAGGTTGGTCCGGTCGTGACGCTGGTGCTCGGGTTCGTCTCGCTCGCCGACCTGGGCGACAGCATGCGCGAAGCGTTCTTCATGTTCTGGGAGACGCTGTGGGCGCTCGTGCTCGGGTTCACGTTGTCGGGCGTGGTGCAGGCGTTCGTGTCGAAAGACCAGATGCAGCGCGTCATGGGCAGTCGCCGGCCCGCCGCAGTGGCGCGCGCGTCGGGCTTCGGCATGGTCTCGTCGAGCTGTTCATATGCCGCGACGGCGATGGCGAAGTCCCTGTTCCAAAAGGGTGCCGACTTCACGACCGCGATGATCTTCATGTTCGCGTCGACGAATCTCGTGCTCGAGCTCGGTATCGCCATGCTCGTGCTGCTCGGCTGGCAGTTCGCGCTCGCCGAGTTCATCGGCGGACCCGTGATGATCGTGCTCCTCGCGCTCGTCGGCGGAGTCGTGTTCTCGCCGAAGCTCGTGCACGCGGCCCGGCAACGGATCGAGCCGGGCGGCGCTCAGCACGAGCACGGTGCACCCCTTGGCAGCAAGGCGGCCTGGGGCGATGCCGCGACGTTTGCGATCTCCGACGTCAAGATGCTGCGCCGGGAGCTGCTGATCGGCTACGTCGTCGCCGGTTTTCTGGCGGTGCTCGTGCCGATGGAGTGGTGGAACGATCTGTTCTTCGAGGGCCACGGGTTCTGGACGACGCTCGAGAACGTCGTGCTCGGCCCGATCATCGCCGTGATCAGTTTCGTGTGCTCGATCGGCAACGTCCCCATGGCCGCGGCCCTGTGGCACGGGGGCATCGGTTTCGGCGGCGTGATCAGCTTCATCTTTGCCGACCTCATCACGTTGCCGTTGCTGCTGATCTATCGCAAGTACTACGGCACTGCCCTCGCGCTCCGGCTGTTCCTCACCTTCTGGGCGGTGATAATCGTCGCCGGGCTTGTTGTCGAAGGAGTGTTCGCGCTGTTCGACGCGGTTCCGGCTGACCGTCCGCATTCCGTGGTGACCACGCATTTCGCGTGGAACTACACGACGTTCTTGAACCTTGCCGCGATCTTGCTGTTCGTGCGGACATATTTGGCTTACCGGAATCGCATGCGTCGTGGCTCGGAGAGATACGCGATCGATCCCGTCTGCGGGATGCAAGTGGAAAAGATGCACGCTCCCGCGCATCTCACATCCGATGGACGCGACGAGTGGTTCTGCTCGGAAGGTTGCCACGCGGAATATGCCAAAAGATGACTGCCGCTCCGCCTGACGGGCCGATCGCCGGCCTTCGTCTGGGTTTCTCGTTTGCGAGGTTCGAGGGGTTGACTACGCTCTGCGGCCGATGACGAAGATCGCGGACATCGTCGCCGGCGGCCCGAGCTACTCCTTCGAGTTCTTCCCGCCCAAGACACCGGCGGCCGAGCGCACGCTCGAGCAGACGCTGCGCGACCTCGAACCACTGCAGCCGTCGTTCGTCTCGGTGACCTACGGCGCGGGCGGCTCGACCCGGGAGATGACCCACGACATCGTCGTGCGCATCAATCGGGAGACGTCGCTCACAGCAATGGCGCACCTCACGTGCGCGGCCCATACCCGTGACGAGCTGTCGACGATCATCACCCGCTACGGCACCGCGGACGTCGAGAACATCCTCGCGTTGGGGGGCGATCCTCCGAAGGACCTCAACCTTCCGCCCGGTGAGCTCGCGCACGCCTCCGACCTCATCGCACTCGTGCGCGAGCTCGGCGACTTCTCCGTCGGTGTCGCCGTGCATCCCGAGGGCCATCCGGCGTCGACGAACCGCGCCGATGACCGTCGCCGGCAGGCCGAGAAGCTGGCCGAGGCGGATTTCGGGTTGTCGCAGTTCTTCTTCGAGGCACCGGTGTGGTTCGCCTTCGTCGACGACCTGCGCGCGCTCGGGGTTACGACACCCGTGATCCCCGGCATCATGCCGGTGCTCAACGTGAAATCGGTGAAGCGCATGGCCGAGATGTCCGGCGCGGCGTTCCCGCGCTGGCTCGAGGAACGCTTGCGGGGGTACGAGGACGATCCCGACGCGATGCACGCAGTCGGCGTAGACGCCGCAACCGACCTGTGTCGCGAGCTGATCGACGGCGGCGTCACGTCGTTCCACTTCTACACGCTCAACCGCTCACCCGCGACACGCGAGATCTACGCGAACCTCGACCTCGCTCCCTGACGGGCCAATGTTCGAGCGCGGCGTTGAGTGGCGCCTGCCCGAGTGAAAGGCGTTTCCGGTGACCGACGAACATGTCGAGGGCGTCCGCGGAATGTGCGTCATCTGCCGGCGGCGCACAGACACCAGCATCGCTATACGCGGACCGGCAGAAGTTCCCATCGCGTTGCTGATCGTCCTCGGCGCCGCGGAGACCGAAGCCAAGAGAAGGATCGCCGACTACGCGGTAGCGAAGTTCGGTTGCGATCCCGGCATGGTTCCCGTAGGCGAGGAAATGTGGGTCTTCATGATGTGTAGGTCATGCGCCGAACCGATGAACGAAGACGGCTTCGTGGCGGACGTGATTGCGACGGGAATGGCAGCCTATGACCCTCCACGGGTGTGACCGATGACCGGACTCGTCGAACGGGAAGGCGAACCGCACGCCGTGCTTCCCGACCGACTCCGTCTCTCCGCCACCCCGATCATCACGACCTTTCCACCGAACCCGTGCAGTCCCGGCGCAGGAACATTCACCGGTGTCATCACCATCGGCTCACAGCGGAGGGAGTGGTGTCTGAATTCAGGACATCGGCGAGGGATGTGTCAAGACATCGGCGACACCGAGGTGGGAGTCGCCGATGGACATGGGCAGGTATCTCGTCGAAGCGCAT
>JBBQXS010000069.1:0-19297 GCA_038209365.1 Acidimicrobiia bacterium | reverse complement strand
CGAATGCTTCTACAACCCGCAACGGCGGCACTCGTTCGTCGGGATGCTCAGTCCCGTCGACTACGAGGCCACCTCCGCGGCATGATCAACACACCCAACCCGTCCGGAACATCGGGTCAAGCTCAGTGTGCTGCTGGGCCTGGACGCTCGGCGGCTGCAACTACTGCGGCGTGCACTGAACTGCGACCAGTCCTACTGTCGTAAAAACCGCGCAAGGCCGTGGGTTCTACAGCCATTTCCGTTCACGAAACCTCACAACTACGCGAAGAGAGGGCCACTTGTGGGTGCGGCCCTCTCTCGACAATGCGTAACTGCGGGATGGGACGTTGAGCCGGGGGGGCGCCCGGCGTCACGCTCGTCGCGCCGGGCCTCGGACGGGTCAAGGGTCGGCGGGGACGGTAATCGGCGAATCTGTCATCTTGACCGCCCGCTTACGCTCATCGGTGAAGGTCGCCTGCGTGGAGCAGTCTGCGGTCACTGCGTTGCGCACACCTTGCACTCCCACCCCGGCGACCTTTCGCCGCGCCGCCTTCAGGTTTTGAGCCCGCACACCGATGTACGGAAGCCGGTTGGGATGGCGGCGCAATCGCGCGCCTGTTCATGGATCCTCGCGCTTGAGCATTCACGTGGAGGGCAGGCCGGATCGTTGTTGAAGGGGGCCGGGCGGCGGCCCCCTTCAACGCTGCACGTCTGCGCGCACCACCGTTCGGGACTCGGGGACTTCCGCTGAGTCGCGCCGTGGGTGGCCGACGGTCCGCGCTTGGACAGTTCAGCCTTGCGGATTGTCGGACGGGCTGTAGTGAATCCGTTGATCATCCGCTTTCCCTACCGATTCTGGCCATTGCGGGGCGGAACTCATTTGACAGGGAGGGACGCAGATGAACCGCATCGCCAATGTCAGTTTCCTTGTGGGCGACCGGGTGGAAGTGGCGACCAACTTCACGCACGCCTGGGTCGGCGGCTTCGAAATCGCCTCCACCAGCACGGCCGGCTGCCATGTCCGTCGCATGTCTGACGGCGAGGTACTCCCCGCCGTGTTCAGTTACGACGACGTACGACCGGCCCGTCCACGACCCGACGTCGAAACTGACTACGCCGGGGCCGCATTGATACAGGAATCTCTGTCCGATGCTCGGATCGTGTTGCGGCTACCCGCCGACTTGGACATCGCGACCGTCGAAGCCATCCACGACGCCGTCATCGACGCCGTCGACAACGCGGGCGGCGAAATCGTCCTCGACCTTGACGGGGTGCGATTCATTGACAGCTACGGCATCCGCCTGCTGGTGACGGTACGTCGCCGGGCCTGGGACCGCGACCTCCCGTTCCGGCTGCACGGCGGCCAACCGCTAATCCGCGACCTGCTCGAACTCGTCGGACAAGACCCGCTCTACCAACCCGAGCGCCCACCGGCGACAAGCAGCACGCACGGGAACATCGACTGAGCCGCGGGCATTGGACACCCGTCATTCACAGACCAGCGGACGCGACCTACGTCACGAATGTGACCGGTGCCGTGCATCGTGGTGGCCAGACGGCTGCAACTACTGCGGCGTCCACTGAACGGGCGTGCACCGCGTCCGAGATTGCAGACGAGTGACGAGGCATGGCGCGTTCGCTCAGTGAGGCAGGAATCGACGTTAATTCCGCGGACCTCAAGGCCGACGAGCCTCGACCCCTTCGCTCGCCGGCCGTACGGTTGCGAGACGGGTTGGGAGCGGCCCACACGGCGGAGTCCCAGAGCCTGGCACGCGACAACGTGTGTTTGCCGCTCCCGACCCCTCGGCGGTTCTCCGCCGTAGCCGGTGCCACCCGCCCGTAACGGTCGATCGGGATTAAGTCCCCCTAGCGCGACGATGGTTGCGGGCCTATCCTCGGAATTGACGACCCAGATATCTGCCGCTTCCACCGAGGCCCAGACCTCGCCTCGTCATCGACCAGTGGGTGGGATGCGGAGGCAGTCGTGTCTTGGGTCAACTGTGAGTCGTGCGGGGCGCTTCTGAAAGTGGGCCGCTCATCGGTCGTGATGCAAATGCTGTGCGCACACCGCGGTGACGAGATCTGGACCGTCGTGGTGGAGGACGGGAAGCGCATCCACAGTTGCGGCGACACGGTGTGACTGGCGCCGTCGTTTCCTCCCCGGCGCGCGCGTAGTGCACCTGCGCGACGGCAGCTACGAATGTGCGCATTGCGCGACGGTGCTTGCGGTCACGGTCGGGGGGCTTCCGCAATTCGCGCCACGAAGGCGAGCCTTGCGCTGCTGGGCTGAACGCCCTACGGCTGCAAATATTGCGGCGTGCACAAGGAGCCCGTTATCAGGGACCGAGCCGTCCGGGGTGTCAACAGAGCGGCGTTTTTAACCGACTATCCGGACGGCTCGACCCGACGACGGGTATGCCCGGCCGGCCCCGCGTTTAGTCGACGGAGTGCCACCACGTCCTCGCCTCCATCCGGAAAGTTCGTCACGGGACCGACGGCCGGGCTGTGGGCCCCGGCCGTCGAGTCCGTCGGGGAGGAAGGGCTCGGTCTGCTCTGCGGCGCCGCTTCGGGTCGCGTGTCCCGAAGCAGTTTGCATCGTCTAGCCCCGTAGTCCTCCCCGCGTCATTGAACGCCCCAACGACGCGACCGGCAAGAGACCAATAGGTGGCAATGATTCGGTGAAACGGACCTGTAGGTGCCGAAAACTCGATCGGATCGCTGACCAGGGCTTTCTCGACACGGTCGCGTGAGCACAAACGGACACGCGGTGTGTCTCTGGCAGCCGCGAGGGAGGTTGTGAACGTCGCTCATTCTTCGCGAGCTGCCCGACGCGTGCCGACGGGTGTGGGTGCCGAAAACTCGGCCGCGCCGCTGACCAGGCCGTTCGCGTTTCCCTGGCCGGTCAACCAGCCGGTGCCACTTGAGCGGCCCGGACGTCACAAAAGGCGCGAATACTAAGCACCATGTCGGCCCGACCCGACCGCCACGTCTGTTGCGTTGAGCATCTGCCGGGCCGCGGCGACGACGAGAAGTGGTCGGCACCGTCGGCACGCGTTGGGCAGTTCGCGAAGAATGAGCGACGTTCACAACCTCCCTCGCGGCTGCCAGAGACACACCGCGTGTCCGTTTGCGCTCACGCGACCGTGTCGAGAAAGCCCTGGTCAGCGATCCGGACGAGTTTTCGGCACCCACAGGCTGGCTGTCATTGAAGCCGCGGTCGTCGCGTCGGGTAATGGCCCAATTACCTGCTAACTCGGTGTTGCGTTCGTTCGTCCGAAGGCTCGGTATCATACGACGCGTGACGACGGCTCTATTTGTGGTCATCATCGTCTGCGCCTTCATGACGTTCCTGCGCTGGATCATCATCAGCGTGTTCGAGCGGTGGCGTTGAATGGGACCTCCCCGGCACACCGTCACTCGGTCGAGCCAAGGTTTGGGTCGACGGCCCCGACGGTCCCTGGGAGATCTACAACCGTGCTCGCAGACAGTGACACCTTCGGCGAATCGTCCGCCCACCTGCAGAGTGCGGACGACGACCCGATGTGTTGTGCCGCACCGCCCGAATCGGCAAGCCGCTGCTGCTGAGGTCGGAAGACGGGATCGTGACCGTCGCGAACATCAGTGACTGACCTCTCCTTGGACGTCATCGAACGCGAGCGGCTGTGCGACCTCATGAACGAGCTCGGCGCCGAAGCTCCAACGCTTCTCGAGCCGTGGACGACATACGATCTCGCGGCGCACCTCGTCATTCGTGAGCACGATTACCGCGCCGCACCAGGGCTTGTCCTGCCCGGCGCGTGGGGCCGCTTTGCCGAACGCCGCAGAAAGGCGCTTACCCGGAGGGACTACGCCGACCTCCTCACGACGATTCGATCGGGACCGCAGCGCGGGTTCTTTCGCGTCGCGTGGGTGCGCCGTGTCCCCAACCTCAACGAGTTCTTCGTTCACCACGAGGACGTCCGCAGAGCCAACGGTCTTGATCCACGGACGAACGCCGCCGCGTTGGACGAAGCGCTGTGGCGCAATGTCGGCTTCGCGCCATGGTTCCTCGCAAGGCGACTACGCGGCGTAGGGCTCGAGCTCGAGTGGGCGGGGACCGCCGCGATCGTGCGAGCACGTCGAGGAAAGCCGACTGCCCGCCTCACCGGACTGCCAGGCGAGCTGTTGCTCTACCTGTTCGGGCGTCGGGGCGCGGCCAACGTCGAAGTCAGCGGCCCGGCAGAGGCGGTGGCGGCCGTCGGGCGAGCGCGGTTCGGCATGTGACCGAGCGGTCCCTGCCGTACTTGGCGTCATTGTTGATCAATGCCTCGGGTGCGCAGCGGGCGCGTCGACAACGATCACGGGGGCGGCTCACGGGGGAGGCTCGACCCCTCGGCGAGCGTGGTCTTTCTCGCTCGCGTCGGCCTGGGGTCGCATGCTGAGCAGCCACGTCCTTCCGAGGATCGCGCCCAGCACGGATGCGGCGAGTACGCCGGTCTTCGCCTCGCTGAGCGTCACGCCGGCGAAAGACAGATCAGCGACGAAGAGCGCCACGGTGAATCCGATCCCGGCGACGCACCCGGCACCCAGCACGTGCCGGAACGAGATGCCGTCGGGAAGTCGGCCGACCCCGAACCGAACCGCGAGCGACGTCGCCAACATGATCCCGAGCGGCTTCCCGACCACGAGACCGACGATGATCCCCCAGGTGATCCTGCTCTGCCATGCGTGTTCCAATGCCGCGGCGTCGAGGTTGAGCCCCGCGTTGGCGAGCGCGAAGACCGGGATGACGAGAAAGCTGGACCACGGGTGCAATCGGTTCTCGAGCCCCTCGATCACCTCGCGGCCCCCGAAGGGGCGGGCCGGGGTCAGCAGGCCGAGCGCGACACCGGCAATCGTGGCGTGCACTCCCGACTCCAACGTGCACACCCACAAGACGACCGCCGGGATGACATACAAGATCGGGTGACCGAGCCCGGTTCGCTGCATACCGAGCATCGCCGCAAGAACGGCGAGCGCCGCGAGCAGCCACCCGAACACGATGCCCTCGGAGTAGAACACCGCGATCACGACGATCGCGCCGAGGTCGTCGACGATCGCAAGGGTCAACAGGAACAGCTTCAGCTGCCTGGGCACTCGCGCGCCGAGGGTCGCGAGAACAACGACGGCGAAAGCGATATCGGTCGCCGTCGGAATCGCCCAGCCGCGGCTCCCGGCGCCGCCCGCGTTCACCGCCAGATAGAGCAACGCGGGCACGGCCATGCCACCGATCGCGGCAAACACCGGAAGGCTCGCAGTGCGACGGTCGCGCAGCTCGCCGCACACCAGTTCCCGTTTGATCTCGAGGCCGACCACGAAGAAGAAGACGGTCATGGGACCGTCGTTGACCCAGTGGCGCAGATCTTCGCTGACCGCGAAACGACCGGATCCAATCGTCAGGCGACGGCCCCAGAGCTCGGCATACGAGGCTTCCGCAACATTCGCCCACACCAACGCCGCGACCGTTGCCGCGAGCAGCATGACGCCGCCGAGCACCTCGAGCGAGACGAAGTCGCTTCCGACCGGGCTCAGCACGCGGCCCGCGACCGGGATGCGCACATGCGAGCGGCGAGCCATACCTCGACCCTTTCGGACGTCGGACGACAGATCGCCGACCAGACTTCCCGGCACGCCACCGACCAGCGTATCGGCCGCGTTACGCCGGTGACATCTCAGCGCTCGTTCCGCGCGAGCCCACCACGCAGGAAGACGAGCAGCTCGTCGAGGTTCGCGCCCAAGCCCGCCGGCTGGCTCACGTCGAGGAGCGCAGGGGCGTGATTCACCACGAGCAGCACCGCGCGTTGCACGAAGTCGAGCGTCAGGTCGGTGCGAAACTCGCCCTGCGTGTAGCAGTGCGCGACGAGGGTCCCGAGCGCGCTGTCCGGGTCGAACGCGAACCGACGCACCACCGCATCAAAGATGGGCCGGCCGCGCTCACCGAGCAGCGCGCGGCTCAGCCGGTCGACGTCGGGATGAGCAACGGCGAAGTCGAGAGCCGTCCGCAACTGGGCACCGAGCGTCGCCACGAAATCGTCGCCCGGGGTGACCGGGTGACGCGCGAGCCACGCCGTCTTCTGATCGATCATCCACTCGACGAGCGCGAGGTACAGACCCTCCTTGCTGGTGAAGTGGTGGTAGAGCTGTCCCTTGCTCGTTCCCGACACCGACAGGATCCGATTGATCGACGCCGCGTCGTAGCCACGCTCGCAGAACTCATCGAGCGCGGCGCGGAGCAAATCGTCGCGATGCTCGAAGTCGGCTCGAAACGTCACGATGCGCCCGCGCCAAGGGGACCCGGATCGCGCAGCCAATCGGTCACCACGCGGCAGGCCAGGTCGAGGGTGCCCATCTGACAGTGCTGGTCCCCGTGCTCCGCCTTCGTGAAGGTACGCACCGCGACCGAGCGCGCCGCGATCAGCGCGTACGCCTGGGCGCGGGTCAGCACCGGAGGTTGGAACGCGTCGTGCTCGCCGCACAGCAACAGGACGTCTTGGGTGACACGCTCGCTTCCCAGGTGGGTCGCATTCATCCCGAGGAACCAGTCCACGGCGTCCATCGGGTCGTCGCCGTCGACGAGATACAAGGCCTGATCGACCACCTGGCGGAGCGTGGGCACCAGCCGCGTCCGGGTGCGGACGCTCCAACGCATGAAACCACGGCGGCGCAGCATCGCGCGGGTCGCGCCCCGCAGCGGCGCGGGGACCCGTTCGAGCCAGTCGTACACCGGCGGCCAGGACACGACGCGATCGATGCGCGGCTCGCGGCCGGCCGCGCGCAGCGCCCAGTATCCGCCCATCGAGATCCCCACCAGGCCCGCCGACTCGAGCCCGAAGTGATCCACGACAGCCGCGACCGGCTTCTCCCAATCGTGATCGAACGTGAGCCCACCCAGCGCGCGTGCCCCGCCTTGCCCGGGACCTTCGAACGCGACGACATCGAACCCCGCTTCGGCGATGCGCTGCCAGATGGCGAAGAACTCCTCGATGAGCGAGTCGAACCCGCCATGGACGAGCACGGCTCCCCGCGGTCGACCCTTCGCCGCCAGCCGGTACGCGGGCAACGACGCGCCCGCGTACGCCACCTCATCGCGCACGACGCCGGTGCCGGTGAAGGCCGCATCGAACAGCGCGCGGTATCGGCGATAGCGCGCCACCTTCTCCTCGGAGCGGGGCGGCGTGAAGAACTCGGCGACGCGCAGGTAGCTCGTCGCATTGCGCAGCCGTCCCTCCTGGACGGCACGCGCCGACAGGTCCTCGAACACGCGCACGCAGTCGCCGGGCGAGCCGATGATGGCTGCCGCCCGTCGCAGCTCACCGGCTTCCGCGTATCCGAGCGCGTGCGCCCGGTTGAGCTGGTAGTTGACGAACGACTTGCGGTGATAGCGCTCGAATCCGACCGGAAGGGCGGCGCGGCCAGGTTCTTGCTCGTCTCGCACCCGTCTAGACTATCTGGTCTAGACCTACTGGTCTAGACTGCCGAAAACTCGCCCGCGCCGCTGACAGGCCGTTCGCGTTTCCTGTCCGGCCAACCAGCCGGTGCCACTTGAGCGGCAGGCGGGTCACAAAAGGCGCGAACACTCCGCGGCATATTGGCCCGACCCGACCGCCGCGCCTCTGTTGCATTGAGCATCTGCCGGCCTCGGCGACCGACGAGAACGTGTCGGCTCCGTCGGCACGCGTCGGGCAGTTCGCGAAGAATGAGCGACGTTCACCACCTGCCTCGCGGCTGCCAGAGACACAGCGCGTGTCCGTTTGCGCTCACGCGACCGTGTCGAAAAAGCCTGGTCAGCGACCCGGTCGAGTTTCGGCACCCACAAGGCTCAACCTCGGCCGTCTTCCCGCAAGTCGCCGCTCCTGCCCAGGCTCTGCCTGGAAGAGTTTGGGAATTGGAGCGGGAATACGCTGACGGACTCGTCTTGCTGAGGCTCTCGGCAATGGCGGCGTTCGTCCTCGGTGGTTTCAGCCTGAGGACAGCTTTGAGCGCTCGACTGGTCTGTTCATTTTGGGGCGAGAGGGGACACATTTGCGTGCGTAGCGGGCGCCGATTCGCTCTTGCTGTCATGACGTTGTTCTTCGTCGGTTTCCTGCTGCGCACCGGGTTTGCGGTGCGAGAAGGTACGCCGCCGATCCCAATCAGCACGCACCGCGGAGGGCCGTTGGCGGTTGGTGGCGATGGGACATTCGATCCCGGCCGGGTTGACCTGTCGGGCGTTGCCGGCGTCACAGCCGGGGAACAGGCGGACGCCGAAGATTTGCTGCGCCGGACCATCGTGGCGTTGAAGCGATGGGATGAGGTCGGTCAGGCGAGGGCGGACGGTTTCGTTTCGATCGGTGACAGCTTCAGCGGCACCGAGCACTATGTGCATTGGGATTGGATCGAAGACGATGTCCTCTTCGATCCGAGCCGGCCGGAGTCTCTCGCGTACCGGGTCGAACCGGATGGGCAGCGGACGCTCGAGGCGGCGATGTTCATCTTGCCGAAGCGGTATCGGCTCGGCAACGCACCCGATGTCGGCGGCAAGCTCGTGCAGTTCCACCGCCACGACAACCTCTGTTTTTCTGCCGAGCCGCCGTCCAGCCTTGCGCAAATCGCGCGTCTGGAGCGCTCGTGCACCCCGCCGCTCGTGAAACTCCTGAAGAATGCGATGCTCAACGTATGGATCCGGCCGAACCCGTGCGGGCCGTTCGCGCCCATACGCGGGTCCGCCGGGGCCACGATTCGCGTCGGGGCGTCGCCGCTCTGCGACCGCGTACACGGCAGCCCAACTCGTTGACCAGCGTGCACCACCTCGAGGAGCGGACGGCCCGATGAGACGTCTCGGCTATGTCGTCGCGGCGGTCGTGGTGCTCGTCTCTTCTACGGCATGTAGTCGGGGCGCCAATGTCACGATCGACTACACCCGGACGATTCGGCGGCTCAGCCCATTGGCGATCGGTATGGCAGAAACGGGTTGGCGATCACCGTACGTTCTGGCGAACGACGCCCTCGAACGGCGACGGTTGGCGCGCCTGAACCTGGGCTACGTCCGGATGCATCTCGTCTACCAGGTATCGGGCGACCCGACGAGCAAGATCGTGTGTGCTGCCAGTGGCTGCGACACCGGCCCGAGCGGCGGTCAGTGGATCAGCGCGATCAAGGCGGTCGGCGCCGAGCCGGTGGTGATCGTCAGGACCAAATCGTCCGTTGACGCTGCCAACATGGTCAAGCACTTCAACATCAACCCGATCACCCGAAAGCCCGACCCGTCTCGGCGTAACTATGTGCGCCGCTGGATCATCGGCAACGAACCAAGCTCCAACGGCTACTCGGTGGCGTCCTACAGTGGCTATTTCAACGACGACGCTCGCGCCACGAAGGCGATCGATCCCAACATCAAGATCGGTGGACCGACCGTCGCGTGGTACGACGAGACGTGGATAAAGCAGTTCCTGAAGTTGTCGGGCAGCCGGGTCGACTTCGTCGACTTTCACGGCTACCCCCAGAAAGGGACAACGAAGGGAAACGTGCCAACGTTGTTTCGATGGGCGACAACCACCGGCAATGATGTCAGCAAACTCCGTCGTCTCATCCAAGCGACCGTGCCGTCCCGAGCGTCACGGATCGGGATCGAGGTCGGCGAATGGTCACTCAACTGGGGTGGCAACGCCCAAGGTGACACAAACTTCAACGCGGTCTGGACGGCCGACGCGCTCGGACACATCCTCCAGAACGGCGGGCTGTCGGTGTACTTCGGCACCAAAGGCAACGCGATCAAATGGTCCGACAACTGGGTCGTTGACGATATGGACCACACCGTATTCATGCATGTGGACGACCCGCGCGCCCCGTATCACGGGTACGGCATGTTCACCGGCGAAGGACTGTTCCGGTCCTTTGGGCAGAGCATGGTGAGTACCTCCACCACCTTGCCCAACGTCGACATCTTCGCCTCCACCGATCCCAAGAACATCGTGGCGATCAACAAGAGCGAATCTGTCGCCCAATCGGCGGAGTTCTCGCTGCACGGTGTCTCATCCGCCACCGTCGACGTGTGGCAGAAAAACCAACGGGTGCTGTTCAAGGATCCGCCAGTTCATCGAGGAACCATCAGAGTGCACAACGGCACCTTCGCCTACCATCTCCCTCCAATGTCCGCGACCACATTCGTGATCACCTAACAGCGGCGCTAACACGCCAGTCAACAGATGCGGGTGGCTACCGGGTGGCACTCCGTCGGGTAAGACCTCCCGGCGATGCTTTCGCGTGAGCTCTTTACGATCGCCGTTCGACGCGCCCACGGGCGTTTCACCACCGCAGCGATACGTGTTCCACTGTCACATCCTCGAAGAGGACGAGGACAACACCATGATGCGGGCCTATGAGGTTGTCGCGCAGGGCAGCGCGCATGGCCGCTTGCGCGCGGCCCGGCGTTCGGACCGGGAACACTTGAAGTGGTCGCGCTCGCCTAGCTCGCGACTCGTGCGTGTGGCCGGAGCGGGTTGGCGAGAAGTTCCTCGTACAAGGCGGTGGTCTCCGGGTGTGGTGCCGTGTTGAGTTCCCGACGGAGGTGAATGCGACAGATCTCGAACTGGCGAATTGCGAGATCACGTGCACCGATCGCGTCGTACAGCCACATCAGCCGACGATGCGCACCTTCTCGCGTCTGATCCTCCAGGACTGCGGCCTCGAGACAGTCGATTGCCCCACTCCGGTCACCCTGGACTGCTAGGGCATCGGCCAGACCAACGAGCAACCGCAGGTGCAGGTCGCCGAGATAGCGGCGACGCCCCGAAGCCCAATCTTCGTACCGATCTTCGGGAAGCAGCGGACCACTGTAGAGCGCGAGTGCGGCTTCGTACCCGACCATGGGGCACTGTTGCGTTAGCGCAAAACGGACACGCTTCGAGCCTTTCGGCCGGCGCGATCTGGTGCGCGAACCGCACAACAGCCGGTACTTCGGTCAGAGCAAATCGCCCATTCCAGTGCACGCGGCATTCAAGACGGCGGTGCGCCGGCTCAATGCAACAGTGCCCCTCGTCGACCTCGACCGAGGGCTACGGCGTCATGCTCCAGCCCATGAACGACCAGATCTCGCCGGTCGCGGTGCAGGCGCTGACCACTTGGCAAAAGAACACTTCGGTGGCCGTCATCTATGACAACTCCACCGCGTATACGCAGGGGGCAGACGCTTCGTTGGTGGCCGGGCTGCAAGCCGCGGGTGTCACCGTATCCGCCAACATCCCGATCGTTCCCAGCGCCACCAACGATCCCGCGGTGATCCAGGCAGCCGTGACTCAAGCGCTGGCAACCCGTCCGACCGGGGTATACGCCGATCTGTATTACCCCGAGGGCGCGCTCGTGGCCGACGACATGCTGGCCCAAGCTCCCGGCACGAACTGCTTGGCTGACTACGCCTCGGCCTCGAACGGCTATGTGACCAACGCCGGAATCCCCGCCGTCCAGAACTGCCCGGTGCTCGGCGTGCCCGCCCCGGCCGACTTCGCGAACTCGGCTCCGTTCCTCGCCGCGTTCGAGGCGAAGTTCCACTCGGCGCCCGGAATATGGAGTCCCTACGCCTTCGACTCGGTCAACCTCCTCGTGCAGAGCGCGGTCAAGGCGCACAACTTTCAACAGGTGCCGCTCGCCAGAGTGCTGTACTCCACCAAGAACTTCGTGGGCTGGACCGGGTCGGCCACCATCCTGTCGCCCACCGGCAACCGGATGCCGTCCACGGTGACGGTGGACACCGCCGATGCCTCGGGCACTCTCCATGTCGACCGCGCCTGGGCCACCGCCGTGGGCTACACGCCCTAGCACCCGGCCCCGAGCATCCGGTTCATCGAGTATCGCTCCCGTTGTGCCGCGTCCCGGGAACGAGGAGCCGAAAACCGAGCGCAGATTTGCTCGCTCGCGCGCCGTTGTGCCACCGACGCACCGCGCAGATAACGACGGCCGAAAGTCCCCTAATGAGATCGTCCGGTCTCGCGTGGGAGGCTGGGTCCGAGCCGCCGGCCGGTGAGCACTGTTATCCCCTGGGACTTGATTCCTAGCGTTAGATCGTGTCCCGCTGGTTGGTGAGGGCTGCACAAGCGCTGATGGGGTGTCGTGCCGTGAGCACTGATTCATTGGGTTGCCGCTTGTGGCCTTCTTCAGGCTCGCACGCCAACGCTGCTGAAGGGAGACGGTCACGATGCTGTTCGTCGGCGACGACTGGGCAGAAGATCATCACGATGTGCATCTGATGGACGAAGCCGGAAAGCAGATCGCGCGACGGCGGTTGCCGGAGGGCCTTGCCGGTGTGCGCGCGTTCCACGAACTCGTTGCCGATCACGCTGACGAACCGGACGAGGTCGTGGTCGGGATCGAGACCGATCGTGGCTTATGGGTGCAGGCGCTGGTTGCGGCGGGCTATCAGATGTATGCGATCAACCCGCTCGCGGTGGCGCGCTATCGCGACCGGCACAACGTTGCGGGCGCGAAGTCCGACGCCGGCGACGCCAAGGTTCTTGCCGATCTGGTCCGCACCGACCGCCACAACCACCGACCGATCGCCGGTGACAGCCCTGACGTGGGCGCGATCAAAGTCCTTGCTCGCGGCCATCAGAACCTGATCTGGTCCCGAACCCATCGGCGCGTCGCGGTCGCGTTCACCGAACTCGCCCGCACCATCTGACTGCGCCACAGACCGCAACTCGGTCCTACGCGGCCAGACCCGCTCAACGCAACAGAGCCACGGAGACGGCCAAGTCGCGCTGCACGAATCGCCCATCTGATGTGTCGCGGCGGTCCATAAGGCTGCGCGCGGACTCAATGCAACAGTTAACTGAAGCCGCCGAACGCGTCAGAACCCACGAATGCCCTTCCGATCTGGCGGCCGTCGGAACCCGACCTTGAACTGATCGCGCGACTCGCTGCTGCCTAGGGTCGTCGAGTTGCTGGGCTCGGTCAAGGCTATTTCGGCAGGGCGGCGTCGGCGACCGCCTGCGCAACGGCCAAGATGCGATGGGTGCCGAGGGCGGGGCCTTTTTCGAAGTCGTCGCCGGACACGGCCATCGTGTTCGTGACGTGCGCGACGCAGACGACTGCGACCCGGTTCGATTCCGCATATGCGTATAACGCGGCTGCTTCCATCTCGACGCAATGAATGCCCGCCGCATGCGCGGCATCGATCGCGGCGGCGGTTTCGCGAAACGGCGCATCCGTCGTCCAGGACCGACCGATGTAGACGGGTTCGTCGAGCTCGTCGAACGCGCCATCGAGACGCGCCCGCAGGTCCGCACGCAAGTGCGTCCACTCCGACGGCGGCTGGTAGTGGATGCTCGTGCCTTCGTCGCGCCAGGCCTGGTCGACGACGACGAAATACGGCGGCGGAGCAAGCGGTGCGATTCGCCCGGCCGAGGTGACCGACACGATCAGCCGGCAGCCGGAGGCCACCAGCTCCTCGGCAACAAGGACCGCGTACGGTGCGCCGACCGCTCCGGGCACGATTCCGATCTCGCGCGTGTCGAGATGAGTTCGCCACAGCTCGGAGTGGTAGCAGGCCCAGGCGTCGTCTCGCTGCGCGTGGCCGCGATCGCGGAGATGACGGACCACGTCCCCGTCTGGGTCGAGGAGGCACACGTCGGGCACGGCCTGCTCGGGAAGCGTTCGCTGGCGGCGCGCTTCGCGCAACAAACTTTCGACGCGGAAGACCGAGGGCTGGTCGTAGGCTTTGGGAGTGAAGAGTGGTGGGCGGTCGCGGGTCATGAGTTGTGATCCATCCGCCAACGGGTTGCCGGACGACGTCTGGTTCGGGCGAGGAGGGAGTACAGCACGTTCGAGGGCCGCAGGATTGCCGTCGGGTCCTTACGAGGTGAAGAACATCACGCAGTCGCCGCCTTCGGGTCCGGCCCGCACCGGATAGGTTCGTCGGGAATGGCGGCGCGGGGTCGGCCCGTTTCCGCGGGACGCCGAGGCGAAGGAGCGGTTGGAGGCTGATGGCGGATACCGAAATCCCCGAGGCCGACGGTCGTGCCTCGGTGGCGCACGACGAGCCCCTTGTGCTCGGTCCGGCGAGTCGGCGCGTGTTGGCGCTGGTACGGATCGTCGTGGGCGTGTTGTGGTTGTCGAACCTCGGTTGGAAGACGCCACCTCATTTCGGTGTGTTGCGCAACTATGTGCGAGACGCGGTCGATCACCCAGTGTTCGGGCCGTACGCGTGGCTGGCTGAGCACGTCATCCTTCGGCATTTCGGGCCGTTCGCATGGATGGTGTTGTTCGTCGAGTCGCTCCTCGCCGCATGCTTGATGCTGGGTCTGTGCACGCGGCTGTTCGGCATCATTGGCGCGATCCAGGCCGCATTCATCGGCTTGTCGGTGGCGTTCACGCCCGGTGAGTGGCCGTGGTCGTATTACCTGATGGTTGCGGTGCACGTGGTCGTCGTCGCGACCGCGGCGGGTCGCACGTGGGGCCTCGACGAGCTGCTGCGGCCCGTGTTACGCGCTCGTAGGTCGCGCCTGTCGGCCTTGCTGTTGAGGTGCACGTGAGCCTGCTCGAGAAGCTGAGCCGCTATCAGGTCGCGTGGGGCACCGTGGGGCTGATCGCAGGCCTGTTCGGGTTGTTCCACTCGCGGGGGCTGGCGTTCACGTGGGCGCGTGGTGCAGAGACCGGGCTTCCCCACTACGAGCTGCACTGGATGACCTACAACACCCTCGGGGCATTGGTCGCCGTGGCGCTGGCGGCGATCGGAGGAGCCGCGGGTGCGACGCGCCGACCTGCGCTCGGCTGGGTGCCGGCGGCCGGGTTCGCGCTGATCGCGCTCCAGACATTGCTGCAGTGGCGCACCGGAAAGGGTGACAACCTGTTCGGGTCGACGGGGCCGACCTTTGGCTTTTCGATCGCGCTGATGCTTGCGTTCGCAGCGACCGCGTTCCTCGCCGGTCTGTTCGCCGCTCTCGAAACCGAACACTGATCGACTGCGGACGGACAGTCCGACGGACAACGACGGGTCCCGACTCAGGAGAGTGACCGTGCCCGAATATCTCAACGAACTCGCCGGCGTCGTGGAAAGCGAGGTCGCGCCCAATGCATCGCAGGTTGACACCGAAGGTCGATATCCACGTGCGAACATCGACGCGCTCAAGCGCGCCGGATTGCTGGGGCTGACAAGCGCCGAGTCGGTCGGCGGTATGGGTGCAGGCGTCCGGGCCGCGACCGACGTCGTCGGTGAGCTCGCTCGGCACTGCGCGTCGACCGCGATGATCGTGTGCATGCACTACGCGGCGACTGCGGTCATCGAGGCGCACGGCTCCGATGAGATCCGCACCGCGATCGCGGCGAACCGTCACGTCAGTACGCTCGCCTTCTCCGAGAAGGGTTCCCGCAGCCAGTTCTGGGCGCCGCTGTCGACCGCGACCGGCACGGACACCGACGCGGGCGACACGGTGGCGCTCGACGCCGAAAAGTCATGGATCACTGGCGCTGGGGAAGCCGACAGTTACGTGTGGAGCAGCCGGCCACTGCGCGCTGATGGCCCCAGCACGCTCTGGTTCGTCCCGTCCGATACGAGTGGTCTGAAGGTCGACGGGCCGTTCGACGGCCTGGGACTGCGCGGGAACGGGTCGAGTCCCGTCAGCGCGACGGCCGCCACCATCTCGCGGTCGAGCATGCTCGGCGTCGACGGCGGCGGTTTCGATGTGATGATGGGGACCGTGTTGCCGTGGTTTAACCTCATGAACGCGGCAATGTCGGTGGGCGTGATGGAGGCGTCCATCACCGCGGCGGCGAGTCACCTCGGCGCAAGTCGGCTCGAGCACCTCGACGAGACGCTGGCCGACAACCCGGTCAATCGCTTGCATTTGGCCCGGGCGAGGGTCACGGCCGACGCGGCGGCGGCGCTGGTCGAGCGGGCGGTCACCGCAGTCGAAGCCGGCGCCGACGACGCCATGCTGGGCGTGCTCGAAGCCAAGGCCGCCGCCGGCGACGCCGCGATCGAGGTCACGGATGCCTGCATGCGCGTCTGCGGCGGCGCGGCGTTCCGTAAGGAGGTCGGCGTCGAACGCAATTTCCGCGATGCACGCGCCGCGGCGGTGATGGCGCCCACGAGCGACGTGCTGTACGACTTCGTCGGCAAGGCGATCTGTGGAATGCCGCTGTTCTGACCGGACCGGACTGATCTCGGAGAGGATGTCGGAATGACCGACGAAGTCGTCATGGTGGGAGCTGTCGCGTACACGGCGAATGTCGTGCCGATCTGGGAGGGCATCAAGGAGTACTTCGCCGACAGCAAAACCCCGATGGATTTCGTGCTGTTCTCAAATTACGAGCGGCAGGTCGAGGCGCTCTTCCGCGGTCACATCGACGTCGCGTGGAACACGAACGTGGCGTGGGTGCGCACCCAGCGTCGGAGCAACGGGACCGCGCGGGCGCTCGCGATGCGAGACACCGACCTGACGTTCCAGACGTTGATCGTCGGGCGGGCGGGTGCGGCGGGCCGGGGACTGGTCAGCCTGCGGGGCCGACGTGTCGCGCTGGGGTCACGTGACTCCGGTCAGGCTCGCATCCTGCCCCTGTACTTCATGGGCCAGGCCGGTCTCGGTGTCGATGACGTGCACCTCGTCATCTTCGACTCCGACGTCGGCAAACACGGCGACACCGGCCGCTCCGACCTTGACGCGTTACGTGCGGTCCTGGACGACGAGGCCGACGCGGCGGCCGTCGGCGTGAACACCTGGCAAGCCCTCACCGCCGCCGGCGACCATACCGTGTCCGATCTTGAGATCATTTGGGAATCGGAGCGGTACAACCACTGCAACTTCACGGCGCTCGACACCTTGGACACCGGCGTCGCCGAAGCCTGGGTCAATCACCTCCTCGCGATGGACTGGGACAACCCCGAACATCGAACGATCCTCGAACTCGAAGGACTGCGCGAGTGGAAGCGACCCACGCTAGAGGGATACCGGTCGCTCATCGCCGCGATGGACGAGCAGGGCATCGCCGACCGCTGGTGAGGACTCGCGCGTGTCCACGCGGTTGATGCTGCGGTTGGTCGACGTCGTCAACCGCACGCCCGCGGGCGCGATCGCCACCATCGCCGTCGACGGGCACGAAGACGTGCACGCGATCCAACGGTGGTGCGGGGCCACCGGCAACTCCGTGCTCACCGTGTTGCCCGACGCGGTCGAGGTGGTGCGCGGCCAGATCGCCGATCCGATCGCGGCACTGCCCGCCGACCGGCGCCCGGGACATCGTCTGTGGGTCTACACCAATTTTCATTGCAACCTCGCATGCGACTATTGCTGTGTGCGCTCCTCGCCCCGCGCCGAACCGCGCATCATCAGCGTCGACGAGTTCGGGCGAATCGTCGAGCAGGCCGGACGCACCGGCGTGCGGGAGCTCTATCTGACCGGCGGCGAACCATTCCTGCTCGCCGATATCGACGAGCGGTTACGCCTGGCTGCGTCGGCGCTGCCGACCACCGTCTTGACCAACGGCATGCTGTGGCGGGGCGACCGGCTCCGACGGCTCGAGGCCCTTCCCCGCGACGGCTTGACGCTGCAGATCAGTGTCGACTCGGCCACGCCGGCGCTGCACGACCGCCACCGCGGCGCCGGCAGCTTCGAACGCGCCCTTGCCGGCATCCACACCGCGACCGAACTGGGATTTCACGTGAGAGTCGCGGCCACACTGGGAGACGACGCCGCCGACACCGAAGAAGCGCTCGGTGAACTCTTCGACGGGCTCGGCCTCGGCGCCGATCAACGCGTCGTACGTCGCGTCGCACGCCAAGGTGCGGCCAACGCCGGTCTCACCGTCTCGCGGGCGTCGCTCATCCCCGAGGTGTGCATCACCGCGGACGGCGTCTACTGGCATCCGGTCGCCGCAGCCGATCCCGCCATGAAACTGGCGGAACATTGGGCGCCGCTCGGGCCGACGATCGCGGCGGCGAGCGACGAATATCGAAGCTATCGCCTGACCGGCGATGTCCTCGCCAGTAGCTTCCCGTGCGCCTGAGCAGCCGCTCCCCTATCGATCGAGCTCGGCGCCCGCTCGCGGCTCGTGATCGTCGCCCGCGGGACGGACGACGCGAAAGGTAGCGAGATAGCCGACACTGGACACGATGTAGGGGACCACGTAGTTCACGAGAACCCGGAGGCCCGTCACCCACGTTGCGTTGCCGTCGACGAGGGCACCGCGCTCGTTCGCCGCCGACAGGATCGTCCCGACCACGACCGCGACCTTGGCCGCAACCGGCGCGGTCGCGCCGACAACGATCAACCGAGTCGCCTGCCCCACAGTCGTCCACGTCAGGTCGCGCGGGCCGGACCGGCGGCCCGCAGGCACGGGACGACGCCGATCAGGTGGTGATGTCATAGATCCGGTGGAGCGCGTCGTCCAGGTTGGCGCCGAGAAGGGCGCCGAAGACCTTGTCGACCACGTGGCCGTCCGC
Source organism: Acidimicrobiia bacterium (assembly GCA_038209365.1). Taxonomy (GTDB): domain Bacteria; phylum Actinomycetota; class Acidimicrobiia; order IMCC26256; family PALSA-610; genus DASQHW01. Next base: position 891 of record JBBQXS010000069.1, on the reverse strand, counting down.
GTCGTAGAAGGCGGTAATCGGCATTCCGCCAGTTCCGCCGAGTGCGCGGTACAAGCGACTCCCGTCGGGTGCGCCGACATCGCGCGCCACCGGAAGCGACAGCAGATCATGGGCCCGTGCCATGGCTTTGCCGTCGCCCGGGTCGTTCGAGTTGACGAACACGAAGTTCACCCTGCCCCGGTACTTCTCGACCGCGGTCCGAAAGCCGGGCAGCTCGGCATCGCATTGTGGACACCAGGACGCGAAGAAGTTCACGACGGTCGGCTTGCCCCGGAAGTCGGCAAGCCGCACTCGGCCCGGCCCCCCGAGGACGGGCAGATCGAACCCAGTTACGGTCGTCGTCGCGCTCCCACTCGACGACGAGCTCGAAGAGAGCGCGAACGCCAACAGTCCCGCGACAACGACCGCGCCGGCGACGACGCTGCCGAAGATCGTCAAGCGCCGGCGGCGGGCACGGCGCTCGGCGCCGGCGCGTGCAGCCCGCCCTGAGCGGCGTTCGTTGCGATCTTTGCGCACCACGGGTGCTCCTTCCGATCGTTATCCGAGATTAATCAGACGTCTGAGACCGGCCGCGCTGAGCGCGTCTTGCAGTTGGCTCGTGAGCCAGGCGAAGCGGTTCAAGAACAAGAGCACTCCGAAGGCCCCGAGCACGTTGGCCGCCTCCTCGACGCCAAGCTCAGCGATGTCCGTGAGCGGATCGGGCAGCTTCGCGTCCTCGAGGGCGAGCTGGGTCGGCTCGTCGAGCGCGCCCGCACCCTCGACCCGGCGGAATGCGTCGAGCCGGCGATCTGCCACATCCTGCACCGCTAAGCGCGAGGCGATCGGCGTCACGTGCCTCGCCTGAGCCGGTCGGACCCTCGGAGATGGCGTACGCGGCGTTGATGAGCCCGA
>JBBQXS010000068.1:0-19300 GCA_038209365.1 Acidimicrobiia bacterium | reverse complement strand
GGCCCTCTCCGCGCCCTCGTGGCTTTTTAATTTTTAAAATGTTTTTTGGGCCGGTCTGTGGTGTGGTGGGGTGTTTGTGGTGCCCAACCCCAACCACCCCCACGCCTCAAACAACTGCGAGGTGGCCTTCATGCACGATCTGGTGGTCAAGGGTGGGACGGTCGTCGACGGCACTGGCGCACCTGCGCGTACCGCGGACGTCGCGATCACCGACGGTGTCGTGACCGACGTCGGCAAGGTCGTCGGCCAAGCCCGCACCAAGGTCGATGCCGACGGCGCGCTGGTCACACCCGGCTTCGTCGATGTGCACACGCACTTCGACGGGCAGGTGACATGGGATCCGCTGCTGACGCCGAGCTGCTGGCACGGAGTGACGACGATCGTCATGGGCAACTGTGGCGTCGGCTTCGCGCCCGTCAAGCCTGACAAGCACGACTGGCTGATCGGTCTCATGGAGGGTGTCGAGGACATTCCCGGAGCCGCGCTGGCCGAAGGCATCGAGTGGTGCTGGGAGCATTTCCCCGAATACCTCGACGCCGTCGACCGGGCCGACAAGGTGCTCGACGTCGGCGCCCAGGTTCCGCACGGCGCGGTGCGCGCGTACGTGATGGGGGAGCGGGGCGCGAAGAACGAACCCGCCACGACGGACGACATCGAAGCGATGGCGCGCATCGTGCGCCAGGGCATGGAGGCGGGCGCGCTGGGTTTCTCGACGAGCCGGACGATCGCGCACATGGCGATCGACGGTGAGCCGGTGCCCGGCACGTTTGCCGCCGAGGACGAGCTGTTCGGCATCGGCCGCGTGCTCGGCGAGCTCGGGACCGGTGTGTTCGAGCTCGCGCCCGCGGGGGCGCTCGGTGAAGACCTCGCCGCGCCCGAGCGTGAGATGGCGTGGATGCGCAAGCTCGCAGGCGTGATCAAGCGACCGGTTTCGTTCGCGCTCACCCAGAACGATCACGACCCCGAATCCTGGCGCTCGATGCTGGAGCTCGCGGGGCAGGCGGCGGCCGAGGGGTCGCAGGTCCGGCCCCAGGTCGCGGGCCGGCCGGTCAGCCTGCTGCTCGGCCTCCAGACGTTCCACCCGTTCGCGTACTGCCCGTCGTGGGCCCCGCTCCACGGGATGTCTCCCGCAGAGAAAGCACGCGCGATGCACGACCCCGCCCTGCGCGCCAAGCTGCTCGCCGAGGTGGACGCCGCGATCGCGCCGATGCGGCAGTTCCTCGACCCCGAGCGTGCGTTCCCGATGGGAGCGACGCCGGATTACGAACCGAAGCCGGAACACAGCATTGCCGTGCTCGCACGTGCCCAGGGCCGAGACGTGATGGAGCTTTACTACGACGTGCTCGCCCGAGACGACGGCTTCGCGCTCGTGCTGCGACCGCTGCTCAACTACACGAACTTCTCACTCGATCCTGTGCGCGAGATGTTGCTGCACCCCACGAGCGCCCTCGGGCTGGGCGACGGCGGCGCACACTGCGGGACCACCTGCGACGCGAGCACCCCGACGTTCATGCTCGCACACTGGACCCGGGATCGGGATCACGAGCTTCTCCCACTCGAGTTCGTGGTGAAGAAGATGACCGCCGACACCGCGTCCATGTACGGGCTCGGCGATCGAGGCGAGCTCACACCCGGGAAGGTCGGCGACGTGAACGTCATCGACTATGCGCACCTGCAACTCGAACGGCCGGTCATGGTGCACGACCTTCCGGGAGACGCGCGGCGATTCGTGCAGCGTGCCCGCGGATACGTGACGACGATCAAGTCGGGCGAGGTCGTGCTCTGCGACGGCGACGACCAGGGTGCACGGCCCGGCAAGTTGCTGCGCGGTGGGCGCGTCGGTTAGACGCCTGGCTTCCAGACCATCAAGAACAGGATCAGCACGACAATGAGGCTGAGCATCGGGCCGCCGATCCCGAGACGCGTGCCGATCTCCTGGATCTGGGCGACCTGTGGCGGTGACCCGCCGGCGGCCGGCGGGCCCTGCTCCATCTCGATCATCAACTCCTGGATGCGCTTGGCGCCAGGTCGCATGACGGCATGTGAGATCCCGATCGCGATGACGTACAGCAGGAGGGAGAGCCAGAGCCACGTCTGCGAGAATTTCCAGGCCTCGTCGCTCGCGACGACGAGCAGAATCCCGAAAACCGCGATCGCATAGATCACGTACGTCGCGACCTCCGAGACGAATAGGTTTGCTTCGAGCACGGCCCGGCCGGTGGGGCCTGGGCGCTTCCGCGTCTGGGCTACATAGAGCCCGTTGAGCATCACCGCGCCGAGCCCGACGATCGCAGTGAGGATGTGCAGGACGAGCAGGAACTTGTAGATGCCTGAGTTCACGCCACCGAAAGCGAGCATGGGCCAAGATTCCAGCACAGGCGCGCTCGAAAAAGGATGATGCATGACTGATCTTGGTGACTTTGCCCGCGTCGCGGCAGGCGATCAGCACCTCTGCGTCGTCGCGACGGCGCGGGCGGACGGCACGGTGCAGGCGTCGCTGGTGAACGCCGGAGTCATTCGCCACCCCGCGCGAGCGGGCGTCGACGTCGTCGTGTTCGTCGCCCAAGGCGGAAGCCGCAAGCTTGCCAACATGCGTGCCCGTCCCGCGATGACCGTCGTGGCCCGCGCCGGGTGGGAATGGGTCGCGGTCGAGGGCGATGCCGAGCTGATCGGACCCGACGACACGTTCGCGGGGGTCGACGACGAGGCGCTGCGCCGGCTGCTCCGCGATGCGTTCGCGGCCGCGGGCGGAACGCACGACGACTGGGACGAATACGACCGCGTCATGGCGGAAGATCGCCGCGCGGTCGTGCTGGTCACGCCTTCGCGTGTGTATTCGAACGGGTGAGCGGGCCATGATGTCGAGATGAGCAGCGACAATCGTCCCTTCCGCATCGGGTTGTTGACGCCGATGCCGTCCGAGCAGCAGCCCGTGGTCCGCGCCATGTCGTTGCAACGCGGCGGCGACGATCGTCTCTATCGCGGCACGTTCGGAGGGGCCGAGATCGTGTCGGCCCGCACCGGAATGGGAACCCAGCTCGCGCGCGAGGCCACGACACGACTGCTCGACAGCATCGACGTCGACTACGTCATGGTTGTCGGCATCGCGGGCGGCATGGGTCCGAGCAAGGTCGGCGACGTGTTGTTTCCCGAAAGCGTCGTCAACAAGCACACCGAGACGGAGTACAAGCCGTCGCCGTTCGGAGACGTGGCGCCGCGCGGCAAGCTGGTGACGCACGACGACTTCGATATGGGGCCCGACGAGCTCCGCCGCCTCGTCACCGAGGGCTTCATCGCGGTCGACATGGAAACCGCCGCGGTCGCCGAGGTATGCGAGCAACGTGGACGCCCGTGGTTGGCGATACGCGCGATCAGCGATCTGGTCGGCGTGACGCCCGGAGACGTCATCGACCTCGCGCACCCCGATGGCTCTCCGAACTTCAAGGCCGGCCTCCGCTACATGGTCACCAAGCCCTGGCGGATCCCCAAGCTGGTCCGACTCGCAAAGGAGTCGACCCAGGCGGCGAACGCGGCGGCGAAGGCCGCGGCGCGCACTGTGCTGGCGCGATGAGCTCAGACGGGTTCGAGGGGCCGATGCGGCGCCGCAGGAACAGCGACCGTGATCTGGTCGCCGGGCTGCACCTTGCCGCCGGCGATGACGATGCCCATCACGCCCGCCTTCCGTACGAGGTTGCCGCGTGCGTCGTGCTCCAGGAGCGCGGCTTTCAGTCCTGACTGCAAAGCGTCGAGCTGCCCGCAGGGATTGCGGAGGCCGGTGATCTCGACGACCGCCTCCTCGCCGAGACGGAGTCGCGTGCCAGTGGGGAGCTCGAGCAGCGGCACGCCGAACGTCGTGATGTTCTCACCCATCTGCCCGGGTGACACGTCGAATCCCCTTGCGCGCAATTCTTCGTGAAGCTCCGCGTGGATGAGGTGCACCTGCCGCAAGTTCGGCTGCGTGGGGTCGCGTGCGACGCGGCTCCGATGCCTCACGGTCGTGCCTGCGTGCGCGTCCCCTTCCACGCCGACATCCGCGACGAGACGGACATGGTCACGTCCCGGCTTCGTGAATGTGTGCGTCGCAGTGCAGCTCACGGCGGACACGACGCCCGTCACACAGTCCGTCACGTGGCCACGTTAGGCGGACTGTGGACGGCGACGCGTCCTATTTCTTCGGGTGCGACGGTGCTCCGCTAGCTGCAGGCGGGCGCCATCTGGCTGCGTTCCCAAGCCAGCGGCTCGCCGGTGAAGTTGTTGCTCTCACAGAAGTTGGCGGATTGGTAGTACCGCTTCGTGATCGACGCCGCCCCCACCGAGACGTTTCCCGTGACGCGAGAGTTACGGAGCTTTGCCGCGTCGAGGAGGTGCATGCAGCGACCCTCGGGGAATGGCTGGGTGTTGCCTTGTACGACGACACCGTCGATGCCAAAGAGTCGTATCGACCACTCGCCCTCTGGGCAGCCGCCGGTCGCGTTCGGGCTGTCGCTGTGGTTGTCGATGAACTGATAGTTGTGGCGACGGAACGTCGACGGGTCCTTTGCGTTGATGGCCCCGAAATGAGCCACGACACTGGAGATCCTGAGCGGTGAACCGGTCAGTTGATTCCTGCGGAAGTAGATCCCGTCGATGACGGGGTTGGCGTCGCCGTAGGGATGGTTGGCGAAGAAGTTGTTCGCGTGCTTGCCGAAGTGGTTGTCCTCGACGTAGATCTCTTTCAGGATCGAAGCGGTGCTGACGGGTTCGATGTCGACCGCGGAACGGCTCGAGTATTGGATGACGTTGTTCTGGATGTGGATGTTCGAACCTTCGTTGATCGCGATGCCCTGTCGGCCCGAGCCCATGTAGGGGCGGTCGAGTCCGAAGTGGCTGTGCTGGACCGTGATGTTCTGCGGGGTCTTGGTTCCGGTGCTGGAGCGCTTGGCGGCGATGTTGAGGAAGTCCCCCCAAACGTGATCGATCGTCACGTTCTCCAGGACGATGCCGTCGGCGCCGCCCGTGATACTGATGCCGTGTTGGAACTCGTAGCCGGGGTCGTAGCCGGGCTTGTTCATGCCGCCTTCGATGCGCAGGTTCTGGACGGTGAGATTCCTGTTTCCGAAGATGCGCAGGTGATAGCGGTCCCGCGGCCAATCCTGCGCGGTACGCCAGTCCGGTGAGGAGAACTGGCAGTTCCTGAATCGCTTCTCGCCGACGCGCGTCCCTGCGCATCCGTCAGTGAGCGACGCGAAGGTGGAGCCGTGACCCTCGAAGATCAGGTTCGTCTTCGCGCCGATGACAACCCCCAATTCCAGGCGGTAACACTGATTTTCGCCGAGCTCCGCGAGGGAGTTGTTCGGAAGTGAATCCAGCCACGTCTGCACTTGCGCACTGACATCAGGCTGCGACAGCTCGCAGTTGTCGCGGTGGGCGATGCTCGCCGGAATGACATGCACCGACCTGTCGGCGGTCAGAGCTGGAACGACACTGAGGCCGGCAACCAGCACGAGCACCGCCGAAGCGAGCATGACAAAAACACGCGTCCGAAATCCCATTGGGCTTCTCCCCCCGAGCGAGCCGAACGACACCGGCCCCTTGGCCGCATGAGTGCGGGGAAGAGGAGTGCCGTGGCAAGGAGTATCGGCAGGGAGCGCGAGAATCGTTAGCGCCCACGGGATTTGGTGTCCTCCGGCAGCCGAAAGGCCCAACTTCCGCTACCGGCGACGGGCAGGGGATAGCTCGGCCGGCGCTGCTCCGGGGCGCTCCGAGACGCCTGGATCTCACGGAAACGCGTGGCCGTCACAACTCCCTCAACGGTCAGCATTTCCGTGCCGAAGATACCCGAATGGAATTGCGGAATTGCCCCTACGACCAGACCCCCATCACGATCGTGCAGCGGTCGGGTGGTTCGCTGCTCTTGTCGTGCGGCCTCTGTGGTTCGCAATGGGAACGACACGGGGCGTGGCTCCGCAAGCTGGAGGAACGTGTCCCCGTCGAACACGACGCACGCGATAGAGAAGGCGCTCGCGGCATCGTCGGTTGACGTCGGCGCAACACACCAACGCGTGAAAGTCCGCGCAACCGCGTAGTTCTCTCCCGCCACCTCACGCGATACCTTGCAGCCGGTACCTTCACCCGGAAGGGGTCGTCGGTCCTCGAGCTCGTCGAGTGGCGGAGACGCAATGGAAGTCGTGCGGATCGGTGTGCTCGGTGCGGCACGGATTGCACCGTCGGCGTTGATCAAGCCCGCGCGCGAGGTCGCGCAGGCCGAGGTAGTCGCGATCGCGGCACGAGACCGAGCGCGTGCGGAGAAATTCGCGACGAAGCACGGCGTGCCGACGGTCCTCGCCGACTACCAGGCGCTCATCGAGGCTCCTGATCTCGACGCGATCTACAATCCGTTGCCGAACGGGTTGCACGCGCAATGGACGACCGCCGCGCTCGAAGCGGGCAAGCACGTACTGTGTGAGAAGCCGCTCACGGCGAATGCCGCCGAAGCAGAGCAGCTCGGCGCGGTGGCGCAGCGGACCGGCCTGGTACTGATGGAGGCGTTTCATTGGCGCTACCACCCGCTCGCGCAGCGAATGGTCGAAATCGTCCAAGGTGGCGAGCTCGGCTCGCTGCGGGAGCTCCGCGCGTCGTTGTGCTTTCCGTTGCCGCTGTTCTCCGACATCCGCTACCAGTACGACCTCGCGGGCGGCGCGCTGATGGACGCCGGCTGTTACACGGTGCACATCGCGCGCACGCTCGGGGGAGAGGAGCCCGAAGTGGTGCGCGCGACGCCGAAGCTGCATACCCCCGACGTCGACCGCGCGATGCGGGCCGACTTGCGATTCCCCAGCGGCCACATGGCCACGATCAGCTGCTCCATGTGGTCGACGTCGCTCTTGCGCCTGCATGCAAGTGCTGTCGGCGAGCGTGGTGAGATGCGCGTGTTCAACCCGACGACCCCACAGCTCTACCATCGCTTGAAAGTCACCGTCGACGGCCAGCATCGAGTGGAGAGGTTGCCGCGGAAACCGACGTATCAGTACCAGCTCGAGGCGTTCTGCGCGGCGGTCCTGCACGGGAACGACACGCTGACACCGCCGTCCGACTCGGTCGCGAACATGCGGGTCATCGACGCGATTTACGAGGCCGCGGGCATGAAGGTGCGGGGAACCTGACGTCTCCCGCCTTACGGGGCGAGAACACCCTGTCGCACCAGTAGGTCCTCGAGCGGGCCGGCGATCGACTCGGCGAACCGCAGCGAGATGTGCGAGTTGTCGCTTCTGACGACGACGCCGCCCACGAGTGGGTCGCAGATCGGCAGGTACGGACAGACCAAACGGTCGATGTCGATGGAGAAGACTCGCTCGCCGTCCGCGATACGTCTCAGGGAACGCTCGAGCTCGGTGGGCTGCATGTTCGCGACGAACCTGCAGGCTTCCAGTGAGTCGGCGCCCGAAAGGCAGTTGATGGTGTCGAAGGGTGCCACCGTCACGGGCTCGATCATCACCACCTTGGACACCGCGCCCCGAAGCTGCTGCACCGTGCGAGACGAGGCGTCGGCCAGCACGCGTTCGTAATCCTCACTTGTGCTCGTCAGCACGTCGCCGTTCGGGCCGATGAACGGGATCGGATTGATCGGATCATCGAACGACCGGTTGACGAGCACGACGACATCGGGCCGCAGTGTCGGGACGACGCGGTTGTACCAGTCGGTCTTGCGCTTCTGACATTGCTGAACGACGCCGCCGGCAACGTCGTATTGCAGACCGATCTGCCAGGGACAGTTCGGCATGATCGCCGCGGAGAAGGTGAGCGACTCGCGCTCTGCGATCTTCTTGAACGTCGGAATGAGCATGCGAGCGTGACTGTCGCCCACCAGGAGCACGCCTCCGGACTTGCCGTGCACTACCACGCATTTGTCCACGTCTTCGCCGACACAGACCGGGACGGCGACTTTGTCCTTCTTCGCAGCTCGCCAGTCCACGTCGCTCGGTACCACGCCCTGCGTGGTACCCGCGCGCGCCGCGGGCAACAGCGCGCCCGAGCCGCGAGACGATGTCAGGATGGCAGGTACGAGCACGAAGGCAGCCAGCGCCGAGACAGCGAGGCCGGTCACGATGACCGCACCGTTCAAGTGGTCGAGCACCCGCGCCTGGCGAATGGGTCGCTCGAGCATCTCATGACTCAACGCCGCGAGTGCCGTGGCGACGAGACACGCGATTGCGATCCGTGCACTGGAGCTCAAGTGGAAGGCGCGCGTCACCACCACCAGAACGGGCCAATGCCAAAGGTAGGTGCCGTACGACACACGACCGAGGTACACGACCCGGGATGCCGACAGCGATCGCTTGGCGATGCCGCCGTCCGAGTTCTCCAGAGCGACGATGAAGAGGCTCGTGAGCAGCGCCATGACCGCGCCCCGTTGGATCGCGCCGAGATCGACGACCGACGTCGCCACGAGGACCATCACGAGCAGAATGACCGGCGAAGCACGCCGCGCCATGCGCCGCTTGCCCGCATCCAACCCGAGGAGTCCCGGAGTGACAGCCAGGAACGCGCCGGCAAGGAGCTGGTAGGCGCGCGTGTCGGTGCCGTAATACGCGCGGTTGAGGTTGGTGACCGCGATGTGCCACGCGGCGGCGAGTGAGATCAGAGCTCCAACTGCGATCAGGGCGCGTATGACCTGCCACTGCTTCTTTCCAGCTCGTCGCGTCGCGAGATACATGCCGCCCAGGAGGAGCGGCCAGAGCGCGTAGAACTGCTCCTCGACGGCGAGGGACCAGAAGTGGATCACGGGGCTGGTTCTGATGTCCGCCGCGAAGTAGTCGTTCGACTGGCTGATGAAGAACCAGTTCGCCACGTAGAGGAACGCCGCGCGTACTCCACTCACGGCATCGAGGACCTCCGCGGGCGTCGCGATCGCCGCGTAAACCGCCGAAGTCACGAGCAGTGTGACGAACGCAGCCGGCAGCAGGCGCCGATAGCGGCGTGCGTAGAAGCGCGGGAGGTGAATGCGCCCATCGTTGTGAAGGTCCCGCGTGAGGAGCTGGGTGACGAGATAGCCGGACAGGACGAAGAAGATGTCTACGCCGACGAAACCGCCGTTCAGTCGATGACTTCCGGCATGAAACGCGACGACGAGATAGACCGCGACCGCTCGCAGGCCGTCGAGATATGGCCGGTACTCCCAGACGTGGCGCGTCTCAGATGACGGCTCGAGATCACGCGGCACCGACAGAGCCATCGGACCCCATACCTCCTGAGAGCACGTTGCGCTACTTGCCGGCCGTTTCCGCGGAGCCGCAGGCGAGTTGGCGGTGAGAGAGATTACACATCGTCCACCCCAACGCGGTCGGCATCGGCCGTCAGGTCATGAGTCGACGGCCGACGGCCTGCTATCGAGCGCTGCTCGTGAACCCGTCGACGTTGTCCTCGGTGACCGTCGAGGAGCCCGTCGACGCCGGTACCGTGCCGGTACCGGGGAGGGCGACCTCAGTCATGTGCCGATTGCTGCTCGCCCGCCATGACATGGCGGTTGTAATTGCGTTCCTCGTCCGAAAGGAAGTTCCACAAAACGATCTCGTCGTCGAGCACTCGCGCAAAGATGATGACGTTGTCGAACTCGTCATCGCTCATGACGATCAGCGCCAGGTCACCGTCGTCGTTGGCGTAGCGGTCCCACGCGGTGACGAGGCGTGTCTCGGCGGGGCGCACGATCGCATCGAGAAACTGCTGATATCGCGACCAGTCCCGACCAGCGAGCGGTGGGAACAGCCTCATGACCTTCGCGTCGAAGTCGGCTGTCCGTCGAACGCCGCGGATTGCGTCGGTCACTCGATCACCACCTGGTCCGCCCGCCACGACTCAATCGGCACCACAGCGGCCGCCATGAGCACGAACGCCGAACGCGGTCAGGCCGACTCCACCGCGAGCAGTCGCCATGCGTCGGGCACACCCTTGAGCACGTGCTCGCCCCGATCGGCGAAGGCGAGCCCCGAACCGGCGACCAGATCCTTGACCGTGCTCGACACCAAGACCTCGTGCGGTTGGGCCTGCGCTGACACGCGTTGCGCGATGACGACTGCCACGCCGGCGATGTCGTCGCCTCGAAGCTCGATCTCGCCGCTGTGCACGCCGACGCGAACTGCCAACCCGAGATCACGGGCCGCGTCTCGAATCGCGCATGCGCAGCGAATGGCCCGCGCCGGTCCGTCGAACGTCGCCAGGAAGCCGTCGCCCGTCGTCTTGACCTCGTGACCCCGATATTTCGTGAGCTGGGCACGAACCGCGCCGTCGTGCGCATCGAGAACGTCCCGCCAGCGACGGTCGCCGAGCGACGTCGTCTGTTCGGTGGACCCGACGACGTCGGTGAACATGACCGTCGAGAGGACTCGATCGGGCTCCTCCGCGACGCGCACTCCGGTCAGAAACTCGCGAACCTCCTCGATGACGGCTTCGTAGTCGCCGATCCACGGCAGGTGGTCGTCGCCCGGAAGTTCGACATACCGCGCGCCGGGAATCTGCTTGGCCATCCACTCGCCGGCCCGCCTGTTGACCGCACGATCACCGTGCCGGTGCACCACCAGCGTCGGCACACGCAGCGTCGGTAACACGTGGCGAACATCGATCTCCATGAACATGGTGGCCAGCGCGATCAGACCGTCGGTGCTCACCGACGATCGCCGGTAGCGCCCGAGCCACTCTCGGGCTTGTTGATCTTCAGCGAGTGACGGCGCCCAGATCTCTATGTCTCCGCCCGCGTACGCCACTGGAACGATCAACTCGAGACCAGACTCCACCGCGGCATCGACGGGAGGAGCCCAGGGATAGTCGGGCGCCTCAGTCGACCGCGCCATCCCGCCGCAGAGCACGAGCGCCTCCGTGCGTTCCGGGTATGTCGCCGCGAAGAGCAGGCACATCGGTGCACCCTCGGAGACACCCATCAGCACCGCGCGCTCCGATCCCGCGTCGTCCATGACCGCTCGAACGTCGTCCATCCGTTCTTCCAGCGTCGGCATTGCGACCCCGCGATCAGAGAGGCCGGTCCCCCGTTTGTCGAACAGGATCAGACGCGTGAAGTCGCTGAGCCCCTGGAAGAAGCGACCCATCCGGTGCGAGCCGCCGTCCTCCTGCCACTGCATGTCGAGATGGTTGGCCATGCCGAGGGCGACGATGAGATCGCGCGCGCCCGTACCCACCACCTGGTACGCAATGTGCACGTCGCCGCTCTGCGCGTATTTCGTTTCGGGAAGCGTGCGCCAAGTCTCGCGAATGTGACGAGGGCGGACCAGCCATCTCCGCGAAGTGGGTGACGCCCCGTGCATGCCGAGCCGATCGGCCCCACCACCTCCGGCGGGGCGATCGAATCGAACGCCGATCTCTCGCTCGCGTTGTTGACAGATGCTCGAGTGGTGCACAGGCTGGGCGGATGGCCGCGATCCTTTACGCCCGCAGTGGCGACGCCTACATCGCGTACGAGGTCGACGGCAGCGGACCGATCGATGTGTTGTTCGTCACCGAAGGGTTCATCCCCGTCGACATGATGTTCGAGGAGCCCCATTTTGCGCGCGTCTTGCGTCGGCTGAGCTCGTTCGCCCGCCTGATCCGCTTCGATCGGCGAGGCATCGGCCTGTCGGATCCTTGCGTTCCCACGAATCCGCCAACGCTCGAGCAGTGGTGCGACGACGCGCTCGCGGTGCTCGACGCGGTCGGCTCCGAACGGGCGGCCGTCATGGGCGCCAACGAGGCGGGCGGCGTCGCGTTGCTCTTGGGCGCAAGTCATCCCGATCGCATCAGTCACGTGGTCGTCGTCAACTCGTTTGCCTGCATCACCGAAGACCTCGCTGACCCCACGGGGCCACAGATTGCCGACGACGCGCTCGAAAAGATGCTCGACGACATCGTCACACCGAACGACGGCACGGACGTCGACCTTGTGTCGGAGTTCGCGCCGAGCCTCGGAGGCGACACGCAGTTCCGCGCCTGGTGGCACGAAGCCGGAAAGCGCGGCGCGAGTCCGTCGACGGCGCGGGCGCTGTTGCGCGTCGGACTCGGCAGCGATGTGCGCAACGTGCTGCCGGCGGTTCGCGCACCGACACTCGTCGCGCATTACCGGGGCGATGTCACGACGCCCGTGGCGCATGGGCGCTACGTTGCACAACTGGTGCCGGACGCGCGCTACGTCGAAGTGGACGCCGCCGACGACATCTGGTGGGCCGCCGATCCCGATCCGGTACTCAACGAGATCGAGGAATTCTTGACCGGTACTCGCGGCGCTCTTGATCCCGACCGCGTGCTCGCCACCGTGCTCTTCACAGATCTCGTTGCGTCGACCGATCAGCTCGCCGACGTGGGTGATCGCAGGTGGCGCGACCTGCTCGACGGCCACGACAAGATGGCGCGCCGCCAGATCGACCGCTTTGCGGGACGCGTGATCAAGACGACAGGTGACGGTGTGCTCGCGATCTTCGACGGGCCCGCCCGCGCGATCCGTGCGGCGTGCGCGATTCGCGACGTCGCGCAGCAGATGGGATTGGAGAGCCGGGCCGGCCTCCACGCCGGCGAGATCGAAATCCGCGACGACGACGTTGCGGGTATTGCCGTCCACGTCGCCGCACGCGTGTGCGGCTTCGGCGAAGCCAACGAAGTGATCGTGACGCGCACGATCCGGGACCTCACTGCCGGGTCCACGGTGCGGTTCGCCGATCGCGGCGAGCACGCACTCAAAGGGCTCGACGAATGTTGGCAGCTCTACGCCGTGAGCGATTGAACGCAAGGATCCGTCGCGTGCCGCGAGCAGAATCGACTCGACAGGTGCCGATACTCCTCGACACGGATATCGGCAGCGATATCGACGACGCGGTCGCGCTTGCGTATCTGCTCGCGCATCGCGACGCCGAGATCGTCGGCGTGACGACTGTCACCGGAAACACCGAGCAACGGGCCGCATGCGTACGCGCGTTGTGCGATGCCGCGGGGGCAGACGTTGCGGTCCATGCCGGGCTGAGCGGCCCGCTGCTCGACGGCCCCGGCCAGCCCGACGTCCCGCAATACGCAGCGATCGCAACGCGAGCCGCGACGACCGCCACCCGTGATGCGATCGAGTTCATGCGCGAGACGATTCATGACCGGCCGGGCGAGATCGAGCTTCTGACGATCGGGCCTCTGACGAACGTGGCGGTGCTCTTCGCGCTCGATCCGGGCATCCCCAGCTTGTTGCGAGGGATGACGTCGATGGGTGGCTGGTATTTCAGCGCGCGACCCACGGTCGTCGAATGGAACATCTGCGTCGACCCGATGGCCGCCGCGATCGCCTTCCGGCACGCGCCGGGCCGACACACCTGCGTGGGCATCGACGTCACGCACGGACTCACAATCGACCGGAGCGAGATCGAGCACCAGTTCGCGCGGACGCCGGTCCTACGAGCAGTGCTCCAGATGGCCCACGTCTTCTTCCGCGACACTGACCACATCACCTTCCACGATCCACTCGCCGCCGCTCTGATCTTCGAGCCCGACCTCTGCAGGTTCGAGACGGGCGACGTCACGATCAACGTCACCCCGGACGCGTCGGGCTACGGGTTCACGAGATTCACCCCGAACCCGGACGGGCGAGCCCGCGCAGCTGTCGCTGTCGACCACGACGCGTTCTTCGCCGAATACTTCTCCCGAACGATTCCCGGCTGAACGGCACCGCGCCTCGGGCGTGAGTTTCCGGTCGATCGGATTTAGCTCCCGAGTGGCCCAGCTATTTCGGCGCGCCAGTCGACCCAGTTGCCGTGGGGATGCACGAAGCCGAGCAACTCCGTCGCAGTCTCGCCATTCTCGAACCGCGCGAGTCCGAGCACGCTCGACTGGATGCCGAACGCATCGCAGGGCGCGTCCACATCGGCGAAGAGGTCGACCACGGCGGGACCCTCGGCGCTGATCCACGCCACTGGCCGCGTCAGCGAGGCATCGGCGAGCCGTTCACGGAACTCGACGCGTCGTTCGGGCGTGAAGTATGCCGCCGCCCAGGTCGTGGTGACGACGGCCACGAGTTCGAAGGGCAGTCCGCCCACGACACGGCCGATGGTGTCGACCCCGTCTCCCTGCACGATGCGCGGGGGTGTCCGCGCGATCTCTTCGAGCGCCCGGCGGGTACGCGCCAAGCGGTTCGTATCCGGGAAGACCAGCGCGAGCTGCCAGCGCGCCTGGTCCGCGTCGGTCACGTCAACGGGGTCCACGTCGATGCCGACCCGTTCCGCGATCGACGGCAACGCCGACGCGATCGGCGGCTGACCACCGACGATCGCACACTCGACGGTGACGGCAGCGCGCGACGGGCCCGTCGTTCCCGCCGTTCCGTAGTCGAGTCGGTAGCGGTCACACAACAGATTGAGGCCCGCGCTGCATCCGACGTCAACCAAAGCGAGTGGCACACCGAGCCGTTGGGCAACCGCGGTCAACGCAAGGCCGACGACCGCTGAGCGTCCGACTTCGTTCGTGTTCGTGTGCCGAGTCCCCAACAGTTCAAGGATCTCGTCCCGATGCGTCACACACACGTCGACGAACAGCGGACCCGGATCGGCGTCGGACACACCCGCATACACCGCCGCGAGTGGATGATCAAGGCCGCCGAGCAACAAGTAGTGCACCGCGGCCAACAACACGTTCGGTTGATGCGACCGCGGGGGCGCCTCCCGCACCAATGACAACACATCGTCGCTCGCGGCCACCGTGCGTGACACTCGGTCATAGATCGGCGAATACTCCCGGCACACGTTGTCGGCAAACCAGATCCACACTGCCGAAAGATCCACGGTCATGCGACGGTCGACGCCCACGCCGACCACCCGCATTTCGCCCTCGACCCTGGTGCAGAACTCGTCGTGACCTGGATAGCCCGCAGTCGAGGCCCGAAGTCGACCATCCGCTGCACCTCGGCGTGGACCCGCTCCGCCCTCGGCGACGGCACGAACGTCCTGTCGACCGGGCCGATCTGCGACGCGTTCATCAACATTGATCTTTGCCGACTTACGCTCGGCGTGCCTGCAGCGGCGCAGTAACGATGGAATGGGAGACCCCGGATGGACGAGTGGACGTTCGTCGACGACCACGGCGTGGAGATCTTCACCCGCTGGTGGACGATCGACGACCCGCGCGCGTTGGTGCTCATCTCCCACGGCGCCTCCGAGCACTCCGGCCGCTACGACCGGTTCGCACAGGCGCTCAACCAAGCCGGGTTCGCCGCAGTGGCGCTCGACCATCGCGGCCACGGACGAACCGGGTCGGCAACCGGCGCCGGTGTCATGGGACCCGGCGGCGGCCGCGCCGTCATCGACGACCTGCACGCGCTGCGAGCGGCGGCTCACTCAGGTATCGGTGGTGACGCGCCCGTGTTCCTCTTCGGGCACTCGATGGGCTCGCTGATCGCCCTCGCCTACCTGACCCGGCACGCCGACGGCCTCGCCGGAAGCGTGCTCTGCGGCGTCCCCGTCAGCGTCGACGACGCCGCGTCACCTGCGCCACTGCTCCAAGGGTTTGCCGCCGCGGGCAGCCGCGACCAACCCGTCGCGGACCTGCTCGGCAACAACAACACCGCGTTTGCACCAGCGCGGACACCGTTCGACTGGCTCAGCCGCGACGCCGACGAGGTCGACCGCTACATCGCGGACCCGATGTGCGGCGACGAGAACCCACTTACCTACGGGTACCTCATCGACCTCTTCGACGTAGTTGCTCCCGCCCGCGACCAACTGGCATCGATCACGTGCCCCGTCTTCGTCATCGCAGGCGATCACGATCCGGCCGCCGCGATGGGAGCACACGCGACCACCCTCGCCGATGCCCTCGAAGCCGCAGGCGTCCACGTCGACGTCACGCTCTACAAGGATGCCCGCCATGAGCTCCTGAACGAAACGAACCGAGACCAAGTCACTGCCGACATCATCCACTGGCTCCAGTCGCACCAATAGTGCGCGTCCTCGAATCACTGAATAAGAAGTCACATACCTGTGCCCCAAGCGTTGTAGATCGCGAGCCCGACTCTCCCAAAGCTGGCCGGGGCAGGATCGTCAGGTCGCGAGGTCAGCGGCGCCTGTCCACTTGCCAGTGCTGCGATCACCCATGCCGCATTGTCGGTCTCGAAGAGCCCGGCGTCGATGTAGTTTCCCGGACCAACGCCGGTCTTGTTGAAGACGCGAACGGGTGTCGGCAGCCCGACCTCAGCGTTGTACGGCGTGTAAGGAAGGCGACGAGGTAGGCCGCTCAAATCCTGCTGACGGGCGAGCTTCTCCCGTGCGTCGGGACCAAGATGGGTGAACGCCTCAGCGAGGTCGTGTGCGGTCGCACGCCCGAATGGGGCTCCTTCGATCAACTCGTCGAACGAACTGAGCCGAGCGCCGGAGAGTCCGAGCTCCGAAGCAGTCGCGTTGACCGCTTCAGGACCACCGATCTCGAGCATCAACAACGCCGTTGCGACGTTGTCGGACACGATGGTCATCAACCACGCCAGATCGTCGAGGCGCAGGTTGAGTCCGGACGCAAGGTACCGAAGCACTCCCGTGCCGTTGATGTTGCGAAAGTCCTCGGAGAGCGCAACTCGCCGGTCTGGGTCAACAGCTCCCGAGGTCACCATGCGGGAATAGTGCAGAAGAATCAGCACCTTGATTGCGCTTTCGGTTGGCAAGAGCGCGTCTGCGTTCGACTCGACAACTTCGTCGGTCGTGAGATTCCGCGCGTAAAAACCCGTTGTCCCAGGCAAGACTTCCAGGGCAGCGCGCACTTCTTCGGATGTCGACACGTGCCAAGGCTCTCACAAGGCCCGATCGCGCCGCGCTTTCATTGGGCTCGGCACCTGATCCACGCGGTCAGACCGCGCCACCGCGCCCGTCGAGGACGCTGGGCTTACCCGAGGCGCGCGGACAGGTCGTCGATACGCGCGACCCATGCCGCGAGCGCGGGATGGGTCGCGCGGGCTCGGGCGCGTTCGAGCAACACCCGAGCGCGCCCGGTTCCGTCAGGTGTTCCCAGCCGGTGGTTCATGAGCGCTTCTTCGAAGTCGGTCGCGACGAGCAGCGGCTCGTTTCCTTCCTGCTCGTGGACGCGCCGCGCTTCGTCAAACCAGTGGCGCGCCTCGTCGGTGCGGCCGTCGAGCGCGCACAGCTGCGCGAGCGCGACGCGGCCGGGCGCCTCGGGGTACCGGACGTCGGGCTCGACGACCTTGGTGCGCACGTTGCGCTCGAGGGTCTCGAGTTCGTCGGTGCGTTGGAGGTGCCAGAGAATCTGCGTGACGCTGTACACGAGCGCCGGGTAGTTCTGCGCCCAGCCGCCGGCCCGTTCGATCACGGGCAGGACTTCGTGCAGCACATCGATCGCCTCGCCGGCGTTTCCCTCCTGGGCGAGCAGTTGGCCGCGAAAGGCCGTCACCGCGATCCACGCCCAACGCACGTCGGGCGAATCGCCGAACGGCGCGAAGCCGGCGAGGTCCGCGGACGCAACCAACTCGCCGCACACGCTCCGCTGCAGGACGAAGGCCGCGAACAACTGCAACGCGGGGTTCGACGTCTCGGAGATGCGGGGCAGGAGCGCGAAGCCCTCGGCGAGTCGCGCCTGCGCGTCGTCGTACTCCCCGAGCACGGCGTGGAGCCGGGCGAGTACCGCGAGATCGAAGACGACCGCTGCGATGACGCCCCGCGCGAGCAGGTCGTCGATCCGGCCACGGAGGATGTCCTGCATCTCGCGGTGCGCGCCGAGTGCCCAGAGCGGGCCGAGCACGACCCACCCACCGTCGTCGGATGCCACAGCGTCGAGCGCACGCTGCGCCTCGACACGCGACCCGACGAAGGGATTGAACAGTGTCGCGCCGGACGTGCGGGGAAGCGTGCGCGTGAGCTCGATCAGCTCGCGCCGCTCGGGGGTCTCGAGGGGTATCCCCGGATGGTCGGGATCGTCGAACTCCGACTGGCTGAGCTCGAAGCTGCGGAGCACGAGGTATGTCTCGTCACGCCGGTCTGGGCGAAGCCACTGGCGCGCGACCGCGCCGATGTCCCAGGCGAGGCGAAGATCGTCGAGCGTCGCCGCGTCGGCCGCGAGATTCTCTACGAAGTCGCACGCCGCGTCTTCGCCTTCGAGTAACCGCGTCAGCTGTCCGGCCGCGGTCGCGGCCCCCAGGACCTCCCCGCGCCCGACGCTCGCGTACAGTGCGGTCTGCGCGCGCCGCTGGACCAGCTCGAGCTCGCGCTCGTCGCCTTCGGAGAAGAGCTCGAGCGCGACGCCGAGCGCCTCGAATTCCTCGCGCCGGGCGTAGTGCCGCGCCGCGTCGTCGGCCGCGATGAGCGCGAAGGGAACGCCCTGTTCAGCGTTCGGGAGCGCGGCGCTCCGGTGGTAGTGGCGAGCGAGCGCCGCGGCCTGCGCGGGAGTGGGAAGCCCGCGCAGTTGCTTCTCGAGCGCGGTCGCAATCGCGCGATGCATGCGGACCTGCCGACTCGGGTTGAGCTCCTCGACGAGCGCGTGACGGAACAACGCGTGCGTGAACGCGTACTCGTCGAACGTATCGGTGGCCCGCACGATGCGCGCTTCGAGCGCGGCGTCGATCGCGTCGAGCGCGTCGTCCTCTTCGACGGCGGCGACGTCGGCCGCGACGGTGAGCGGGAACGCGACCTCGAACAATGCTCCCGCCGACAGCAGCCGGTTCGTCGCGTCGGAGAGACGCGACAGCCGCCGCCCGATGACGTCGCGGATGCCCGCCGGGAGTCCGAGGTCGGTGATGGAGCCCGCAACCGACCAGGCGCCGTCCTCGAAGCGCAACTGACCTTCTTCGACGAGATGCAGCAGCGTCTCGCGCAGGAAGAACGGGTTTCCGTCGGTCTCCGTCGCGAGCATCGCCGCGAGCTCCTCCGGCACCGCGTGTTCGGCGATGCGCTCGAGCATCGACTGCACGTCGGAGGTCTCGAGTCCCGACAGGGGAATGCGCGTGGGCTCGACCTCGCGTTGCAGGATCGCCAACGCCTGCGCGAAGGGATGGCGCCGATCGACGTCGGTCTCGCGATACGCGCCGATCACGAGGATCCGGCCGCGGAGTGCAACGCGGCTGAGCGCACGGAGCATCCCGATAGTCGCGTCATCGGCCCAATGGAGGTCGTCGACCACGAGCAGAACCGGCGCCGTCTCGGCGAGCCGGAGCAGTACCTGGCAGATCGCGTCGTGCAGCCGCGCGATCTCCGCGTCGCGGGGCACGGGAAGCGGCTCGCCCGTCCCCGGGAGCACGTCGGCGACCACCGACACCATGCGCCCGACGACCGCCGCCTCCGCTCCCAGCACGCGCGCCAGCTCGTCCGGCGCCGCGCTTCGC
>JBBQXS010000067.1:0-19750 GCA_038209365.1 Acidimicrobiia bacterium | reverse complement strand
GCCGCTACCTCCAACGTCGCTGCGCCGAAGGCAAAACCAAAAGCGAAGCCATCCGATGCCTCAAGCGCTACATCGCACGAGAGCTCTACACATGTCTCCCACAACAACGCTTGCTTGACGCCACCTAGGAGCATCAATCTGGCGCGGGCGGACCGACCAATCCGCCGTGAAATTGGCCGTGTATCGGGCTTAGGCTCGGGGCATGCGCGTTGTTGTCTTGGGTGCTGGGTTCGGCGGACTCGAACTCACGACGAGGTTGTCGAAGGAATTCGGTGATACCGCCGACATCGTTCTGATCGATCGCGAGGACGGCTTCATCTTCGGGTTCTCGAAACTCGACGTGATGTTCGGGCGGGCGACCGAGGAAGCGGTCCTCCATCGGTACGCCGACATCACCAAGCCCGGTGTGAAGGTCGTGAAGGCCGAGATCACGGCCATCGATCCCGTGGCCAAGCACGTCGACACCACTGAGGGCGCGTTCGACGCCGACATCCTGGTGATCGCCCTGGGCGCCGATGTGCACCCCGAAGCGACGCCCGGTCTGCTCGACGGCGGTCACGAGTTCTACACGCCGGGTTCGGCCTTCGCGCTGCGCGAGGTCCTCGAAGACTTCCAGGGCGGCCGAGTCGTCATCGGGGTGACGTCGCTGCCCTTCAAGTGCCCACCTGCGCCCAGTGAGGCCGCGCTGCTCCTGCATGACTTCCTCACGGAGCGGGGCCGACGAGACCGCTCGGAGATCGCGCTGGTGACGCCCCAGCCGACGCCGATCCCGCCGTCGCCCGACACCTCGGCGGCTCTGCTCGCCGCCTTTGCCGAACGCGGCATCTCCTTCAACCCCAACCGCGCTCTAAAGAGCGTCGACCCGGCCCGCCAGGTCGCGCTGTTCGACGATGGCAGCGAGATGCTCTACGACCTGCTCTTCGGCATTCCCGTACACCGTGTCCCTGCCGTCGTCGCCGAATCCGGGCTCGCCGTCGACGGCTGGATTTCGGTGCATCCGATGACGCTTGAGACGTCGTTCCCAGGCGTGTTCGCCATCGGCGACGTCACCAGCGTCGGGACGCCGAAGGCAGGCGTGTTCGCCGAGCGCCAAGGCGAAGCAGCCGCCGAGCGCATCGCCGCCATCCTGCGGTCGCAGGCCGAGACGGCCGAGTACGACGGCAAGGGCCTCTGCTACATCCAGATGGGTGGCGACCAGGTGGCCCGGGTGAACGTGCAGTTCACACCCGGCGCAGCGCAGCCCGTCGTTGGCATCTTCGACGAGCCGACCATGCAGCTGGCTGCCGACAAGACCGAGTTCGGTCGCAGCCGCGCCCGCCGCTGGTTCGGCAAGGAGTGGGCGACGTGAGGTCTCACGATGAGGGGTCCTGCAGTTTCGTCCTGCACGCCCGAGTTATCGATTCCGAAGTCGTCGAGGCGCTTCGCCCACGCTTCGAGCGCAGCCCGGTCAGGGACTCGCAACCTAGGTGGTCGAGACCGACCGCGCGTTCGTCGAATCTGTCGGGAAGCCCATTCGTGTGCTCCATCAAGCCAATGAAGAAACCACTTGTGTGGATGACGGTGCAGAGCTTGAAGTCCGGTCTTTCGCGGGTGCTAACGAGCCTGAAGCCCATGACTTCTTGCCACCACCGGACGCTGCGGTCCACATCGGTGACCGTCAGATCGACGTGCCAAAGCCCTTGATCCCCGGCAAGTCCATGGCGGCATCTTCGCGCGCCAAGAGCGCATAGTCACACAGAACTGCCGTGATGTGTGGCCGTTGTTCTGTGCTGGCGTCGTCGCTGGTGCACGCGATCCGCATCGGGCAATCCGCGCTCCGCGAACGAGGAACGCGGCGGCGGCTTCGGCGTGCCGTGACGATGTGATCTGTGCGCGGCTCGATTCGCGACCTCGAGCGCGCGTTATGGCGCGTCCTCCGATCGGCACTTTGGGGATGCGATCCAGCGCTCGGACATCCGCGTCGTGATCGTCGGGCGACCTTCACTCGGACGTGAGCCAGACCCAAGCGAAGCTGATGGGCCAGTCGCGATAGCGCTCCCACTTCGGCTTTCGACGGACCCAGTCGTCGTCGATAACTGCTTCGCGCAGCTCCGAAGCAACAAAGCCCCATGACCGCGCGGCAGCCATGTGGGCACTCGGCAGGTGCACGTACGTCTCAATCGCAACGGGTTGGCCGTCGGCGCCATCGAAGTGGGTTGGCATGCCACTCGCCATGATGAAGAACGGGTGGTAGCCGACAAGGACGAAGGTGCCATCGGGGCCGAGAAGACGACGCGCTTCTCGGTACAGGCCGCCGAGCTCAGGCAGGTGCTCATCAACAAGTGAGCAGATCGCTATGTCGTACGCCGCCCCTGGCAAGCCCGTTGCTCGGACGTCGGCTTCCTCCAGACGGCGGTGGAATCCAAGTGCGCGCGCCTTGCCCAACATCTCTGGGGTGACATCGACTCCATCGATGGTCACAACACCCTTCGAGACGAGCCAGGAAGCAGTTCGGCCAGTACCGCATCCAAGATCGACGACCTGGCGAGCTTCGCTCCAGCGCACAGTGGTGAGACTCTCGAGGATCCCCAGATCCATGATGTCCTGGACACTGTTGTCATAGGTCGGCTGCCATGCTCCGTAGCCGTCCCGTGCCGACACCGTGCGGTACCCGCGCTGATCGAACGTCCTGAACTCCGGCACGGGTAGAGGTTAGGCGGACGGGCTTCGTTGCCTCAGGACGGCTGGGCCGTGATTTTGTAGGCGCACCGCACCGAACGCCGGATCGGTGACGCGCACATAACGACGCTCCTCGGTTGACTACCGCGCGCCAGATCGAATGATCGGAGTTCGTGATGATTGCGCGACCAGCGTCGGGCGACGCGCGCCCGAACTGCCGCTCGGCGCTGGTCAGTCCGAGCGCGAGCGAGCGGAGCGGGTCGGCGGCGTAGATCGGCACATGGTGCGGTGTGATATCGCACGCGGCTTGCGCGTTGCTACCTTCGGATTGTGCGGCTGCGGAAGCGCAAGATGACATACGCCGCGCTCGGCGTCCCGCCGCACGCCCTTGCATATGTGGTGGCGCCCCTGGCTCTGTCGCGTGCGGGCCGTCGTCATGGTTGGCGGGCCGGTCGGCCCGGCGCCGTCAATCTTCTTGGGCTCCTGCCGCTTGCTGCAGGCGGAGCGTTCCTCGCATGGGCGATCGGAAGCCACTACCGAACGGCGCCTGAGCAGGCCGAGATGACTCTGGTGCCGACGTATTTGGTCGACGGCGGCGCGTACGCGTTCACGAGGAATCCGATGTACGTCGGCGGCGCTGCGATGCTGGTCGGTTGGGTCGTCTTGTTGGGAAGCGTTCCTGTGGCGCTCGCCGCTGTCGGGTACATCATTGGAGTGGATCGTGCAGGGATTCCCTTCGAGGAGCGCCTTCTCCATGACAGGTTTGGTGACTCGTACGACCGTTACCGCGACCAAGTCCCGCGCTGGCTGCAGTGAAGGAATACCGCAGAGGCGTCGGGGCCGACTGAGAGCCTCGCACACTCTGCCGGACAGATAAGTACATAACTTGCGTACTAATCGCGACGGGACGCCGGCGGCCCGACGCGTGCCGCCATCCGCGCCGGGACGAGGGCGACGGCCGTCGCTACGAGGGCCGCGATCGGGACGACGAGCGCGAGCGCCCCGAGCCCCACCGCCGGCGGTTGCACCGATCCGATCCGCGACGCGACGACCCGCCAGAGCCAACGCCCAATCAACACGCCCGCGGGGACCCCGATGACGACTCCCGCGAGTGTCAGCGCCCACGTCTGCCACATCACAGTGGAGGCACGCTGACGACGGAGGAAGCCGATCGCCCGCAGCGTGGCGAACTCGTCGCGGCGCCGACGTACCGACGCGAGCAGCGTGTGTGCGAGCGTTACCACCGCGAGCAAGGCCAACAACGCTGCGAGGAGCGCGGGGAGGATCGCGACCCGCACGAGGTTCTCGACGTCCTGCGCGGCGACGTGCTGCAACACGAGCGAGCCGAAGTCGTGCTGGAGTCGCGCCAGTGCCGCGCGTCGATCTACTCCGGGCACGTAACGCACTGCGAACAACACGACGGGCGAGTCGGGCTCGAGTCGCCGCAAGCCGGCGAGCGTCGTCGCACCGCCTTCGTCGAACCGGCCGGTGAACACGTCGCCTGCTGAGACGTTGAGCATCACGCCGGTGATCCGCATCGAGAGCCGCTTCGGTCCGGCAACGACCTCGACCTCGTCGCCGACCTGCTTGTGGATCGCGTGCAACGAGCGGCGGCCGAGCACGATCTCGTCGGGCGCCGAGGGGTCGCGACCATCGAGAATTGTCGGGCCGGTGGACCCCTTTCGTACGTCGATGCCGACGAGTCCGATGCTCTTGCCGTCGATTGTCGGCGTCTCGGCTGGTGCGGCCAATCCCGCGTAGCCGGCGACGTACGGATCACGCGCGAGCAGGGGCATGGCGTGCGCCTCTTGATCGCCCTGCGTGTGCGGGTTCCCCACGACGACGTCGAAGTTCCAGCCCTGCTGGTGCGGGCTGGCGGAAAGGTGGTCGAGGCTCGTGGAGAACGTGACGGCCGCGGCAACGGCGGCGGCCGCGAGCGCGATGGCCACGACCGCGGCCCGGCGCGGTGTCGTCGGCGCACTGGTGCGCGACCACGCCGAGCCGACCCCGAGCCGCGCCGCCGGGTTCAACCCCAGACGGTCGACGATCGCTCCTGTGTCGGAGCGTCCGCGCGCCGCACGCTCCGGCTTCGCCTCGGTCGCGGTCACGCGCGCCGCGACGACAAGCGTGCACGCGATCAGCACGACAACGAGGGCGACGAATCCCACGCTGAGGATCGCGACGTTCAGGGCGAGACCGGGGTCGAGCTCAGCCTGGCGGGCGAGGCCGATCGGCGTGAGGGGTGACAGCACGACCGCGACGAACACTGCGCCGGCGCTTCCTCCGACCGCGATCACGAGCGGCCGGGCGAGCGCGACCGCGAACCGTTGTCCTCTGGTCATCCCGAGCACCGACAGCCGCAGGTGTTCGGGCGACTCGGCCCGCAGTAGCCGCGCAACGTTCAGGATGACGACCAGGATCGTTGCGGCCGCCGCCAGCGCGGCAAAGATCAACAGGGCCACCGCCTCGACGCTGGTACCGCGTTGGTCGGCCGCCGCGCTCTGCCGGATATCGGAGCTCGCAAGAATCTGCACGCCTCCCCCTGCGATCGCCGTCGCCTCCGAAGTGAACGCCGGGACATCGGAGGCGCCATGACGGAATTGCACGCGCACGATCTCGTTGCCCGGCATCTGCGCGAACGGCACGCCGAGCGCGGTTGCGAATCGGTGCGCGAACGCCGGGGTGACGTAAATCGTCGCCGAGCCCTCGTACGCGACGTTTTGGTGTACCGGCACGACGGCGATGTCGGAGGGCTCGCGCACGATGCTCACGACCTGCACCTGGAACTGCGGCCCTTGCGGGCGCGTCGGGCGCCCGAAGCCTCCGTTGCCCGCCGCGAGCGCCTGCTTCATGGAGTAGGCATACAGCGTGATGCGGGACCCGACCTTCAGGTGTGCGCGCCGCGCTTCGACTTCGTTGATCATCGCCTCCGATGATCGCTCCGGCCGCGCGGCGCGACCGCTGAGCACCATCGGCCGTTCGACTGCGCGCAGGGCGACGTCGTCGGCCGCGCCGAACACCGCGGCGGAATCCGCGAGACCCGACCGATCCGCGCTCATGTAGAGGTACGGGAGGCGCATAGCTTGCGCCACTTGCGGCTGCGCGAGTACGCGCGCGACGACGGGTGGCGATGCGTTGAAGAAGAGCATCGCGTCCTCGGGCCGGTTGTACGCGAGGAAGCGAGGCATCGCCGTCTGCGTCCGGCGCGCGCCCGCCACCGCCGCCAGAGCGACACCGCCCCCGACCACGACAAGCAACAGGATCAGCGCGACCGCGCGCCACGACGTCCGGAACTCCGACTTGACGCGGAGCCACACGGCAGCCACACGTCCATTCGACCACGCCCGACGATGCGGACCAAGGCGGCCGGCCTCACTTCGGTGGGTGTGCCAGCAACACCACGTTGCGCAGATGACGCCCTCGGTTGCGCCCTTTGCGGCGCACGCCATCCGCACTCGGCTCCAAGCACCGTTCTGGACCGCGCTCGGCCAGATCGACCACGCCGACCTCTGCCTCACCCAACGCGCCGACGCCGACATCGAACGCGCCCGCGAGTTGGCGCAAACGGCCGCGGCATGCCGCCAGGGTACGGCTGCGCCGGACTCAGCAAACGCGCCGAAGCACTCCTCGACGCGGTTTGAAGCGAACGCACGAACCCGAGCTGAACGCGCGCCCCATAACGCGCGCTGGACGACGCCAACCCCCTATCGCCTATGTGCCGATCGGGGACGCGCGGACCGAACGCAAACGACGTATCGCCGAGTGGGAGCACAAAGCGTGCCACCTCGCCGGTCGCAATCTGACCAAGGGAGAGTGGGTTGAGCAATTCCCGGGCGAGTCGTACCGCAAGACCTGCGCGGAGTGGCCTGCCTCGCGTCGCTGAGCTTCGGTAAATGTACGGATTGCCAAGTACTTCTCGTCGCGTAGGCCGCGATGCAGAGGCGCGCGTCGGCGTTCGATCGTTCGCTTGCACTCGCGCTGAATGCCGCCGAGCGCGCGCATCTCGAACGCCGCCGCCGCTCGCTCGACTAAGGCGTCGTCAGCGGTTACGCGGTCTTCGACATCTGCCACAGGTCGCCGCCCCAGTTGTCGTCGGCACCGGTGTGCGTGCCGCTGTAAATCCAGAGCTTGTCGCGGAAGGCCGTCGCGATCGGGCCGCGCGGTGACCAAGCGGCGTGGTCCGTTTGGCGCGTCCACGTCGCGCCGTCGCTCGAGTACCACACGTCGTTCATCGCGTTGTCCGGCTCGCCGGCCCAGCCGCCGAACACCCACAGCTTTCCGTCGAAGACGACGCGGCCGTAGTCGTAGCGCGGCTTCCAGCTGGCTTGCGGTGTGACTTGCGTCCACGCCTTGCCGTCGGAGGATCGCCAGACATCCGCGCGGCCCTGTGCGCCCACGATGTAGAGCGCATCGTTGAATACCACCGCGCCTGCGTCGTCGCGCGCGGCCCACGGTGCGGTCGCGGTCACCTGCGTCCAGGCGAGGCCGTCGTCCGACACCCATACGTCGCGCAGGAAGTGATCCGTTCCGCGGTCGGCCTTGATGTGATCGGCGCCGCCGAATAGCCAGAGCTTGTCGTTGAACACGACCATCGCTTGGCTCCCGCGCGCCGGCCATGCCGCGTTGCCGACCTTGGTCCACTTGGCGCCGTCGGACGACGACCAGATGTCGTTGAGGAACACGCGGCCTTCGTAGTCGAGACCGCCGTATCTCCACAGCTTTCCCTTGAAGAAGACGGTCGGGTCGTAGATCCGCTCACCGAAATCGGTCTTCTCGTGCTGCGTCCACGTCACTCCATCGGGCGACGAGTACGCGAACGTTTGCGCGGTCATCCACAACTCGTCGTTGAACGCGAGCTGGGGCCGCAACGTGAGCGGGAACTTGCCGGGCACCCAGAACGGTGTGTTCTGGGAACCGGGTGACGGTGGGAACCCTCCGCTGCCGAGCGGCAGGATCTGGCGCCAGCAGCCGGCGGGCGCGCCGGGTGCCGCGCACGACACTGGGGCGGCAGTAGGCGGCGTCGCATCTTTGCCGTCGCTACTCGAGCAACCAGACGTGACGACCGTGAGCAGCGTGAACATGCATGTCATCGCGAAAACGCTTCGCACCTTCATTGAACGGTTCGCGTTGATCAACGTTTCTTTGCCTGCCACAGATCACACCGTATCGAGCCAGGATGAGACCGTCGTGCGACGGTTCCATCTTGCTGTCAGAGTCGTGCACAAGCCTACGAACGAGCATTTTGGACCTACCCGCACCGGCCCGGCCGACCCGCCACGACAGTCGAGACTCGCCGACTGATTCTGCGTCTCGCTCGGGACAATCCGACATGGGGATACCGGCGCATCCACGGCGAACTCGCCGGGCTCGGCATTCACCTCGCGGCGTCGACGGTATGGGCGATCCTCAAGCACGCCGGCATCGATCCCGCACCCGGACGGAACTCCGTGAGGTGGGCGACATTCCTACGCACTCAGGCCGCTGGGATCGTCGCGTGCGACTTCTTCACCATCGACACCGTGTGGGTGCCGAAAACTCGATCGGGTCGCCGACCTGGGCATTCGTGATGCTGGATCGATGGTCGCGAGGATGCCGGCCGTGTCGGTTATGTACGAACTGTTCGGCCGAATCGTTGAGCTGCTCGTGTTGCGGGGCGGTCGCGATCGGTCCAAGGACATCGAGATCCTCGTGTTGCGCAAGCAGCTTGAA
The DNA here is from genome assembly GCA_038209365.1 of Acidimicrobiia bacterium. Taxonomy (GTDB): domain Bacteria; phylum Actinomycetota; class Acidimicrobiia; order IMCC26256; family PALSA-610; genus DASQHW01. Next base: position 11,383 of record JBBQXS010000067.1, on the reverse strand, counting down.
GTCCTGCAGCGGCATGTTCCCCGCCCGCGTCTCGAGTCGCGTGATCGGGTGGTGCTCGCCGGGTTCAGCCGCGTCTTGGATCGGAAGCGTTGGCCGATGTTCTTCGTTACGCCCGACACGTTGGTGCGCTGGCATCGCGGCCTCGTCGCCCGGCACTGGACGTACCCGCACCGGCCGCGGGGACGACCGCGAGTCGACCGTGTGCTACGTGCGTTGGTGTTGCGCCTCGCGGCCGAGAATCCGACGTGGGGTTACCGGCGTATCCATGGCGAACTCGTCGGCCTCGGTTGTCGGCTCGCACCCTCAACGGTCTGGTCGATCCTCAACGCCGCCGGGGTCGACCCAAGTCCGCAACGGCGCGGACCGACCTGGCGGGAGTTCCTCCACGCCCAAGCCCATCAAGTGATCGCGTGGGACTTCTTCACCGTCGATACCATCACGCTCCAACGACTCTACGTGCTGTTCTTCATCGAACTCGACACCCGCCGCGTTCACCTCGCGGGCATCACGAAACATCCCACCGGCGACTGGACCACACAACAGGCCCGCAACCTCCTCGACCAGTTCGCCGGAACCCGCGGGTTCTTGATCCGCGATCGCGACACCAAGTTCTTCGCCGCGTTCGACACGATCTTCGCGTCCGAATACATCGCCGTCATCAAGACACCGATCCGCACGCCCGTCGCGAACGCCTACGCCGAACGATGGATCGGCACCGTCCGCCGTTAGTGCTTAGATCGGATCCTCATCCTCAGCCAAGGACATCTGCGACGCGTGCTCGACGAATACGTCACCCACTGCAACCAGCACCGGCCGCACCGATCCCTCGGCCAACACGCACCCACCGCCACCCACAACACCGAGACCCACGCCAACCGGCCCGACCCCGAGGTCACGCGCCTGCGACGCGATCCGATCCTCGGCGGCCTCATCAACGAATACCGCCACGCCGCCTGAAGACTTCCGACAACCGAACTCCCGCGCCCGCGGGTCACCCGGCGACACGCCGCGCCCGAATCCCCGACGAGACCGATCTGGCGCCCGACCTCGATCAGCCACGGTGTCGAACACACGCCGCGCGCCGGTGTCCCCCAACCCGCAAATCCACCCGGTCAATAACCCGATCGCGTTTTCGGCACCTACACGCAAGTACCAACGGACGGCGAGCACGATGATCTCGGGCGGGAACCGAAAACCCCGGAACACCGAAACGGCCAGCAACCTCGGACGAAGTAAGTGGCGACGCGTCATCCACCACTCTCACCCATCCCGCATCAATGCAACAACGCCGTCGGACGACATCAGCAGGCAGGGCGATTGAGTTCGCCGATTTCGCCCGCAAGAGATCCTGACATTAGATCGTGACCTCCCTCAGGCCGCGGGTTCTGGTTTCGCCGTACTGTTCACTGACCTGGTCCGCGACCGAACGGCTGTCATCCGCCCCCCCATCACGCCGATCGCGGACAAGTGTGCATGAGAATGCGCGTCGTGGATGCGACCCGCTGTTGGAGGCGAGCACGTTCGCGCAGCGGGAACTGGCCGGTCGTCTCACATGCAGCGGTGTCGAAGTCGGCGTTGCAGCGAACAGGAGCGCGTTCGCGACGCTGGCGCTGGCCGCGTGACAGGCTCCGTCGTAGTGTCGCCCGTGCATGGCGGCAGAGGAGATCACCCACGGACGCGACGCCGCGTTCGTTGCGCGCGTGCGGCCACTGCTCGAGACCTACGTCCGCTACTTCCGGCCCGACGTTCGAGGGTTGGAACGGCTTCCCGAGAAGGGGCCTTTCCTCGTCGTCGGCAACCATTCCGGCGGTGCGACCCCGCCCGACATCCCGATCCTCCTGACCGCATGGTGGCGCGAACGCGGCATCGACGAGCCGTTATACGGGCTATTCCACTCCGCGTTCTTGGCGCTACCAGGTGTCGGCCGGGTCATGCAACGCGCGGGCGCGCTCGAGGCGGGCTGGGACAACGCCGAGGCCGCGCTCAACGAGGGTGCGGTGGTGATCGTGTACCCCGGCGGTGACTACGAAGCCTTCCGTCCGTTCTGGGAGCGCGATCGCATCGAATTCGCGGGCCGCACCGGATTCTGTCGCCTCGCGATCCGACTGGGCGTTCCGATCGTGCCGGCCGTGTCGTGTGGCGCGCACGACACGCAGCTCGTGTTGACGCGTGGCGCCCGGCTCGCGCAGCTGCACCCGGTCCTGCGACGCTTTCGCGTGAAGACACAGCCGTTCCTGCTCGGACTTCCGTTCGGGATCAGCCCGGGCTTGCCCACGCTGCAGCTCCCGGCCCGAGTCGTGGTCGAGCTGGGTCACCCGATCGACCTCGCCGACGAATTCGGCCGGGACGCGGCCGACGACGACGAACGGGTGCGCGCGGCATACGACCGCGTCACGGACACAATGCAGGCCACGCTCGACCGGCTCGCGGCCGAGCGGCCCGGTCAGCGCTGGTTCTAAGGCGCGCGCTACGGCGGCGACTTCGCCGCTTTTTCCAGCTCGGCGAGCGCGTCGTCGAGGCGGGCGACGAGGCCCGCGAGGTCGGGGACGAGCTGCGGGCATGAGACGGCCCCGACGAACAGGTCGTCGCGATAACTCCACACCGTCACGTTCAGACCGACGCCTTCGAGAATCGGGCCCATCGAATAGATTGCCGTGAGCTCCGCGCCGGCGATGTACAGCGGCTCGCGCGGGCCCGGGACGTTCGAGATGATCACGTTGATGGGCGGCGGGCCCGTGTCGGCGAGATTCTTGCGGCTATACCAGCGTACGAGCGCGCCGTACGGATGTCCCGGCGTGAACTCCGACCAGTCGGCCAGCAGGTCGGCATCGAGCAGGTTGTGCACCTGTTTGGCGCCCTTCGTGCTCTCGTGGATCGCAGCGATGCGCGCTTCCGGAACTCCAAGGTGCACAGGAAGCGAGACGAACAGGTTGGAGACGCTGTTGGCTCGGAGCGGCATGCCCTCAGTCCGCGTTGAGATCGGCACGCCGGCCACCAACGGCTTCGATGGAAGCTCGCCGCGATCCTCGAGATACGACCGCAACGCGCCCGCGCACAACGCGAGAATGACGTCGTTCATAGTCACGCCGAACGACGACTTGACTGCCTTGACCCGCGACAGCGAAATGGCCGTTGCCGCGAACGTGCGATCAGCGCTCAAGGCTCCGTTGAACGACGTCTTCGCTCCCGCGAACGGTGTGGCTGGTTGCGGTTCGTCTGTCCGCCGGTACTGCACGAGCTTCCAGAGCGCACGCATCGTCCGGAGCAATAGCGCCGGCAGGTCGACGATACGCCGCGCGCTGTCGCGCAGACCGAGCAGGAGCATCTGCGCGCGCGTCGGTACCGGCTCTCGGAGCCACGGACGTTCGGGTGGCGGCGGGGCGACGCGATCGCGGTCGAACTCGAACACCTGCGTCAGCAGCTCGGCCGCCATGACGCCGTCGGCCGCGCAATGATGGATCTTGGCGACGAACGCGACGCGATCGTGCTCGAGGCCCTCGACGACCCACACCTCCCACAACGGCCGGCCGCGATCGAGTGGCTGGGAGGCGATACGCGAGATCAGCCCGTCGAGCGCCGCGCCCTCGCGGGACCGATCGAGCGTGACGTGCTTCAAGTGCCGATCAAGCACGAAATCCGGATCCTCGATCCAGACCGGATGCGACAGCTGCAGTGGGACAGTGACGATCCGTCGCCGAAACGGCGGCAGCAGGTGCAGCCGCTGTTCGAGTTCGGCACGTACCCGCGCGAACGAATAACCGCCGGGCATTGTCGACGGGTCGACCACCGCGATCTTGAGGGTGTGCAGATGCTGCGTGGGCGTCTCGTTGTAGAGGAACGACGCGTCCTGGCCCGTGAGGCGCTCCACACGCGCATCCTCGCACCTCTTAGGATCGAGCGCATGGCGCTCAGCGATCGCCTCCGCCTGGCGCGCGAGAAGGACCTGACGCTCGGGTCGCTCCTCGAGCGGCTGGCCGCGATCCGCGGTCCCCGACCGCTCGCAGAAGAGCCGGACGGGCTGCGCGTAACCTACGCCGAGGCGGCCGGGCTGGTCGCACGAGCGGCGGGGACCCTGCGCGGCTCGATCGCCCACGGAGACCGCGTCGTGGTGCGCACCCCCAACGGTTACGAGCTGTTCCTCGCCTGCCTCGCGGTCGCACGCGCCGGCGGTATTGCGGTGCCCGTCAATCCCCGCATGACCGCCGACGAAATCGCGCACGTCGTCGCCGACGCCGGCGCCGCGTGCGAGATCGACGACTTCAGCGCGCTGACCGGAGGTCCTCCCGCTTCGGCGGTCGATGTCGACCCGTCCGACGTGGCACTGATCTTCTACACCTCGGGCACGACCGGGAAGCCAAAGGGCGCACAGCTCACCCACCGTGCCCTCGTCCGCAAGGTTCCGAGCGGCGCGCTGACGCCGGAACGGGTCTTCACGCACGGCTGCGTGAGCGGCCTCCCGGTGGCGCACGTGGCGGGCTTCACGATGCTGATCATGCTCGCGTCGATCGGCATCCCCGTGTACCTGCTGGCGAAGTTCCGCCCGACCGATGCGCTCGACGCGATCGAGCGGCGGCGGGCGATGATGTTCATCGGGGTCCCGGCGATGTACCGAATGATGCTCGAAGCGGGCGCCGAGCATCGCGATCTGTCGTCGGTACGCATCTGGTCGTCGGGCGCCGACGCGTTGCCGGACGACGTCGTCGAGCGGTTCCAGCGGCTCGGGGCCGCGCTGACGATCCCGGGTCTGGGCCGGACTATCGGCCGCGCGACGTTCATCGACGGATACGGGATGGTCGAACTGGCGGGCGGTGTCGCGCTGCGCGTCTACGCGCCACTGCAAACTCCGATCGGCGGATTGCTGCACCCGATGGCGGGCCACCGGTTCAGAATCGTCGACGACAACGGCGTCGAGGTGCCCAAAGGGGAAGTGGGTGAACTGTTGATCCGCGGTCCAGGTGTCATGCAGGGATATCACGGGCGCGACGACCAGACCGCGGACACAATCAGTCCCGACGGTTGGTTGCGCACCGGTGACTTGGCGCGCGCACGCCGCTTCGGGTTCTTCGAGTTTGCGGGTCGCAAGAAGGACGTGATCAAACACGGCGGCTACTCCGTCTTCGCGGTCGAAGTGGAGCGCGCACTGGAAGAACACCCGGCGGTCGTCGAGGCCGCCGTCGTCGGGCTGCCCGACCCCCGCAAGGGCGAGGTGCCGGCGGCCGCCGTCACGCTCGCGGAACACGCCACGCTCGGCGAGGCCGAGCTGATCGCATTCGCGAAAGAGCGCCTTAGCGATTACAAGGTGCCGCAACGCGTGATCGTCGTCGACCAGTTGCCGCGCACCGGCACCGAGAAGGTCGCCAAGAAGGAGCTCTTGCCCCTGCTGCAGGCAGACGCTCCTTAGAGGTGCCGCGAGCGCCAGAGCATCGCGGCGAGTGCGACCGTCACGAAGGACACGACGAGGCCAGCGATCCAGCCTGCAACGTCGGCGGCGATGAGGATCGCGCCGAGCGCGGTGCCGATCCCCACGATGCCGGCGGTCGCAACAAGACGCGCAAAGACCGACTCGAAGGTCCGGCGATGGGGATTCTCAGACAGAAAGCCTCCGGTGACCGGCGTCTTTCCTGATGTTGCATCATGCGAGCCGGCGTTCACGGTTCCGAACGTTCTTTCGTGACTTTGGCGAGGTTCTCGATCGCCTCGATGAGACGGTCGGTCTGGATCTGCGAGTCGGCGACGACCCGGGCCAGCCAGAAGCGGAGCAGGCGTGCGACCGAATAGCGGGCGAACAGCGCGGCACCGATGAAGACGAGCGCGATGCCGAAGATCCCCCCGGAGACGACGTAGGGGATCTCCTGGTAGACGTACTTGGTGCCCGATGCACCCCACCAGCCGAGCCAGATGATGATGACACCGATAATCGGCAGCGCGATCCCGGCCCAGTAGAGCCGGCGCTCGAGCCGTTCGGCTTCGTTCGCGACGCGCAGCTGCTGGACGCCGATGACGAACTGCTCGACGCGGCTCGACGCGCCGTGTGTTTCCGAAGCAGCGGACGACACGTCGGCGCGTTCGGTCTCTGACGTTGGGTGATCAGTCATCCGCTCGCTCCCATGTAGGCCGACGACAGCTCCGCTTCGATGTCTTCGGGCGCGCCGAGGCTCGTGATTCGTCCCTGGACCATGACCACGGCGAGGTCGGCCACTTCGAGCACCGTGCGGGCGAATTGCTCGACCACGAGGATCGAGATGCCCTCTTCGGCGATCTGGGCCACGAGCGCGTACAACTCCGCGACGATCAGCGGTGCCAGGCCCATCGACAGCTCGTCGAGCAGCAACACCGCCGGTTCGGTGGCGACCGCCCGAGCCATGGCGAGCATCTGCTGTTCGCCACCCGACATGGTGCCTGCCAGCTGCGTGCGACGCTCCTTGAGTTTGGGGAACCGCGTATAGGCGCGTTCTTCGACATCGGCCTGCGACACACCGGCGTAGGTCGTCATGACGAGGTTCTCGCGGACCGTGAGGTTGGGGAACACGCCGCGCCCTTCGGGGATCGTGCACAGCCCGATGCGAGGCAGCGCGTCGGCAGCGGCACCGTTGACGTGCCGGCCTGCAAGGTGAATGCACCCGGCGGTCGCTGCCATCTGGCCACTCGCGACCTTGAGCGTCGTCGTCTTCCCGGCACCGTTCGGTCCGAGCAGCGCGACGACATTGCCGCGCGGCACGGCGAGATCGATGCCGTGGAGTACCTCGATGCGACCGTAGGCGGCCGTGAGGTTGCGAAGCTCCAGCATCGGCGCGCTGGGCTGGTGCACCGGCTCGACCCGGTCCCGAGCGCGCACTCGCGACGCGCGCGACTCGACCGGCGCGGCGTCGGCCTCATCGTCGGGACTCCCGAGGTATGCCGCGAGCACGGCCGGGTCACGCTGAATCCGGCTCGGCGTACCCACTGCCAGTAACGAGCCGTAATCGAGCACGTGGACCGACGCGCACACCTCCATCACCAGCGCGACATCGTGCTCCACGAGCAGGATCGCCATCCCTTCGTTCGCCAACGCCCGCAAGAGCGCGGCGAAGTTCTCCGTCTCGCGATCGCTGAGCCCCGATGCAGGCTCGTCGAGCAGCAACAGGCGGGGTCGCGTGGCGAGCGCGCGACCGAGCTCGCAGAGGCGAGCCAAGCCGGTCGGCAACGCGTCGGCGCGTTCATCGGCGACGTCGTGCAATCCGACGCGCTCCACGATGACGTCGGCGTCATGCCTCGGGTCAGCGTCGGAGTCCCGCGCCCAGCGCCGGCGTATCTCGCCGGCGACGACAATGTTGTCGCGCGCGCTCAGGGTCCCGAACAGCTCCAGTCGCTGAAACGTACGTGCGATACCGCGACGAGCTCGATGACGGGGTGGATCATGGGTGATGTCCGACTGGTCGAGCACCAGCGTTCCCGCGGCCGGCTCATTCAGCCCGGTGATCGCGTTGAAGGTCGTCGTCTTGCCCGCGCCGTTCGGGCCAATGAGTCCGGTGATGCAGCCGGCGTCGACATCGAGGTCGACCTCGTTGACCGCGTTGAGTCCGCCGAAGCGGACCGTAAGGCCCCGGACTTCAAGCAGTGCCACGACAGTCCTCCGCGGTGACACCCAGCCCTCGCTCGAGCGCGGTGAGCTCGGCGGTGCTGACCGGGCCGTTGAGGCCGACGAGCTCGGGGACGACGCGCGTCGAGCCGGGACGTGACGCGGGAGACGCGCGTGCGACCGCGCGTCGCTCGGTGAGCATCCGGTGCACCGCGCGGGCGGCCGTACGCGCCTCGCTGACGACCCCATCGGGGTTCCGGGCCAGGCTGATGCCGACCAGGCCGGGGAGAAGGATCATGAGGTTGTTGAGCGACGGGTAGTCGCTGGCGATCTGGGGCATCGCCACGAGCAGCAGCGCGCCGACCATGGCGCCCGACACCGCGGTGATGCCCCCGACGACCGCGAGCAGCAGCAGCGGCAGCGCGGACAGGGTCCCGGTCAACAGGCTGAAGTCGTCCTTACCGACGGTGCCCTTCCAGCCCGCGAGAAGGAACCCACCGATCCCCGCCATCGCCGACGCGAGCGCGAACACCTGCACCTTGGTGAGCGTCAGGTTCAGTCCGAGGGTCGTGCACGCGGCCGGACTGTCCTTCATCGCCTGCAATCGGCGGCCGAAAACTCCCCGCCGCAACGCGATCACCAGCCAGGCCAAAAGCACGAACACCGTCGCGATGGCAACGAAGTAGGCCCGGTCGCTCTCGAGCGGGCTCCACCGCTCGAAGGCCTTGCTGTCGGTGGAGAAGCCGTGGATCTGACCGAGCACGTTCTGTTCGACGACGAGCGCGAACGCCATCGTGCCCAACGCGAGGTAGAGGTCGCGCAGCCGCAGACACGGTAGGGCGACGATCGCGCCCACCACACCCGCAAAACCTGCCGCGACGAGGAGCCCGACCGGTGAGGCACCCAACTGACCTGGGAGCCACGACGCGGCCAGCACACCCAGCCCGGCAAAGGCCAACTGCGCCAGCGAGATCTGGCCGGCATACCCGATCAGCAGCACGAGCGACAACATGATGATCGCCAGTGCGAGGCCCTGACCGACCGCTCGCAGCAACGCGCCATGCATCAGACCTTCGGCGAACCCCGCGACGACGACGAACGCGGCACCGGTCACGATCGCGGTCCGCCACGACGGTATCGGCGCGCCCTCACGCGACTGCAGCTTGGTCGTCAGACGCGTGCGGTCCTGGGGCAGCAGAAGCAGGACGATGAACAGCATGATGATCGGCAGCGAGTTGTGGATGCTCTGCACCACCACCGGGACGTCGTCCATCTTGGTCAGGGCCCAATCGAAGTAGTTGAGCGAAAGGCCGAGAATCACCGCGCCCAGCGCGGTGAGCGGCAAGCTGCGCAACCGGCCGACAATCGCGACCGCATAGGCGTTGATCACCAGCAGCGTGAGGCGCGCGACGTCGAGCGCAAGGATCGGCGCCAACAGCACACCGGCCAGCGCCGCGAGCATGCAGCCCACGACCCAACTCGCGATCGACGGGATGTCGGGACGGTCACCGTTGAGCCGAGCAAGGTTCCGGTCGTCGACGACGGCCCGCATCGCGATGCCGAGCCGCGTGCGGTTGAGCAACACCCACAGAGCGCCCGCCACGATGACCGACAGCGCGAGGACGAACAGGTAGTGCCACGGGATCGGCGCCCCTGCGACGGTGATTACATCAGCCTGGAAGAACCGCGGAAGCGACGGCGTGACCGCGAACTTCGTCGGTGCCCACACCACCGATCCGACGCCGAGCAGCGTGACGAGCAATCCGATGGTGACGACGATGTTCGTGATGGTCGCGGCGCCGCCAAGGTTGCGCATGATCAAGCGCTCGATCACGACCCCGGCGATCGGTGCCAGCACGAAAAGCACGACGGCGAACGCGAACGGTGCGGCCCAGTGGCGCTGGATCCGTAGCTCCCAGTAGGCGAAGGCGGCGAGCATCGCCACCGCGCCGTGCGCGAAGTTGAAGATTCCCGACGTGGTGTAGGTGACGACGAGGCCGCTCGCGGCGATGAAGTAGATGCCGGCGAACGCGAGCCCAAAAATCGTGTAGCGCAGCAGCTCACTCATCGCAGGCCTTCGACACAGACAAAGAAACGGTCATGGCGATCATCCGAAGCCCGGCGGGAGCGGCTCGTACCGCGCCGTCAGCGGCACCGAGTACTTCGGGTCGCAGTCGAAGCCCATCGTGCCGTCGGTCGGCTTCTCCGGCCAGTACCGCACGAACTTGTCGCCCTTCACCTGCATGTAGAGGAAACACGTCAAGCCCTTGTTGTCACCGGGATTCGCGGGTGCCTGGAGGCCGCCGCCATCCCACTTCTTGATCGCCTTGAGCTGGGTGATCAGCCCTTCCCGGGTGAGGTTCGAGCCGAGTGCGGCTGCGGCCTGCGCGAACAAGAGACCGGCCGAGAACGCCTGTACCCCGAGCGTGGTCGGAGGCGTCTTCGGGGACGCCTTCTTCAGCCATTGCAAGTACACCTGCAGGGCAGGGTTCCCGTCTGCTTCCTCGAACGGCGCGGTGTTGGTGAGCACGAGCGCGCCCTCGGTACCGGGCTTCCCGGGAAAGCTCTCGTCGTAGTACTGCTGACCGAGGTCGATGACCTCCGGCTGCAAGCCGGCGTCACTCATCGACTGCAGAAGATGCTCCATCTCCGAAAGCGTGGTGATATCGGTGACCCATTCGACGCTCTTGTCGTCGAGCTCGCTGACAATCGGGCTCCACGTCTGCACCAACACATCGGTGGGGTTCGAGTACACGAAGTTGAACCCGGCCGCCTGCTGGTACGCGTCGCGCTGACGGGCAGCCTGCGTGCGTCCGACCGGCAGGTTCGGCCACATGATCGCCGCCTTCTTGACCGCGTCCGGGAAGCGCTTGGCGATGAACAATCCCGCCCCGACCGGATAGGACCTGCCGGGATTCGGGACGGGCTGAAACACACGGGGAGAAAGGCCCTTGACGTACGTGGCGGTGTACGCGGCCACCTCAACGAGCTTGCACTGCACCATGGTGACGGCGCCAGGATCGTCAACCACGGAACCCGAGCCGACGAGCGCGAAGATGTTGTCCTCGCACGCCTGCTTCATCGCGTCGGCCTCGTTGAGGATCTTCGAGTCGTAGTGCTTGAGCACCAACTCACGACCGTTGATCCCACCCAGGCTGTTACAGAACTCCACGAACGCCTCGACCGAGCCGTCGATACCCGCAGTCGGAACCGCCACCACGCCCGACTTGTCGGAGATCACACCGATGGTGACGTTCGTATCGGTGACACCCTTGTCCGTGGCACCTCGCGCCGGTGTGGCGCGCCCGCACCCAGGCTTGAGGGTCCCGACCGTCGTCGCTTGCGCCGGCGACGCGCCGCCCGCAGGAGCGCGCGCCGCGCCGACCTCGAGACCCGGCGGAGGGCCGCTCTCCCGGGACCCGCAGGCCGCGATGAGCAGCGCCGCAACGACGATGACCGCCCATCCACGAAGCCTCGTCGATCCCCGCTCGCGCGATACCGGCCGAGTCACGAACGCAGTTCTTAGCATCTGCCTTGCGAACCTGCATCCGGGATCCCGATGATGTCCCTCACCGAGAGTCGATCGGGTGCATCCACGGTGAACTGGTGGTTCACGAGATCGTCGTTGGGGAGCACATGACGATTGCGACCGGGTGCAGCCGCGTCGGCAACGTCGATAGGCGCCTGACGGGACCCCGTTTGGTGGTCCAGCAGTCATGAGAGTGCTGGTTGGTGTTCGGTGATCCACTCGTCGCGCTTCTCGGCGGGTGTGAGACCGTCGAGGGCGCTGTGCGGTCGGTAGGTGTTGTACTCGATGCGCCACGC
>JBBQXS010000066.1:0-19939 GCA_038209365.1 Acidimicrobiia bacterium | reverse complement strand
GGGGGGCGCGCGGCCTTCGCCCCCCCCGCGGCCACTAGCCGTAACCCGCTTTGGGTACCTGGTGTGGGCCCCCCCCGCCCGCGGGGGGGGGGCTGCGCCTCCAATCTGTTGGACGTCTCGACGGTGCTAGCCGGGGAGCTGATCGAGGAGCGCGGAGGCGCGGTCGAGGGAGCGGCGTGCCGTCGCCAGCGCTCGTTCGGTCGCGAACAGCTCGCTCGCGACGGCGGAGTCCGGAGTGTCGCCGTAGCGCTCGGCGAGGTCGGTGACGCGGCGCGACAGCTCGTCGACCTGGGTCTGGATACTCGACAGCGTCGCGAGGTCGCTCGACGTGCTCACGCGTGGGAGTGTGCCACAGGCCGCCGCAGTCTATTCCGGGAGACTCCCACCAGGGGGCCGGTACGATCGGGAGTTCCGATGTTGGCCATTGTCGACCTCCGCGGCATTCCCGGCGATCTGCGCGCAGTCCTCGCGCGCCCGACCGACGCGGGCGAAGACGTGGGTACGGTCGTCGCCGAGATCATCAGTGCGGTACGGCAGCGGGGGGACGCGGCGCTCCGTGAGCTGACCGCCCGTTTCGACGGCTGCGCGCTCGACGAGCTGCGGGTCCCCCGCGAGGACCTGGTCGCTGCGCTGTCGCAGGTCACGCCTCGGCTGCGGTCCGCGCTCGAGCTCGCCCGCGATCAGATCGTCGCGCGGCACGAGGCCCAGCGGGAGAAGGAAGCGCGCCACGAGCGGCTCGGGATCGAAGTGCACGAGCGGGTGATCCCTGTCGACCGGGCCGGGTGTTACGTCCCCGGCGGGCGCGCGCCGCTCGTCTCGTCGGTGCTCATGACGGCCCTCGCCGCCCGGGTCGCGGGCGTGCCGGAAGTGGTGCTGTGTGTCCCGCCCGGTCCCGACGGCCGGGTCGCGACCTCGATCCTCGCGGCGGCCGAGTTGGCCATTGTCGACGAGGTGTACAGCGTCGGCGGCGCCCAGGCGATCGCCGCGCTCGCGTACGGGACGGAAACGATCCGGCCGGTCGACGTGATCGTCGGTCCGGGGAACGCATACGTCGTCGAAGCCAAGCGCCAGGTCGTCGGCGTGGTGGGCATCGACGGCCTCGCGGGACCATCCGAGGTCGCCATCGTCGCCGACGACACCGTGGACCCCGCGTGGATCGCCGCCGACCTGCTCGCGCAAGCCGAGCACGGTCCCGGCGGGGCGGTCGCCGTGATCGTGTGGGACGAGGCAGTGGCCGAGCGAGTCGAGCTCGCGCTCGAAACGCTGCTGCTGACGGCGACCCGACGCGTGGACGCGGAGTCGACCATTGGCGCGGGCGGTCGCATCGTGCTCGTCGAGGACGCGCCACGTGCGATCGACGCCGCCAATGCCATCGCTCCCGAGCACCTCGAGCTGATGTGCGCGGACGCGTCGTTGCTCGTCCCGCTCGTCCGCAACGCGGGCGCCGTCTTCGTGGGCGCGTACGCCCCGGCGGTGCTCGGCGACTATCTCGCGGGCACCAACCACGTCCTGCCGACGGGTGGCACTGCCCGATTTGCGAGCGCGCTGAGCATTGCGGCCTTCCAGAAGCACGTGCACGTCGTGTACGCCGATGCAGACGCGTTGTCGCGGGTCGCTGATGCGACGCGGACCATCGCCGAGGAAGAAGGGTTGTGGGCCCACGCGGACGCGATCCGCTTCCGGCAGGAGCTGTCGTGACTTCGGGGAGTCGGTCGCGGGCCTCGCGGCCCGCGCCGCGCGACGACCTACAGGACCTCGCGGGCGTTCACTCGCCGCAGGTCGACGTCGACGTGCGGCTCAACACCAACGAGAGTCCTTATCCGCCCCCGCGGGCCTTCGTGGAACGCTGGCTCGGCGCCATGCGCGATGTCGGCTTGCACCGCTATCCCGACCGGAACGCCACCGATCTGCGCGCTGCGCTCGGGCGCTTCCTCGGCCAGCCTCCCGCGCGCCTGTTGTGCGGGAACGGCAGCAACGAAGTGCTGCAGACATTGCTGCTCACCTATGGCGGGTCCGGGCGGCGCGCGCTGATGTTCGAACCGACCTACGCGCTTCACGCGCAGATCGCGCGCGGCACCGGAACGCAGATCGTCGCCGGGGAGCGCGGAACCGGCTACGAGATCGACCCTGACCACGCGGCGGCGCTCATCGCACGCACCGAGCCTTCGATCGTGTTCGTGTGCTCTCCCAACAACCCGACGGGGACTGTCGAGGCGCGGGAGACGATCGAGCGGCTCGTTGCTGCCGCCGATGCGCACAACGCGTTGCTCGTGGTCGACGAGGCCTACGGCGAGTTCGCGCCGTGGAGCGCGATCGAGCTCGTCGACGAGTCCCGTGCGCTCGTCGTCGTGCGGACGTATTCGAAGGTGTGGTCGATGGCCGCGGTGCGGCTCGGGTTCGCGGTGGCACCGACGTGGATGGTCGCGGAGCTCGAGAAGGTCTTGCTGCCGTACAACCTGTCGGTGCCGACCCAGCTCGCGGGCACGATCGCGCTCGACTTTCGCGACGAGATGGAAAAGCGCGTGGCGTCGCTCGTCGAGGAGCGTGGACGGGTCTTCGCGGCGCTGGCCGCGACCGACGGGGTCGACGTGTACCCCTCGGGCGCGAACTTCCTGCTGTTCCGGGTCGACGACGCCCACGATCTCTGGAAGCGGCTGCTGGCCCGCCACGTCCTGGTGCGAGACTTCTCGTCGTGGCCCCGGGTGGAGGGTTGTCTCCGGGTCACGATCGGCACGCCTGCCGAGAACGACGCCTTTCTCGCCGCGCTCCAGGAGGAACACCCCGCATGAACGCGACCAAGAGGCAAGCCAACCAACGCCGGGAGACGAAGGAGACCACGGTGGCGGTCGCGCTCGTCGTCGACGGTGCCGGTGCCGCCAAGGTCGATACCGGCATCCCGTTCTTCGACCACATGCTGGAGCAGCTGGGCAAGCACGCCGGCTTCGACCTCGTGATCGACGCCAAGGGCGACCTCTCCGTCGACCTTCACCACACCGTCGAGGACGTCGGCATCGTGCTCGGCGGCACCCTGCGCGAGGCGCTCGCGGACAAGCGCGGGGTACGCCGGTTCGCGAACGCGCTCGTGCCGCTCGACGAGGCGCTCGTGCAAGTTGCCGTCGACCTGTCGGGTCGACCGTTCCTCGTGTACGACGTCGATCCCGTGTCGGAATGGATCGGGACGTTCGACCCGCAGCTGGCCGAGGAGTTCTGGAAGGGCTTCGTGGACGGCGCCCGGCTCACGCTGCACGTGCGCGGCCTGTCCGGCAAGAACGGCCACCACGTGATCGAGGCGTCGTTCAAAGGCGTCGCACGCGCGTTGCGCGACGCCGTGAGGATCGAAGGCTCCGACGTCCCGTCCACGAAGGGAACGTTGTCGTCGTGACGCGCATCGCGGTGGTCGACTACGGGATCGGCAACCTGCGCTCGGCGGAGAAGGCGTTGCAACACCTCGGCGCGGATGCCCAGCTCACCGGCGACCCGGCCGCGATCGGGCGGGCGCGCGCCGTGGTGCTGCCGGGTGTCGGCGCATTCGGCGCGTGCATGCAGGCATTGCGGAGCACCGGTCTCGAAGGAGTCTGCAAGGAAGCCGCGACCGACGGACGTCCGTTCCTCGGCATCTGCATCGGGATGCAGATGCTGTTCGAAGGCAGCGACGAGACACCGGACGTTGCGGGTCTCGGCGTCGTGGCCGGGCGCGTGACCCGCCTGCCGAACAACGTGCGACTGCCGCAGATGGGATGGAACACGCTCGACGTCACGGCCGGATCGAAGTGCTGCGCGCACCTGCCCGACCCCGCATGGCTGTACTTCGTGCACACGTTCGCGCCCGAGCCGGCCGACGACGCCATCGTCGCGGCATGGTGCGACTACGGCCGGCGATTCGCGGCGGCCGTCGAGCATGGGCCCCTCTGGGCGACGCAGTTCCACCCGGAGAAGTCCGGCGACATCGGCTTGCGCCTGCTCCGCAACTTTGTCGACGCCGCGGCATGACCATGGATCTGTATCCGGCCATCGACGTGCGCGGCGGGAAGGTCGTGCAACTGCAGCAGGGCGACTACGACCGGGAGACGGTCTATGACGACGACCCGGTGGCGGTCGCGCGGTCGTTCGATCGGGCCGGCGTGCGATGGATCCACGTCGTCGACCTCGACGCGGCCCGGCACGGCGGCAACCCCAATTTGTCGGTGATCGCCGCGGTCTGCGCGGCGGTTGCCGCACGCGTGCAAACCGGTGGTGGCGTGCGTTCCCTCGAAGACGCGCTCGCGCGTTTCAACGCGGGTGTCGCGCGTGTGGTCGTCGGCAGTGCGGCCGTCGAGCACCCGGAGCTGGTCGACGAGCTGGCCGCGTCGCACCCGGACCGCGTCGCGGTAGGTCTCGACGCGCGCGGTTCCGATGTCGCGATCCACGGCTGGGCCGACGCGACCGGCGCCGACCTCGTCGCCCTCGCCAAGCGCTTCGACCGGCCCGGCGTCGGCGCGCTTGTGGTCACCGACATCGGTCGAGACGGCATGTTGGACGGGCCGGGTATCGAACAGCTGGAGCCGGTCCTCGCGGCAGTCGAAGCGCCGGTGATCGCGAGCGGCGGCGTCTCGAGCGCCGACGATCTGCGCCGCCTCGCGCTCCTCCACGTCGAAGGCCGTCGACTCGCCGGAGCGATCGCCGGGACGTCGATCTACGAGGGGCGGTTCACGGTGGCCGAAGGGATCGAGGCGTGCTCGCCGTCCGCGTGATCCCTTGCCTCGACGTCGACGCGGGACGCGTCGTGAAGGGCGTGAACTTCGTCGGGATCCGTGACGCGGGTGATCCCGTGGAGCTCGCCGCGCGCTACGACGCCGAAGGCGCCGACGAGCTGGTGTTCCTCGACATCACCGCGTCGAGCGACGCGCGCGACACCATGGTGCACGTCGTGGAGCGCGTGGCCGACCAGGTCTTCATCCCGTTCACGGTCGGCGGCGGGGTGCGCAGCGTCGACGACGCGCGCCGGCTCCTGCGCGCCGGCGCCGACAAGGTCTCGTTCAATACCGCAGCCGTCAACGATCCGCGGCTCGTGCGGCGCGGCGCGCTCGAGTACGGCGCCCAGTGCATCGTCGTCGCTATCGACGCGCGGCGCCGGCCCGAAGGTGCGCAGGGCGGGCAGGGCGCATGGGAGGTCGTGACGCACGGCGGCCGTACGCCGACCGGCATCGACGCGCTCGCGTGGGCCGAGCGGGTTTGCGCGCTCGGCGCGGGGGAGATCCTCCTGACGTCCATGGACCGCGACGGCACGAAGGCCGGCTACGACATCGAGCTGCTCCAGGCGATGGCCGCCACCGTCGACGTGCCGGTGATCGCGAGCGGCGGCGTCGGAACGCTCGAACACCTCTACGAGGGGATCGCATCGGGCGGTGCGAGCGCGGTGCTGGCAGCCTCGATCTTCCACTTCGGCCAGCACTCGGTCCGGGAAGCGAAGGCGTATCTGGCCGACCGCGGCCTCCTCACCAGGCCTTGACCGGGATCATTCCCGTGGTCCCACGGGCGCGGCTACCCTCCACGAGACCAGGTGCCGGTCTTGGGCCCGGCACGCGTGTAGGAGGTGCCATGGCCGAGACGTACCACTTGGCAGGCGGAGGAAGGCCCGGAGTCGACGGAGTCGACGACCACTTCTTCCGCCGGTACCGAGAGCTCCTCGACGCAGAGGACAACGCCTTCGACGAGCTCGAGCATGCCTACGAGGACGGGGACCGCGCCACCTTCGAGATCGATCTCGTTGCGTGGCGCTCGGCAATTTTGCGCCGGGAATCCTTCCTCCAGACACGCGGCCTCAAAGCCTTCGCGTTACCCGTCTAGCCCGTTTCACCGGCAAGCTCGCACACGGTGCGGGCGGTCAGCTCGACGACCCGGTCGGTGCGGCCGACAAAGAAATGGCTCGCGCCCGGAACGATCTCGACGCGCGTCTGCAACCAGCCGGCGACCACTGCTTCGATCTCCTGCGGCGCGCGGAACTCGTCGTTCGCCGCGAGCACCAGCAGCTTCGGGCGCGGGTCGGCACCGACCCGTTCGTAGTCGGGCGCGGCGCGAAACCGTAGCGGCGGCGCGATCCCGACCCATCCGGTGATCCGTGGGTCGTCGACGGCGAGTGCCATGTCGGCGCCGAACGACCAACCGACCAGCACGAGCGGTGCGTCGGCGACGGCTTCCGCGGCCGCGTCGATCGCGGCGAGCACGTCGAGGGGCTCGTCGCGGCCCTCGCCGTAGGTGCCGTCGCTGCCCTCGACGCCCCGGAAGTTGAACCGTAGGCAGGCGACGCCCTGCTGCGGCAGGCCGCCGAACAACGCCGAGATCACGAGGCTGCGCATGGTCCCGCCGTACTGCGGGTGCGGATGGCAGAGGACGGCCGTCGCCCGCACGTCGTCGGGAGCCGACCACTCCGCCTCGAGCACGAGCCCGTCGCTCGTATGGAGCTTCACGGATCTTCCGCGACGCCGACCGCGTTGCAGATGAACGCGAGGACGACGGCTTCCTCCCGCCACGCGTGGTATCGCCCCGAGGGACCACCGTGGCCCGCGCCCATCTCGGTGCGGAGGACGATGGGCTTCTTCGAGGTGGACTGCGTGCGCAGCTTTGCGACCCATTTCGCGGGTTCCCAGTACTGCACCCGCGGATCGTTCAGGCCGGTCGTGACCAGCATCGCGGGATACGGCTGGGAGGACACGTTGTCGTAGGGCGAGTACGCCTTCATGCGCGCGTAAGCGTCCGGGTCGCGCGGGTCGCCCCACTCCTCCCACTCGGTGATCGTCAGCGGCAACGATGGATCCAGCATCGTCGTGACCACGTCGACGAACGGCACCTCGGCGACGATGGCCGCGAACAGATCCGGTCGCATGTTCGTGACCGCACCCATCAGCAGGCCGCCCGCACTGCCACCACGCGCCGCGAGTCGGGAGGCGGACGTGTAGCGCCTCGCGACGAGATGCTCGGCGCAGACGACAAAATCGGTGAAGGTGTTCGACTTGTGCTCGAGGCGTCCTTGCTCGTACCAGGGACGCCCCATCTCACCGCCACCGCGCACGTGCGCGATGGCGAAGACGAATCCGCGGTCGAGCAAGGAGAGGCGGGACGCGCGAAACGCCGGATCGGTCGAGTGCTCGTAAGAGCCATAGCCGTACAGCACGGCCGGAGCCGAACCGTCGAGCGGCGTGTCCTTGCGGTGGACGATCGAGATCGGGATGCGCGCCCCGTCGCTCGCGGTGGCCCACTCCCGAGCCGAGGTGTACGACGACGCGTCGTAGCCGCCGAGCACCGGCTGGACCTTGACGATCGCACCCTTGCGGGTCTCCATGTCGAAGTCGACCTCGGTCGTCGGCGCGACGAGCGACGTATATCCGTACCGGACGGACCGGCTGTCGTACTCCTCGTTGGCGCCGATCCAGGCGGTGTACACGGGGTCGGGGAACTCGATCTCGAAGATGTCATCATCCTCGACGCGCATCAGCGAGAGCCGGTCGAGGCCTTCGGCGCGCTCGCTGAGCACGAGATGCTCGGCAAAGGCCGTGACGGCATCGAGCTTCACGGTCTCGCGATGCGGCACGAGCGGCGTCCAGTGCTTGCGGCCGGGGTCGGCGCAGGGCGCGGCGACCAGTGCGAAGTTGCGGGCATCGCCGCCCTGGTTCGTCACGATCAAGAAGCGGTCGCCTCGCTCCTCGCTCCAGTGATGCTCGACGTCGTACTCGTGCCCGGCCTCGCGTGGCGCGATCAGACGCGCCGGTACGCCCGGGCTCTCGGTGGGGACGAACCACACCTCGGACGTCGTCTTCGACGCGGTCTCGATCAGGACGAACCGTCCGCTTCTCGTGCGCTCCACGCCGAGGAAGAAGCGCTCGTCTTCCTCCCGGAGCACGCGTACGTCGTCGCTCGAAGGTGTTCCCAACGTGTGCCGCCACACTTCGTGTGGTCGCATCGCGTCATCCGGCCGCACGTAGAAGCACGTGCGCGCGTCGTCCGCCCACGCGAGACCGTAGGTGACGTTCTCGACGACGTCGGGAAGGTCGACGTTGGTCGTGAGGTCGCGAAAGTGCAAGGTGTAGCGCTCGCCGCCGGTGGTGTCGGTGGAGTACGCGAGCACGCGGTGGTCGGGGGTGACTTCGAAGCCACCGAGTGCGAAGTAGTCGCTGTCTACGGCGAGCACGTTCTCGTCGAGCAGCAGTGCCGCCTCGTCCGGCGTTGCGCCTCGCGGGCGTCGGTAGTGCATCGCGTACTGGAGCCCTTCGAGCGTGCGCGTGGTGTACTCCCAGGGCCCGCTGGGAACAGGTGCGGATTCGTCGGTCTCCTGGATGCGGTGACGGATCTCGTCGAAGATCCGGTCCCGCAACCCGCGGAGCGGCGCGAGGACGGCGTCGGCGTAGGCGTTCTCGGCTTCGAGATGTGCGACGACGTCGGGGTTGTCGCGCTCGCGCAACCAGTACCAGTCGTCGACGCGATCGTCGCCGTGGATCGACAAGGTGCGGGGCCGGCGGGGTGCCTCCGGCGGTGTGGGCGCGGCCATCGCGACGAGCCTAAACAAGAAGACCCCCGAGACCCGCCAGGTACGATTCGTGGCGCATGAGTGAGCGTCGCGAGGCGGGTATCCCGCCGAGCAGTGAACGTGGCCCGAGCGGCCCGGCGACGAAGTCGCCAAGAGCGGTTTCATGACAGCGCCTGTCACGACGCCGATCCCGTACACCGCGGGCGAGCTCGACGCGGTGGCCTACGACGCGAGCGGTCTCGTGCCGGCGATCGTCCAGGAGGCCGGGACCGCCCAGGTGTTGATGGTCGGCTGGATGAACCGGGACGCGCTGGAGCGCACGCTCTCGACCGGACGCACGTGGTTCTGGAGCCGCAGCCGTCGGGAGTACTGGTGCAAGGGGGAGACGTCGGGCGATCGCCAGTACGTGCGCGAGGCGTACTACGACTGCGACATGGACGTGCTGCTGTTCGTCGTCGAGCAGGAGGGCCGCGGCGCCTGTCACACCGGAGCGCGCAGCTGCTTCTTCCGCGCCTTCGGCAGTGGTGCGGCGCCCGGGCCCGTGTGACCACCCTGATCAGTCCTTCCCCTGCCGCGTTTCGGGAGCTGGCGCGCGAGTACACGGTGGTGCCGGTCTGGCGGGAGGTGCTCGCCGACCTCGAGACGCCCTTGTCCGCGTTCGTCAAGCTCGTCGGCGCCCGCGAGGGCTTCCTCCTCGAATCGGTCGAGCACGCCGAACGCTGGGGGCGCTTCTCCTTCCTCGGGCGGGACCCGGCCCGCACGTTCGTTACACGCGGCCGTCACCTCGAATGGCTCGACGGCGACGCGCCGCCCGAAGACGTACCGACCGACGAGGGCACGCTCGCGGCGCTGGAGGCGCTGTGCGCGCAATATCGCGCACCGAAGCTCACCGAGCTGCCGCCGTTCCACGGTGGCATCGTCGGCTGGATGGGCTACGACACCGTGCGCGAGATCGAGCGGTTGCCGCAGGTTCCTCCCGACGATTCGGGATTTCCGGATGCGGTGTGCTCGCTCGCCGGTCAGGTCGCCGCCTTCGATCACTTTCGCCAGCGCCTGTACCTCATCGAGAACGTGTACCCACCGCCCGGTGCAAGTGTGAGCGCGCTCGACGCGCTCTACGAGGGCGCGACGGCGCGCCTCGCGACCGCCGTCGAGGAGCTGGGACGCCCGCTGCCGTACCTGCCCGTGCTGCCGCCGCCCGAGGATCTCGGCGAGCTGCCCGAGGTGCGACGCAACTTCACGACCGACGAGTGGGCGGGCGCGGTCGAGGCGGCAAAGGAGCACATCCTCGAGGGCGACATCTTCCAGGTGGTGCTCTCGCAGCGGTTCGACCTCGTCGAACCGGTCGATCCCCTGGCGCTGTATCGCGTGCTCCGGCTCGTCAACCCCTCCCCGTACATGTACGTGCTGCAGCATCCGGAGGCGACGGTCGTCGGGTCGTCACCGGAGGCACTCGTACAGGTGCGTGACTCGCGTGTGGTCAGCCGCCCGATCGCCGGCACGCGCCGCCGCGGTCGCAACGAGGAGCACGACCGCCGCATGGAGGCCGAGTTGGTCGAGCATCCGAAAGAGCGTGCCGAGCACGTGATGCTGGTCGACTTGGCGCGCAACGATCTCGGGCGGGTCGTTCGGTACGGCACCGAACGGGTCGAGGAGCTGATGACGCTCGAGCGCTACTCGCACGTGATGCACATGACGAGCCAGGTCGCCGGCGATCTCACCGAGGGCAAGGGCCCGATCGACGTGCTCCGCGCGACGTTTCCGGCCGGAACCGTGAGCGGCGCGCCCAAGGTCCGAGCGATGGAGATCATCGACGAGCTCGAGCCGACCAAGCGCGGGCCATACGCAGGGATCGTCGGCTACGTCGACTTCTCGGGAAACCTCGACACCGCGATCGCGATCCGCACGATGTTCTGGCGGGAAGGGCGCGCCACACTGCAGGCAGGAGCCGGCATCGTGGCCGACTCCGTACCCGCCGACGAGGAGCTGGAATGCCGGAACAAGGCCCAGGCGTTGCTCACGGCGGCAGCCGCCGCCCGCCGGCTCTCGGACCACTGATGACCTCCGCCTTCTGTTCCCTCGTCGCCCGCGACCTTGTCGTCGTGCGCGGCCCCGACGCGACGACGTTCCTGCAGAGCCTGATCTCCCAGGATCTCGACGCCATGCCCGTCGGCGCGAGCCGGCATTCGCTGCTGCTGCAACCGCAGGGGAAGCTCGTCGTCGACTTCTCCCTGGCGCACGCCGAACCCGACGTCTGGTGGTGCGTGACCGAAGGCGGCTTCGGCGGCGCGCTCGCCGAGGGGCTGCGCCGCTTCAAGATCCGCGTGAAGGTCGAGATCGAGACGTGCACGGTCGCGGCCCTCGCAGTGCGCGGCCAGGAGCCGCCCGAGGACACCGACGCGCACGCGCTTCGCGTCGCCTGGGGCGGGATCCCGGCGTTCGACGCGATCGGCACCCAGGCGGCCGTCGACGAGCTCCGACATCAGCTCGGTCTGCCGGTCGTCGACGGCGCCGGATACGAGCGGGCACGGATCGAGGCCGGGATCCCGCGGATGGGGGCGGACCTCGACGAGCGGACGATTCCCCAAGAAGCCGGTCTCGAGCGGGACGCGGTGTCGTTCACCAAGGGATGCTTCGTCGGCCAGGAGCTCGTGTGCCGGATCGACACGCGGGGACACGTCAACCGGCTCCTTCGGCGGCTTCGGGCCACCGAGACGCTCGAGCCGGGCGCCGAGGTCTTCGCCGGTGACAAGGTCGTGGGGGTCGTGACGAGCGCGGTGGGCGAGGTGGCGCTCGCGATGCTCCGTCGCGAGATCGAGCCGGGGGCCGAGGTCCGCGCCGGCGCGGTGACGGCTGCGGTCGAAACCGGAGCGATCGACGCTCCGTAGGCGACATTCCGCCGGCATCGGGGTAGAGAGACGCGGTGCTCGCTGGGATGTCCTTTTTCGACCGCGCATTGCCGGCGGCCGACGTGCCTCCTCGACCATCAACGCGATGATGGAGGACGCGCGCAAGACTGCTGTCCTGCCGAACGCTGGCTCGACGAAGCAGATCGCTCCTGATCGCTCCTATCGCCACGAGGCGATGCTCTACGCGGGCGACAACGGCTTCGTCGACGGCGTGGCGTCGTTCGTACGCGCGGGTGTCTCGGCAGGGGAGCCCGTGCTCGTCGTCGTGCAGGCCCGCAAGATCGACATGCTGCAGGCGGCGATCGGCGACGACGCCGCCGAGGTGCAGTTCGCCGACATGGCGGCCGTCGGCCAGAACCCGGCGCGCATCATCCCCGCGTGGCGCGAGTTCGTCGCCCGCCATGCCGGCGCCGACCGTCGCATCCGAGGCGTCGGCGAGCCGCTCTACGTCGAGCGCAGCTCCGATGAGCCAGTGAGTGCCACCGCCACGAGGCGCTGCTCAACGTCGCGCTGGCCGATGCGCCGTTGTCGTTGCTCTGCCCGTACGACACGGACGCGCTTCCCGCGCACGACATCGAGACGGCGATCGACAACCATCCCTTCCTGCACCTCGAGGGACGCGCGTGCGAAAACGCTCGCTTCGGAGCGCCGGTCGAGTGGTTCGGCGGTGACCTCCCCGAACCGGTCGCCGCAACCGAGTCGGTCGAGTTCGACCTGGGGCGGCTGTCCGTCGTTCGCAAGCTGATCGACGAGCGCGCCGCGACCTTCGGTCTCGCGGAGGAGCGCCGGCGGGAGTGTGTGCTCGCAGTGAGCGAGATCGCGACCAACAGTGTGCGCTACGGCGGTGGCCGCGGTTCGCTGCGCTGCTGGATCGAGAACGAGCGGTTCGTATGCGAGGTCACCGATCACGGGCAGATCCGGGAGCCCATGGTTGGACGCGTCCGCCCGCTCGCCGGGCAGGTCGGGGGCCACGGCATGTGGCTCGCGAACCAGCTGGCCGACCTCGTGCAGGTGCGTTCGAACGATCAACGCACGATCGTCCGGGTGCATATCTCCGGGTCGCGACTCACCTCCTAGGGGCGCCTTCCCCTCGCCGCTTCTTGGCTAGGGGAGCGGGTGCTTCTCGAAGAAGTTCCAGATCGTTTCGCTGGCATTGAGCTGCGTGGTCGTCTTGCCGAGGCGCGCGACCGGGATCGCCCCCGGCCACGTGTGTCCGCCGCCGTCGATGATGTAGAACACCACGTCGCTTCGACGATCGCATCCGTGCCACGTGCGGCGGCGCACCTCCGAACCCACGCGCGTCTCGTCGTAGTCGGGCGCGCAATGATCATGGGCGGCCCAGTCCGCGATGACGTCCGGCGCGGCGCGCACCGGCGATCCACCGCAGCAGCTCACCCGTCCGCCGTCGAACGGCACCACGGGGTCGCCGGTCCCCGAGAACAACATGATGGCGACCGGTCGGGAGCCGCCGCAGCCCGGGGCGTAGAAGCTGGCTGTGACCGCTCCGAACGCCGCGAACCGGGTGCTCACACACGCGAGCGCGGTGGTCATCGCGCCGCCATTCGACATGCCCGCCGAGAACACTCGGTGCTTGTCGACACAGAGCGTTGCTTCGATGTGGTCGAGCAGCGCGCCGACCATCTGCACGTCGTTCTGCAGCCCCGGCTGGGCGCCGAAGTTGAAATGGCGGTCCGTCGTGCCCTGTCCGTCGGGCGCGACGATGAGGAAGTTGTTCCGTTCGGCGAGCGGCTTGAAGTCGCCGTACACCATCTGTTGCACGGAACCGGAGCCGAATCCGTGGAAGTTGAACACCACCGGGACCGCTGTACGGCCGTCATAGCTGCGCGGCACGTACAGCTGATAGGTGCGGGATTGTCCTTCGAACGTGAAGCTCTGCGCGGATTGGCCGGCCGTGTGCGGCTTCGCACAGGTAGGCGCCACGCTCGTTGTCGGCGTTGTCATGGAAGCGGATGTCGTTGCGCCGGTCGGGGCCTCGGTCGGAGCGTCGGAGGTCGGGACCGTCGATCGCGCTGACGAGCTGCTGCAGGCGGCGACGAGGATCAGCGCCAGAGGACCGCAAACCAGACGGAGTCGCCGCATCAGACCGGCTGGGTCACGTTGCTCGGCAGCGACACGACGAACTGGCTGCCACCGTTGGCGGCCTCGTCGACCCATGCCCGGCCACCCATCCTCGCCGCGAGCTCGCGGACGATCGCGAGACCGAGTCCGGTGCCCACCGCGCGGCCCGGCTCGTCACGGACGGTATAGAGCCGCTCGAACACGAGTGCGAGCTTGTCTCGGGGGATACCGGGACCGTCGTCGGTGACGACGACTGCAACCTGCCCCGTGCCGTGCGGTGCGACGTACACCTCCACGCTGCGTTCGGCGTACTTCAACGCATTCTCCAGGAGGTTCGCGACGATCTGCCCGAGTCGTTCGGGATCGAGATCTACGGGCAGTGGCTCTCCCGGCACGACCACGAGACGCACGCCGAGATCGTGGGCCTGCGGCGCGAACGCCTCCGCCGCGTCGCGCACCACGTCGGTGGCGTCGCAGGGACGCGCGTGGAGCGAGAATTGGTTGCTGTCGAGGCGTGAGAGGTCGAGGAGGTCGCGTACCAACCGTTCCAACCGGCGCGCCTCGGCACCGATCACCGACGCCGCCCGTTTGCGGTCGTCGGGGTCCGCGTCGTCGAGCGTCCCGTCGGCGAGGGCTTCGGCATACCCCCGGATCGAGGTGAGCGGCGTCCGGAGGTCGTGTGAGATCGACAACAGGAACGCCCGCTCGCTGCCGCGCGCGTGCTCCAGCTGCGCGGCCATCTCGTTGAGTGTCCCGGCGAGCGCGGCGAGCTCGTCATCGGTCGATGACGGGATGTCGGTGCGCGCCGAGAGATCGCCGGTCGCGAGCCTGCGCGCCGCGCGTTCGATCTCGCCGATCGGCCGGGTGAGCCGGCGCGCCAGCCATGCAGACAGCGCGAAGGCCAATCCGAGCACGACGAGCCCGGCGAGGAGCAACAGCGGGAACAGCTTGCGGAGTACCGACATGTCGACGGTGTCCGTCGCGACGACGACGAATCGGCCGCCCCGGCGCCCCTCCGCATCGGTCGGCACCGCGAGGTAGACGGTGCTGCCGCGCCGTCCGCTCACTTGTTCGCCCGCGCTGAGGCGGTCGGGGTGGATGTCGGACGCGGTGAGCGGCGCCGGGAGGTCGGCCGCGGCCGTCAGTGCTGTATCGAACACGGCGCCGTTCGGGCGCACGAGGACGACCCGGATGTCAGTGAGCCGGAGCGCGAGCTGCAGTCGTTTCCGCGGGAGTGCGGCAACGCTGGTGTCCTGTGCGATGTCGCGCAGCTCGGTGGCGCGCTTCTGCAATGTCGTCAGCGCGTTGTCCTGGAGCGAGCGTCGCACGAGCCCGTAGGTCGCGACGTACGAGAGCCCGAGCACCCCGAACGCGACGACGAGCATCGCGATGACGAGTCGTGTGCGCAGCGAGATGTGAGTGCGTGTCACGTCGTCACGCGATCACCGGGTCATTTGGCGTCGAGCCGGTAACCGACTCCTCGGACCGTCGCGATGCGAACTCCCGCGTCTACCTTCTTCCGTACCTGCGCAATGTGGACGTCTACCGTTCGGACGTCGCCGAACCAGTCGTAGCCCCAGACTCCGTCGAGTATCTGTTGCCGGCTCAAAGCCCGACCCGACCGGTCGGCGAGGAAGCGCAGGAGATCGAACTCCTTTGTCGTGAAGGCGACCGGCTCGCCGTCGACGCGTACCTCGCGGCGGCCCGCGTCGATGGCGACGTTCCCGACCTGCACGATCTCTGCGGCCGTCGGACCGCCTTCGGCGCGGCGCAGCACTGCTTTCACCCGCGCCACGAGCTCGGCCGGTGAGAACGGCTTCGTCACGTAGTCGTCGGCGCCGAGCTCCAGACCGAGCACACGGTCGACCTCCGTGTCGCGGGCGGTGAGGAAGATCACCGGCATCGTCGACGTCGCCCGCAGCCGCCGGCACACCTCGAGGCCGTCGACGTCGGGGAGCCCGACGTCGAGCACGACGAGGCGGGGCCGGTGATCTTCGACCGCCTTGAGGCCGTCCTCGCCGTTGCCGGCCTTCACGACCCGGTATCCGTCACGGCGGAGGTAGAGCTCGACCAGGTCGGCGATGTTGGGCTCGTCGTCGACGACGAGGATGGTCCCGCGCTCCATGCTCCTTCATCGTCGCACTCGGCGACCCTGTGAGCATGAACCCTGTGTGAGGGAACGGTGAAGCCGCTGCGAACCGGGCTGATGGGCGGTTATGGGAGCCGGTTCGCACGGGCGATGCCGCCGAGCCACGCCGCGCTGGGTTTGGGTGTGCGAGCGAAGGTCTTGCGGTCGACGGCGGTCAGGCCGAATTTCGGCCCGTAGCCCAGTGCCCACTCGAAATTGTCGAGCAGCGACCAGTAGAAGTAGCCCCGGACGTCGATGCCGTCTTCGAGACAGCGCCCGACTCCCTCGAGTGCGTCGTGCACATACGCGATGCGGCGATCGTCATCGTTGTGGCCGAGGCCGTTCTCGGTCACGTACAAGGGCGTTTGCGCGATCTCGGCAGCATGACGCACCGCGACCTCGAGCGCCCGGGGCCAGAACTCGTACCCCATCGAAGCGACGACCTCGACGCCGTCCTCGGGTCCGATCGGCCGACCGCGCTCGTCGAGACGAGTGCGCGAATACGCCTGCACCCCGACGAAGTCGTCGCCTTTCGCACACTCGAGGAACTGCCCCTCGTGCATGTGGCGCGTTCGGTCGAGTGCCTCCTCGGCACCCGCGGGAGCCCACCAATCTCCCATGGCGACACACAAGCCCACGGGGAAGTCTCCCGGACCGGATTTCAACACGTCGTACGCGCGACGGTGCGCGGCCTTCAGGTGCTCGTTCACCTTCGCGAACGCGTCGAGGTCGCGCCGGCCGGGAGGGAACACACCGACGACGTAGCCCATCAGCGACACGATGTTCGGCTCGTTGATCGTGCAGCCCATCGTCATGAGATCGCCGAGACGCGCGACCGCAGCCTCGCAGAACTGCGCGAAGCGATCGACGATCTCGTTCGACTCCCAGCCGCCGAGCGCGGCCATCCAGCGGGGGGTCGAGAAGTGGTGAAAGGTCACCACCGGTTGGACATCCTGCTCGTGGCACTCGGCGAGGACGCGCCGGTAATAGTCGAGGGCGGCGCGCGAGAACTCTCCGTCCTCGGGCTCGATGCGCGACCACTCGATCGAGAACCGATAGGCGCCGAGACCGAGGTCCCGCACGAGCCGGATGTCTTCGGCGTAGCGGTGGTAGCTGTCGCAGCAGTCGCCCGACGGCTCGATGCAGGGCGTGCCGGGCTGGTGCTCGAACGCCCACCAGTCGTTGTTCCAGTTGCCGCCCTCGATCTGGTGCGCGGCCGCCGCTGCACCCCACACGAACCCTTCGGGAAAAGTCACCGTCATGGGCGGGAGCGTAGAGCCAAGGAGGCGCGGGCGGTCGATCCTCGTGTGCAACGGAACACACCGGGGCGGGTCGTTTCGTTGCACACACCTCCGGGGGCGCACCCGTAGACTCCGCAGCGCTTGACGGTCCTGGACGAGATCCTCGCCACGAAGATCGACGAGGTCACGCTGCTGCGGCAGCCGCAGACGCGCGACCTGCTGCGCGAGCGCGCGATCGGCGCGCCTCGCGCCCGGGACTTTGCGGGCGCCCTCCGTCGCGCCGACGGCACGCTCGCCGTGATCGGCGAGCTGAAGCGTCGCTCGCCGTCCAAGGGTGACCTCGCGCCGGATCTCGAGCCGGGGACGACGGCCAAGGCCTACGAGGCGGGCGGGGCGGCCGCACTCTCGGTGCTCACCGACCGTCCGTACTTCGGCGGCTCGGTGGCAGACATGCAGGCCGCTCGCGACGCCACCGCGATTCCCGTGCTCCGCAAAGATTTCACGATCGACGAGATCCAGGTCTACGAGGCACGTGCGATCGACGCCGACGCGGTGTTGTTGATCTGCGCGGCGCTGCCCGACGACGGGCTGCTCGCAGACCTGCACACCCTCGCTCGCGAGTTGGGGATGTCGGTGCTCGTGGAGACACACGATGCCGCGGAGATCGACCGTGCGCTCGGCGCGGCGGCCGAGATCGTCGGTGTGAACAGTCGTGACCTTGCCACGTTCTCGGAGGATCTCGACGTTGCCGCCGCGCTCGCCTCGCGGCTTCCTGCCGGCGTGATCACGGTCGCGGAGAGCGCGATCCGCTCGGCTGACGACGCGCGCCGAATGGCCGACGCCGGCTTCGACGCAGTGCTGGTCGGGGAGGCGCTCGTCCGCGCCGACGACCCGACCGCACTCGTGCGCGACCTCGCGGCCGTCCCGGTGACACGGAGGACGTGATCGTGCAGATGGAGCAGACGCACCAAGCCGTAGCGAAGGAGCCAGCGTGACGACCGACGCGACACGTTTCGAGCTGCCGCAGGACCGCATTCCCTCCGCGTGGTACAACGCGCTCCCCGACATGCCGGAGCCGTTGCAGCCGCCGCTTCACCCCGCGACGAATCAGCCCGTCGGTCCGGACGACCTGGCGCCGCTGTTCCCCATGGCGTTGATCGAACAGGAGATGACCCAGGCACCGGCCGTCGACATCCCGGGCGCGGTGATCGACATCCTCAGCTTGTGGCGGCCGACACCGCTCGTGCGCGCCCGCCGGCTCGAAGAAGCCCTCGGCACTCCCGCGCGCATCTACTTCAAGGACGAGTCCGTGTCACCAGCCGGTTCGCACAAGCCGAACACCGCGGTCGCGCAGGCGTACTACAACCAGCAGGACGGCACTCGCCGGCTGGCGACCGAGACGGGCGCCGGGCAGTGGGGGAGCGCGCTCGCATTCGCATGCGCGCAGTTCGACTTGGAGTGCAAGGTGTACATGGTGCGCGCGTCGTACGAGCAGAAGCCGTACCGGCGCGTGCTCATGGAGACGTGGGGCGCCGAGGTCGTGCCGTCGCCCGTCGACCAACCGGATCACCCCGGGTCGTTGGGGGCGGCGATCAGCGACGCAGTGCGCGACGCCGCGACGCGCGAAGACTCGCACTACGCGCTCGGCTCGGTGCTCAACCACGTGCTGTTGCACCAAACGGTGATCGGTCTCGAAGCCAAGGAGCAGCTCGCGCTCGCAGGCGAGGACCGTCCCGACGTCGTCATCGGTTGTGTCGGTGGCGGCTCGAACTACGGCGGTATCGCGCTGCCGTTCATGACCGATCGCCGCGTGCGGCTCCTTGCCGTCGAGCCTTCCTCGTGCCCGACGCTCACGAAGGGCGCATTCGAGTACGACTTCGGGGACACGGCCGGGATGACGCCGCTGCTGCAGATGTTCACGCTCGGGCACGACTTCGTGCCGCCGTCGATTCATGCCGGAGGTCTGCGCTATCACGGCGACGCGCCGATCATCTCCTCGCTGGTGAAGCACGGGCGCATGGAGGCGGTCGCGTACCCGCAGGGCAAGACCTTCGAGGCGGCGGTCCAGTTCGCGCATGCGGAGGGAAAGATCCCCGCGCCCGAGACCGGGCATGCGATCCGGGCGGTGATCGACGAGGCGTTGGCGGCGAAGGAGGCCGGCGAAGCCCGTGTGATCCTGTTCAATTACTCGGGGCACGGTTTCCTCGATCTCCAGGCGTACGACGACTTCAATCACGGCCGACTCATCGATGCCTGAGACCGAACCCATGAACAAGGCTGGGCTCCCGTGTTCGTGAAGATCTGCGGCATCACGAATGAAGACGACGCGCTGCTCGCCACCGCGCTCGACGCCGACGCGCTCGGGTTCGTGTTCGCGCCGAGCGGGCGTCAGGTGCACCCGGAGACCGTCCGCGACATCGCCAAGCGACTGCCGCGCGAGGTTCACACCGTGGGCGTGTTCCGCAACGAACGGCCGGAGCGGATCGTCGAGATCGTCGGACGCACGGGCTTGCACGGTGTGCAGCTGCACGGTGCCGAACCCGAGTCCGAGGTGGCATGGGTGCGGGAACGCGTGCAGTTCGTGATCCAGGCGTTCGCCGCGGGTGATCCCGCGCTCGCGGATGCCGGCAAGAGCGCGGCCGACGTCATCCTCGTCGACTCGCCCAACCCCGGCTCGGGGAAGGTGTTCGACTGGCGCCTCGCGGAGGGCGCACCGAGCGGCATTCGCCTGTTGCTCGCGGGTGGGCTCACGCCCCGCAACGTCGGTGAGGCGATACGGCTCGTGCGACCATGGGGGGTCGACGTGTCGAGCGGCGTCGAGGAGAAACCGGGTCGCAAGGACGCGCAGAAGCTGCGCGAGTTCGTCATCGCCGCGCGTGCGGCGGGTGACGCGGTCGCCGACCGGCCGATCGATCTGACGCAACCCGACGAGGTCGCGGGCGTCACGAGACCGTGGGACTGGCAACTCGACGAATAGTCGCGTGGACGGGGCGTGGGGTGGGCACGAAAATGGGAGTACCAACACACCCCCGATGATGAAAAGAAGGAAGCGGTCGAGCCACGCGCCTCAGGGCAAACACTA
>JBBQXS010000065.1:0-20534 GCA_038209365.1 Acidimicrobiia bacterium | reverse complement strand
TGACCGGTAGCGCTGATACCGATTGATCGAGCAGCGGGGTGGTGGTTGGTGGTCGGGGACGAGGTTCCTGAGACGCAGTACGCGTGGTCGGGTGAGGATCGCGTCGCGTATCAGGTCGTTGGTACGGGCGACATCGACCTGCTGTTCACGGCAACGTCGGGTGACGCGATGGACCTTCGGTGGTATTGGCCGGCGTACGCGGAGTTCTTGCGCCGGCTCGGTACGCATGCTCGGATCATCATGTTCGATCCACGCGGGATGGGCGCGTCAGACCCGGCGTCGGGCGAACCGCTGCCGGTTTGGGAACGAACGGCCGATGATGCGCGGGCGGTACTGGATGCGGTCGGGTCGGAGCGGGCGGTGTTGCTCGGTACGTCTGACGGCGGCCCGATCTCGATCTTGTTCGCAGCGAGTCATCCCCACCGCATCCGAGGGTTGATCCTCGTCAACACGACCGCGTCAATGATTCCCGGGGAGTACCGCGCGTCGTCCGAATGGCAGCGCGACCAGAGTGCGACCCGCGAGTACATCGCGAAGACCTGGGGCACCCGCGCAATGGTCGAGTTCGCCTATCCCGACGCGGCTCGTGACCCGGCGTTCGTCGACTGGGCGACTCGCACGCTCCGTCTGGCGTATAGCCCGAGGGAGGCGAGTGACCACTTCGCCGAGGAGACACAACTCGATGTGCGGGACGCGCTGGCGTCGGTGCGAGTCCCGACGCTGGTGCTGCACCGCCAGGACTGTGCCGCGCAGGCCATCGACGAGGGCCGGTACCTCGCTGAACACATTCCCGGCGCACGCCTGGTCGTGATACCCGGTCGAGACTTGCAGCTGTTCAACGAACCTGCTGAACCCGGAGTGCAGCAGGTGGAGGAGTTCCTCGCCGGACTGCACGGTCCGAGCGAGTCGGACCGGGCGCTCGCCGCGATCCTGTTTACCGACTTCGTCGGATCAACCAAGCAGCTCTCAGCGCTGGGCGATCAGGCGTGGCGCAATCTCTTGGACAGCCATGACGTGATCGCCCGCACCGTCGTCGAACAACACTCGGGCCGCCTCGTCAGGACCACCGGCGACGGCATCCTCGCCACCTTCGACGGCCCCGGTCGAGCGATCCGTTGCGCGACCGCATTGCGTGACGCGCTCCGACCTCTCGGTGTCGAGATCCGCGCGGGACTGCACACGGGCGAGATCGAGGTCAGGGGTAGCGACATCGCGGGCATTGCCGTCCATCTCGCTGCCCGCGTGCTCGATGCCGCCGCCCCAGGACAACTATGGGTCTCGGCCGCGGTACCCATGCTCGTCGCCGGAGCAGGTTTTGAGTTTGACGACCGCGGTCACCACGAACTCAAGGGCATCGAAGGAACGTGGCAACTCTGGGCCGTCCGAGCTTGACCCGCGCGTACATATCTGCCGATCGGCGTTGAGCGGACGACCGTTACGGAGGGAATCGCATTGTTACCGAAAGATCAGCCAGAGCAGCACTGCGAAGACGCCGACCGCGACGGAGCCTCTGACGAGGAAGTCGGCCGCCGTGAGGTCGGCGCGCTGGGTCTCGCCGTCAAGCCATAGCCAGCCGACGATTCCTCCAACGAGTCGGAACAGCAGGTCGAGCAACAGCACCGGTCGGGTTATCGGCTCGCCACCCGCCGTACATAACTGCCGATCTGATCGCGCCGAGGAGGGGCAAAACCCCGCACGGATTGACACGTCAGAGGACGATGGCGCACCCGCATGTGAGACTCGCGAGATGAGCAACTTCGTCCCTCGATCGCTCGCGCCCTTCGAGCGGTATCCGAACGAACTTGCCCCCAACCGAGTCAAGCTCGGGCAGCTCCTCGACCACCACTCAACACTTTCCATGCGCTTCATGGGTACAGGAGGTGCGCTCTGGCTCACCGACCTCTGGATGCTCGGCGCTGCGCTGCGCTCCTTCCATCTGGTCGAGGGCTTCATCCAAGCGTTCGACTCCTGGAACGTCACCGTCGCCGCGCCGATCGTGCGGATGCAAATCGACTCGCTCGTCCGCACCGCCTACGTCGCGCAGGCACCGGATCGCGACGCGCTGATCATGGGGCTCATGGGCGGCGAGCAACTTCGGAACATGAAGGCGTACGACAATCCGAAGCAGAACGCCACTGATCGCGAGCTCGTCGAGCGCGCAGGCAAGATCTACGACTGGTTGCCGCCCGTCTACGAGAAGTCGAACGAGTGGGTCCATTTCTCGGAGCGGCACATCTTCAACGCCACACAGCCTGGCGACTCCGGCACCGTCGATCCCGACAAGTTCAACATCGTCATGCGGATCCCCTTGCCGATCGAGGAGATTCCCGTCTCGTTCCTCGCCGAGATCCTCGCAGCGATGCGCGAGACGACACGCGAACTGTTCGGGTGGTTCGAGCTGTGGGAAGAGCACAAGCACCAGCTCGGCGATGGCTCGACAGAAGACGACGAGCCGAACGGCGACGAGCCATAACTGCCGATCCGCGCTGGCGGGGGTGCGCGCGTGATGAGTCGTGTTCGGTTCAGACGCGCGGCGAACCGATCGCAGTGACGCACACCGTGCAGCCCTCCGGGCCGACGCGCCACGCGTGGTCGACGCCGTGCACGACCACGCTGTCGCCCGGTCCGAGGCGATGAGCACCATCGTCGAGCAAGAGTTCGATTTCACCGTCCAGCACTACGTCGAGATCGATCGTGTCAGTGAAATGCATCGGCCACTCGCCGCCCGGTTCCCATCGAATCATCATCCAGCTCAGCCCTCGTCGAACGCCGAGATCGAGTTGGTCGCCCCTTCCTGCGGGGCCCAGGGGTGGCGGCAACTCCTCCGTCGAGAACAACTGCTCCGCCGAGACCACTCCGCCGGGTTGGCTAAGCCCGAACGCGACTTCAATATCGCTGACAACGCACGATCGACCATGATCATCGATACCGGTTACGAGACGACGCATGAACGTGAGTATTGCTGGCTCGTAACCAGTGCCACCACCTTGCGCCCATTTGACCAAACCGCGTACGACGCCGTCGCGCCAGATCTGCCGCTATGCGCTCGCCGAGAAGACGCCTGATCGGGCAATGTGTGTGCGTTGTCTTCGGGAGTCCGGCAAGGATGTAGCGATGGTTGAATCCAGCTTCGAGATAACGGACATCATCATCGACTGCTCGGACCCGGATCGCTTGGCGATGTTCTGGGCAGCCGTGCTGGGGCGACCAATCGAGGGGCGCAAAGGTCCCTACGTGTGGCTGAAACGGCAACCGGGCGCGCCAAGCGTCGGCTTTCAGAAGGTGACAGAACCGAAGGCGGGAAAGAATCGCCTGCATCTCGACCTCGCTGTGCCGGACCTCGTCATCGCGAAGACCGCGGTAGAGGCTCTCGGAGGTCGCAGAATCGAGGGGTATGAGGCCGGTGGGTTTCTAGTGATGAGCGATCCCGAGGGAAACGAGTTCTGCCTCGTCCCCGTCGCACCGTTCAGCTTCGACGAGAGCGGCCACGCCGACTATCTCGACGACCTCAAACTCTGACGACGGCCTCCGGTACATAACTGCCGATCGGCGCCCAGGCCTCGCGCTGTGTCGACGCGTCGGCACTCGCGTCCCCAACGTGCGTTCCGGGACACATGTCGGCGAACACATCTGTTCGCGGGGTAGCCCTGGTGACCCTCGGTCGGTTGCCGGCTGCTGGCCGAGCAGTTTTCTGGCCTGTTGACGACGGTGGTGGTGGCGAGTCGGCCGGTACGCCGGATTCTGTCCCGGGCCTCTCGGCCCGGTGGCGGCCATCCATCTCGGCCGGCGGTTGCCCGACGGCTCCAGCGGCCTACCCGGGAGTGATCGGGCGGGTCCACCCTCTCCCTGCTCGGCCTTGCTCCGGGTGGGGTTTACATAGCCGTCCGGGTCACCCCGGACGCTGGTGCGCTCTTACCGCACCGTTTCACCCTTACCTGTGCGACGGTCACGAGGATCGTCGCCATCGGCGGTCTGCTCTCTGTTGCACTTTCCTGCGGGTCACCCCGACTGGGCGTTACCCAGCACCCTGCCCTACGGAGTCCGGACGTTCCTCGGACGGGTCACCGCTCGCGAGAGCGGGCCCGTACGCGGCCGCCTGGCCGACTCGCCACCACCACCAAGTCAATCAGACGCGAGCGCGCTGTACGGCGTCTTCAGCCCGTCACGCATCAGTGGCCGGATCGCGGCCCGGTTCCGGAAGATGATCACGGCCGCGAGCACGAGGTACACGCAGCCGACACTGATGCGGGCGGTCGCGTGTATGGGCTCGAACAAGGGCAGCTTGGTGACGAGCTGCACCATGAAAAGTCCGAGCATCGTGCTCGCTTCGGTCACGCTGATGCGCAGGTTGGCGAGCACCGAGACCGCGTACACCGACTGCGCGGCCGTCACGAACAGCTCCTCGCGCTGGACCGCGTCGATCGGCAGCCCGTGCAACGACGACGACGAGATCGCGAAGACGATCGGGAGCGTGCCGACCAGCAGCGTCCACTGATTCACCTTCGACGACACGAGCGCACCGAGGCCGGCGTCGGTCTGTAATCGCCACGCGAACAGGCCGGCAACGAGCAGCTCGGGCGCTTCCGAAGCAAGCGGTGCGACGAGCGAGATCAGGACGAAGTCGTCGATGTTGAAGTGCTCGCCCGTCTCGACGAGCGACTCGGCGAACGGCTCCGCGCACAGCAGGATCGCGATCACCGCGCCGAGGAACAGCAGCACGACGACGACGCGCCGGTTGGTCGTCGGCAGGGTGCCGATCGCACGTGCGGGACCGACGAGGTGCGGTGTCTCGGCGGGCGCGCGCGCCACCCGCGCGATGTACCACCCGAAGATGGCGACGAGCAGGGCCGCGTCCCACAGCGTCAGCGTGCGGTGCAGCGGCAGCGTGAGCCCGTAGATCGTGGCGAGCACCAGGAACGCGATCTCGACCGAATGCGTGCGCGAGAGTCCGACGTCGGTCCCACCGGCGCTTCTCGGCGGCACGGGCTCGCCGGTCGCGCGGCGCCGCACGCGCATGCGATACGCCGCGATCAACACGACCATCGACCACCCGACACCGATCAGCAGCTGGTTGCCGCCGGTCATGTTCGCGAGGGCGTCGGGGGCGTACCGAGCGGGCTCCTTGCCCGCCTTCCACGTGAACACGAAATCGACCGCGTACTCGGGCAGTACCGCGATCAGCGCGAGCAGTGCCAGCGCGAGGCCGGCGGAGATGTCGAGCTGCACCACCTCGGCGGCCCAGGCGAGCATGAAGGCGGCGCCGATCACGGCGATCCCGAAAATCACCGCTGCGATGAGGGGTTCGGGATGAAGGCCGCCCAGACGCACCGTCAGGGCCGGGACGGTGGCGGCGATGGCCGCGGCGATCGCGAGCCCCGCCCGGGACCGCGAGGGGGCGACGACGTCGGTGGCCATCCGGGGGATGGTACGGGGCGGGGACGCCCGCGCCGGGTGCAGGCGGCCCGATGTTCCGGCGAGTCGAACATCTATTCCGGGACGGCTCAACTCGGCCCTGGGCCCGGCCGATGTGGGGATGTCGCGGGCGGATCTAGCGGCCGTGTCGGAAGGTGTTGGGATGGGTCCGATGAAATGGCGGGAGCGGGGACGCTGCAAGGGCGCAGAGCCCTCGGTGTTCTATCCCGACGACGACGAAGATCCCGCCGAGGAGGCGAAGCGGGTCTGCGCGATGTGCGCAGTCCGCGAGGCTTGCCTCGAGTACGCGCTGGCCGGGCGCGAGAAGATCGGCGTGTGGGGTGGCTACACGGCGCGTGAGCGTCGCCGCCTCGTGCGCCAGCGCCGCCGCGCGTCGTAGCCGTACCGTCCCGCCGACCCTCCCGAGTCGGCCACCCAGGGGCGATGCTGACGGAGGGTCGCACGATCGCGCCCTCAGTAGGCTGCCGCTCGATGTCGTTCGACCTTCCGCCCGAATACGGCGAGCTGCAGGCGACGGTCCGCAAGCTCGCGCAGGAGAAGGTGGCGCCCCGGGCCCGCGAGATCGACACGACGGCCGAGTACCCGCAGGATCTCTTCGACGTGTTCCGCGATGCAGGCCTGCTCGGCCTGGTGATCCCGGAGGATTACGGCGGCGGGGGGGCCGGGATCCTCGGGCTCACGCTCGCGATCGAAGAGGTCGCCAAGTACTCGAACACGGCGGCCCTGATGTTGCTGCTCACGCGGCTGCCGACCGGCCCGGTGTTGATCGCCGGCAGCGAGGCGCAGAAGCAGCAGTACGTGCGGGCGGTGGCCACCGGCACGCAACGCGCCGGGTTCGGCCTCTCGGAGCCGCAGGCCGGCAGCGACGTCGTCGGTATGCGGACGAAGGCCGTGCGTGACGGCGACGACTGGGTGCTCACCGGCACGAAGTGCTGGATGTCGGGCGTCGTGCAGGCCGACTGGTACTGCGTGTTCGCGAAGACCGGTCCCGCCGACTCGCGCAAGCACGACGACATCTCGTGTTTCATCGTAGAGCGGGCGTGGCCGGGGGTCTCGGTCGGTCGTACCGACGACAAGATGGGTGTGCGTGGCGTCGACACCGGGGAGTTGATCCTCGACGACGTGCGCGTGCCCGCCGCGAACGTGGTCGGTGAGGTGGGCGGGTTCCGGCTCGCGATGCTGGGATTGAACTCGATGCGACCGATCGTCGCCGCGCGCGGGATCGGTCTCGCCGAGGGTGCGTTGATGTACGCGGTCGACTACGTGAAGCAGCGCGCCGCGTTCGGGCGCACGATCGCCGACATGCAGGGCATGCAGTGGAAGATCGCCGAGCTCGCCACCGAGATCGAAGCGGCGCGCCTGTTGACGTACCGGTCGGCGATGATGGCCGACGAAGGCAAGTACACCAAGGAATACGTGGCGTTCCTGTCGATGGCGAAGTACTACGCGACCGAAGTCGCGGTGAAGGTGTCCGGTGAGGCGCTCCAGATGCTCGGCGCCGCCGGCTACATGAAGGACCACCTCACCGAGCTCTACTACCGCGACGCGCGCCAGCTCACGATCGTCGAAGGCACCTCACAGGTGCAGCTCGGGTTGATCGCGCGCGGTGTCCTCGACCACGACTTGTGGTGGGATTAGGGCGAATGAACGAGGTCCTCACGCCGATCCTGGCGCGGCTGACTCGCGGGGCGGCGCTCTCGCCCGCCGACATCGACGACGCGCTCGGTGAGATCCTCGAAGGGCGCGTCGCCGACGTGCAGGCCGCGGGCTTCATCGTCGCGTTGCGCACGAAGGGCGAGACCGAGGACGAGCTGGCCGCGCTGGTGCGCACCATGCGCCGGTACTCGACGTCTGTCGACGTCCCGGACGGCGCGATCGACACGTGCGGCACGGGCGGCGACCGCTCGGGCACGGTGAACGTCTCGACGATGGCTGCGCTGATCGCCGCCGGCGCGGGTGCTCGTGTCGTGAAGCACGGGAACCGAGCCGCGTCGTCCAAATGCGGCTCGGCCGACGTGCTCGAGGGCCTCGGCGTCGCGATCGAGCTCGGGCCGGTCGGCGTGGCGCGCTGCGTCGAGGAAGCGCGCGTGGGGTTCTGCCTGGCACCGCGCTACCACCCGGCGATGCGGTTCCTCGGTCCGGCGCGCAAGGAGCTGGGCGTGCCGACCACGTTCAACTTCCTCGGTCCGATGCTGAACCCCGCCCAGGTGCGGCGCCAGGCCGTCGGTGTGAGCGACGACACGATGGCCGCCAAGATGCTCGGGACGCTGCGCGCGCTCGGCACCGTGCGCGCAATGGTGTTCCATGGCGACGACGGGCTCGATGAGCTCACCACGACGGGGACGAGCACCATTCACGAGCTGACCGACGGCGCCCTCCGCACGATCACGCTCGATCCCCTCGACCTCGGCATCTCGCGGGCGACACCGGACAAGCTCGCGGGCGGCGACGTCGCCACGAACGTGCGCGCGATCATCGCCGTGCTCGCCGGCGAGAAGGGCGCGCACCGCGACGTGGCGTTGCTCAACGCGGCGGCCGCATTGGTCGTCGCAGGTGTTGCGCCGGACCTCGGCGCGGGAGTAGAGGCTGCGGCGGCGTCGGTCGACGGCGGTCACGCGGCCCGCGCCCTCGAATCACTCGTGCGCGTCAGCAACGATGCGAAGGCCGCAGAGGCCGGGTAGCACGCGATGGCTCCCGTTCTGCAGTGCCCCGATTGCGGCGCCAAGCACCCCCTGACTGCGGTACCGGACACAGGGACATTCCCTTGTACCGGATGCGGTCGCGCGCTGAAGGTACCGCAAGTCGTGCCGCGCACAGCTCGCTCCAGTGCGAACGAGGTGAGAGAACCGGCCGCCCCGCCTCCATTGCCGGTACCGGATCCCGCCGTCGCGGCCGCCCCGGCAACACGCGCGATTCTCGTCGCGAAACGCACGGTGGCGCCGCCCGGACCCGGGCCCGTGCCGACGCCGGTGCTGGGGCCCACTCCCTCGTTCGCGCCCGTGCCGCTGTGGATGCGGTTCGTGCTCTGGGTCGTCGCGGTACCGCTTTCGTTCGTCGTCATATTCCTGCTCGCGCGCGCGACCGGGCTCTTCACGAGCAGCCAGCTGTCGGACGTGTTCCTCGCGAACGACGCAGGCCGCTTCTGGCCCGTTATTCGCGTTCTTCCGTTCGTGGCGCTGCTGACGGCCGGGCTCGTGCACGGCGGCGTGTATGCGCTCGCCCGCCGGCTCGGCCGCCGGCGCGGGCCCGACGCTTCCGGGCGCGGGTCGTTCCGTTCGCGTTGAGCCGCGGCTGTAGCTCCTCGGTGAGCCGCCGCGCCCGGATCTCCGCTTCGAGCGCACTCTCGCAGACCCGATGCTCGATCGATGCCAGCTCGCGCACGAGCTGCGGGAGGGCGCGGCGGTGGTTCGACGCGAAGTACGAGCGCACTCGCGTCCGTAGATTCGTCGCGTTGCCGACGTAGAGCACACTCCGATACCGGTCGCGAAAGACGTAGACGCCGGGCGCGCGCGGCAGCCGGGCGGTCAACGCGAGCTTCGCCGCCGACGGATGCGCGCGCATCCTCGGGACGGCCAGGAGATCGTCGAGGCCGAGCACGCCGAACGTCCCGGCATGCTCCAAGAGCGCGTGCAGAACCTCGGCGGTCGCGGCCGCGTCGGCGTAGGCGCGGTGTACTGGCTCGACGGTCGTGCGGAAGTGTCGCGCCAGCGTCTCCAGGCGAAGGTTCGGCACGTCGTCGCGCGTCAGACGGCGGGCGAGCGCGATCGTGTCCACCCGACGGTTTCGCAAACGCGGGTAGCCGTGCGCGACGAGCGCGGCGTCGAGGAACGACACGTCGAAGCGAATGTTGTGGCCGACGACCACGGCATCGCTCGCAAACTCCAAGAATTGTGGGAGTACCTCGTCGATGCGCGGCGCGGGGAAGACCATGGCTTCGGTGATGCCGGTGAGCACCGTGATCATGGGCGGGATCGGTACGCCGGGGTTGACGAGCGTCTCCAGCCTCCCGAGCAACTCGCCGCCACGCAGCTTCAGCGCGCCGATCTCGGTGATCGCGTCGCCGCCCGGCGCGCAGCCGGTCGTCTCGAGGTCGACGACGACGAACGTCACGTCGAACAGCGGTGTGCCGAGGTCCATGCCGACAGCGTAACGAACATATGTTCGTAACGAAAGTACGTTCGGGGTTGCCTAGTCTCGGGCCGTGGCTTCCCGGTATCGCTGCGCCGCGTGCGGCAACGTCACCCGGTTCGACGTCGTCGCGACGCGGCGGACGCGCGCGTTCCATCACTACTCGCTGGGCGGCGAGCTCGAGATCGACGAGGAGGAGCTCCTCGACGAGCGGATCGAGCAGGTGACGTGCCGGTGGTGCGGCGCGTCAGGTGCCGAGGAGCTGCACGACCAGCCGACGTGAGCGCGGCCGGTCGTCGAAGTCGATGCAGACGATCTTCTGCCATGTTCCCAGGCACAGCTGACCGTTCACGAACGGCACCGTGACCGAGGGCCCGATCAAGGCCGCCTGCACGTGGCTGTGGCCGTTCGTGTCGGCGTTGCGTTCGTTGTGCTCCCATCGGCCGTCCTGAGGTGCGATGCCGTCGAGCACGCGGCTGAGGTCGGCATTGCACCCGGGCTCGTGCTCGATCGTGGTGACGCCACACGTGGAGTGGGCGACGAACACGGTGCACAAGCCGTCGCTGACGCCGCTGTTGGCGATCGTCTTCTGGGCATGCAGCGTCACGTCGATCACCTCGCCACCGCCCGCGGTCGAGAGGGTGAACTCCTCGTGGCGTGCCTGCATGCGTTCCTCCGTCCTTTCGCGACCTGTCGAGCCGGCGCAGTCTACGAGCGTCCAACCGTTTGGTCGCCTACTGGTCACCCATGGCCACTGGGAGACCAAACGAAGGTGTCTCACCCGGGTGCAATGCTCCCGACATGACCGATCGGATCATCGATTGCGGTGAGTGCGTGATGGCCGGGACCCATGCGTGCGACGACTGCGTCGTGACGTTCATCGTCGATCGCGAGCCCGGCGACGCCGTCGTCATCGACGCCGACGAGGAGCGGGCGATGCGGGCGCTGGGAGAGCGCGGGCTCGTGCCGCGGCTGCGGCATCGACCGCGGCGGGCGGTGTGAGTGCTTCGTGGGCAGAGTTCGCGGCCGCCATGTCGGACATGGCGGCCGCGGGCCAACGACTCCCGTCCCTCAGCGGTCGGATTTCGCGAACTTGGCGAGATCGGCCGCGCTCGTCGCCGATGCCTTGATGCCGCGAGCGACGATGCTCACGTCCCAGCCCTCGGCCTGGGCACGCAGCGCGCCGACGTTGCACTGTTCCCGGCCGCCGAGCACCGAGAACGGGTCGTAGTTGTAGAGCCGCATCGCATTGGCGTGGGAGATCTTGTCGATCTCGGCGTCGTTGACGTCCGCCGCCTGCATCTGCTTCCAGAACGCCTCCGGCGACTGCGGCCACGACGAGTCGGAGTGGGGGTAGTCGCATTCCCAGCAGATCATGTCGATGTTCATCTTGTGCCGCATCTCGACTCCAACGGGGTCGTCGATCCAGCAGCAGATCACCTGCTCGTCGAACACCTGGCTCGGGCTGCGCGCGCCCATGTCCTGGCCCGTCCAGAAGCGATGGCGCTCGTACGTGTAGTCGATGCGTTCCCGGAAGTACGGGATCCAGCCGATGCCGCCTTCGCTGAGCGCGTACTTCAGCCGCGGGAACTTCTTCGCCGTGTTCGACCACACGAAGTCGGCCGCGGCCTGCACGATGTTGATCGGCGACAGCGTGATGAGCACGTCCATCGGCGCGTCGTCGGAC
This sequence comes from Acidimicrobiia bacterium, assembly GCA_038209365.1. Taxonomy (GTDB): domain Bacteria; phylum Actinomycetota; class Acidimicrobiia; order IMCC26256; family PALSA-610; genus DASQHW01. Next base: position 9,286 of record JBBQXS010000065.1, on the reverse strand, counting down.
GTGATCACCATCCTCGATGACGATCCGATGTGCACGTTGACGACCGTGCCGAGCTCCTCGCACGTCGCGAAGAACGGGTCCCAGTGACCTGAGTGGATGCTCGGGTACCCGAGGTGCACGGGGTTCTCGGAGAACGTCACCGCGTGGCAGCCCTTGTCGGCGACTCGCCGCACCTCGCCCGCCATCTTCTCGACGTCCCACATCATCGGCAGCGCGAGCGGGATGAACCGGCCGGGGTAGGCGCCGCACCAACTCTCGATGTGCCAGTCGTTGTATGCCTGTACGAGCGCGACCGCGAGAGGCTCGTCCTTTTGCGCGGCGCGTGCGAACAACTGACCGCAGAACTGCGGGAAGCTCGGGAAGCACATCGACCCGAGGATCCCGTTCGCGTTCATGTCCTTGATGCGGTCGTGGATGTCGTAGCACCCGGTTCGCATGTCGTCGAAGGACTGCGGATCCATCGCGTACTCCTCGGGCGGACGGCCCGCGACCGCGTTCAGCCCGATGTTCGGCAGCTCCGAGCCCATGAACTGCCACACGTCGATGCCGCTCTCCTTCCGGACGAGGCGCGGCGCGACGTCGGCGTACTTCTCCGGGAGCCGGCCCTCGAAGAGATCAGGCGGTTCGACGGCGTGATCGTCGACGCTGACGAGAACGAGGTCTTCGAGGCGCATGCGGTGTCCTCCGAGTGAGAATGGCTCCCGCGCGCTCACCGTCGGTGGGTGCGCCGGTCGGCAACAGTGTACGACCGGCGCGGCGAGCCGTCACACGTCGACGGCGTACGCGCGCAGGGCCTCGAGCGAGCACCATTCGGCCGCCGCCGCGTGTGTCGCAGCGAGAAACACAGGCGGCGCGACACCGGCCTCGAATGCTTCCTGCCAGCGTGACGCGCAGAGGCACCAGCGGTCGCCGGGCGCGAGACCGGCGAAGCCGAACTCGGGGCGGGGCGTGGAGAGGTCGTTTCCGGCCTCGATCGAGTACGCGAGGAACTGCTCGGTCATCTCCGCGCACACGACGTGCACGCCGGCGTCCTCGGCGCCGGTGTCGCAGCATCCGTCCCGGTAGAAGCCGGTCAGGGGATCGAAGCCGCAGGGCTCGAGCTCGCCCCCGAGCACGTTCAATCCCATGACACGTGGAGCGCGGTCGGGGCGCGGAACACTGCGCCGGTGATCGGCGCGGGCTCGACGTCGGGGTCGAACCGCAAACCGGGCAGCCGGTCGAGGAGTTGCGTCAGCGCGACGCGCGTCTCCATGCGCGCGAGATGCAAACCGAGGCACATGTGCGGACCCCATGCAAACGCGAGGTGCTGGCGCGGCGGCCGGAGGATGTCGAATTCCTCGGCGTTCTCCCAATACCTCTCGTCGTGGTTCGCCGACCCGATGTTGACGGCGATCGTCGAGCCCGCAGTCACCGCGACGCCTTCGACCTCGGTGTCGCGTGTCGCCGTGCGAAGAATTCCCAAGAGGGGCGGTTCCCACCGCAATCCCTCCTCGATCGCCTGCGTCATCAGGTTGCGATCCTTCCGCAGCGCGTCGAGTTGGTCGGTATGCGAGAGCAGTCCCCACAACAAGTTCGACGACGACCGGTACGTCGTCTCCGCCCCCGCGGGAAGCAACAGGCGCAAGAACGAGCAGATCTCCTCGTCGGTGAGGCGTACGCCTTCCAGTTCTGCTCGCGCGAGCACTGAGATCACGTCGTCCGACGGAGCCTTGCGACGCTCGGCGATGATGCGGCAGAAGTACTCGTAGAGCTCTTGGGACGCCTGTGCGGCGCGATCGAAATCAAAGCCCGCGCTGATCACGGTGACTGCCCGCCGGTGGAACATCGGCAGGTCTTCGCGGGGCAGGCCGAGGAGCCGGGCGATGACGATGACCGGGAACGGGAATGTCAGCTCGCGCACGAGGTCGGCGCGCCTCGTCGCACGGTCGATGAAGTTGTCGATCTGCTCGTTCACGACGTCGCGGACGAGCTCGCGCTCCCAGACGTCCATCGCCTTGCGGCTGAATGCCTGCTGCACGAGCCCGCGATAGAGGTGATGCTCCGGCTCGTCCATCTCGAGGATCGAGTGGCCGAGCACCTTGCCCATGACGTCCGCGTATCCCTTCGACGAGAAGGTCTCGCCGTCCTTCAACACCTGCTGCACGGCGTCGAACCCATAGGCGGTGTAGAGACCGATGCTGCGGTCGATCGGCATGAAGTCGATGTCGCTGCCATCGGGGACGAGCGCCGAGCCGTCGAGCTCTTCGCGTTTCATCGGGTGGTCCGGCCGCACCAGCGCGAACAACGGGTACGGATTCTCGACCAGACCGATGCCGGAGCTGCGATTGAACTCCTCGAACGGGTCGTACTCGTCGTCGTGGAGGTCGAGGTCGGTCATGCGTGCCACCGTAGTCCTGAGTATCGTCCGCGCTCATGGCTGCGGATCAGGTGAACCTCGGGTTGCTCGTCCTTCGCGTCGCGGTCGGCGTGACGATGATCGCCCACGGCTACAACCACATCTACCGGGGCGGCAAGATCGCCGGCACGGGCCGGTGGTTCGAGAGCCTCGGCATGAAGCCGGGCTGGTTGCACGCGTGGCTGGCGAGCGTCACCGAGCTGCTCGCGGGCACGGGGCTCGTCGTCGGGCTCCTCACGCCGTGGGCGGCCGGAGCGCTGATCGGCACCATGGTGGTCGCGTGGATCACGAACCACTTGCGCGCCGGGTTCTTCGTCTTCCGCCGGCCCACCGAAGGGTGGGAGTACCTGATGAACCTGGTTGCGGCACTGTTCGCGATCGCATGTCTCGGGCCGGGCGAATGGTCGCTCGACGACGCCATCGACTACCAGCCGACGCATTGGTGGAGCTTGATCATCGCGTTGGTGATCGGGGTGGGCGGCGCGGCGTCGTTGCTCGCGGTGTTCTGGCGGCCGCAGCGTCAGCCGGCGGCGGCGAGCTGATCGCGCAACGTGTCGACGAGAAGCGGCAGGACGTCGCGCCAGTCACCGACGATGCCGATGTCGGACGCGTCGAAGATCGGCGCAGATTGATCGGGGTTGATCGCGAGCACGGTGTCCGCGCCGCGCACCCCGATCGCGTGGTTGAACTTGCCGCTCGCTCCGATGCTCACGTAGAGGCGCGGCGCGATCGCGCGTCCCGTGATCCCGATCTGGCGGGCACGCGGGAGCCATCCCTTGTCCGTGACCTTCCGTGTCGCACCGAGCTCCGCGCGGAGGAGCGTGCGCAGGGGTTCGAGCGCGGGGTACTCGTCGGGTGCCACTCCCATGCCCACGCCGATCACCGTGTCCGCCTCGGCGAGCACGTCGAGATCGTCGTCGCGCGTGCGCGCGAGCACTCGGACCCGTCCGCGTCCGCGCATCGGCATCGTGCGGTGCGCGATGTTGCCGTCGACGGCGCGGGGTACGAGCGTCGGTAGCACGCCCGGCCGAACGGTGGCGAGCTGAAGCGGAGAGTTGTACGTGATCGCGGCGACGATCTGACCGCCGAAGGCCGGTTTCCAGGCGATCAGCCGATCGTCCTGGACGTCCAGCTCCACGGCGTCGCCGACGAGCCCCGCATCGAGGCGCGCCGCGACACGGGACGCGACTTCGCGGCCCCATGCGGTCGACCCGGCGAGGAGCGCCCATGGTCCGTCGCTCGCGACGAGCCCGACGACCGCGGTCGCGACGTCCTCCTCGACGTTGTCGCCGACGAGGTGGACGATCTCGTCGGCGCCCCATGACATCAACACCTTTTCGTCGGGCGGGTCCACCGTGACTGCAATGACGTTTCCGGTGAGCTGCTGCGCCGTCCCGAGGAGCTCGCGCGTCATGTGCGTGCGGTCCGGCTCGCACAACACCATCGTGCAGTAGGAGTGCGTGCGCGACATCGCAACGGTTTCACAGGACTCGATGGGCGCGGATCGCAGTGCGCCCCGTTCGGTGAGCATGTGGACCGCGTTGCGAACCTGGTCGTCGAGTGGCGCGTCGGGCCATCGAGTGTGCATCCGGGTCGCCGCCATCACTTTCACCGGGCCGACCGAGGTCGGCGACGTGTCGCCGCCGCGCACCGTGCGGAGGTCGGCGGCACGGAGTCGGCGAATGCGCTCGGCAGGGACGCGGGCGCGCTCGTCCGGGTCGACCTTGGCCGGCTCGCACAACCGCTCTGCAGTGGAGATGATCGCCGGCAGCTCGACCTCGGCTTGCAGCCAGCCGTCGTCGTGCTCGCAGCGCGCGTGCACGCGGGTGCCTTCGATCTCGAGGTAGCGCACCCCAGTGAGGAACGGAAGATCGAGCAGCTCGGCCAGCTCGGGGCCGACTTGGCCGGTGTCGGCGTCCACGGAATTCCGGCCGGCCAGCACCAGGTCGAACGCGCCTTCGTGCGCGAGCGCGCGGGCGAGGGCGGTCGCCGTGATCAGCGAGTCGGACCCGGCGAAGGCCGTATCGGTGATCAGCACACCTTCGATGTCGACGCCGCGCTCGAGCCCCCACGCGATCGCCTCGCGCAACGCGTCTTCGGCGGCCGGCGGCCCGAGTGTGAACACGCTGACTCGTGAACCGACGCGCTCCGCCGCGAGCTCTACCGCCTTGCTGACCGCGCGCCGGCAATACGGGTTCATCTCCAGCTCGATGCCGTCGCGCCGCAGCCGGCCGTCGGGCCCGAGCGCCATCTCCTCGAACTTCGGAACCTGCTTCACCAGGACCGCGATCCGCATACAGTGAGGTTATGACCCGCGAAGCAGTGATCGTCGACTGCGCCCGCAGCGCGTTCGGCAAGCGCAAGGGCGCGCTCGCCGAATGGCACCCCACGGATCTGCTCGGTCTCGTGCTCCGCACGATCGTCGAGCGCAACGACCTCGATCCGATGCTGATCGACGACGTCGTCGGCGGTTGTGTCACCCAGGCCGGCGAGCAGGGATGCAATGTGACGCGCAACGCGTGGGTGGCCGGGGGGCTCCCGTGGCAGGTCCCGGCGACCAGCGTCGACCGCCAGTGCGGCTCGTCGCAGCAGGCCGTGCACTTCGTTGCCCAGGGCGTGCTCGCGGGCGCGTACGACATCGCGATCGCGTGCGGCGTGGAGTCCATGACGCGCGCGCCGATGTCATCGAACGCACGAGGCGGCGTCGGACCGTTCAGCGGCGAGTTCCTGACGCAGACGAACAACACGCTCGGCATCCAGTTCTGGGTCGCGCAGGTCCTCGCCGACAAGTGGGGGATCACGCGCGAGGAGATGGACGGCTACGCGCTGCAATCGCATCAACGTGCTGCCGAGAACACGCGCAACGGCTTCTTCGCCGGTGAGATCGTCCCCGTGCCGGTGGCCGAGGGACGCATGTTGTCGGAGGACGAAGGTATCCGTGCCGACGCCTCACTCGAGAAGATCGCGTCATTGGCGCCGGCATGGGCGAGTGATGAGCAACCGGCGCCGAACATCACGGCTGCCAACTCGTCGCAGATGACCGACGGCGCGGCGGCGATGATCATCGCGTCGGCCGACTTCGCCGAGCAGCACGGCTTGCCGGTGCGCGCACGATTTCACGCGTTCGCGGTTGCAGCCGAAGATCCGGTGTTGGTGCTGTCGGCACCGGTACCGGTCACGTACAAGCTGATGAAGCGCGCCGGGATGACACCCGACGACTGGGACGCGGTCGAGTGCAACGAAGCGTTCGCGGCGATCGCGCTCATGTGGCAGAAGGAGTTCGGGTATCCGATGGAGCGCTTCAACCCGCGCGGCGGCGCGATCGCGCTCGGCCATCCCCTGGGCGCGTCGGGTGTGGCGCTGATGACGCGTCTGCTCCGCCACCTCGAGGCCACCGGTGGTCGCTACGGCTTCCAAACGATGTGCGAGGGCGGCGGCCAAGCCAACGCCACCGTCATCGAACGCGTCTGAACGGTCAGATGCCGCCCGCGACGGCCGTGAGCGCGGCGAGCTGTTCGCAGTAGTGGTCGCGGGAGTGGTGTACGAAGCGGACGTTCACGCCCGTGGCGCCGATGTCGGCGAAGCGGCGGAGTTGCTCGGCGACCCGGTCGGGTTCGGTGAGCGGATCGAGGGGATGTTCGTTCTGCACGATGACGTCGAATGAGCGGTCGGGCCGACCGGCGCGCTGCAGCATCGTCTCGAGCTCCGAGGTACGCAGTCCGAACGGGGCCCAGCCGTCGGCGAGCTCGACCGCGCGACGGAGCGACCGGAAGGTACGACCGCCGACCCACATCGGTACGTGCGGCTGCACCGCGCTCGGGTCGACGAGAAAGCCCTCGAAATCGAAGTATTCACCGTGATACGCGGGTTCCCGCTGCGAGAGCGCGCCGCGCAGCGCACGCATCGCGTCGTCGGCCCGGGCACCCCGGTCGTCGAACTGTGCGCCGAGCAGCTCGAACTCTTCCCGCAACGATCCGACGCCGACGCCGAGGATCACGCGGCCGCCGGTGACGACGTCGAGCGTTCCGTAGCGCTTCGCGATCGCGAGTGGATGGTGATAGCCGAGCACGACGACGTGCGCGGCGAAGCGGATGGTCGAGGTCGCGGCACCGAGCGCGCCGAACGTCGCGAGCGGATCGAAGTAGCGGCCCCCGCGCACAGCCGCGACTGCAACCGGCACCGCGACATGCTCGCTGCAGGTGCAGTGGTGATAACCGAGCCGTTCCGCCTCGCGCACGATCGCAACCACGTCGTCGAAGGCCGCCGTCTCCTCCCACCGCGCGTGCGCGCGCGGGAGCAACGTCAGCACGGGGGTGACGATGCCGAGCTTCACGCCGCGGGGTTCGGCGTGATCACCCGATTGACCGCGGTCACGAGCGCGGGGACGTGCGACGGCGCGTCGTCGAGGTGGCCGGTCTCGGCGAGATGCACCATCGACTCGAACAAGATGCCGAATACGCCGACGGAGATGGCCGGTGCCTGCGAGCTTGCGGCCGCGTCGGGGTCGTACTCGCGCCAGAGATCGCGGAGGAGATCGGCAATCTCGCGGCGGGTCCGGCTGCGCAACGCGTTCACCTCGGGCGACGTGCCGACGCCTTCGAGCAAGATGATGCGCGCCGCCGCGGGATCGTCGACGAGGCAATCGACGTACGCACGGATACCGACTTCGACGACATTCTCTTCCGGCTTGGCGCGCACGAGCTTGCTGCGCACCGTGTCGAGCAGGTGCCGCAACGACGTCTGCAACGCTCCGTACATCGCGTCTTCACGGTTGTCGAAGAACGCGTAGAAGGCTGTGCGGCTGGTGCGCGCGCTGCGCACGATGTCCTCCACGGACGTGCGGTGGTAGCCGCGCGCGGCGAACTCTTCGATCGCGGCGCGCACGAGGCGACGACGCTGGTCCGCGCGTCGTTCGTCTGCGGAAAGGCCGCGGTATCGACGGCCTGAGGACACCGGTTTCGCGGGCTCGGGGGGAATCGTGTGCGCAACCACTCGCGGGGAGGTTACCGGCCCCGCGACAACACTAGTTTTCGGGCATGGTCGACAAGCGTGCCAACCTCGCCGACGCAGTCGCGACGCATGTGCAGGCAGGTGACGTGCTCCATCCGATGGTCGGACACACTCGCTGGAGCGCCGCGACGCGCGAAGTCGTGCGGCAGTGGTGGGGTCGTGACCCGGGGTTCACGCTCGTGATGTTGTCGTTGTCGAGCCTCGGCGCGCTGTTCTTCCGGGGCGGTCTCGTGCGCAGGGTCGTCACCGGATACTCGGGTGACACGTTTCCCAACTTCACCCCGAACCCGTGGTTCGCGCGGGCGTACGAACGGGGCGAGGTCGAGGTCGAGCACTGGTCGTTCCTCGCGTTCTCGCAGCGGCTGGAGGCGGCCGCCCGGGGCCTGCCGGCGATCGTGACACGTTCGATTGCCGGCTCGTCGATGGAAGCCAACGACGCGTTCGCCCAGGTGGACACGCCGTTCGGGCGGACCGGGTTGTTGGCGCCGCTCGTGCCGGACGTGGCGTTGCTCCACGCTCCCGTCGCGGACCGTGAGGGCAACGTCGCGTTGCATCCGCCGTTGCTCGAAGGGGTATGGGGAGCGCTCGCCGCACGACGCGGGGCGATCGTCACGGTCGAGCGCGTCGTAGACGATCTCCGGCCGTGGTCACACCTGGTCCGGATTCCCGCGCACCGTGTCCTCGCCGTCGTCGAGTGCGAGATGGGTGCACATCCGGGCGGGCTGTACACGGGCGGCCTCCCGGTTGACGGCTACGGCGAGGACTACGACTTCTGGGTCGAGGCCCGCGCCGCGACGCGCGCCGAACCCGAGGCATACGACGCGTGGATCCGCGAGTGGGTCCTCGACGTCGCGACCCAGGATGCCTGGCTCGAGAGGCTCGGCGCTTCGCGCGTCGGGCAGCTGCGTGCGAAGGCCGCGCCCGATTCGTGGCAGGCGGACGAGGCGTCGTACCCACTCGATCTCGACGCGCCGGTGAACGCGTGGGAACGCGCGGCGGTGTGGGGCGCGCGCCATCTGGCCGGGCGCGTGCTGGCGATCGAGGCCGATGCGGTGCTCGCGGGTGCAGGAGTCGCGAATCTCGCGGCGTGGCTGGGCGTGAAGCTCGCGCGTGCTGCGGGCTCCGATGTGCAGCTCACCGCCGAGATCGGATTGTGGGGCTACGACGCGACGCTCGCAGACCCGTTCGTCCTCAACCACCGCAACTTTCCGACCGCGCTGATGCTGGCCGACGCCCAGTTCGTCCTCGGCGCGCTCGTGGGCGGGGCCGGAACCACGACGATCGGTTGTCTCGGCGGCGCCCAAATCGACCGCGTGGGCAACATCAATTCGACACACGTGATGCCGCGGCCGTTCCTCGTCGGTTCGGGGGGCGGCAACGATGTCGCGAGCATGGCCGCCGAGAACGTGATCGTCGCGACACTCACCGCGCAGCGCACCGTGGCGGAGTGCAGCTACGTGACGTCGCCGGGCGACCGGGTGTGCGCGCTCGTGACCGACCTCGGCACGTTCGAGAAGCGAGACGGCGAGCTGACGCTAACGGCGCTCGCCCCCGGCACGACGGTCGAGGACGTGCGGGTGCTGTGCGGCTGGGACCTGCGGGTCGCAGACGGCGAGCTCCCCGTGCTCGAACCGCCGACGACCGATGAGGTCTCGGCCCTCCGCCGCTGGGACCCCCAAGGGTGGTTCCTTCGCGGCAGTTGACCATCAGATTGGACCTTCAGCCCGCCTGGGGCGGGCTGAAGGTCCAAACACGATGGAGGCCCTGAGCATGTTTGGAGGCGCCGCCCCCCCGGGGGGGGGGGGGCGGGCACAAAGGTGGAGTAACACGGCGGGTAGCAGTACCACCCGGCCGTGGGGCCCCGGCCCCCCGGGTGGGGGA
>JBBQXS010000064.1:0-21066 GCA_038209365.1 Acidimicrobiia bacterium | reverse complement strand
GTGTTGCGTGGGGTTTTTAAGTTGATTTTGCATTTTTTTTTGGCCCTACTGTTTGCTGCCCCAACCAACTACGATGATTGGGGGCGCTGCCTTGGTGTTTAGCTTTTTGGGGTTTTTGGTGTGGTGGTTTTTCGGCCCCTCACACACGCCCCCTCTAGGATCTCGCGCATGGCAGGGCCGCGTATCGTCGTCGTGGGTGGGGGCAGCTTCCAGTGGGTCCCGAAGCTGCTGCTCGATCTCGTGAACACCCCGTCGCTCGCCGATGCCGAGCTCGTGCTCGAGGACGTGAATCCCGAGCCACTCGAACCGATGGCCGACTTCGTTCGCCATATGGTCGATCTCAAGGGTGTCGGTCTCACGGTCTCGACGACGACCGACCAGTCCGAAGCGCTCACGGGCGCCGACTACGTCGTCGTGTCGATCTCGACCGGCGGGTTCGCGAGCATGCGCCACGATCTCGAGATCCCCGAGAAACACGGCATCAAGCAGTCCGTCGGCGACACCGTCGGGCCGGGCGGCATCATGCGCGCGTTGCGCAACATTCCCGTGCTGGTCGGCATCGCCCGCGACATGCAGGAGCTGTGCGACGACGCCTGGCTGCTCAACCTCACGAACCCGATGACTGCGCTCTGCCGCGCGGTGACGCGCGAGACGAACGTGCAATGCGTCGGCCTGTGTCACGAGATCACCGGTGCCCAGTACGCGCTGTCGAACCTCCTCGACGCGGACTTCCTGTCGTTCGACTTCGACGTCGTCGGCGTGAATCACCTGCCGATCTTCACCGCGCTTCGGATCGATGGCGAGGACGCGTTCCCCAGGCTGCGAGAGCTGCTCGCCGACCCGCAGCGCCTGCGGAGCGAGCCGATCCATCTGCCGCCCGGTCTCGATCCCGAGATCGTCGCGCTCGCGGCCGAGTTCAAGAAGGCCGACCTCGTTGCGCAGCATCAAGTGAAGTTCGCGTTGTTCGAGCGCTTCGGTGTGCTGCCAGGGGCCGGCGACCGCCACCTCGTCGAGTTCTTCCCGGGTTTCCTCACGGAGGAGTCGCGCTGGGGGAAGCGCTGGGGCGTCGCGCTCACGACGATTGCGGACCGCGAGAACGATGCCGGGAACTATCGGGGTGAGCTCGAGAAGCTGCGATCGGTGACGGAGGTACCGACGATGCCATCGGGTGAGATGGTCGCGCCGATGATCGACGCGTTCCTGCGGAACAAACGCCGCGCGTTTCCGCTCAATCTGCCGAACGCGGGGCAGGCGCCCGACCTCCCCGACAACGTGGTCGTCGAGGCCATGTGCATCGCCGACGGCGACGGCCTGCGCGCGCGCGACCAGGCTCGCGCACCGTACGCGCTCGCCGAGTGGCTCCGGCGCATCGTGTCCTCGCAGGAAGTGACCGTCGAAGCCGCGGTCACCGGCGACCGCCAGAAGGTGATCGAAGCCATGCTCCTCGACCCGCTCGCCGGCCGCATCGACTTCGACCATCTGGAGCAGATGACCGACGAGATGCTCGCGGCCACCAAACCGTGGCTCCCGCAATTCGCATGAAGCAATTGACGGTCGACGCCCTCACGGTGAAGGTCTTCGACGACCTCGCGTCGCTCTCCCGAGCCGCCGCGCAAGATGCCGCCCGAAAGTTGCGCGAGTCGCTCGAACTGCGCGGCGAGGCGAACGTGATGCTCGCCACCGGCAACTCGCAGCTCGTGTTCCTCGCCGAGCTCGTGCGGTGCACCGACATTGCATGGCCGCAAGTGCGCGCCTTCCACATGGACGAGTACGTGGGCCTGCCGTCGTCACACCCCGCGAGCTTCCGGCGCTACATGCGCGAACGCGTCGCCGACCGTCTCCCCGTGAAGGAGTTCCACTATCTCGAAGGCGACACCGGCGACGCCGAGGTTGAGGCGCGCCGGTACGAGGAGCTGCTCCGGACCTTCCCGCTGGACCTCTGCTGCTGTGGCATCGGCGAGAACGGGCACCTCGCGTTCAACGATCCGCCCGTCGCGGACTTCGACGACCACCGTGACGTCAAGGTCGTCCCGCTGGACCTCGCGTCGCGGCGCCAGCAAGTGGGGGAGGGGCACTTCGCGACGCTCGATGACGTGCCGACCCACGCAATCACCGTCACGATCCCTGCATTGCTGCGAGCGGGAAGTGTGCTGGTGATCGTGCCGGAGGCCCGGAAGGCGCGGGCCGTGCACGACGCGCTGTACGGACCGATCAGCACCGCGTGCCCGTCGTCGATCTTGCGTCGGCAGTCGAACGCGACCTTGTACCTCGACGCGGCGTCGTCGGCTCAGCTCGCACCGTGAAGGCAGAAGACGCGCGTTACGCGCAAGTGCTGTCGTTCCCGAGCGGGCGCGAGCTGGCACGCCGGCTACCGCCGCTTGCCGCCGGGCTCTTCCTGCTCGGCGCCGGCATCGCGGTCTCACTGCGCGCCGAACTCGGGGTCGCGCCGTGGGATGTGTTCCACCAAGGCCTCGCCGAGGTCACGGGCTTGTCGTTCGGCCTCGTCGTCGTGCTCGTGGGGCTCGTGATCCTGCTGGCATGGATACCGCTCCGTCAGCGCATGGGGCCGGGCACGATCCTGAACGCGCTTTCCATCGGGTTCATCGCGAACCTCGGCTTGTACCTCATCCCGCACCAACACCGGCTCGCGGTACGCATCCCGTTCCTGCTCGGCTCGATCGTGCTGTTCGGGATGGGCGCGGGCCTCTATATCGGTTCGGGTCTCGGGCCCGGACCGCGCGACGGGCTCATGACGGCGATCACGGCGCGCGGACATCGGCTCTGGATCGTGCGCACGGTCCTCGAGTGCACGGTCATGGTCGTTGGGTTCGTGCTCGGAGGGCACGTCGGTGTCGGCACCGTGTTGCTGGCGCTCGCGATAGGGCCGGCCACCCACGCCGGGCTGCGTCGATTCCACCTCCCGGTCCATGACGACGCGCCCGAGGTGCTCGGCGAATGAGGGTCGCGGTCATCGGTGCGGGCTTCGGTCGCCGGGTCGTGGCGCCCGTTTTCGATGCGACGGACGGATGCGAAGTGGTCGACGTGGTGTCGGCGCGCGACGACGATGCGGTCTACACGCTGATCGCGCAACCGAACGTCGATCTCGTCAGCGTTCACTCGCCGCCATTTCTGCACGCCCCCCACGTGCGCGCCGCGCTGGCCGCGGGCAAGGCGGTGCTGTGCGACAAGCAGTTCGCCCTCGACGCCGACGAGGCCGCCGCGCTCGAAGCCGAGGCGAATGCTGCCGGTGTGGTCGCGCTCTGCAACTTCGAGTTCCGGTACGCGCCCGGACGCGTCCGGCTGCGCGAGATGGTGCACGACGGTTCGGTCGGCGCGATCGAGCATGTGCAGGTGTTGCACCATTCGACCGGGTCGCGTGTGCCGCTGCGAAAGTGGGGTTGGCTGTTCGATCGCGCGCTCGGCGGCGGTTGGGTCGGCGCCTGGGCCTCGCACGCGGTGGACAACCTCCGCCACGTCTTTCGCACGGAGGTCGTGACGGTGCAGGCGCTCCTCCGGACCGACGTTCGGCAGCGCCCTGACGATGCGGGTGAGATGCACACGTGCACCGCCGAGGACGGTCTCACCGCCGCCCTCGGCCTCGCCAACGGCGCGACGGTCTCAATCGACAGCGGTTTTGCCGCGGTCGCGGACGTCGCGCCTCGGCTCACGGTGTTCGGCGCGCATGCGGTCGTCGAGGTGGTCGCCGATGATCGGCTCACGATCCGTCCCACCGGCGGGGCGCGCGAGGACGTCGAGACCATCGACCTCGGCTCGACCGGCGCCGATCGACACCTCGAGCCGATGCGCCGCTTCGCCGAGGTGGTGCGGGACGCGGTGACCTCGCGCATCGTGCCCGACCATGCGCCGACCTTCGCCGACGGACGGGCGTGCGACGTCGTGCTCGACCGGCTGCGGGCGGCACCGTTCGTCTCGGGGGGCGAATGACTCGCTCGCCAATGCACACGACCTGGGCATTTCGCCCGCCTGAGTTGGCCACTAGCGTGTGTTGACGGAGACGGGTCGTCGGGACCGGAGGGCTGATGACGCACGGGCGAGCGGACGGCGGGCTGCCCGTCTCCGCCGTCGAGCTCCTCGATCGCGTCCAGGTGGCGGTCCTCGTGACCGATCTCGAGGGGCGGATCCTGCAATGCAATCGGCAGGCGGAAATCGTGTTCGGCGTACCCCGCGCCGAGCTGATCGGGCAATTGAGCGCCGACTTCGCAGGCGAAGCGGTCGAGACGACGGTGATCGAGGAGATCGCCGGGCACATGATGCGCGGCGAGACCTGGGAAGGTGACTTCCGCACGATCGGTCCCGACGGCGTCTACACCATCGTGCACGCCGTCGACACGCCCGTGCTCGACGACGACGGCAAGCTGCAGGCGATTGTCAGCGCAGCGATCGACATCACCGACCGATGGAAGCTCGAGCGACGCTTACGGGCCGAGCACGCCGTCGCGCGTGTCCTTGCGGACGCGGCCGACTTCGATGCGATCCGTCGTGACGTTCTGGCCGTCCTGTGTGACGCGCTGAGCTTTCGCTGTGGTGGCTTGTGGGAGCCCGATGCCACCGGCCGACACCTTGTCTGCACCGCGTTCTGGGTGAGCAGCGATTCGCTCCAAGAGTTCGCCGAGGAAAGTCGCGAGCACTCCTTCGAGGCGGGTGTCGGCCTTCCGGGACGCGTATGGGTAGACCGCGCAGCCGTCTGGGTCCCCGACGTGGTCACCGACGCGAACTTCCCGCGCGCGGCCGCCGCCGATCGGGCCGGATTGGGGTGTGCGCTGGCCTGCCCGCTCGTGAGCGGTGACGAGTTCCTTGGCGTGATGGAGTTCTTCGGCGCGAACGTCGCCGAGCCGGACGACGAGATGCTGGAGATGATCGCGGCCGTCGGCGTCCAGGTCGGGTCGTTCGTTCGCCGGCGGCGGGCGGAGCGGGCCGTGCGCGCGAGTGAGGCGCGCCGCTCGGCAATGCTGGAAACCGCGCTCGACGGGATCGTCGCGATCGACGAATCCGGGCGCATCGTCGAGTTCAACCACGCGGCCGAGCGCACCTTCGGATACGAGCGGGCCGAAGTGCTCGGCCGCATGATGGTGGACGTCATCATTCCCGAGTCGCTGCGCGCCATGCACCGCGAGGGATTCGCGCGGTACCTGCGCACAGGAGAAGCCAAGCTGCTCGGCACCCGCGTCGAGACGCGGGCGCTGCGCAAGAACGGCGAGGAGTTTCCGGTCGAGCTCTCGATCGGGCGCGTCGACGATCCCGAACGCGTGGCGTTCACCGCGTTCATACGCGACATCACTCGCCGCGTCGCCGCCCAGCGCGCCCTGACCGAGAGCTACCGCGATGCCGCCGCGCTCGCGGAGACCCTGCAGCAGAGCCTGCTGCCGCCACACCTCCCGGAGATCGACGACACGGAGCTCGCGGCGTGCTACGTGCCCGCGGCCGCGGGCGTCATCGGCGGCGACTTCTACGACGTCTTCGAACGAGGCCGCGGCGACTGGATCATCACGATCGGCGATGTGTGCGGAAAGGGACCGGAGGCAGCCGCCGCCACCGCGTTGAGCCGCTATACGATTCGCGCCGCGGCGATGGAGCACTCCAAGCCGCGGCTCATCCTGGCAATGCTGAACGACGCGCTCCTGCGGGCCGACGCACGCGGGTGCACCGCCGTCGTGGCGCGCCTGCGAGCGCTGAAGGGCAAGCGCCGGCTCACGGTTGCGTCGGGGGGCCACCCGCTCCCGCTCCACCATTACGTCGACGGGACGACCGCGGCGATCGGACGGTTCGGAACCCTGCTGGGAATGACCGACACTGTGCGGCACACCGACGTCACCGTCGAGTTGCGTCCGAACGACGCGGTCCTCTTCTATACCGACGGGGTCACCGAGCTGCGCCGGGGCAGGGAGTTCTACGGCGAGAGCCGCCTGACCGCGGCGCTCACGCGTGCACACTGCGCGAGCGCACGGGAGCTTGTCGAAGGCATCGAGGGCGACCTCCGCAACTTCCAGCCGCGATTCCGAGACGACATCGCGCTCCTGGCGATGCGGCACGTGTCTTCATCGGAATAAGGAAGCGCCTCGAGCCCGGTCGGCGATCAGCGCCGCTCGGGCGTGGGCGCGCCCGCGAGCGCTTCGTCGAACACGCGTGCCCACCCGTCGGCGGTGATTCCCAGGCCGTCGAGTTGGCGCTGCGCGTCGTCGGCGGCCTCGTCCGCTTCCGGATCGTCGAGGGCGGCGAGCACCTTGGCACGCGCGAACGCAGCGATCGCGTGCTCGAGCCGTGCATCGGTCGCGGTAGCGATTGCGTGCGCGGCATCCACGCTCGCTCGCGCGTCCCCCTCGCCGGTTTGCGCGTGCACGAGGCTCTCGGCCCACAGCGCGAGCATGCGATCGGAGTACGTGCCCCCGCCCCGTGTGGCCAGCTCGTCGATGACGGCGCGGGCGTCGTCGCTGCGACGGGACGCGGCGTAGGCGAGCGCGAGCCGGCACCCGAGGGCCATCCGCGGGCCGTCGTCCTCGGCGGCGCGGAACGACGCCTCGAGCGTGGCGATCGCGCCGGCGACGTCGCCACGCTGCAACCGGCACAGACCCAACGCCGCGACCTCGTCGGCGGCGGCCACGTGCGTCTCCTCCGGAGGCTCGACCTGCCCGAGCACGGCCCACGCGGCCTCGGCGTCGCCGCGTTGGAGGAACACGCCGGCTTCGACGAGCGCGGGGATCGTGTGCATGTTCTCGTCGGGCAGCTGCCGGGCGACCTCGGTGAAACGTGTGAGGCACGCGGCGTATTCGTCGTCGCGACCGAGCTCCGCCAGTGCGCGGACCGTCCAACCGGTCGCCATGACTTCCCCCCAGCGGTCGCCGATCTCCTGGAACAGCGCGATCGACTCGCGACCACGGTCGACGGCTTCGGCCGCACGACCGCTCCACAAGGCGACCTGGCCGAGCAGGACGCCCATCATGCCGACCGCCCACCGGTTTCCGGTCTCCTGACCCTCGATCGCGATGTGCTCGGCGATCGCGGCGGCCTCGTCGAGACGGCCCTGGTTGAAGCGCACGAACGCGAGCAAGCCGTACGCCCAGCCGAGTCCGCCCCAGTCGCCCAACTCACCGAAGAGGTCAGCGGACTCCTCGAGCCGCTTCTCGGTCAGCGGGATGTTGCCGTGCGTGAACGAGATCCACGCGAGGTTCTGGAGTGCCCATGCAGATCCGCGCTGATCGCCCGCGGACCTGAACGACCCGAGCGCTTCGGAGACGAAGCGCTCGGCCTGGTCGAGATCACCGCGGAACAGTTGGATCATGCCGAGCCCGCGCAGCACGTTCGCGGCGCCGGTGTCGTTCTCGAGCTCCCTCCACATCTGGAGCGCTTCGCCGAAGGTCGCTTCCGCGACGTCGTAGGCGCCGACCGCGGCCTCACTCTCGCCGAGCACCGTCAGAGCGACCGCTTCGCTGTAGCGGTCGTCGGCCGCGCGCGCCTCCGACAATGCGGTGAGCGCGTCGTCGCGCGCATCGTCGACGAGCCGTTGCTGGATTCGAGCCCGACCTCGTCCGAGCAACGCGCGCCGGCGCGCACTCGATGGCTCGACGCCGAGCAATTCCAATGCCCGGGCGTGGTGGCGCTCCGCCGGCGGCCATGACTCCACCGCCTCGTGATGCTCGGCGGCCAGCGTCAGGGCCTCGACGGCCTGGTCGCGCACGTCGGGCGGCACACCGACGACCGCGCCCAGCTCCGCGACGAGCTCCGCTGCCGTCGCGAGATGGTGGGCAGCCTGGTCGATACCGGCCTCGCCCCGCGCCGCGAGGACCGGCGCGACGACCGCGTGCCTGCGGGCGCGCTCGGCCTTCGTCAACGTGCCGTACGCGATCTCCCGGATCAGCTCCGATTTGAAATGGAACTCGTCCCGGTCGATCTGTAGGAAGTCGCGTTCCGCCAGCCGCTCGAGGAGCTGCTGCGCGTCACTGCGAGAAGCGAGTGCATGCACCGCGCTCACGGATCCGGTGCCGCCCACGACCGCGCAGTCCTCGAGCAACGAACGCTCGGACGGTTCCAGCGCGTCGAGCCGGGCCGCGACGAGGCCGTGCAGTGTCGCGGGCAGCTCGCGCAGCCCTTCATCATCGCGAGTCTCCTGCACGAACGCCACGAGCTCTTCGACGAAGAACGGATTCCCGCCGCTTCGCTCCAGCAGGAACGCAACGGTGTGACCGTCGGCCTCGCCGCACATGAGCGCGCGCACGAGCTCTGCGGTCGCGGCGTCGTCGAGCGGCTCCAGGTGCAGCGCGAGCGTGTTGTACCGGCCGCTCTCGGCCATCCACCGATCCTCGAGACCCTGGCGCGTCGTCACCACGAGCACGAACGGCAAGTTGTGCAAACGGGCCAGCATCCGGTCGCACAGGTCGAGCACCTCGTCGCTCGCCCAGTGGACGTCGGAGAGTGTGAGCACGAGTGGCGCGTGTGATGCCAGCGCCTCGAGGAACGCGAGCGCCGACCGGAGCGCATCGTCGCGGGCACGACCGGGATCGACGCCGGGCCGGGTGACGCCGTCGATCAGGTAGATCAGCCCTTCGGCGACGCGCTCGCTCTCGGACGAGTCCGGCGGCAAGCGGAGCGCGTCGCTGACACGCGCCAGCACGAGTGCCTGGGCATTGGTGTCGCGGGTGTCGTCGCCATCGAGACCGCAAGCGTGGCGGAGTGCCTCCGCGACCGGTCCGAAGATGTTGGCGTCGCCGTAGGGCACGCACTGGCCGGCGAGCACCACGGCTTCGTGTTCCCGGGCCGCGAGGTTCGCGATCTCGGCGGCCAAGCGGCTCTTGCCGACGCCGGCGTCGCCCGAGAGCAGCACGAGGTGCGGGCGTCGCCGCGAGGCCGCCATGGTGAGCACGTGGGCCAGCGCGCCGAGCTCGGCGTCGCGTCCCACGAACGGCGACCGTTCGTGGGCGCGGCGGCGTCCGGGTCGGGTGAGCGGCGCGATGGCGCGGTAGGCCTCGACCGGGGCTTCGCGGCCCCGCAACCCCTGCGGACCGAGCGCCTCGTAACGGATCACGTCTCGGGTGGCGGCGTGGGTGGCGGGCCCGACGATCACCTCGCCGGGAGCTGCGAGCTTCTCGAGGCGCTGGGCCGTGTTGACCACGTCACCCATGACCGTGGGATCGCCGCCGGCTCGCATCGAGCCGACCACGCCCTCGCCCGTGTTCACGCCGACGCGCATCTGGACCGCGACCCCGAGCTGCGGCGCGAGGGTCGCGAGCGTGGCGTGCATGCGCAGAGCGGCGCGGACCGCCCGTTCGGCGTCGTCCTCGTGCGCGACCGGGGCGCCGAACTGGGCGACGAGCTCGTCACCGACGATCTTGTCGAGCCGGCCGCCGAAGGCGGTCACGTCCTCGACGAGCAGCTCGAAGCTGTCGTCGACGAGGCGCTTCACCTGCTCGGGATCGGCGTCGGCCGAGAGCGCCGTGAACCCGACGAGATCGGCCATCACCACGGTGACCAGGCGACGTTCGTCGGGCGCGACGACCAGGCGTTGCCCGCACTCCGGGCAGAACCGGGCGCCTTCGGGCACCGGCACGCCGCAGGCCGGGCAAGTCATGGCGCCACGTTACCGGCCGGCCGGTTCCATCCACCCCGATTGGTCGGCGTACACATTCAGGTGGGCCCGTCGCCTGCCGAAAACCGAGGGAGGGCGACGAGGGAGCGGCAGGTGTCAGAGCAGCAGCGAACAACGGGGGGCCTCGACCTCGACGGCACCCGGCTGCTGGGCCTCCTTCCCCACCCCGCGTTCGTGGTCGCCGTCGACGGCGACGACTCGTTCCATTTCGTGTACGCCAACGACGCCTACCGCGGGCTCCTCGACGACAGCGAGGACGCCATCGGCGATCTGCGGATGGTGTTGCCGCCCCACGCGCTCGTGGGTCACGTGCGGGCCTTCGCCCGCGCCGCCCGCGAGGTGCGCACCGTCGCGTTCGAAGTCGACTGGGGAGGCGGCGACCGGCGCCGAGTGATGGCCGTCGAGGTCACGCCCGTCGTGGGCGACGACGGCCGTTGCGACCACTTGGTCGGCGCTGCCCGCGAGATCACCGACCATCGCCGCGTGCAACGACAGCTCGCGCACCAGACCAGGCACGACCCGCTCACCGAGCTCCCGAACCGCGTGATGCTCATGGAATGGCTCGAGGACGCGATCGCCTGCAGCTCCGATGACCGCGTCGCCGGGCTCGTGATGCTGGACGTGGACAACTTCAAGATCGTCAACGACAGCCTGGGTCATAAGGCGGGTGACGAGTTGCTCGCCGTCGTCGCGCGCCGCGTCGACCGCGTGTTGCGGGCGCGCGACCAGCTCGCCCACCTCGGTGGCGACGAGCTCGCAATCGTGTGCCATGGCGCGCGTCACGTCGACGACGTCGTCGCGGTCGCCCACCGCGTGCAATCGGTGTTCGACGAAGCGTTCGCGATCAGCGATGCCCCCGAAGTGTTCCTCGGGGCCAGCATCGGGGTCGTGGTTTCGTGCGGGGCCGGCGACACTCCGGCCCGCCTATTGCGCGACGCGGATGTCGCGATGTTCTCGGCCAAGGAGCTGGGTCGAGGGCGTGTCGAGGTCTTCGACGAGTCGATGCGCGAGCGAAGCGTCCGCCGACTCGAGTTGGAGACCTCCCTGCGGCGCGCGCTCGTCCACGGTGAGTTCCGGGTGCATTACCAACCGCTCGTGCATTTCGAGCGTTCCGAAGTCATCGGCTTCGAGGCGCTCGTCCGTTGGGAGCACCCCGAGCGGGGACTCACGCCACCCGACGAGTTCCTGTCGATCGCCGAAGACACCGGCCTGATCGTTCCCATCGGTGCGTGGGTGTTGCGGGAGGCCTGCGCGCAAGCCGCGCGCTGGGCAACCGAATCGACCCACGGACGTCCGCTCACCGTCGCGGTGAACCTCTCGGCGCGCCAGCTTGCAGACCCCGACATCGTCGCCGACGTCGAGAGCGCGGTCGCGGACGCCGGGCTCGACCCGTCCCTCCTCGTGCTCGAAGTCACCGAGACGGTGCTGATGGAAAATCACGAGCGCGCGGTTGCGGTGCTCCAGGCCATCGCGGCGACGGGAGTGCGTATCGGCATCGACGACTTCGGTACGGGGCAGTCGTCGCTCGGCTACCTCAAGGTACTTCCCGTCCACGTGTTGAAGATCGACCAGTCGTTCATCGACGGGCTCGGCAAGGATCCCGAGGACTCGGCGATCGTCGAGGCCGTCGTCACACTCGCGCACGCGCTCGGCCTCACGGTGACGGCCGAAGGCATCGAGACCAGCCGGCAGCTCCAGGCGCTGCGCGAGCTCGGCTGCGACCTCGGCCAGGGCTATTACTTCGCCCGGCCCCAACCGGGCGAGATCGTCCGCGCCCTCGTGCACCATCGCTTCCGCTGGAGCCTCCGCGAGCCGAAGAGCGCGTAATTCTGGGTCGCGACTCACCTCCTGGAGGCGGCTTCGCCGCGAGGGGGAGGATTCGCTGCTCTATTCGGCGTCGAGGTCGGCCCAGGTGCGCAGGATGCTCCAGGCGTAGATGCCCGTCTCGTGGCCGTCGCTCCAATGGATCATCAGGCCCCAGCCGCCGACGAGCTTGGCGTCGATCGCCGTGAGCCCGACGGGCGCGTTCGGGCCGGGGCCGGGGACGCGACCCTGGTCGCGCACGCCCCGGCACTCTGCGCACGGACAATTCCGGCGTAGGTCGTCGAGCGCGTAACGCGTCACCGAACCGTCCGGCCAGTGCAGCGTCAGCGACGACGCCCGGTCGAGCTCGACCTCGGTCGGGGGTTCGGTGTCGGGCAGCTCCATGGGCACGTTCCGAGTGTGGCGCATTTCGTGCGGTGAGGTTGAATGGACGTGATGGCCGTGCTCCCCGATGCCGACGTGCAGGCGGCGCTGGCGTCCCTCCCGGGTTGGGATCGCACCGGCGACGAGATCGAGAAGACCTTCGCATGTGCGTCGTTCGCTGACGCGATCGCGTTCGTCGTGCGCATCGGTTTTCTCGCCGAGGCCGCGAACCACCATCCCGACATCGACATCCGGTGGCGCAATGTACGCGTCGCGCTGACGACCCACGACGCGGGCGGACTCACCGCCAATGATCTCGATCTTGCGGCCGCGATCGAGGAGATACCCCGCGCATGATCGTGTTCGTGGTCGCGATGGTCGTCCTCTTCGCCTTGCTCGTGTTCATGTGGGTCTCGATCGGGCGTGAGCCGGGTCCGGGTCCGGCCGACGTCGCGATCGCGTACGAGCACGCGTGGGACCATCTCGACTTCGACCTGCTGTTCGACCTCTCGGGTGACGAGCTTCGCGACGGCATGCGTCGCGACCGGTTCGTCGCGGCCAAGCGCAACGCGTACGAGAGTGCCGATGCGCGGGCGCGCCTCGGTGCCGATGTGCGCGTCGAGACGTCGATCGCGGGAAACCAAACCGCGCTCGTGGTCACCGAGGTCGCGGCGCAGGGCAGCAGCGTACGCAACAACGTGATCCTCGAGAAGCGTGCGAACGGGTGGGTCGTCGTCGGGTACTCCCTGCGCCCGGACGCGGGCGCGGACACCTCGAGCTCGTGACGCGCCGATGACCGCCGGTGTGCTCCTCACCGGCGGTGCGAGCCGACGCATGGGCGTCGACAAGGCCACGCTCATGGTCGCTGGTGAGACGCTGGCGCATCGCGGCGCGCGTGTGCTCAGCACAGCGTGCAGTCCCGTGATCGAAGTTGGTTCCGGAGCCACGAGCCTGCCGTGCGTGCGGGAGGATCCGCCCGGCGAAGGACCGCTCGCCGGTTTTCTCGTCGGCGCCGCCACTCTCGCGCTCGCGGGCGACGCGACGATCGTCCTGCTCGCATGCGACCTCCCGTTCGTCGACGACGCGGTCGTCCGCATGCTCGTGGAGCATCCCGGGAACGGCAGCATCGTCCCGACGGTCGAGGGAAGAAGACAGTACGCGTGCTCGCGCTGGTCCGAGGCGGCGATCGCGTCCGCGCGTGTCGCATTCGCGCAAGGAGAGCGTGCGATGCGCGCGTTGCTCGGCGCGGGCGACGCCACCTTCGTCGTCGCCGACGCGCACGCGCACGCGCTCGCGGACGTCGACACGCCCGACGACCTCGCCCGCCTCGGGCTCGTGGCCAGCTAGGTTGCACCGCGTGCGCCTCACCGATGCGCCCGTCCGCCGGGCGACCGCGAACGTGCAGGTGCTGTCGGTCGACGCGCACGGCGCGCGCCGCCGGCCCGACCGGCTCGTCACTGAGGAGCCGCTGGAGATCCGCGTACACGGCCCGAACGAGGCGCCGGCGCCGCTGGTCGTCACGATGCGAACGCCCGGCAACGATTTCGAGCTCGCCGCCGGATTCTGCCTCACGGAGCGCGTGCTCGATCGCGTCGAGGATCTCGACAACATCGCGTACTGCCTCGGTGGTGAAGGAGAGCAGCTCTACAACGTCGTGACCGTGAAGTCGCGCGCTCCGCTGGCAGACGACGTCGGGAGCCGGCGGTTCCTCGCGAACTCGTCGTGCGGCATCTGCGGCAAAGCCGCGCTCGACGAGGTGGCGGTGCGGTGCGCGCCGGTCGGCGCCGGGCCGACGATGGCGGCGAGCGTCGTCGGCGGACTCCCGGACAAGCTCGCGCGGCATCAGCGAGTGTTCGGCGAGACGGGCGGGTTGCACGCCGCTGCTCGATTCGCGCCCGACGGCGAGTTGCTCGCGGTACGGGAAGACGTCGGCCGCCACAACGCGCTCGACAAGCTCATCGGTCACGCATTCCTCGCGCGGGATCTTCCGCTCGGCCGAGAGGTGCTTCTCGTCTCCGGACGCCTGTCGTTCGAGCTCGTGCAGAAGGCGGCGGTTGCCGGCATCCCGGTGCTGTGCGCGGTGTCGGCGCCGTCCAGCCTCGCGGTCTCGGCCGCCGAGCGCTTCGGTCAGACGGTCGTCGGTTTCGTGCGCGATGGTCGCTTCAACGTGTACACGCACGCCGACCGCGTCCAGACCGACGCGTGATGGCCGGGAGAGAACCGGACGCGCTCCTCGAGCTGTTCACCGATGCCGCGGCAGCGGTACGAACGGCGGTGCGGAGCATCCCCGCCGCCGGGCTACGCGAGCGGACGGCGCGCCCCGGCCAATACGCGCTCGACCTCGCCGCCGACGCCGCGGTGTGCGACGTGCTCGAACAGGCGCCCGTCCGGATCGTGAGCGAGGAATCGGGTGTCCACGAGCGACCAGAGGCCCGCATCACCGTCGTCGTCGACCCCGTCGACGGTTCGACGAACTGCGCGCGCGGCATTGCCTACTGGGCGACCTCGCTGTGCGCGCTCGATGACGACGGTCCGCTTGCGGCCCTCGTCGTCAACCAGGCCGCCGGGATCCAGATCGCGGCCGTGCGCGGCAAGGGCGCCACGCGCGACGGCGTGCCGCTCCGCGCATCGACCGTCACCAGCATGGCGGAGACCGTCATGGGCCTCGGTGGCCTGCCGCGCACGTCCCTCGGGTGGAAGCAGTCGCGTGCGCTCGGCTGCTGTTCGCTGCTGTTGTGCGAAGTCGCGGCGGGCGGACTCGACGCATACCTCGATCCGGGCGCATATCACGCACCATGGGACTACCTCGGCGGCCTGCTCGCGTGCACCGAGTCGGGCGCGATCGTGCGCGACGCGCGAGGTGAGGAGCTCGTCACCGTGGAGACGCGCGCCCGCCGTCAAATCGTCGCCGCCGGCACCGTCGAGCTCCTCGACGCGGTCGAAGCCGGACTCGCGTGACCACGCTCGACCTCGACGCGTTGCTCAGCACTGCCGACCGAGCCGCGCGCGCCGGCGGCGCGATCGTGCGAGCGAACTTCGGTCGCGCGCGCGACGTCCGGGAGAAGGCGCCCGGCGACTGGGTCAGCCACGCGGACTTGGCGAGCGAGGCGGCGGTGCGCGACCTGCTGACGCGGGAGTCGCAGCTCCCGGTGTACGGCGAGGAGGAAGGCGGGGAAGCCTTCGACACTGGTTGGCTCGTCGACCCCCTCGACGGTACGGCGAATTTCGTACACGGCTTCGACGCGGTCGGGGTCTCGGTGGGGCTCATCGAGGACGGCGCGCCCGCCGCCGGCGTCGTGTACGCGCCGTTGCTCGACCGGTGCTTCGCGGCCGCGCGCGGCCGCGGCGCGTTCCGGGACGGCCGGCGCATCCACGTGAGCGCTCGGCCGCCCGGCGGGTCAATCGTCGCAACGGGCTTCCCGTTCCGGCGCAAGGACCTGCTCGGGCGCTACGAACGGGTGCTCGGGCGCGCGCTTCGTGACTTCGAGGACCTGCGGCGCGTAGGAGCCGCGACCTTGGACTTGTGCTGGACGGCGGAGGGGGTGTTCGACGGCTTCTTCGAGCTCCGGCTCGGGCCGTGGGACGTCGCGGCCGGCGGGATCATCGTCCGCGAGGCGGGCGGGGTCGTGACCGACTGGAACGGCGACGACGGTGCGTGGTTGCGATCGGGCGAGGTCCTCGCGGGCTCACCGGACGTGCACGCCGCGCTGATGCAGATGGTCGGGAGCGGCAACGATATTGGTGCCTAACAGCCCGTCATCCACCACTCGCGCGCACGGGTCGGAGAAAATCGGTTGACGCCGCTCGCCGATCATGCTCAGCTGACCGTCCGAATGTTCCACAGCATCCACAGCAAAGGCACGACCACGATGACGACCCGCACGTATGCAGCCGGAGCCATGAGCATGGCCGGCGTCGCGCGCGTGCGCGTCTTCCAGCCGTGCTCGGCCTCGCCGGCCATTGCCGTCTGGTCGCCGATTTCGCTCGGTACGACCAATGACAAGCACGGTCGGCCCCGACGCCCCGAGGTGTCCCATCCGTAGCAGCAGCTACCAGGGAGTTTCCTCCAGGCCGTCGGGGCAACCCGGCGGCCTTTCTCTTTGTCCGGCCCCGGTACGAGAGCAACTTGATCGACAGATGAGACGACGAAGACACGGTGAAGACGGGGAGTGAGGGCGATGTTCGCCATCCAGCCATACGAATCGGAAAGCGAGTTGGTCCGGGAGCCGGACTGGCAGGACCTCGCGCGCTGCAACGACGGCACGGGGTCGATGACGGAGCTGTTCTTCTCCGAGCAGCTCGATGACATCGCCGCGGCGAAGGCGTTCTGCTTGGAGTGCCCGGTGAAGGAGCCGTGCCTCGAGGCCGCGATGCTGCGGCGCGAGCCGTGGGGTGTATGGGGCGGCGAGCTGTTCGTCAACGGCAAGATCGTCGCCCAGAAGCGCAAGCGCGGCCGGCCACCCAAGGTGCGCCCGGAGGAGCAGGAGGCGCAATCGGCCTAGATCCGCGTAGATCCGCCCGTCACTCCAGGAGCGGGCCGGGACAACGAAGCGCGAGCGGCTCCCCCCGGCCGCTCGACATGCGAGTCCCGGCCCGCCGACGGGCAATCCCTCCGCCGGATTGGTTCTTGCGACCGTTGACGACAATAATTGTCGCCGGATGCCGCAAGAACCGCCGGCCTTGCTCGTGTCGGCCTGCCTGCTCGGCACGTGTTGCAATCACGAAGGCACACATTCACGTCGGACATCGGTGATGGAGCTGGCATCGACCCACCGGCTCGTGCCGATCTGTCCGGAGGCGTGCGGAGGACTTCCGACCCCCCGGCCGGCGGCCGAGCGTCGCGGCGACCGGGTGGTGACTGCGAACGGCGACGACGTCACCGACGCCTACGCGCGTGGTGCGGCGGCCGCGGTGGAGCTCGCCCACGCGGTCGGTGCCCGGCAGGCGGTGCTCAAAGCGCGCAGCCCGTCATGCGGGTCGGCGCGGGTGTACGACGGCACGTTCAGCCGGACGTTGCGTGACGGCGAAGGAGTGACGGCTGCGGCCTTGCGAGCGGCGGGCGTCGAGGTCCGTTCGGAGGAAGACCTTCACTCCGAGAGCTCGTAGTACACCGCTCCGGCCGTGCCGGGCCCGCTGTGGACGCCGACCGACGGCCCGACCCGATACCGCATGACATCCGCAATGCCGGGCGCGCCCTCGAGCGCGACGGCCAGGGTGTCACCGATCGGGAACGAGGTCTTGTCGGACACGCCGACCGCCACCCGCCGCCGGGTCGCGTCGCGCAGGACGTCGTCTCGCATCAGCGTCACGGCCTCGTCGATCGTCGCCGCGTTGCCGATCTGGTTCATCTCGCCGTCCCGGAGGCTCAGGACGGGGACACGGTCGTCGGGGTCGTCTTCGACGCCGGACGCGAGCCGGCCGCCCCGCCGGGCGAGGTCCAACGCGTTCACGCAGAACGCGTTGCCCGCGGTTCCCGCGGTGTGCATCGCCCGCGCGACGGCGTCTTCGACGGATCCGCCGGTTGCGAGGGCGCGTACTGCCTCCATCGTTGCGCACGCGACGACGAACGAAGCAGCGTGTGTGTCCACGACACGGATCGGCACTCGGGCATCGAGGGCGGCGACGTTGGCCGCGTTGCATGTTGCCGACAATGCGCTTCCTATGTGCACGGACACGATTGCAGTTGCCCCGCGGGCCACGAGCTGTTCGTACGCGAGCAGGAACCGGCCTGGACCGGGCGCCGCCGTACTGACTTCGGGATGGCCGTCGTCGGCGAAGAGCGCATAGAACGTGTCCGTATCGAGATCGACACCCTCGAGATAGTCGACGCCGTCGATCGTGACCGACAACGGCACGACCTCGATCCCGAGCTCGCGAGCGACTGCTGCCGGCAGCTGCGAGTTCGAGTCGGTACACACGCCGATCACGCCGGCCTCCGAGCGCTCGCGAACTTGTAGAGGATGACCGCGCTGCTCGCGGCCGCTGCGAGGGGCAGGATGCCGGTCGCGGGCGGCCCCCAGAGATTGTCCCAGCCTCGCCGCCACCAGACGACACCGCCGGCAACCCATGCGAACGATGCGACCGCGGTCGCGGCCAATGCTCGTTGCCGCCACGGACCCGCGGCGGTGAGGGCCGCGACACCGAGGTCGATCGGAAAGTACGCGGGGAACGTCATCGCACACTGGCCGACGCTGCACGCCACGCCCTTGCCGCCACGGAAGCCGTTCCATACGGGAAAGCAATGACCGACGACGGACGCCGTGCCCGCCACATGCGTCCCGGTATCGCCCGCGAGCGCGCGCCCCGCGGTGCACGCCAACGCGCCCTTCGCGATGTCCGCTGCGAGAACTGCATAGCCCCACCGAGGTCCGAGCACGACCGACGCGTTCGTTGCCCCCGGGTTGCCAGACCCGGCGGTGCGCAAATCGACCGCGCCGCCGGTCGCGAGCCGGGTCGCGACATCCGCGGACGGCAGCGTGCCGAACAGGTATCCGAGCGCGGCTGCGCCCGCGGTACGCGTGAGAGGCTTGATCACCGATGTGATCATCGCACCGACACGCCCCGGCGGGAGGAATCGATGAACGCCGAGTACGACCTCGTAGTGGTCGGTGGTGGTGCCGGTGGGCTCGCGGCGGCACGGGAGGCCGTGCGGCGCAAGGCGCGTACGTTGCTCGTGCACGACGGGCCGCTCGGCGGGGAGTGCACGCACACCGGTTGTGTGCCCTCGAAGGCGTTGATCGCGGCGGCGTCCAAGGGCATGGGGTTCGGTGACGCGATGAAGCGTGTGCACGACGCGATCGCCACGATCGAGCGAACCGAGGATGCCGAGCAGCTGAAGAGGGAAGGCATCGACACGTGGAACGCGCGTGCCGAGTTCGTCGGCCCGCGCGCCCTCGGCGTCGAAGGTCGCCGCCTCTCGCCGCACCGCGTCATCGTCGCAACGGGATCGCGGCCGGTGGTCCCGCCGATTCCCGGTCTGTCCGACGTCGAGCCGCTGACCAACGAGAACGTGTTCGAGCTCGAGGCGTTGCCCGCGCGATGTGTGGTGTTGGGCGGCGGTCCGATCGGGTGCGAGCTGGCGCAGGCCTTCCACCGTTTCGGCTCGCAGGTGACGATCGTCGAGGCAATGTCGCGCGTCCTCGGACGGGAGGAGCCGGAGGCGTCCGAGGTCATCGCGACGGTGTTGGCGCGCGAAGGCGTCGAGCTCGTGCTCGGTCGCAAGGCCGAGCGCGTAGAACCCAACAGCGGCGGCCTCTCACTCCGCCTCGAAGGCGGTCGCGTCATCGACGGCGCCCGGATCCTGGTTGCAGTGGGTCGGAAGCCGGTGACCCA
Source organism: Acidimicrobiia bacterium (assembly GCA_038209365.1). GTDB lineage: Bacteria > Actinomycetota > Acidimicrobiia > IMCC26256 > PALSA-610 > DASQHW01. The sequence goes on along the minus strand of JBBQXS010000064.1, from coordinate 1,949 downwards.
GGGATTCGGCCTCGAGCGGGCGGGAGTCGAGCTCGACGAACGCGGCTTCATCAGAACCGACGAAGCGATGCGGACGACGGCGGACGGTGTCTACGCGGTCGGAGATGTCACCGGGAAGCTGTTCTTCACGCACGCGGCCGACCAGATGGGTCGCATCGCGGCTACCAACGCGCTGTCGCGATCGCCGCTTCCGAAGAAGTTCATCACCCACGCGATTCCGTGGGCGACGTTCACCGACCCCGAGGTCGCACACGTCGGCATGACCGAGACCGAAGCCGCGGAGCACGGCGGCCAGGTCGCGTTCCTGCCGATGCGCGAAGTCGACCGCGCGGTCGCGTCGGGTGAGACGGATGGGTTCATCAAGATCGTTGCCGGACCGCGCAAGGTGTTGCGCGGTGTCGGTGGCGGGCAGGTGCTCGGAGCGACGATCGTGGCACCACGGGCGGGGGAGATGATCAACGAGATCGCACTCGCGATGCGCACGCACATGCTGACCGGCCGGCTCGCGCAAACTGTGCACGCCTATCCGTCGTGGTCGATGGCGATACGCCAGGCCGCGGCGCAGTTCTTCTGGGAAGTCGGCGGGCGGGCGGCGCGACCTGCGCGTGTGACAACTTGACGCCGCTACCCTGGACGCTTCGCAAGGGCGTTTAGCTCAGTTGGGAGAGCGCCTCCCTTACAAGGAGGAGGTCGGGGGTTCGAGACCCTCAACGCCCACACGCGAAAGCGCAGGTCAGCTGCCCTGCGCGAGGTGCTCGGTGATCGGTGTCACGGTGCCTAGGCCGCGGATAGGCCGCCGAATCTTCGCGATGAGGTTCACGTCGCGGAGGAAACGCAGCCCTTCGCCGCGCCCCAGAAGAAGACTTCGTGTGCCTTGGTGGGCGCGCCCCCGGCTTGTCGGCTGCCTCCATCGGCGATGTAGACGCCGCCATTGCAAACGGCGGCTTCGATCCCGTGTCGCGCGGTAGGCATCGACGAGAGGGTGGTCCACCTGTCGGTGCTCGGGTCGTACGCTTCCACGGTCGCGTACGTACGGCCGGATCCCTCGCCACCGATAATGAGAACCTTGTTCCCGAGGTTTGTCGCTGCGAAGCCGCCTCGCGGTGTCGGGAGGGGAGCGAGGCCGGTGACCCACGATGCGGTGGTCATGTCGAAGGCGTCGTTGACGGTGGTCGTCGCGTTGATCGAGGTGTTGCGTCCGCCAATCGCATAGAAGCGGTCGCCGACGACGACACCTTGGAAGTGGTCTCGGGCCTCGGGCAGGTCGGGAAGGCGCTTCCAGGTGTCGGTGACCGGGTCGTATTCGTCGAACCATGGGACAGCCACGCCGTCGTGTAGCCCGCCCGCGTAATAGATCTTGCCGTGGTAGACGGCCACGCCGCCTGCGCCGCGTTCTCGGCCGGTCGGCATCGGGGAGCGTTCCGAGAAGACGTCGCTGCCCGGGTCGTAGGCATATACCGTTCCGACCGCGGGTGATGGCCACCCTGCCAGACCCCCGAGGTAGTAAACGAGGCCGTTGAGGTTCACTGCCTGGATGTGATCGAGAGCGGCTGGTAACGCCGCGACCGTGTGCCAGGAGTCCGTTCGAGGGTCGTAGGCTTCCTGCACCTTGCTGCGGCCGCCGGCAAGATAGAACATGCCGGTGCGCGGCGCATAGACGTAGGAGACCTCTTGGCGGGCGAGGGGCGCCGACGCCCGAATGTGCCACGCGCCAAGCAATAGTCGAGGGACGACTTGATTGGTCGGTCCCGACCGTTGCGCAGACGGTGGGGGCGCCGGTGGCGCCGATCGGGCCGTCGGCAGTGCCGGGGAACGCGCAAGCGACGGTGAAATGGACTGCGCCCGCGGATAATGGTTCGGCGATCAGCGGTTATGTGATCACCCCCTATGTCGGGTCGACCGCTCTGGCGGCGCGGACCTATAGCTCTGCGGCGACGACCGAGATAGTG
>JBBQXS010000063.1:0-21269 GCA_038209365.1 Acidimicrobiia bacterium | reverse complement strand
CATCCGAATCGTCACCCCAAACGGCGAACCACTCCGCCACCTGACCCTCGACCCCAGCCGCGACTACCAACCCCAAACCCTCGGCTGGATCTCTACGATGACCTGACACATACGTCGCCGATGTCGCGACACATCACACAGCGGAGGGAGTGGGATTTGAACCCACGGTGACTTGCGCCACAATGGTTTTCGAGACCATCCGATTCGGCCGCTCTCGCATCCCTCCGGGGCGAGATGATACGGGATGGAAGCAGCGCCCTTACTGCTCTGTCGCTACGCGCGGTGCCGCTGCTCGTTCCCTCTGCGCCGGCGGAAGAACTCGGTGACCAGCGCGCCGCATTCGGCGGCGAGCACACCGGGCACGATCTCGGTCTCGTGGTTCAGCCGCGGGTCGGCCGCGAGGTTGTAGAGGCTGCCGGCGGCACCCGCCTTGGGATCCGCCGCTCCGAACACGAGCAGCGGCAGCCGGCCGGCCCACACCGCGCCCGCGCACATCGGGCACGGTTCGAGTGTGACGACCAGCGCATGGTCGGCGAGCCTCCACGTGCCTGCCGCCGCCGATGCGTCGCGCAGCGCGACGAGCTCGGCATGCGCGGTCGGATCGTGGTCCCGCTCCCGTGTGTTGTGTGCGCGGGCCACGACCACGCCGGTCGAGAGCTGCACGACGATCGCGCCGATCGGCACGTCATCGTGTGCCGGCGCGCGGCGCGCCTCGGCGAGCGCCTCACGCATCCAGCTCACCTCGTCGAGCACATAGCGACACTAACGATTACGCGGGACGACCGTTCGTTGGCGAGGACGTGATGGTCGTACAGGGACACACACGCCGGTGGCCTCGCCCCAGCCTCAGTCTTCGACGGCTCGCCACTGACGACGAACAGCACGGGTACCGGGTTGACCGATGTCGAGCCACCGCGCGACGTCGACCTGTTCGAGTCGAACTCGAAGAGCGGGTCGTTCGAGACCGTCTTGATCATTCCGCCGACTCGGCTGTTCACCACGATGTCGCGGACCAGCGCCCGCTTCGGCGCGTCGTCCGTCACCTCGAGTGCGGAAGCGCGGATGGAGAACTCGTCGTCTTCGGGACCGGGAAGTGCGTGTATTGCGCAGCGAGGGTGCCTACGGAGGTCCCAACCCTTGGGTGATGACCGCGGTATCGCTGCAAACAAGCGCCCGTCCGCCAGGATCGGGCAGAACGGATGCAGGCGCGGACTTCCGTCGCGTCGCACCGTGGCGAGATAGCTGATCGCGAACACCGACGCCTCCTCGGGAACGGGCTCGCGACGATGCAATGCGACGACGCCGGGCCACAGTCGCGTGGCGACCGCGGCAACCTCCGGGGCTTCGGTCTCGAACTGAGCCCAAGTAGCCACGCCGCGATTCTGGTCGAGCCGCCGGCCGCACGCGCGAATCGGTGCCGATGAGCAGGCGATCCCGGACACCACGCCGCTGCGGACGGCTGTCGAGCCCGAACACGACGGCTGCGTATTCTTGCAATCGTGGATCGGCCGAAGACCCGGTACGCGGATTCGGGCGAGGTGAACATCGCGTACTGCCGGAGCGACCGCGGGCAGATCGACGTCGTGGTCACGCCGGGGTTCGCCACACACCTCGAGCTGATGTGGGAGCCGCCGTACAGTGGCCGGATCTTCGATCGGTTCGCGCGATTCTCGCGCGTCACGCAGATCGAGAAGCGGGGCGTCGGACTCTCGGATCGCATCTCGGAACCGGCCACGCTCGAGCAGCGTATGGACGACCTCCGTTCGGTCATGGATGCCGAGGAGATCGAACGAGCGGCGCTGGTCGGTATCTCCGAAGGTGCTTCCATGTCCGCGATGTTCGCGGCGACCTACCCGGATCGGGTGTCATCGTTGGTGCTCTGGGAGGCAGGCGTGGGCCCGCCGGCGAGCGAGGAGATCCGCTCGGCGCTGCTTCCGTGGGTCCAGAACGCTTGGGGTTCGGGTGCGGTCATGTCAGTGCTCGTGCGAGTGGGGAGCGAACGAGACGTCGAGCGTCTCGCCAAGCTCGAGCGGTACTCGATGTCCCCGCGGATGGCGCGTGCCCTCATGGCCATGAATTTCGACAACGACATACGCGGCGTTCTGCCGGTGATCTCGGCCCCGACGCTGGTGATCCATCGCAGCGACGATCCCATCCTCGAGCGGGGCAGGGCCGTCGCACTCGCCGAGCTGATTCCCGGTGCCCGTCGCGTCGAGCTCCCGGGCGACTGGCACATCAGCCTCATCGCGGATGCCGAAGCCGAAGCGCTCGACATCATCGAGGAGTTCATCACCGGGTCGCGACCGGAACCAGCGGTCGACATCGATCGCGTGCTCGCAACGGTCTTGTTCACCGATATCGTCGACTCCACGCCCCGCGCCGCAGAGCTCGGCGACCGGCGCTGGCGCGAGCTGCTCGACGCGCACGATCGCGCGGCAGAGGCGGAGATCGAACGGCACCGCGGCATCATGGTGAAATCCACCGGTGACGGGGTGCTTGCCCGCTTCGATGGTCCCGCTCGAGGCATCAAGTGCGCGCGGGCGATCGTCGACGCCGCGGGTCAGCTCGATCTCGGGGTCCGCGCCGGACTGCACGTGGGCGAATGCGAGCTGCGCGGCGATGACGTCGCGGGCATCGCCGTGCACATCGGCGCAAGGATCTCGGCGCTCGCGGGCGCCGGCGAGGTCTATGTGTCGTCGACGGTACGCGACCTGGTTGCCGGTAGCGGCATCGCGTTCGACGACCGAGGCCGTCATTCCCTCAAGGGCGTCCCCGGCGACTGGCAGGTGCTCGCCGTCGCGTCCAGCGCCTGAGGCGCCCGCGTCATGCGCGCGCGTTAGGTGGGTGAGTCGCTTGTCCCGGACGGGCCCGGGCGAGTTCGGGCAAGTACCACGTTCAGCACCGCGCCCAGGAGGGTCGCGTACACCGCGAGGTACGTGGCCACCATGCCGATGACCGCGGCGCCGAACGCGCCGTAGACAGCGGTGAAGTGGGTGGAGGCCGACGCGTACGCGCCGAAGCCGATCAGTAGGGCAATCATTCCCGCCGCGGCTGCGACCGCACCGGGGAGCAGCGCGCGCAGGCGCATGCGCTGACCCACGGCGAAGCGATAAAGGCCGGTGAGAGCAGCGACGATGCAAACGAAGATGGACGGAACGCCCACCGCCAGTGGGAGCAGGCCGCGCGAGTGGGCGAGGGTCGCCGCGGTCATGAGCGCGATGGCGCCCAGCACCACGACCAAGATGGCCGCCGCTGCCAACGAGCGGGCGCGGGCGTCGACGTAACGCTGCCGTCGTAGTCCGTACGCGTCGCGGATGGCGCGGTCGAGGTTGTAGATGCCGGCCGAAGCAGACCACACCGCCAGAGCGACGGAGATGATGAGCCCGATCGTGAGCTGCGTACCATCGGTGGCTGCCACGCGCTGGAGCTGTTCGCGAATTAGCAAACCGAGCGAGGCGGGTGCGGCGTTCGCGAGGTCTCCGAGGTCGCTGGCCACCCGTCCGGGGTCGACGATCAGCCCGTAGAGGCTCACGACTGCGACTGCTATTGGGGCCGCGGAGATCACCAACCAGAACGCCGCTCCCGACGCGACCAGGCCCAGTTGCTGGGCCCCTTCTTGGCGGACCACGGCCTCGGCAAGGGCGGCGGTACGCCCTGCGCTCGGGTGGCGGCCGAGAAACCGACCGGATCTGTCCTCGACAGCGATGAAGTCCCCGACGATCTCCCGGTCGAGTTCTGCACCCAGTTCCCGAACATCATCGATGCCGACGCCGCTGCGGTGGTCCGGGTGTGAACGCTCACGCCGTGGCATGTCCGCGACCTTCAATGAGTCGCGAGTGGGTTGGGTATTGGCGCGCCGATCCGCCTGAGCGTGTTGCGATCGACGTGATCGACCAAACCTTGGCGGTCGGGGATGCGCAGCGCGGTGTGCTCCTCGTACGACCACGTGCCATTGTCGTGGACTGTGACGCGCATGCGGAAGCTGACCGTGTGGAAGGCTCGGTCGAGAAATGGGTTCGACAAGATGCCGTCGACCTCGGAACCGAGCGTCGCGCTGACCTCGAACTCGGTGGCATCCGGTCCTGCTGTGCCTATGGCCAGGAGAACCTGGCCCCGCGGAATCGCCAGCGTGTGGAGAACGGTGCGTGCGGCCGGTTCCCAGAGCCAGTACCCGACCTGGTCGTGGAAGGTCTCGACTTCACCCGGCTTGACGATATGGGTGTGATAGCGCAGACCGTAGAACAACTGCGGTCCGTTGGTCTGCCGGTCGATGGGGTGCAACTCGTACCGCTCGACGAAGACGTTGTGCTCGTCGCCGTCGACGACCGGCCCTGTGACGTCCGACCCAGAACCTATGGGATGGACGTCCGCCCCTTCGACGCTCGTCCAGATGCCGGCAAGGGGACCGAGCGGACCGAGGTTCGCGAGAGTGTCGTCGCTGCCGTCAGCCTCGGTGTAGATGTCGGATCCGTAGTCGTGGACAGCTCCCTGACCGCTCATCGGAAAACGATAACCCCCGGCGCTTTCGAAACACTCTGTGAGGTGGGGTTCGTGCCCTGAACCGGGAAGGCGTCGCAGACCTCGCCAACGAGCGGGCCTTGCGGGACGTCTTTCGAACCCTTCGCGAACCTTGCTCGGCATTCTTGACGGCCGAAGGCGGTCATTGCGTGAGGCGACCGAACGACGACGGTGCCATCATCGGAACGTGAGTGCGGCGTCTGTTGACGTGCTGATCCGCGAAGGGCGTGAGGCGTATCGCCGCGGGGATGCGGACGCCGCTCGCCGGGCATATGAGCAGGCCGCCGAGGAGAGTGCCGGTGGCGAGGCTTTGGAGGGGTTGGCCAAGGCGATCCACCTCGCCGGCGACTACGCCGAGGCGATGACCACTTACGAACGCGCCTACGCGGCGTACCGCCGAGAGGCCAAGCTGCTCGACGCCGCGCGAGCGGCGCGGACGCTCGGTTGGTTCCGTGGGTCGCTCGTCGGCGACTGGGCCGTCTACCGCGGTTGGGTCGAGCGAGCGCGCAGCCTCCTGCTACAAGCCAGCGAGGGCGGCAACGAGCACGGGTGGGTCCTCCTGGCCGAAGCCAGGGCCGGCAGCGATCTCGAGGCCCAGAAACGTTCCTACCTCGCCGTGATCGCCACGGCGCGTCGCTACGGCGACTGTGACCTCGAGTGCGAGGCGCTCGTATGTCTCGGCATCATGCTCGTGTGTTCCGGGTTCACAGACGAAGGACTCGTCTATATGGACGCGGCACTCGCCGGCGTCTGCGCGGGCGACGTCGAGGACCTTTCCGTCGTCGAAGGCGTCTTCTGCGGCCTGTTCCACATCTGCGACCGAACCAACGACATCGTGCGGGCCGAGCAATGGCTGCGCGCGGCCGATGATTTCGTGCGTAGCCGCAAGCTCGGCGCGGTCGCGGGCTATTGCCGCGCGCACTACGGCGGTATCTTGATCGCCGCCGGTCGGTGGGCCGAGGCGGAACAGGAACTGCTCCGCGCCGCGCAGATCTTGTCTTCGAGCGACTTTTACCTCCGCGGCACTGCGTTCTGTCGGCTCGCGGAGTTGCGAATGCGCCAGGGCCGGATCGAAGATGCGGCCGAGCTACTCGCCGGACTCGAATATCACGAAGACGCCGTCCGTCCTCTCGTTGGTCTGCACCTTGCTCGCGGTGAGACGGCGCTCGCGAGAGACCTGCTCGAGCGCACCCTCGACGGCCACCACGAGGATGCCGTCGAGGGTCCCCTGCTTGCGCTGCTTGTCGACGTCCACATTGCTTCGGGAGCACTCGAGGTCGCGACCGATGTCGGGGATCGGCTGAGCGATCTCGCGCGCAACCAGTCGAGCGACTTCATCAAGGCCGTCGCCGCGCTCACACGCGGCAAGCTCTGCGTCGCGACCGGCGGCGGCGACGCCCGAGCGTGCTTTCACCAAGCGCTCCTGCTTTTTGCACGTGCTCAGGCGCCAGTGGACCTCGCCCGTACGCGTCTCGAGCTCGCGCGCGCACTTGCGTGGGTCTCTCCCGATGTTGCCATCGCCGAAGCAACGGCCGCGTTGGCGTCGTTCGAAGAGCTCTCCGCACGCCGCGACGCCGACGAAACGGCCGCGCTGCTGCGGTCGCTGGGCGGGCCCGCGCGGACCGGTCCGAAGGGCCGCACTGCCCTGACAAAGCGCGAGACGGAGGTGCTCGAGTTGCTCGGTCACGGGCTGACGAACGTCGACATCGGCGCGCGTCTGTTCATCAGCCCGAAGACTGTGGAGCACCACGTCGGCCGAATTCTCTCGAAGCTCGGTCTCCGAAGCCGTTCCCACGCGGCGGCGTTCGCGACGCGGGCCGCCGAACCAAGACCAGCTGAGCAATAGGGGGAACCCCCGATGCTCCCGTCGGCTGGATGTGTGATCGTGCGGGGAAGGGCCATTACGCCGGTACGAGAGGAATCTCATGGAAGTCCGAGTCACCGAGGTCGCCGAGGGCGTCCACCAGCTCATGACGTTCGTGCCGGAGATCGACTTCGGCCTCAACCAGTACCTCATCACGGCAGGTGAGCCGCTGCTGTTCCACACTGGCATGCGCGGAATGTTCGGACTCGTCGCCGACGCAGTGGCGCACGTCATGCCGCTGGACCAGGTGCGCTGGATCTCGTTCGGCCACGTCGAGGCCGACGAGTGCGGATCGATGAACGAATGGCTCGCGGTCGCGCCTCGGGCCGCGGTCGTGCAGGGAATGACGGGATGCATGGTGTCACTGAGCGATCTTGCCGATCGTCCACCGCTGCCGCTGGCCGATGGCGAGATCATCGACATCGGTGGCCACCGCTTGCGCTGGATCGACACACCGCACGTGCCGCACGCCTGGGAGGCCGGACTTCTCTACGACGAGACAACCGAGACATTGTTCTGCGGCGACCTCTTCGCGCAGTGGGGCCACTACGACGCGACTACCACCGCTGACATCGTCGCACCGGCGACCGCGTACGAGGATCCCTCGTGGTCACTCGCGCCGACGACCGGCGCGACGCTCCGACGCTTGGCCGACCTGAAAGTGTCGACGCTGGCGCAGATGCACGGCCCGGCGTTCACCGGTGACTGCAACAGTGCGTTGCGCGACCTTGCCGATGAGCTCGACAAACGCGTCGCATTGGCCGGCTGACAGACCGCAGCGGAAGGAAGGTTCGTCCTTCGGACGCATTGTGCGCCCTCCTCGACGCGACCAGGCGACTCGATTGACAGGCAAGTCCAGACTTGCCTATTCTCGCGCGAGTGGGCGACCTGTACCGGGCTCTCGCAGACCCCACACGGCGAGCAATCATGGATGAGCTTCTCGAACGCGACGATCAGACATTGTTCGAGCTGTGCGCCCGCCTCGCCACCAAGCACGGCATGGGCTCGACGCGCCAGGCCATCTCGCAGCACCTCGAGGTCCTCGCGGCCGCGGGTTTGGTGAACAGCCGGCGCGAGAGTCGGTTCAAGTTCCACTCACTCGATACCACACCGCTCCGGAGCATCACCGAGCGCTGGCCGGTCCCACGTCGAAAGGCAAGACCATGAGAATCAGCCTGACGAGCGTCCTTGTCGACGATCAGTCCAAGGCGCTGCGCTTCTACACCGACGTCCTTGGGTTCAAGAAGAAGACCGAGATCCCGATGGGAGAGCACGCGTGGCTCACGGTCGTGTCGCCCGAGGATCCGGATGGTACCGAGCTCGTGCTCGAGCCGAGCGACCACCCTGCCGTGGTGCCGTTCAAGGCCGCGCTCGTGCACGACGGGATCCCGTTCACGTCCTTCGCGGTCGACGACGTCGCCGGCGAGTATGAGCGCCTCGCCGCTCTCGGTGTGCGTTTCACACAACCACCCACCGAGATGGGCCCAGTTACCACCGCTGTGTTCGACGACACGTGCGGCAACCTGATCCAGATCACAGCTCAGGCCTGATCGACGCGACTCACTACCGGTCGGACCCGCGAAGCGGCGCTTGAACCAACGCAAACGTTGTGATTGTGGCAACGGCCGTGCGGGCCTTGTGGGACGTCTTTCGAACCCCTTCGATCGACCTTCGAGCAGTCCTCGACGGCACGGCGTAACTTGTGCGCCGTCGGAGGTCCGACAGAGCCGCCGTCACAAGGAGGAGTTCGGTATGCAGCGCCATTTCGTGCTCCGTTCACTCTTAGCGGCTTTCGTCGTGCTGATCTTCTTTGGCGCCGCCGATCCGGCCAACGTCGGGGCGGCGATCGTTCCCGCCCCGCCGAACGGGGCGAGCCAGAACCCGTCGATGAGCGCGAACGGTCGGTACGTCGCGTTCGAATCATGGGCGAGCAACCTCGTCGTGAATGACGGCAATCGGGCTCCTGATGTCTTCGTGCGGGATCTTGCGGCTGGCACGACGACTCGGGTGAGCGTCGACATCGGCGGCGGTGACGCGAACGCCGGCAGTCGACAACCCTCGATCAGCGGTGACGGCCGTTTCGTCGCCTTCACCTCTTCCGCGACCGATCTGGTTTCCGAGGACCACGGTCTGACCCCCGCCGCCTCGTCCATATTCGTTCGGGATATGAGGGTCGGCGTCACGACACGCGTCAGCGTGAATCTTGTTGGCGGCAGACCCAGTCGCAGTAGCTCTGATCCGTCGATCAGTGCGGACGGTAAGCGTGTGGCGTTCCAGAGCTTCGCGAACAACCTCGTACTCGGTGATGGAAACGGACAGTCCGACATCTTCGTGCGCGACACGCGGAAAGGCACCACTATCCGCGTGAGTGTTGACACCGCTGGCGGGGATCCGGATCCCGTGCCGAGCGTGGCGTTGAGCCGCTTCCCATCTCTCAGCGCCGATGGAAACCATGTCGCGTTCGCATCAGAGGCGCCCGACTTGGTTTCGGGAGACCGTAATGGTGCGCTGGACATATTTGTGCGGAACCTCGGGGCAGGAACGACGACGCGAGCGAGCGTCGATACAGAAGGCGGAGATCCCGACAACGCGAGCGACGCACCCTCGATAAGCCGAAACGGCCGCTACGTCGCGTTCTCTTCCTACGCGTTGGATCTCGTCAGCGCTCCTTCTGTGCCCGCAGGCTCCACCGGTGTGTATGTGCGCGACCTTCGGGCCGCAACGACGACCGAGGTAGCCCTTGGCGCCGTCCCGTCGTTGAGCCCGAACGGACGCTTCGTTGCCTTCGAGTCGCTCGCTGCACTCGTTCCCGAAGACAACAACAGCGAGCAGGACATCTTCGTTCACGACCTGCAGACTGGCGAAACGGTCCGTGCGAGCGTCGACGTGAACGGCGGCGACCCTGATGCAGTGAGCGGCGATCCGTCGATCGACGCTTACGGGCGCGCCGTTGCGTTCACTTCGACTGCTGGAGACCTCGTACCCAACGACGGCATCAACGACTTCGAGGTATTCGTGCGTGACCTGACCCGTGCGACCACGAAGCGAGCGACGGCCGTCTTCGGCTGACAGCGCCGGGCCGAGCGGAACCAGTGCACCATCTTTCGAACCCTTCGAGCGAGCTGCGGTGGATGCTCGGGTCCGCTGCCAAGTGACGGATCCTCCGAAGGTCTATCCCTCGGCACTCGACTCACAGGCATGCCCAGGCACCGCGCGCAAGTAGTTGACCGCGCCCTCGACCCGGGCGTTCGAGGACGCTCGGAGGGGTCTTCGGCGACGTTGTTATGGGGCCCTCAGGGTAATTGGCCATTGACTGGAGAGAACAATTGTTCTCCTTTTGGACATGGCATCGAGGCTGGTCGTCAAGCGATTTTCTGACCTGCGAAAACGCTTCAGACGATCAGCGGTTGGAAGGACGTGACGGCCTCCACAGTCCCACCGAACAGAGTCTCGGCCAGATGGCCGATCTCCCATCGGTTCGCGCCCAGATTGAGCGTTACCGCGATGGTGAGTTTGGGATCTGCCTCCAGCTCGGTCTCCTGTTCGGAGACGACCGTGAGGACATCTGCGCCGTGTTCGAGTGGCGTGACTCGCGCGGTGGCTGTCACTTGACCCGAGATCGGTCCGGTGCGCACGATCGCTTCGGCGGCAAAGGGCGTGACGACAGCGGGGATGATGATCTTGTGTTTGTCGGTCGTGTCGAACTCTTGGACCCAATAGAGGGGACTGGTTTCGTATCCACCGCTGCTGTTGTAGGGCTGAGCACGCTCGATCAATGTGCGCACCGCGACGTCAGTGATGTCAGCGATCTTGTAGGTGCCCGCTTGTCGGCCACCGAAACCGGGCTCGGATCCCGAGTATTTGCCGGAGTCGGAGTAGATCGGGAACGCCGTCGTGCGTCTCGGTATCGGCACTTCGCGCGCCGCGAAGTGCCAGGCAATCTGATCCATCACGCTTCGCAGGTTGTGAACGAAGTCTCCGAAGATCAGACCCCATCGCAGGAGTCTCGGTTCCTCAGAGAAGTAGACGCGGATGTGATGCTCGCGGCTTGGATACCCCGGCTCACTGACAAATCGGTAGGGGTGCGTCTCTGCCCAATTCCGAATGTCGCCTATCAGCGCATCAAGGTGTTCGCCTGCCCGATCGACCTTGGCCTCGATCGCCTCAAACGGTCCCACCATCTCGCCTACCCTTGTGTCGATGGATGAGAAAGAACCTACGCAGCGCACGGAGAAGGGTCTTGAGATCCCGATTCCGACGCGCGAGGACTTCATGAAGAATCTGCGGAAGGTCGCGAAGCCTCGACGCGCGCAGGAGGATGACCGCGCCGAGGACTCCGACGACGAGGGCTAGCTGTCGCCCCCCAACAGCTGGAGCAGTAGTCGCAGGACTGCGGTGTTCTGCACGATGCTCTCGCGAAGCGCGATGAGCGCGTTGACGGTTCGCTCTTCCATGAGCGCGTCTCTCAATCTGTCACGATCAACCCTCGTGGCAATGGGTGCTCAGGAACCATCCCTGAGCACCCAAATTCGTACCAGACGGACGGCTCCGCGCAGCGGTTATGCGCGAGCGTTTGTCCGGTTCAGCGACCCGCAGCGGGTTAGTTGATCGTCATTCCCCAGTGGAACGGCCCGATGTGCGTTGTCATGACGAGAACGACGATCACCGCGACGGCAATGGCTACCAGGATTATCAAGGCGACCAGGACCTTCATGCGCGTGCTGCCCGGTTCAGCAGCGTGAGGAACGGGTCGCGTTCGTCATTCCGAGTGTTGTAACGAAACACGTATTCGTCCACGTATGACTGCAGGTTGCGTGGTGCAACGCCGTGGTACACGCCGCGCAGACCGTTCTTGACGGTGGCCCAGAACCCTTCGATGGTCTGCGTGTGGATCGGCCCGCTCGCGTAGAGCTTCGACGCGTGGTTGATCGTGTGATGGAAGTACATCTTGTCGAGCGTCATGTAGCCCTGGTACTCGTCCGTGTACAACGTCGATGCGGGCTTGACGTGCGCTTTCACGATCGGCCGCAGGGTCGGTCCGGCAACATCGGAAGTGACGACGGCGTGGACGCGTCCACCACGCTCGACCATCCCGACGACGGGTGTCTTGCGGTTCGCCCAATATTCGCGGGACTGCTTCGGCCAGGCGCGGGCCTTGCCACCGACGAACATCTCGTCAGCCTCAACCTCACCGTGCAACGGTTCGGCGTCTTCGTCTGACATCTCGGAACGGATCTGCCGCATCATCCGTGCAGCGGTCTTGTAGTTCACGCCGATCTCGCGCTCGACCTGCTTCGCGGAGATTCCGCAGCGCGTACTCGTCATCAGGTACATCACGTACAGCCACAGGTGCAGCGACGTAGACGACTTGTGAAAGATCGTGCCCGCGGTCGGGTGAATGTGGGTACCACACGCGGTGCAGGTCCATGACTGCCGCTGCTGTGATGTCTCGTACCGCTTGAACGTCCGCTCCCGCTTACACGACGGCGACGGGCAATGCGCGTGAACGCCGTCCGCGGAGTACCGGGCGCGCCACAAGTGTTCTAAGCACGTCGCGTCGTCGGGAAACTCACGCATGAACTGCATGAGCGTGAACCGCGAGTCCGACGAGACTGCGTTCTTCGGGTTATTGCGATCTGTAGGAGCCATCGTGATTAGCTTCCTGCCCGCCTCAGACGGCGGACTCCTCATTACCTTCAAGGGCTTCGATCCGCGCGGTCAGGTGATCCACTTCCCCGGCCAGTCGCATACAGGACTTCGCGAGCGCGGTGTGCATCGCTGCGAGCCACTGGATGGCCTGTGCATCGCTGACGTTCTTCGCCTTGCCCTCGACGGAGATCTGCAACTCGACGTCAGTGACGAGGCGATGGGCGTTGATGATCGAAGCGATCTCGGCGGCTAATGGAGTCAGGTCCGGCTCGGCCATGTACCCACTGTAGAACTAATGTTCTCTACAGTCAATGGTCAATTACCGCCCTCAGGCGCGAACGTACGTTTGTCTAGGTCTCACCAATGGTCTAAACAGACGCGGTTCATCCGGCGACCCGCGTAGGGTTGGGCCAGGCCTTCGAGGTGTGGTCTTCCGCCCGTCGGTTGACGCGCGGGGGAGGCAGTGTGGGATTTCTCGACACGGTGCGGCAGGCTGCCGCGTTGCTCCACGACGCAGGCCGGGTGTCGGAGCATGCGCTGAGGCGTGAGTTCGACCTCGACGACCAGCACCTTGACGATCTCGTCGAAGAGCTCGTCGAGGTTCGCCGGGTGGCGACCCGAGATGGCGACGTCCTGGTCGCGGTGAGCCGGCCCGAAACCAGCAAAGGCGCAGCATCACCAGAACCGAGCCTGCGATTGGCGGCGTTGCAGCCGGGCTCAGCTGACACCGACCGGCGGGACCTCACGGTGTTGTTCTGCGACCTCGTCGGATCGACGGAACTGTCGACCAGACTCGATTCCGAGGACTACGGCGAAGCCCTTCGCGTCTACCACGAGGCGGCAACCGACGTGGTGACGCGCTGCGGCGGCTTCGTCGCGCAACTCCTTGGTGACGGGATGGTCGTCTTGTTCGGCTATCCCGAGGCGCAAGAAGACTCAGCCGATCAGGCAGTGCGCGCCGCGTTGGAGATCGTACGCGTGGTCGGAGATCTGGACCGGGGCCTGTCGGTACGGGTTGGGCTGCACAGTGGGCCGTGCGTGATCCGCACCGTCGGCGCGGGGGGCCGGCGCGACACCGTGGCCCTGGGCGAGACGCCGAACATCGCGGCGCGGTTGCAGCCCGCGGCCGAGCCCGGTGAAGTGATGATCAGCGCAGCGACGCATCGTTCGGTTGCCGGCTGGTTCGTCGTCGAGGAGGCGGGCGCGCGGGCGATGAAGGGCGTGCCCCAGCCAATCGTGGTGCATCGTGTACTGCGGCCGAGCGCGGTGCGCAGTCGACTGGAAGCGCGCAGCACAGCCGGCCTCGTGCCGCTCGTCGGTCGCGACCGAGAGTGCTGGTTGCTCTTCGATGGATGGGACAAGGCCGTTCTCGGCGAAGGCCAGGTGGTCCATCTCTGCGGTGAGGCCGGCATCGGGAAGTCGCGCCTGGTACTCGTCCTGCACGAGCACCTCGCCGGGCAACCGCACCGCTGGCTCGCCGGTTCATGCACGCGCTACGTGCGCAACACTGCGTTCCACCCGATCGTCGAGATGGTCGAACAGTCGCTCGGACTCGAGCCGGGCGACCAACCGGCTGATCGGGTTCGGCGGGTCGAGCAGGGACTGCGGGCCGCCGGGCTGACGACAGAGGAGCAGCTGGCCATCATCACCTCGTTCCTGGCGATCCCGCACCCGAGCTTGGGTGCACTCCGCGGGCTCAGCCCCGAGGCGCGCCGACAGCGAACGATCGACGGGTTGGTCAAATGGCTCGTCGCGCTGAGCGAGCGCGATCCAGTGGTGTTGCTGGTGGAAGACCTGCACTGGTGCGACCCTTCGAGTCTCGAGCTGTTGGGCCGCGTCGTCGAGCAAATCGCCACCGATCGCGTCCTGCTCGTGACGACGTCGCGGCCCGAGTTCGTGCCGGCCTGGGCGACCCTCGATCATGTCCACAACGTGCGCATCGACCCCGTCACCGAACTCGAGGCGACGGACCTCGTGAACGCCATGCTCGCCCGTTCGGAGGTCGACGACGGGGTACGTCAGCGCATTGTCGAACACGCCGATGGCAACCCGCTGTTCCTCGAAGAGCTGAGCCAGATGGTGCTCGAAGCGAGCGATCACGCCACGACGCTCGAGCCCGCAGCCTTGGAGATCCCTTCGACGCTGCAGAGCTCGCTGCTCGCTCGACTGGATCGCCTCGGTGAGGCGAAGGCGTTTGCTCAGGTGGCCGCCGTCATCGGCCGTGAGTTCTCGCGCAAGATGGTGCAGCTCGTGATGATGGACGCCGAGATAGCCCTCGACGACGACGCGCTCGACGACGCGTTCGTCCAACTGACCGACACCGGGCTCGTCGTGCGGACCTCGACACGATCTGAGACCTACATCTTCAAGCACGCACTCGTGCAGGATGCCGCGAGTCACTCATTGTTGCGAGCGACCCGAAGCCACCTGCACCGCAGCGTCGTGCACGTTCTGCGCGACCACTTTCCGAACCGGATTTCCACACAGCCCGAGCTCGCGGCACGCCACGCCGAGGCGGGCGGCATGGTCGACGATGCGATCGCGTGGTACGAGCAAGCGTCAGAGCAGGCGAGATCGCGCTCCGAGCACGAAGAGGCACTGCTGCACCTCTCTCGGGCGCTCGATCTCCTGGACGCCCAAGCGGAGAGCATCGAGCGCGATCAGCGTGAGGTTGCCTTGCAGCAAACGCTCGCGTCCGAGCTGTTCGTCGCTCGGGGCTACTCCGTGCCCGAAGCGATCGCCGCGTTGGAACGCGTCCGTGCACTCGCGCAGTCGTGTGACGACACGCGGAGCCATGCCGGTGCAGTCATCGGTCTCGGGCTCGCCGCGTACACGTCGACCGACTTCGAACGCGGTGAGACATTGGTCGTGGAGGGCTTCGCGATAGCGGAGCGCGCCGGAGCGGTCGCGCACATGGTCGCTGCGCTCGGTACGTACGCGTTGACCGTCTTCTTCCAAGGTCGATTCCGTGAGGCGCTCGAGGCAGCCGAGCGCGCCGTCGCGCTCTACGACCCGGCGCAGCACCATCGGGATCTGGTCTCTACCGTCGGTGACGACACTGGCGTGTCGGCGCTCGCGACCTCGGGCTGGGGGTTGCTGCACCTCGGTTTCCCCCGACCAAGGCATGGCGCGCTGCGACGAGGCCGTGCGCCTCGCGAAGTCCCTCGACTCGGCGTACAGCGTCGCGCAGGCGCTCGTGTGGCGGCTGGCGCTGCTCGACAATCTGCTGGCCGCAACAATGGCGGACGCGGCCACCGATGCGCGGCGCTACTGCGACGAGCAGGGCTTCCCGGCCATGTCGGGCGCAGCAACGGCCTTCCTCGGCCTCGCGCTCAACGACCTGGACGTGATCTTGGAGGGCACCGGCGTCTTGGCGTCGACCGGAACACTGTTGATGGCGCCGTCCGCGTGCATGTGGGTTGCGGACTCGTATCGCGCGCAGGGCCTGTACGACGATGCGCTCGCGATGATCGATGCCGGCCTCGACCTCGGCGTCTCCACCCGGCAGCACTACTACGACGCGCCGCTTCATCGCGTGAAGGCCGAGATCGTCTTGGTCGACGACCGGCAATCGCTGGACGCTCGCGTCAAGGCCGCGGAAGACGAGTTCCGCCAGGCAGTGGAAATCGCGCAGGCCCAGGAATCGCAGTGGTTCGAGTTGCGGACCACGATCGGCCTGGCCCGACTGTTGCTGAGCCAGCAGCGGCGCAACGAGGCTCACGAGGCTCTTCACCCGATCGTCTCGTCGTTCACCGAGGGCTTCGCCACCCGCGACTTGCGCGACGCGCGCGCGCTGCTCGCCGAGATCGGTACGTGACCATTGCCTCCTCGGCACGGTGCCCGTCGGGCTGCCGTTGAACCGTCACCCGCTGCCGTCATGCCCACAGCCGGCATGGCGAGTCCACACGTTTGGCGACGATCGCAGTCCCTTATGAGCCAGGGCAGGCCGCGAGCTGATCAGGGTCGACCACCGCGGTGGGCAGTGTTGGCGGCGACGTGAAGTGCGGGGTCGAGAAGTCGAACATATCGAGCATGGGATCGGCGTTGAGGTCGCGGTTGGTGAGGGCGGGGAGCCCGAAGCGGAGCTCGATGAATCGCAATATCGACGTGTGATCGTCGACCACGTGTGACACATAGTGCGACTTCGAGAACGGCGACACGACGACCGTGGGCACCCGGATTCCGTACCGGTCGAAGGCACCGGGCGTGTCACCGGACTGGAGCATCGGCGGAATGTTGTCGGGCTTGGGTGCCTCCGGCGGCGCGACGTGGTCGTAGAAACCGCCGTGCTCGTCGTAGGTAAGGAACAGCGCCGAGCTGCTCCAGTTCGGGCTGGCCATCAGGCCGTTGATCACGTCGGCCACAAACTTCTGGCCGACTTGAACGTTCGACGGCGGGTGCTCGTCGCTCTCGATCTTCGGCGTGTCCAAGAATTTCGGGTCCACGAACGACACGTTGGGCAGCGTGCCGGCTGCGGCGTCCGCGTAGTACTGGCTCATCGGGAAGACGTGCTGTGCTTTTCGATCGTTGACGTATTTGAAGAGAATGCCTCCAAAGGACAGCGTCCCGGTTTGATCGCTGTAGATCTTCCAGCTCACGAAGCCCGCGTCGAGCGTTTCGAACACCGACTTCTGCGTGCTGTGGACGACGTCGTTGCGGATGTGGCCGAACGATGTTCCCGCGTACAGGTACAAGCGATTCGGGAAGGTCTGTGTCAGCGTCGATGAGAAGTAGTGATCGTTCGTCGCGAATGTGTTGTAGAGGCCGTAGTAGAACGGCAGATCGGTCGCGTTGTAGTACCCCATCGTCCGCGCGCCGCTCGGGTCGGTCGGATCGGAGTTCGCGGAGCTGCTGCTGTTCGCAGCGGTGAATCCATCCATGGCGCCGTTGTTCCACTCCTGGTGCGTGCCGTTCCACGAGTGATTGAGGTCACTGGACTCGCAGTAGGTCGTCTTGTGGAAGGGGACGATCGGCGGGCCCGTCGGGTTCAGCGGATCCGGGTTACCCGTCGTCGGCTCCGCCGGGTACGCCGGCTGGCCGAACGCATTGAGCTGGCCAAGGTAAGTGTCGGCCGAGCGGTTCTCCTGCATCAGCACGACGATGTGGTCGACCGGCAGGTTGTGCGGGTTCTTCGGGACGCAAGCGGTCAACAGCGCCGTCGCCAACACCGCCGACATCAGCCCAAGCAGAACACGTCTCGCCATGGCCTATCCCCCCGATCGCCCGGCTAGGTGTGCCGAACCTAACGAGCCGTCTCGCGACCGTCAATTTGGGTGGTCGGAGGGCGTGGCACGACTCCGGCGTTCGTGCTTTGCGCATTCATCCTGAGTGGGCCTCCGCGGCCGACTCACCCACATCAACGCCAACACTTGAGCAGACCCTTTTCGAACTGACTGCGACTGGGAAAGCGTTGTCAATCTCACAGCGATGCGGAGAGCATGCGAGGGCTTTCAAACCCACCGGAGGAGTTTGACCAGCTGATATTTCTCGTGCGTCGACGCCGAACTGTTGCATTGGAGAGGCAGAGTTGACGCAACAGTTACACATTGCGAGTCGCCGACCAGCCGACCAGGATGAACGGGCTGACTGCCAGGTCGGCAACCGGAGGATTCGATGACCGCCATCGATGGCCGAGCGAACTCGAGGGAGTTGCTGAGGGCAGTACCGAGTTTTGAGCGGTTGAGCGAACGAGATCTGGAGCGGATCGCCTCCGTGCTCGCGGAACGCAGCGTCGCGGCAGGCAGCATCCTCATGGAGGAGGGCGCGACGGGTCAGCACAGCTTTCTGATCGTCGAGGGCGACGCTTGTGTGATCACCGGTGGCGTGACGGTGGCTCGTGTTGGCCCGGGCGAGTTTGTCGGTGAGCTCGCGTTGCTCACCGACAGGCCGCGGTGTGCGACCGTGAGGGCGGAGACGTCGATGCGCCTCTTGATGCTTGACCGGGCGACTCTCGCCTCTCTGATCGATCCCGTCACCGAAGCGCTCCTCGGCACGATGGCCCGCCGCATGGCGCGCGACACCGACCGCAACAACAGCGATGCTCCCGGGCGATGGGTCATCGGCGCACCCGTCGCGGTGCGGTCGCGTTACGACGACACGTGGGTTGAGGGGTTCGAGCTCGCCGAAGTCGATCTCACCGGTGACGCGCCGCGCCTACAACTCCGCCGTCGTTCCGACGAAGCCGTGTTGCCGCTGTTCTTCACCGCCGATCAAGTTCGTCTCGCTTGAGTCGCACCGCGGCGCGGTCGCGCAAAGGGTCGATGCGCGAGGAGCCGTCTCGGCCGCAGCGCGTCAAACCGAGCGGGCCTTGTGGGACGTCTTTCGAACCCTTCGGCCAACTTGAGCGCGCTGCTTGACCCGCCGTGAGGTTGGAGCTCACGCCGGTGGAGGGAAGCGTCGTCAGGCGCGGCGCTGCGTGCTCGCGGCCACCCGTTGAGCCGTGGCCAGAAGGGCCGCAGGAGTTGTCGAGCGACCGCGGTCGAGGTGCGAGCGGGCGGCGGTGCCGAGTTGCGCCCGTAGCTGCCGAACGTAACGATGCGCCGTCGTCCAGCCCATCTCCGAGCGCGTCGCCAACCGCGTCGCGCGCGATCCCTCGAGCGTCTCGAGCGCAAGCCCGAGCTCGCCCCGTTCTGCGAGGATGACGCCCGCGGTGACGACCGCATGTCCGATCGCGTTCGGGATGTGGGAGTAGCGATCCGCGGCGATCAGCAGCATTCGTTCCAGGTAACCCGTGGCCCGGTCGGTGTCACCGGCCCGAGCCGTCGCGTCGGCGAGCGCCTCGTACGCCATGAGGTCTTCGAACCAAGGAGGTTCGGCGGGAAGTTCCTCGAGGACCGCCGCGGCTTCGGCGACCGCTTGATCCTGCTGCCCGAGAAAGTCGAGCACCGTCGATCGCGCGAGGCGGCTGAGTGTGATGGACCATCGCTCCCGGTCCCGATCCAAGGTTGCGATGGCGTGTGCGAGCTTGTCGGCAGCACGCGCGTCCTCGCCAGTCATGAGGTCGAGCATCCCGTCCCAGACAACGAACAGACCGTTGATGACGGGGTGCTGCGGGCGCGCACAAGCGCGTTCGATCTCATGCCTGCAACGCTCGGGATCCACGAACGCGAGAACCTCTGTGCGCGTGAATGCCGCGTAGCCGTGCCAAAAGGTGGTGCCGGCAGGGTCACATTCGAGCGCGTCGTCAGCCCATTCCAGGGCGCTGAGCCCGTCAGACGCAGTCGTTCCGATCCCTGCGCGCATTGCTCGCCACATGACGCGATGGTCGAGTGAGAGATCGTCGTCGAATCGTGCGATCACCGACGACCAGCGGGACAGGTCATCGACGAGGAGGTACTGCAGCCAGCCCGGTCCCGCGAGACTCGCCACCGCGGCCATGTCACCGATGCGGCCGTTCGCTTCCGCCCAACTGAGGGCCGTGTTGATCGCTTCGCGCTCACGCAGGACCGTCTCCGCAAGCGCATTTCCGGGCTCCGACGCTTCGAGCGTCGCCCGGACCCAAGCGAACAACCGGTCTCGGGCGCGCGAGGCGTCGCCGGCCTCGACGAGGCGTGCCTCGCCGTACAGACGGACGGTCTCCAGCAACCGATACCGCGCCTCGCCGGGTACGTCGTGCAGGTCGACCAGAGACTTCCCGACGAGGGAACGCAAGAGTGGGAGGGAATCGCGCTCCGGCCGCTCGATCACCGCCGCGAAGGCGTCGAGGGCAAACGAAGCCGGAAGTACACACGCACGGCGGAGGGCTGCCTGTTCGTCGGCGTTCAGGAGCCCATAGCTCCAGTCCATCGTCGCGGCGAGCGTTGCTTGCCGGCCGCGTCGACGACCGCCGGTGAGCAGTGTGAACCGCTCGTCGAGCATCGTCGCCACGCGTTCGGGCGTCAGCGCGCCCATCTGCGCAGCGGCCAGCTCGATGGCGAGCGGGATGCCGTCGAGGCGACGACAGATCTCGGCGACAGCTTCGCGGTGATGGTCGATGTGGAAGTCGTGCCGCGCGGCGCGCGCTCGGTCATCGAAGAGCTGCAGCGCCTCGGACTCGTCTCCGCTCGCGGACAGGGATCCGACGCGCCGGATGCGCTCGTCGCTGGCACCGAACGGCTCTCGGCTCGTTGCGATAACCCGCAGCTGCGGCGCGGCGTCGAGCAGGTCCTCGAGCAAGACAGCTGTGTCGTCGACCACGTGCTCACAGTTGTCCACGACCACGAGCGCCTGTTTGGGCGCCAGGTAGGCGGCGACGTCGCTGGGGGCGTCGATAGCATTCGTGACCTCGAGTGCGTTCGCGAACGCACCGGCGACGTGGGCACCGTCGGCAACGGGTGCGAGATCGACAAACCACACGCCGTCCTCGAACCGATCCGCGACCTGACGAGCAAGCGCGATCGCCAATCGGGTCTTGCCGCAGCCGCCCACGCCGGTCAGGGTGATAAGCCGGCAGTCGGCGAGCAGTTTGTCAAGCTCGTCGATATCGGAGGCTCGTCCGATCAGGCGCGTGCGCGGGGCCGGGAGATTTCCCTTGCGCGTCTGACTGTTCAACGGCGGGAACTCGCGCGGGATGCCGTCGGCGATGACCTGCCATAGCCGTTCCGGCGTCGCCAGATCGCGCAGACCATGCACGCCGAGATCGATGAACCTGTCTGCAACTACGTCACGAGTGAGCGCGGTGCTGACATCGGACACAACGATCTGGCCCCCATGAACCAGCGCGAGAATGCGCGCGCAGCGGTTCAGTGCCGGTCCGAACCAGTCGCCGCCGCGCGCCTCGGCGCTCCCGGTGTGAATCGCAATGCGCGCCGAGAGCTCGCCGGCCTCGCCCGCTGCGAGCCGGCGCTGCACACCGATCGCGGCGCGCACGGCACCCGGCGCATCGGCGAACCGCGCGCAGCAACCGTCGCCCGTATGTTTGAAGACCTCACCGCCGGCGACTTCGATTTCGTCGCGGAGGAGCCGGTCGTGCACCTCGAGCGCGCGGCTCATCCGAGCGGCGTCGGCTTCCCAACGACGCGTCGAGCTGGTGAGGTCCGTGAACAGGAGCGTCACGGTCTCGAGGCGCACGGGCACATGCTCGCACGCTCTGGCAATTCGCAGATCGGTGCGGAGGGAGTGGTGTCTGAATTCAGGACATCGGCGAGGGATGTGTCAAGACATCGGCGACACCGAGGTGGGAGTCGCCGATGGACATGGGCAGGTATCTCGTCGAAGCGCATGTGCGGGAGGGTCGGCCGGTCGCTGAACTGTCGGCCAC
>JBBQXS010000062.1:0-21892 GCA_038209365.1 Acidimicrobiia bacterium | reverse complement strand
TTCGCAACATGGCCGACGACGGCTTGTTCAACGACGTGTTCTTCACCGACGTACGCCTGCCCGCGGCGAACCTGATCGGCGAGGAGAACCTCGGATGGGGCATGGCGAAGTCGACGCTCGCCAACGAGCGGGTGACGCTCTCGACCGGTGCCGGCCTCCAGTGGGGATACGGGCCGACGGCGCGAGATCTGATCGACCAGGTCGTGGCGCACGGCGGGACCACGGATCGGGTCGTGCGCCAACGGCTCGCGGCCGTGTTCTGCGAGGGCGAGATCCTGCGCTATCACCGCATGCGCATGATCTCGGCCGCGGTGAACAAGAAGCCCGGGCCCGACGCGTCGTTGCGCAAGGCGCTCGCCGACCCGCACGGCCGCCGCGTGTTCACCCTCGCCAAGGACGTGATGGGCGCCCACGGCCTCCTGGAGACCAGCGGCGTGCTCGGCCCGGAGTGGGACCGCGGCTTCCTCTTCTCGCCCGCGCTCACGATCGGCGGCGGCACGAGTGAAGTGCTGCGCAACATCATCGGCGAACGCCTCTTGGGATTGCCGCACGATCCCGAGGTCAGCTGACGCGCGCGCCACTCGGCCGCGACGACTACGCCGACGCGGCGGCGATGAACGTGCGGAGCTCCCGGGCGACGTCGGGTCCCATCGGGGCGTAGAGGATCTCGGTCGCGCCGGCCGCGTCCAGCCCGTCGATGCGCATGCGGATCTCATCGGGTGCTCCGGTCCATGTGAACGACTTCAGCAACTGGCCGTCCAGCAAGGGGCGGTCGCGGTCGGTCACACGCACCAGGTGGTCCTCGTGCACCGCGAGGTGGCGCTCGCCTTCGGGGACCTCCTCCAGCTGCTTGCGCCACTCGATGCCGCCCGGCAGCGCATCGACCGACGCGGGATCGCCTTCCCACATCGCGTGGTACACGACGGTGAGCGCAGGCCCCGCGGCCGCCAACGCTCGGTCCGAGCCGGGCGACTCGCCATCGTCGAGGACCGTGCCGAATGCGAGCACCGCACACCAGTCGAACGACGGGTCCCCCGTGCCGATCGTCATCACACCGTCGCCGAGCTCGTGCGCGACCGCCAACCCTTTCGGTCCGTTCGCCGCGACCACGATCGGCGTGCGGATCGGGAACGGGGGCGCGAACTCTTCGGCGTGCAACATCCGCACGGTCGCGCCATCGACCTCGACCTTCTCGCCCCGCAGCAGCGCCTCGAGTTGCTCGATGTAGCGCCGCGTCGACGCCCACGTGAGCGGCTTCTGCCCCATCGCCATCCGGCCCGTGAACCCGGTGCCGATCGCGGCAACGACGCGGCCCGGCGCGAGCTGCTCCAAGGTCGCGATGGCGGACGCCTGCGTGAGCGGGTGCCGGAGGTTGGGCACCAGCACCGCGGGTCCGAGCCCTATACGCGACGTTCGCTCCGCCGCCAACGCCGCAACCATCCAGATGTCGCCGTACAACGCGGGCGAGTCGAACAGCCATGCGCGGGCGTACCCGAGCTGCTCCGCTTCGACGATGTGGTCGACGACGTGCGGGCCGGCCGGAAACGCGCAGGAGATCTCCATCACGTGCCGCGCAGTTGGGCGACGAGCGGCGCGAAGTCACGCGCGTTTGCGCCGGGAACGACGGTGTACGAGTAGCCCCAGCGCTCGCGGCGTTCCCGCAGACGGTCGGCGCACTCCGCCGTCGACCCGATCAGCGCCAACGGCGAGCTCAGCACCTCCTTGGGGTCGGCGCTGAACAGCTGACCCATCACCTCGGCGACTGCTGCGGTGTCGTCGGTGATCTCGGCGGCCGCGAGCCATGCGTTGAGCTCGAGACCGTCGAAGCGCGCGCCCGCGCCCTCACGTACCCAACCGACCTTCTCGTCGATGCGCTCCGGCAGCGCGTCGTGCGCGGCGTCGGTGTCGACCTCTCCGGAATGGATGGACGCGTTGACACCGACGATGTCAGCGGCCGCGCCCGCGAATCGCAGCACGCGCCGCGCTCCCCCACCGATGAGGATCGGCGGGCCGCCCGCCGTGTAAGGCCGAGGGGTTCCCGGCAGGTCGGTGATCCGGTAGTGCTCGCCCGCGAACGTCACCGGCTCGTCGGAGAACAACGCCTTGATGATCCGCGTGTGCTCGATCATGCGGTCGACGCGAACCTTCGGTGAATCCATCGCGATACCGGACCGGTCGTAGTCGAGCCGCTTCCAGCCGGCGCCGAGACCGACCTCCAGGCGGCCTTCCGAGAGCAGATCGATCGTCGCGAGCTCGCGTGCGAGCACTGCCGGGTGCCGGAAGTCGCAGTCGAACACCAGCGAACCGACGCGCAGGGTCGTCGTCACGACGGCGGCGCCGGCCATCGCAGCGAGTGGACCGAGGCCTTCGTCGAAATGGTCGGGCACGAACATCGTGGAGTAGCCGAGCGCTTCGATCTCGCGCACCGAGTCGGCCCACGAGCAGCCATCGAAGGGCGCGTGCAGCTCGATCCCGAATCGGAACGGGTGCGCGGTCATGAGGGCGTGCTGGTGCGCGTTCCGGGCGGGTATTGCACCGGCATGTGCTTGATACCTGCGATGAAGTTCGAGCGGAGCGGCTGCGCGTCACCGGTTCGCTCGATCGTCGGCACGCGCTTGGCCATCTCCTCGAGCAGCACGTAGATCTCCATGCGCGCGAGGTTCGCACCGAGGCAGTGATGCGGACCGCCGCCGCCGAAGCCGACGTGCTCGTTCGGCGAACGGAGGATGTCGAACGTGAACGGCTCGTCGAACACGTCCTCGTCACGGTTGGCGGAGATGTACCAGATGCTGACCTTGTCGCCCTCCTCGAGCTTCTGACCGCGCAGCTCGGTGTCGCGCGTGACGTTGCGACGGAAGTACATGACCGGTGACGCCCACCGCACGATCTCTTCCGTCGCCGACTGCGCGCGCGATGGGTCGTCGACGAGCAACTGGTATTGGTCGGGGAAGTCGCAGAAGGCCTTGATGCCGTGCGAGATCGAATTCCTCGTCGTCTCGTTGCCGGCAACCGCGATCAGCAAGAAGAACAGGTTGAAGTCCATCTCGGTGAGACGGTCGCCGTCGATCTCTGCGTCGAGCAGCGCGGTGATGATGTCGTCGCGAGGTTCGTTCCGCCGCTGCGCCGCCAGCTCGTTCGCGTACATGAACATCTCCACCTGGGCGTTCATGACCTCCTCCTGGGAGACCATGTACTCCGGGTCCTCGGAGCCGATCATGCGGTTGCTCCACTCGAAGAGCTTGTGCCGGTCTGCCATCGGCACGCCGAGCATCTCCGCAATGACCTGCAACGGCACCTCGGCCGCGACGTCGACGACGTAGTCGCACCCGCCCTGCTCGATCACGCCGTCGAGAATGTCCGACGTGAGCTCGCGGATGTGTGGCTCGAGCATGCGCATCTGGCGGGGAGTGAAGCCGCGGTTGACGAGCTTGCGGTACCGCGTGTGCTCGGGCGCATCCATCGTCAGCATGAGGTTGCCGCCCTGCTCGAAGTTCACCTCCACCTCGGGCTCCTCGAGCACGACCACGCCGCCGCGCTTCTGGTCCGAGGAGTACGTCGCTCCGTCACGTCCGACGGTGACCACGTCGTCGTACTTCGTCACCACCCAGAAGCCGGGACCGTTCGGCTCCGGATGCTTGTACACCGGCGCGTGCTGGCGCAGGTAGGTGAACCAGTCGTGCGGCACACCCTGCGCGAAGCGGTCGCGGTCCAGTAGGTCGATGTCGCTGAGGTCCATGGGGGCATGGTAACGATGGCGCCGTGGCCGATCGAGTTGCCTTCGTGACCGGGGCCAGCCGGGGCATCGGAAAGGCCGTCGCGGTGCATCTCGCGCGCGCCGGCTACGACGTCGCGATCCTGGCGCGCACGCAAGACGAGGGCGAGACGCGCGAGCACTCCTCCACCGTCGCGCGCTCGGACATGTCGCCACTGCCCGGCAGCCTGGCGACGACCGCGTCCCGGATTCGTGCGGAGGGTCGCGAGGCGCTCGCGCTGGCCGGCGACCTGCTCGACCGCGCGTCGTTGGGCGCGGCGACGGCCACCGTCCTCGAGCGATGGGGTCGCGTCGACGTGCTCGTGAACAACGCCCGTTACATCGGTCCGGGTCACATGGACCTCTTCCTCGACACACCACTCGACCTCCTCGACAAGCACCTCGACGCCAACGTGATGGCGCCGCTCGTGCTCACCCGCCTGCTCCTGCCGGACATGGTCGAGCGCGGTGCCGGACTGATCGCGAACGTCACCTCGGGCGTCGCGTGGATGGACCCCAAGGCACCGGCGGGCGCGGGCGGTTGGGGCCTCGGATACGCGATCTCAAAAGGTGCGCTGCACAGGGTCGCAGGGATGTTGCACGCGGAGCTGTTCGACCGCGGCATCGCGTGCGTGAACGTCGAGCCGGGCTACGTGGCGACCCAACGCATAGCGCAGGACATGGCAGCCTTCGGCTACGACGCCGCCGCCGGCGCGCCACCCGACGCGATCGGCGCCGCGGTCGCGTGGCTCGCCACCGGCGATCGCGCGCGCGAGTGGAGCGGCAAGGTGTTCCCCGCGCAAGACGTGTGCGCCCGCGAGAAGCTGCTCCCGGGATTCGCGCCGGTCCCGAATCCCGGCTAGCGGCCGAGCTCCTCGAAGAAGTCGAGGATCGCCGTGGTGGCGCTGTAGCGCGCGCCCGGGACGACCTTCGTGTCGTGCGTCGCCTGGAGACCACCCGGCCACGGGTGGCCGCCGCCGACGATCGTGAGCAGCGCAACCTGCGTGCCCGGCGCGCAGCCGCGATACCGCAGGCGTTCGACGCCGGGTGCGGGCCGATCAGCCGTCGGTGTCGCGTCGCACGACGCCCGCTTCGCGTAGGCCGCGATCGTCTCCTTGACCGGTGGGATCGCGACGGT
This sequence comes from Acidimicrobiia bacterium, assembly GCA_038209365.1. GTDB lineage: Bacteria > Actinomycetota > Acidimicrobiia > IMCC26256 > PALSA-610 > DASQHW01. The sequence goes on along the minus strand of JBBQXS010000062.1, from coordinate 17,003 downwards.
CTGGCCCGCGCCCTTGCCGCCGTCGTAGAGGACGGCCGGGTCGGCGGTGCCGTGGATCCCGAGGACCGCCTCTTTCCTGTGCTGTGCGCACGCGGACGGCACCGTCGCGGACACTGTGGCAACTGCTGCGAATCGGTACGGCTTCCGGCACACGAGGAACCCGGCGAACGCGGAGCCGGCCGAATGACCGGTCGCGAAGATCCGTGCGCGGTCGACACACAACTCGCGCACCAGGTGTGCAACGAGACTTTCGACGAAGCTGTAGTCGTCGACGCCGGCAGGGTCGAAGAGGTTCCACGTCAACGGGTTGCCGGACCCGTCGGGTGTCACGACGACGAAGCCGCGCGCGCGACCGATCCGATCGAGACTCGTGTCCGCATCGATGGCTTCCTTGCTCGACGCGAAGCCGTGGAACAACAGCACCATCGGGCCCGCGTGGATGCCGTCGTAGCCGCGGGGCACGGCAAGCCGGTAGCGGCGGCCCTGGAAGGTGTACGAAGACCGAGCAGCGGGCGCCGGACGGGCGGGTGTGCAGTCGACCTTCGGAGCGCCGGCGGCCGTGACTGTCGTCGAGGCCGGCGCCGCCGACTCGGCGGAGGAACTGCAGGCCGCCGCGAGCACCATCACGAGGAGCACGGGGACGACGCGTCTCATCACGGCCGAAACGCATGCACGACGGCGCTCGCGTCGTAGTACTCCCGCCAGTTGCGCACGCGCCCCGCATCGTCGAACGTGAAGAACGTGACGTAGCGGTTCCGGTAGGCGCGACCGTTCGCGCGGACGACACCGTCGCTGTGATGCTCGGCGACCACGACACGCGGGTCCCGGGTCTCATGGATCGCGTCGACCGCCATCGAGAACTTCGAGAAGCTGTCGCAGGCGTTGCGCTGGAAGCCGAGGATCGCCTCCTTGCCCGCGTAGCGCTTCTCCATGCGTCCCGGCGCGAACGGCAATTCCATCACCGCGTCATCGTCGAAGTACTCGATCAGCTCGTCGACACGCATCTCGTCCGCGAGGGAGAGCATCTCACGCACACGCTCGACGTTCGTCACGGTGTTCCGGGATCCACGGGTCACGGCTTGTCGCGGCCGACCACCCACATCGAGAAGAACTGCGAGCCGCCGCCGTACGCGTGGCCGAGCGCCTTGCCGGTCTTCAGCTCCACCTGGTAGTCGCCGGCGCGTCCGCGCACTTGCTGCGCCGCCTCGCCGAACCGCACCATGCCGCTCGCGCCGATCGGATTCGAAGAGAGCACACCCCCGGACGGGTTCCACGGGATGTCGCCATCGGGCGCGGTTGCGCCTTCCTCGGTGAGCTTCCAGCCCTCGCCGTCCGCGCAGAAGCCGAGGTTCTCGAGCCACATCGGCTCGTACCACGAGAACGGCACGTACACCTCGGCGCAATCGAAGTCGCGCCGCGGGTCGACGATGCCTGCCTGTGCGTACACGTCCTTGGCGCAGTCCTTTCCCGCTTGCGGGTTCACCTGATCGCGGCGGGCGAACATCGTCGGCTCACTGCGCATTGCCATGCCGTGGATCCAGGCCGGCGGGTTCGGCGCCGAATCCGCGACCTTCTCGCTGCCGATCACCATCGCCATCGCGCCGTCGGAGCTCGGGCACACATCGAGGTACCGCAACGGGTCCCAGAGGAGGAACGACTCTTCGACGGTTTTCAGGTCGATGTCCGGGAGGTGCAGATGCGCCTTCGGGTTGCGCAACGCGGCCCGGCGGTCCTTCACGGCCACGAGGTGACCGATGTGACGGGGCGCGCCCGAGCGGTACATGTACGCACGGATCAGGGGGGCGAAGAACCCTCCCGCACCTGCGACCAGCGGCGCCGCGAACGGCATCGGGACCGAGAGGCCCCACGTCGCGTTGCTCTCCGACTGCTTCTCGTAGGCCACCGTGAGGACGCGCTCGTGGATGCCGGCGCTCACGAGCTTCGCGGCCACGATGCTCGTCGATCCGCCGACCGATCCCGCGGTGTGGACGCGCATCATCGGCTTGCCGACCGCGCCGAGCGCGTCGGCGAGATACAGCTCGGGCATCGCGACACCCTCGAACATGTCGGGTGCCTTGCCGATCACGACCGCGTCGATGTCGGCGTAGGTCATGCCCGCGTCGTCGAGCGCCTCCGAGGCGGCCTCGCGCACGAGGCCCGCCATCGACACGTCCTTGCGAGCGGTGCGGTGGGCGGTCTGACCGACACCGACGACGGCAACGCGATTACCGGCCATTACATGGCTCCTTCGCTGCGCCATCCCTGGCTCCGCTGCATCCGCACGACTACATGGCTCCTTCGCTGCGCCATCCCTGGCTCCGCTGCATCCGCACCCTCAATCACCCTCCAACACGCAGACGAGATTCTGTTGCAGGCACGGGCCACTGGCTGCGTGCCCGACCCCGCGACTCGCCTCACCGTTCGTGATGCGGCGCGCGACCTCGCCGATTCGGATCAGGCCCGCGCTCATCACGGGATTCGACGCGAGCGGGCCTCCCGACGGATTGATCACCGTCCTGTCGCGCAAGCCGAGCGCCTCCGCCAGCAGCAGCTCCTCGTGGCTGAACTGGGCGTGCAGCTCCGCGACGTCGACGTTGCCGTCCGCGACGCCGGCGGCTCGTGCGGCGCCCCGCGCGGAGTCCGACGACGTCAAGTCACGCACGCCGAGCCCGTGCGCCTCGATGCGGTGCTCGATGCGGCGGATCCACGCCGGCCGTCCGCAGGCGCGCCGCGCCAGGTCGCCGGCGGCGATCACGACCGCTGCCGCGCCGTCGGTGATCGGCGCGATGTCGGCGTCACGGAGCGGGTGATGCGTGACCGGCTGGGCCAGGACGTCGTCCGCCGTCACGTCGCCCGTGCGCACCGCGTCGGGGTTCTGCCGCGCGTTGCGCTGTGATCGTGCGGCGACCTCGGCGAGGTCCTTCTCGGTGTGCCCGCTCGCTTCGAGATACGCGCTTGCCTGCAGTGCCGCCATGTCGACCATCGACGGCCACAGCGGCAAGACGTAGTAAGGGTCGACCTGCAACGTCATGATCTCGTGCAGGTCCCCCGGCGACGACTTGCCGAAGCCGTACACGAGCGCGGCGTCGACCTCGCCGGTTTGTATGGCGACCCACGCCTCGTACAACGCCCACGCCGCGTCCATCTCCACATGGCTCTCGCGCAAGGGCGGCCAGGCGCCCACGGCGTCGAGCCCGCTGACGAATGCAAACGGACCACCTTGCAGATAGTCGAGGCTTCCCGAGCACACGAACCCGATCTCGCTCTTCGGCAGCCCCGATTGCGCGAGCGCATCGCGCACGACGGGCACGATCATCTCGGTCTCGTTGTGCTCCCGATCCTCGGCGACCGCCGCGGACGCAAACGAGATCACCGCAACGTCACGCATCACAGGTTGTCCTTGTAGTGCTCGTACGGAGCATCAGGTTCGCCGGTGGGTTCGAACCACTCGATCGCGGTGTGGTCCGGCTTCAGCTCGTCCGCCCATTTCGCCTTGACGCGCATCCCCATGTGCACGTCTTCGACCGGGCACCCGCGGATCAACCCGAAGAACGTGTTGTCTGCGCCGTCGAGCAGGATCTGGGCCGAGACGTACGGGATCTCGGGCGCGAGCTCCGAGAGCCCGGGCACGTTCACCACACAGAACGTCGTGATGCATCCCGTGTCACGGACCTCGACCTCGATCGAGGTCGGCTCGCCGGTCTTCGGATCGGTGCCGCGTGACCCGGCGTACACGTCGGTCGACGACGGCGCGCGCCCACCGATGATCTTTCCCTCCCCGAGTCCGACGAGATAGCGCGCGGTCGACGCTCCCGCCGTGTTCACGTACGTCAGCGCGATCGGCACCGTGATGCCGGTGACGGGCTGCTCGTCCTCGGCGGGGACCCGAAGCGGAGGCGGAGCAGGCTCTTCGCCATCGCCGAGCGGAATCCACGCCTCGATGTCGGTGATGTAGCCGACCCGTTCGGCGCGCCACCGCGGCGCGACACGTGAACCGATCGTGATCGCGTCCGGCGACCCGCAGTCGACGACGTGCACGATCGCGGTGTCGGCCCCTTGGGGCCGGATCAGCGCGAACGCGAACGGCTTCGTCAGCGGGTGCTTGCCGGGACGCGGCTCGGCGACCCACGTGAACGCTTGCACGGTGCCACGCGGTCCCACTTCGACCCAGTGGTCGCCCTCGGCTGCGACGGGCGCGCTCGTCGCCGGGTCGTATTCGGCCGGCGGCACGAGCACCCGGCCGTCGGCCAGCCGTACCGCGAGGATGCGCGCGTCGCGCAGCCCCGTGAGGAAACGGCCGATCACGGGGCCGACCGAGCGCGTGTAGCCGCCCGGATACTCGAGCACGCGCTCGGCCGTGAACGTCTGCGTCATCTTCGACTCCCGTGTCCATTGGGTCGACTCCACGCTCCGCTCCCCTCCGGTCGCTTCGCTGTCGTCTCCCGTCTCCCGTCAAATCGCGCGGTCGTGGCCTTCCCAGTACGGGTCGCGCAGCTTGCGCTTCAAGAGCTTGCCGGTCGGCTCGCGCGGCAACTCGTCGACGAAATCGACGCTGCGCGGCCACTTGTACTTGCCGAGCTTCTCGCGCACGTGCGCCATGATCGAGTCGCGCAGGGCATCATCGGCGCCGACACCGGGCAACGGCTGTATGACCGCCTTGATCTGCTCGCCCATCTCCGGATCGGGTACACCGAACACGGCGACGTCGGCGACCTGCGGGTGCTCGTGGATGCACCCCTCGATCTCGGCGGGGTAGATGTTGATCCCACCCGCGATGATCATGTCGCTCTTACGGTCGCAGAGGAACAGATAGCCGTCTTCGTTGAGGTAGCCGACGTCGCCGACGGTGAAGAAACCCTCGGCATCGTGCGAATCGTCGGTCTTCTTCTTGTCGCCCTTGTACTCGAAGGTCGCGGCCATCTTCATCCACACGACGCCCGGCTCGCCGACGGGTCGACGATTTCCGGCGTCGTCCGTGACCTTCAACTCTGCACTCGGCCACACGCGACCGACCGTGCCGGGATACTTCAGCCACTCGTCGGGCGGCGCGATCGTGCCGCCCCCTTCTGTTGCCGCGTAGTACTCCCAGATCACCGGGCCCCACCACTCGAGCATGCGGCGCTTCACGTCGACCGGGCAGGGCGCGGCAGCGTGGATCGCGTACTTCATCGACGACACGTCGTGCTTTGCCTTCACGTCGTCGGGGAGCTGCAGCATGCGGATGAACTGGGTCGGCACCATGTGGGTGTGCGTGCACTTGTACCGATCGATGAGCCGCAGCGTCTCTTCCGGGTCCCACTTGTCCATGCACACGACGGTGTGCTTCATGTGCAACGAGTTGCCCGCGAACGTCGTGACCGCGGTGTGGTAGTTCGGCGACGTCGACAGGTGCACGTTGCCGTCGTTCGGCGTGATGCCGAACATCAGCAACAAACCCGTGAACAACTCGGCGCTCGTGTCGGGGTCCATCTCGTTGAGCGCCCGACGCACGCCCTTGGGCTGCCCGGTCGTGCCCGAGGTGTAATGCATCGCGGCGCCCGTCGAGCGATCATCGGGCAGCGCGGTCGACTGGGGGTCGACGACCTCACCGAATGACCGGAAGCCGGCGATCGAACCGTGCGCGAGGCGGTGCGTCGACGGAATACCGCTCTGGTCCGCGGCCGCGCTCGCCAGGTCGGCGAAGCGCTCGTGGCTGATGAAGACCTTCGCTTCGGAATCTCCGATGATGTACGCGGTCTCCGACGGGCTCAAGCGGGAGTTGATCGGCACGTAGTAGAAGCCGGCTTGGAGCGCCGCGAGGTAGACGTGCATCGGGTGGGCGCCGTTGGGCAGCACCGCGGCAACCGCGTCGCCGCGCTGCATCCCGAGGCTCCGCAGCCCATGGACGAGCTGGTTCGCCCGCGCCAGCACGTCCCCGGCCGCGTGCTCGGTCCCGTCGGGATCGACGATCGCGAGATACTCCGGGTCTTGTTGCGCGTGTTTCCAGAAGCCCATCGGGTGTTCCCTTTCCGCGGACGACCGCGGCAGAGTAGAACACGTTCCACATTTCGAGCCAGGCGCTCCCCAGGACCGATGTTTGCCGGACGCCGCATCGGGTGAACGAGAGGGGAATGAGAACGATGCCGACGGAAGCGTCCGATCTGGCGTCGCAGGAGCGGGGACCGGATGTCGCGCACGAGCTCGAACGAGCCACCGTGGCGGTCGTCGCGCACGCCGGGAAGAGCCTCGGCGGTGGCCTGCCGGCGCTCCGGGAGGCGCTCGCGCACGCGGGATTCGCCGATCCGATCTGGTTCGAGGTGAACAAGAGCAAGAAGGCGCCCAAGAAGGTTCGCCAGGCGCGCAAGGACGGCGCCGACCTCATCTTCGTGTGGGGCGGCGACGGGATGGTGCAACAGTGCATCAACACGCTGGCGGAAAGCGATGCGACGCTTGCGATCCTGCCCGCGGGGACCGCCAACCTTCTTGCGACCAACCTCGGCATCCCCAAGGACCTTGAAGCGGCGCTCGACGTCGGCTTGCACGGGCCCCGACGCCGGCTCGATACCGGGACCGTCAACGGCGAGCACTTTGCGGTGATGGCCGGCGCCGGCTTCGACGCGCTGATGATCCGCGACGCGCCCCGAAAGATGAAGGATCGCATGGGGAAGCTTGCGTATCTCTGGACTGGTGCGAGGAACCTCGGCGCATCCCGCGTGAAGATGCGGATCAAGGTCGATGGCGAGAAGTGGTTCGGCGGCAAGGCGAGCTGCGTCCTCGTCGGCAACGTCGGCAAGCTCTTCGGGGGCGTGACCGCGTTCGAGGACGCCGAGCCCGACGACGGGATTCTCGAGCTCGGCGTCGTCACCGCCAGCGGTGTCTGGCAGTGGACGCGCGCGCTGGCACGTACGGCCGCCGGCAATGCCGAGCGCTCACCATTCGTCTCGACGACCCGCGGCGCGAAGTTCGACATTCGGCTCAACAATCCTTGGCCCTACGAGCTCGACGGCGGCGCACGCAAACCTGTCAAGCGCCTACGGGTCACCGCGGTCCCCGCGTCGATCACGATCGCCGTTCCGGGCGCGCCCACGGCGTGAGCACCGCGTCGAGCGTCCCCGAGACATGGGAGTTGACCGGGGACGACGCCCGGAACACGTTGCGCACCACTGGCCGGGGGCAGCTCGTGCGGGACGCGTTCGTACGCCTGCGCGTCGCCGACGGCTTCAGCCATGCGCGGTCGCTCGCATACACGACATCGCTCGTCCTCGTGCAGGCGATCATCGGGCTCGTCGGCCTCGCGAGCGCCCTCGGCACCCGCGGCACGAACGGCATCATCGTGCGGACCCTCAAGGCGGCAGTTCCCGGGCCGGGTGGCGCGCTCCTGACCGATGCCGTCACACAGGCGCACCACGCGGGCGTCGCCCATCGCTATTTCGGTCTCACGTTCGGGCTCGTCGGCTCGATCGTCACCGGCGCCACCACCATGGGACAGCTGGAACGCGGCTTCAACCGGATCTACGGCGTCGAGCAGGATCGTCCCTCGCTCCACAAGTACGGGCTCGCCGCCCTGCTCGCGGTCACCGCCGGCGCGCTCGGGTGCGTTGCCTTCGCCGCCCTCGCGCTCGGCAAGAGCATCGGCGACTCGATCGACAACGAGGCGGTCAACGCCGTGTGGGCGATCGCCCGTTGGCCGGTCGCGCTGGTGCTCGTCACGGTCGCAATCACGTTGCTCCTGCGCTACTCGCCCCGCCGTCGTCAACCTTCACTCTCGTGGCTCGCGTTCGGCGCAGGGATCTCCGCATTGCTCTGGACCGCGTCCACGCTCGGGTTGGGCCTGTTCTTCACCGCAAGCACCACGTTCGGCAAGACGTACGGGCCGCTCGCCGGCGTCGTCGCGCTCCTCATCTGGGCGCTGCTCTCGTCGATCTCCTTGCTCTTCGGCGCCGCGGTCGCGGCGCAGCTCGAGGCTGTTCGTGCCGGTGTCACCGAACCGCAGGACGAGGCGAAGGTGGAGCACTCCGAACCGGACGGTGATCGCACGCTCGAGCGCGCAGCGTCACAATGACGGTCTCTGCCCACCGAGGCGACGACGCCGCGAGCCCAACCCCGGCAACCCGTCTGCGGCGCACGCTGGAGGGCGTGATCGGAGTCCCGGCGACGGAAGGCAACCGCATCGACGTCCTGCGCAACGGCGACGCCATCTTCCCGGCGATGCTCGACGCGATCGAGCACGCCCAACACACGATCGACTTCCTGACGTTCGTGTACTGGCGGGGAGAGATCGGCACCGAGTTCGCACAGAAACTTGCGGGCCACGCCCGCGACGGCGTGCGGGTCCGCGTCCTGCTCGACGCGTGGGGAGCCCGTCCGATGGAGCACGCTCTCCTCGAGCTGATGGCGGCCAACGGCGCGCAGGTCCGCTGGTTCCGTCCGCTGCGGCCGCTTCGGATCGGTCACGTGAACCATCGGACCCACCGCAAGGTGATGATCGTCGACGAGTCCGTCGCGTTCACCGGCGGTGTCGGCATCGCCGACGAGTGGCGCGGCGACGCGCGCGACGAACGCGAGTGGCGCGACACGCACTTTCGGATCACGGGTCCGTGCGTCGACGGTCTCCGCGCCGCGTTCCTCGACAACTGGGCCGAGACCGACCCGCACCTCTTCGATCCCGCCGTCGATCGCTTCCCCGACCAACCCAAGCCGGGCTCCTCGATCGCACAGTGCGTCCGCGGCGCCTCCGAGACGGGATCGAGCGACGTCGAGACGCTCTTTCGCACCTTGTTGCAAGTGGCAGAACGACGCATCCGGATCACTACTGCGTATTTCGCGCCCGACGACGAGCTCATCAGCTGCCTGCGCGACGCGACGGAGCGGGGCGTGGAAGTGGAGATCCTCCTTCCCGGCCCACACGCTGACAAGCGCTTCGTGCAATTCGCAAGCGAGGCCGTGTACGACACCGTCCTCGGAAGTGGTGTCCGGCTGTGGACGTTCCAGCCCTCGATGCTGCACGCCAAGATCATGACGATCGACGGCATCATCGCGAATATCGGGTCGGCAAACCTCAACGCCCGCTCGACCCATCTCGACGAGGAGATCAACGTCGTCGTGTTCGACGGCGATCTCGTGCAAGCGCTCGATGCACAATTCGACGAAGACATCGAACGGAGCGTCGCGATGGAGAGTGGCCGTTGGCGCCATCGCTCCGTCGCACAACGCGTCGCAGAGACGGTCGCCGCGCCGTTTCGGCGACTGTTCTGAACGTTGTCGCCGGGCGGCCGGACGTGCTCAGACGCGCCCCGCGCGCCGTAGTGACCGCGGGCGGCCATCGGGATCGACGAGGGTCCCGTACATCAGGTGCGCCCACGCTGCACCGACGCCCTTGACAGGTTCCGGCCGGTGCATCCGCAGCCGACCGGGGGGACGCGGACCGCGCCGACCCCCTTCGTGCCATCCGTCGAGCACGGCCGCGGACGCGGCCAACGCATCGAAGCCGGCGATCGGGTCGACGAGCTCGCCTGTGTCCGTGCCGAGGTGTTCGCGCCACAACCGAAGTCGCGTCTCGCGCGCGAGACGGCGTGCCCCGTCGCCAAGGCCTCCCGGATCGCGAGGCTCGCGCTCGTCGAGCGTCTCGTCGATGACCGCGCAGGAGACCTCGGAGTCGTTCGTCCATGATCGCCGGTTCAGGTTGTCGGAGCCGACCATGAGCCACACGTCGTCGACCACGCACACCTTGGCGTGGACGTAGATCGGCCATCCGGTCTCGGCATCCAGGTCGTAGATCGCGACGCGCTCGCGACCGGCCTCCATCACCTCGCGCATGGCCCGCTCCTGCCCGATCCGATACGGCGGCCCGGAGAAGCGTCCGTCGCGGTCGGGATACCGGGGCACGACGATCACCAGTCGCAGATGCGGCGATCTTCGCAACGCCGAGGCGAGCGCCCGGGCGGCGTCCGGCGACCACAGGTACTGGTCTTCGACGTACACCAGCGCACGGGCGCGCTGCAGCGCCTTGAGATACGCGCGCGCCACGCTGCGCTCGCCCTCGGGCGCGAACGGAAACGGCGGGCGCTTCGCCGGATACGTGCGCAGCACCTGCACCGCGTGGCTGCCGCGGGGTTTGCGCGCCGGCTCCCCGTCGGGCAACGGGCGCGCGCGCCGCGGCTCACGGGCAAGGAGCCTGAGCGCCAGACGCCACGGCGAACGGTGGTCGAGGGGCACCGGGTCGTCCCAGCGTTCGCGGAATGTGTAGACGAGGTCGGTGATCGCCGGGCCCCGGACCTCGAGTTGCGCGTCGTGCCATGCAGGACGCGGCCCGTAGCGCGGGTCGACCTCGACCCGCTGTTCGTCGCCGTGGTGGGAGTGATCGTCGCGCCGCCCGTGACTCAGGTCGATGCCGCCGACGAACGCGACGTCGTCGTCCCCGTGCTCGCGGAGCGTCACCACGAGCTTCTGGTGATGGCTCCCGGCATGTCGGACGCGTTCATCGAGCAGCACCTCGCCGCCCGCCTCGTTGACCAGCTTGCCGAAGTCGCGATTCTCCTTCTCACTGAAATGGGCGCGGTCGGCATGCGACCGCCATACGAGTCCGCGCACATCGACGCCCCGGTGCACCAGGTCCGCGAGCACTCGTCCGATCTCGGTCCCGGGACCATCGAGGCGCTCGTCGGCATCGCCGCGCCAATCCGTGAACAGCACGCGGTCGCCGCGTGCCAGGGTGCGCAATCGTTCGAGGAGATGGCGGAAGTACGTCGCGCCGTCCACGAGCACATCGACGGCGTTGCCCTCGGTGTACGCGCGCCCGTCCCCCCGCCGGCGGTCGATGTCGCTCTGCGGGTTCCCGCGCTCGTCGGGAGCCAGGAACCAGTCGTCCAACAACGTCATCGAGGTGCGGCGCCTGCTTCTCGATATGCCGCGCGCACCGCCCACAGCGCGGCAATCACACACGCCACACCGAGCACGACGCCCGCGATGACGTCGGTGGGATGGTGGAGGCCGCGGTAGACCCGGCCGACGCCGACGGCGACGATCGCGAGCGCGGCGGCGATCCACGCCACCGCGCGAACGGTCCGGCGTTCCGTGTGCCACGCGACGATGACCGCGATCGTCGTGAACAGCACCGTCGCGGCGGCCGTGTGCCCGGAGGGGAAGCTCGATGTGGCCGGTGTGTCGTTCAGGCGGGGCACCGACGGACGGGGTCGACCGACCGCAAACGTCGTCGAGAGGAACACCGTGATCTCGAGGGTCATCGCAATCGCAATGGCGGCCGCCTCTCGCCACCATCGGAGGAGCGCGAACACCGCGACGAGCACTACGACGGCGACGACGACGGGTTCGGTGTTCAACGACGACGTCGCAACCTTCGTGACGTCGTTCCACGTTCCGGTGCGCTGGTGAATGAACGCCCGATTCACGTGCTCGTCCCAGCGCCCGACCGAGCCGTCGAGCAGGTCCGTCAGCAAGAACCCGATACCGAGCATTGCCGCCGTGAGGACTGCGTACGCGATCGCCGTGACCGAGAGCGCGCGCCGGACCGGGTGACGAGGAGCCGCGGGTGGGCCGAGGTCTCGCGCGGGGAACTGCCTGTGATCCTCCGCGAGACCGGTCATGTACTCACCCTTCGTGGCGACGAACGACAAAGCGAGTTTCCCCGCCCCGCCCGCGGGACACACCTCTTCTGGTGTCAGTCGTCGCAGTGTTGGTCATATTTGCGCTGATCGGTGGTCTCGCGGGTGCAGGCGCGGCCTGGCAGCGGCCGTCCGCCGACCCCGCGGCGCCGCGCGCCTCGACGGGCGAGATCGAACACGTCGTGCGCGGCCGCCCCTTCCTTGCGCGCTGGCTCCACTCGCACTCCGACCCGGAGACGTCGACCCGCGTGGCGCTGGCGACCGCGCTTCTCGTGCTCGCCGCCGGCGCGGCGGCCGTGGGTGTGCTGCTCATGATGGTGCACAGCAGTGCCGGCCTTGCGCGCTACGACCTGAGCGCAGCGCGCTGGGGCGCGTCCCACGCAACGCCCACGTCGACACAGGTGCTCCGCGACGTCAGCCTGCTCGGAGGCACGCCCGTAATGATTGTCGTTTCCGTCTCGGTGAGCACCTTCGAGTACCTGCGGACGCGACGGCCCGCGGTGTTCGCGTTCGTCGCCCTCGTCGTCGTCGGAGAGGTCGTCATCGTGAACCTCACGAAGCTCGTCGTCGACCGCGCTCGTCCGACGATCGACCAACTCACCGGCTTCTCCGGCGCGTCGTTCCCGTCCGGGCACGCCGCGGCCGCCGCCGCGACATTCGGGGCCGCGGCCCTGCTGCTCGGGCGGGGCCGGGGCCGGACCGTGCGAGTGACGCTCGCCGGTGCCGTCGGTGCCATCGCGTTCGCAGTCGCCACCACGCGCGTGCTGCTCGGCGTGCACTGGCTCACGGACGTCGTGGGCGGGCTCGTCGTCGGTTGGTCCTGGTTCGCGCTCTGCTCGGTTGCGTTCGGCGGCCGGATGCTGCGCTTCGCGCAGCCGGCCCGGGTCGCCGAACAGACCGCGGATGCCCTCGTCGGCGGCGACCGCGCGCCGACGTAGGCGCGCGACCTGGAACCTGTTCTAGCCTCCGGCGCGTGAGCGACCGACTCGACATCTCCACCAACCACTGCACGATCGAGCGCGACGGGCCGGTCGTGATCTTGACGATGAACCGGCCCGAGAAGAAAAACGCTCTCTCACCGGACATGCTCGCGGGCCTCGTGCTCGGGTACGAGTACGTCGACGACCACGCCGACGTCCGCTGCGCGATCCTCACCGGCGCCGGTGGCAACTTCAGCTCCGGCATGGATCTCGTGTCGATGGGCCAGACGTCCGACGATCCGAAGGTGCAAGAGGTCATGGGCCGCGGCAACAACCCGCATTGGAAAGCCTTGCTGCGGGACTACCGATTGACCAAGCCGTTGATCGCAGCGGTCGAGGGTTACGCGGTCGCCGGCGGCAGTGAGATCCTGCAGGGCACGGATATCCGCGTCGCCGGCGAAAGCGCGATCTTCGGCGTGTGGGAGGCCAAGCGGGGGTTGTTCCCGCTCGGCGGGTCCGCGTGCCGGTTACCGCGCCAGATCCCGTACACCATCGCGATGGACGTCTTGTTGCGCTGCCCGCCCGTCCCGGCGCCGCAGGCAAAGGAGATCGGGCTCATCGGCCACCTGGTGCCCGACGGCCAGGCATTGGCGCGCGCCAACGAGCTCGCCGCTGAAGTCGCCGAGTGTGCACCACTCTCGACGATGGCAATACTGCGCGCGTGGCGCGAGACCGAGCACATGAACGACGCGGACGCGATGCAGCACCAGGACAAGATCGGCTGGGAAGTGTTCGCGAGCGAGGACGCCCAAGAGGGTCCGAAGGCCTTCGCCGAGAAGCGCAAGCCCGAGTACCAGGGGAAATGAGCGCGTGAGCGAGGCGGCACCGGGACTTCCCGATTCCCAGGCGTTCGCGACGCGTGAACGCGCCGAGCTCGCCGCCTCGATCCGCGACCTGATCGACGTCGCGATGTCGGTCGAAGACGTCGACGACGACACGATGCGCGATGTGACCCGGGAGGTGGAACGGCTCGCCTTCCGTCTCGGGCGCGGCCGAAACGAGGGCGCCGGCTACCGACCGCGCAACCACGGCGACTACCTCCCCCGGTCCCCGATCGTCGGCGAAGCATCCCCGCTGTCGCCGCGGCTCGATTGGGAGGCGGTCGACGAAGACGGCCGCGTCGTCGTCATCGGGCACGGCACGTTCGGCGCGCCGTACGAAGGGCCGCCGAGCTTCGTGCACGGCGGTTGGATTGCCTGCGCGTTCGACGAGATGCTCGGCATCGCGAACATCGCGTCCGGCCATCCGGGCATGACCGCGCGGCTCACCGTGCACTACCGCAGGCCGACGCCCCTGTTCCGGGAGCTGCGCTTCCGGGCCTGGGTCGACCGGGTCGAGGGGCGCCGGATCATGTCGCAGGCCGAGGTCTGGGACGGCGACACGATGACCGCCGAAGCCGACGGGATCTTCGTACAACCCCGACCGGAGCTCGCCGAGAAGTACTTCGGCCCGCGCGACGAGGCGGCCCTGTAGGCGCGGCTACAGCGACGACGCCGGTCCTGCCGATATCGAGGCGGGGGTGGCGGAGCGAGCCCGTGAATCGATGCCCGACCTGCCGCACGCTCGTCCCCGCGGGCTGGATCGCGTGCCGGCGCTGCGGTGCCGCGCTGCCGGTCGTCCGCCCGAATGCCGATGCCGGCCCCGGCAACGCGAGCGTGGCCCGCGCGGGCGCCGTACGGCTGGCGCGATCCCGCACGGCCCGGGGCACGGCGATCGTCGAGCAGTCCGTGCCGATTCGCGTCCGTCCTGTCTCCGACACGCTTCTCCCCGGTCGCACCCGCGACAACTTGCTGCCGCGACACGCCGATCCGGCCGATCGGGCCCGGAAGCGCACGGTGATCATCGCCGCGGTCGTCGCGCTCGCGCTGGCCGCCGGCGCATGGACCGCGGCACGGGTCGTGTTCACGAGCGGCCGCGCCGACAACGGGCCCCCGGCGTCGCTCACGGCGCGCGATCGCCGGGCGAAAGCGCTCCTTCTCGACGCCGCCGAATCGGCGCGCACGGTGTTCGTCGAGGAGGGGACCTACGAAAGAATCACGACCGCCGTCCTCGCGGATCGCGCACCCGGCATCCCGATCGTTTCTGCCCGCACGCTTGCGCGCTCGGGCACGGTCTCGATCCGGGTATCGGACCGGGACACGCTCATCCTCGCGACGCCGGGCTCCGCCAAGACGTGCATCTTCGCTCGTGACGAGCCGATGAGATCGCTGATCGCCTTCGCCGTCGCGCGGGGCAAGCCGTGCGCGGCAACCAGCGCACCGCGGACGGGATGGGATGCATGAAGGCTTGCCCGCGCTGTGCGACGGTCGCCGTCGGCGCGTCGGTCAAGTGCCGCCAATGCGGGGCGCTGCTGGTCGCGCCCCCGATGCCGTTGCCGGTGACGCCATCTTCACACTTCGCGCCTGCGCCGGCGGCCGGGCCTGCGCCGGCGGCGCCTGGGCCGGCGGCCGGGCCTCCGCCGGCTCGTCGATCGCCCGGCGCGCCGATCGTGCCGATCCTCGTCGTGCTGGTCGTCGCCGCGTGCGCGGCCACCGCATTCGCAACATTCCGTTCCGGAGCTGCTTCGGATGGGGCGTCGAAGACACCCGTCGTCCTCCCGCCCGTCGGTCGACGAATCCCGCGGGCTCCCGAACCTCTCCGACGCTGTCCGGCTGCAGGCGGAGTCGGCGCGGCAGCGCGCGATCGCCGTCGTCGGTCAGGCGTCGGCCACCTCGAGCGGCGCGCCGCTCGATACGCAGACACTGCGCAACCTGGACCCGAGCCTCCAGTGGGTCACGGGTGAGCACTCTTCGAACGAGCCGGGCGTCGTGTCGTTCTCGCAGTCGGCGGACGGCGTCATCGTCGCGGTCAGCACGAGGCGCGGCAACGTGTGCGCCTTCGGCCGATGGTCGCCGGCGGCGGCGAACCGCTTCGTCACGCTCGGGAACGTCCGCGCGTGTCGAGCCGCCGACGCGCCGTCCGACGGCTGGGCCGACCGGAGCCCGACGGACGGCGGATCGCGATATGCGCCACCTGACGGATACTGACCGGCTGCCGGGTGTTGCCCGGCCGGCAGGTGCTCACCGGCGCCGGCACCCGTAGCATCCCTCGGCGATGGCCCTTCCCGAGCACGGGATGCACGACGACGAGATCCTCGCGGTGCTGCAGGCCAAGCGCGGGCGCGACGCGCGCTGGCAGGACGGCCGCACGTTCGGGATGGTGTTCGACGGCGGCCCGGAAGTACGCGACATCGCCGAAGAAGTCGCGTCCATCTTCCTGCACGAGAACGCGCTGAACACCGCCGCCTTCCCGAGCCTCGCCGAGATCCAGTCCGAGGTCGTCGCTGCGTGCGCGGATCTGTTCCACGGAGGCTCTGAGACCGCGGGCTTCATGACGTCGGGTGGAACGGAGAGCATCCTCATGGCCGTGAAGGCGTCGCGCGAGCGCGCACGCCACGAACGCGGCGTGACCGCACCGGAGATGGTCGTCGCCGAGAGCGCGCACGCGGCGTTTCACAAGGCCGCGTACGACTTCGGCGTCCGGGTGCACACCGTCCCGGTACGCGCCGACTTCCGCGCTGACGTCGACGCCATGGCGGCGTGTGTCAACGAGCAGACTGCGCTCGTTGTCGGCTCGGCGCCGCAGTACCCGCAAGGCGTCATCGACCCGATTCCGGAGCTCGCCGATCTCTCGGCGACAGTCGGCGCGTCGATGCACGTCGACGCGTGCATGGGCGGGTTCGTGCTCCCGTTCATGGAGCTCAACGGCGAGACTGTCGCGCCGTGGGACTTCCGCGTCCCCGGCGTGACGACGCTCTCGGCCGACGTGCACAAGCTCGGCTACGCCCCGAAGGGCGCGTCCGTGATCGTGCACCGCACCAAGGAGCTGCGCCGCTACCAGACGTTCGTGTTCGACGGCTGGCTCGGCGGCTTGTACGCGTCGCCGAACATGCAGGGCACGCGGGCCGGCCTGCCGATGGCGACCGCGTGGGCGGTCATGCACAAGCTCGGGATCGACGGCTACCGCCGCCTCACCGCGTTGGTGATCGACGCGGCCCGGCGCATCGGTGCCGGGGTGCGTGACACGCCGGGGCTCCGCGTGCTCGGTGAGCCCGAAGCGCACCTGCTGGCGGTCACCGGTGACGGCGCGGACGTGTTCGCAGTCGGGGACGCCATGCACGCGCGCGGCTGGTACCTCGACCGCCAGCGACCACCGGACTCACTGCACATGACGGTGAGCGCGGGCAATGCCCCGGTGGTCGACGATTTCCTCCGCGACCTGGCCGCGAGCGTCGACGAGGTCGGCGCCGACAAGACCGAGGACCGCAGCACCAACTACGCCACCCTGGAGTAGGCGAACCGGAGGGGGGGGGGGGGGGGGGGGGGGGGGGGGGGGCCCCCCCCCGCCCGCGGCCGCGGGGCCCCCCCCCCCCCGCGCGGGGGGG
>JBBQXS010000061.1:0-21918 GCA_038209365.1 Acidimicrobiia bacterium | reverse complement strand
TATGGAGCGCGTTCGTGCCCGACCTCGCAACACTCGAAGCCGCAAACGACAAGCTGCTCGTAGACGATGCAAACGTCTCGTTGGTCGATCAGGGCGCCAAGTTCGCACTCGGTGGTGTTGACGACGCCTTGTTGCAGATCGTTCACGGCGAAGTCGACCCGAACCGTCAGATTGAATATGTCACCACGGTACAGACCGTGTGCGCGAACGGAAGCGTGGCCCGGGGTATCGAGCTCGGCGTCGAGATCGCACAACGAGCCGAGAAAACGACCGGCCTTCCGGGGTTGTTCACCACGGCCGCGACCGGGCCTTACGGTTCAGTCGGCTGGGTCACTGGATACGCGAACATCAGCGAACTGGAACGCGCCCAGCAGGCACTGGCTACTGACACGAAGTTCGGCGAGTTCGTCGACAAGAACGTCCGCGGCGTCTATGTGGAGTCTCCCTCGGAGACCCAGCAACTCATCTACCGCCGCATCGTGTAACGCCAACTTCTTCACGCAAGATGTGGGTCACTCGCGTGGCCCACATCTTCGCGTACGGTGAGGTCACCGCGCCCGACAGACACGCCCGATGACGAGACAAGCGGCTTGGCGTTGCGCGGTGAAGGCCGCTCAGTGGGAGTGCAAGGTGTGCTCACAGGCAGTGACCGAAGACTGCTCCACGGGGCGACCTTCCATGTAAGCGTGAGCGCGCGGTAAAGATGACACATCCGCCGATTACCGGCGTGTCGTAACGAACTGTCCCGGCGGCCTGATCGAACACGCGGACGGCACCATCGCCGACTGCACCGAGGACCACGAACCGGAAGGATGCCGCGGCCGCGACCTCCGCCACGACGGCGACCCGGTGCGGTGCATCGTGTGGACGCCGTCGGGCTGCAACTACTGCGGCGTGCACTGAGGCTGCATCGCCGCTCCATATCGGGCAGTCAGCTCGAGTTCGCGAGCGCAAGCGCGCGCTCATTCGTGGGTCGGATAGCGCGCCGTCGACCCGTGCGTTCGGGGACAGTCGCAAGTTCGCGTAGGCACCGACCGGACGTCCGCATCGACGCACAATTTCCACGCTGACTGATCGTGCGAAAGGAGGTGAATGCAATGGCGAATCCGAGCCCTACAAGCGGGCGACTTGCCGAGCTGCTCCAAGAAGTCATCAATCAAGTCGGTCTTAGTCGAACACCTCGTCAAAGAGGTCGAGCATTGCTCGCCATGACCGTTCATCTGACAGTTGGTTGTACTTGACGCCGGGACGGCCGGCTCGGTCCGACGCTGGGTTAGTGAAGCTGTGCTCGGTGCCGCCGTACAAGTTCATTCTCCAGTCGACCCCGCCGGTGCACATCTCCTCTTCGAAAGCGCGTCGCTCCTCGATGGAGATGAGCGGGTCTTCGGTGCCCACGCACACGAGCACCTTGCCTCGGACGTTGGCGGCGTCTTGGGGTCGCATCGTGGAGAGTCGAGGATGGAATCCGACCACCGCGGCCAGGTCGGCGCCGGCTCGGGCGAGTTCGAGGATGAATGCGCCGCCGAAGCAGTAGCCAACGGCGGCAACTCGTGTGGCGTCGGCCCGAGACTCGTCGAGCAACACTGCGAGGCCGGCGGCGGCGATCGCCCGGATGCGTTCCGGCGCCAGCCACAGCTCCTGACAACGGGCCATGATCCGGTTCTCATCGGTGAGGGCATGTCCTCCTCCGTGGTAGTCGAGGGCGAACGCGACGTAACCGAGCTCGCCGAACCGGGTCGCCCGGCTCTTCTGGTAGTTGTCGAGCCCTCCCCCCTCGTGGGCGATCAGCACCGCGGGCCGTTTGCCGTCACCGTCCGGTAGCGCGAGCCGTCCGACCATCGCCACGCCGTCGGCCTCGTAATGGACATCCCTCGTTGTCACCATCGCTCGCTCTCTCTAGCAGACGATTCCCGACCCTCCGAGAGGCGCGCGCGCGAAGTCGGATACCCGGCTCGCGCGGCCCCGCCGCGAAACCAGCACGCCACCCATCGCGTCCCGGCCGGGATCGCCCGTTACCGGCCGGTGACGTGGGCGTGAGCTGCGCCGGGCGCGTCACTTTGATCACGGCCTCTGGGTGGTAACCGCGGTTACCAGTTCTTGCGTTGCATACTTGGCTCACGGCGCCAGCACCGGGCGCCAGCACTGACACCCCGCCCGACGTCTCTCCTTCCGCCACTAGTCGCCGGGACATGAGGGTGTCCGCCGTGGCCGAGCTCCCGCCCGTGCGCGCGGCGGGCACCCCGGACGGTGAACAGCGCGTACGGATTGCGCGTGGTTCCGCGCTTCGTGGGTAACGCGCTGACGTAACGAGTGCTCGCCCCTTGAGGGCGAACGGACTGGGCGTCGAAGTGTTGAACGAGGACTTCTCTACTGAGGTTGCAGAGGTGGAGGGCGCGACGGTCATCCACGTTCGGGGCGAGATCGACATGGCGACGTGTGAACGACTGCGAGACGCCATCGAACCCCACCTCGGTCCGACACAAACGCTCGTCCTTGATCTGTCCGGGGTGCGGTTCATGGACTCGTCGTCCCACACCGTGCTGGAACAAGCGCGTGCGACGCTGACCGCCGATGGGGGCTCACTGATCTTGCGGAAACCGTCCGAAGCGGCGCGGCGACTTCTCACCATGGTCCGAGCAGAGCGCCTCCTCGAGCACGTCGAAGGTCACCAGCAAAGCTGAGTCAGCGCGGTGCTCGTCGGCTGCAACCACTGCGGCGTGCAGGCCGGAACGCGGCTCGCATAACAGCGCCAGGGCGGGCGTTCTGTGCGCCCAGCCGCGAGCCCTTCAGGTTCACCAACCGACGGCACCGTCGAGCAGTTCGCGGATCAAGTCGGCGTGTCCGTTGTGGCGGGCGTACTCCTCGATCATATGGTTGAAGATCCAGCGCAATGAACACGCGCGCTCGTGGCGCACACCAGTGTCGTCGAGCGTCAGCGACGCAGCCGCTCGGCGGCTCTCTTGGCACTCGCGCTCCCATGTATGGAGATCATGTGACCAGTCCGCGTCGTCGAGGGGTCCCCAGTCGGCATCCGGCAGGTCGGGCGATCGCCAGATGTGCGGCACATCGGGTTCACGCAGCAGCACACGATGGAACCATCCCCGCTCGACTTCCGCCATGTGACGAATCAGACCATGGAGCGACAGCGCCGAGGTCTTGATCGGACGGCGCCTCAGCGCGCGGGCGTCGAGTCCCTCGCATTTCAGTCGTAGCGTTACGCGGTGAAAGTCGAGCCATGCCTCCAGCATCGCTCGCTCGTCCAATACGAACCCCGGCTCGATACGGCGCGGATCGTCGAGGTCTTCGACCACGGCACAAGGCTAACTGCGCGCGCATGTCCCTCGATCGGGCCGTGTGCAAGGGACATTGTGTGACGCTGGGGTGCC
The DNA here is from genome assembly GCA_038209365.1 of Acidimicrobiia bacterium. Classification (GTDB taxonomy): domain Bacteria; phylum Actinomycetota; class Acidimicrobiia; order IMCC26256; family PALSA-610; genus DASQHW01. The sequence continues at coordinate 18,532 of JBBQXS010000061.1, read as the reverse complement.
GCCGTGGCGAGAACACGCCAGAGCGGGCAATCTGTGCGTGTGGGTCACGGCTTCGGCGCCGTACTGCCGTAGCGTCGTGGCTAGCGAGGCGAGCCGACAACCAGGTCACCCAAGCGGCGGAGCACGGCGGGTGCGATGGTCTCATCGTTGACCACGTCGAGAAGGTCCAAGATCGCGTATGGATACTTGAACACGTGGCCGACCGCCCAGTCGTTTTGCGACCATTCCCGATCCCAGTACCGAGCCTCGCGCGGATCGGCGTTCAGCCCTTCGCGAACCTCTGGCAGGTCGGCCGTCAAGTGGCGGACGTGCCGTAGTGCGGCGAGATGCTCTCGGAACCCTGAGATGCCTCGGGACGCGGCGCGTTGATAGCCAAGGCGATCTAACACGAGAAGCGCGTGCGCATGATCGGCCAGGTGGCCAATGTCGCCCTGATGAAGCCCCAGATAGACGTGTCGGAACTCCAGCATCGTTCGAAGCGTGACCTCAGCGAGCGATTGCGTATCCGCGACCGTCTCGCCCGCGACCTCGTCCGCCCTGGCGTTGCTGACGTCGAACACGCCGCCGATCAGATGAAGCGGCTGTTCCCGACACGACGCCAGTACTCGCAGAACGCCATCGATGATCGACCCGTCACCAAGCTCGGGGCGCTCCCGGAGCGTACGAACCACCAAAGCCGAGTAGATGACGTCATGGCCGATGGCCCACACGTGATCGAGTCCGTCTTCGATCGCTTCGACCAGTTCATCGCAACGGTCACTTGTCGCGCATTGAGGGCGATCGCGAAAGAGCCACGAGTGCTTCGTGATGAGAGCGTCGGCCTGGTGAGCCATCGCATCCGACGCGGCCTGAGAAAGCCGACGTTCGCGATCAAGCCACCACCCCGCGATGAGTGCCGCGCCGAAGTGCGCCATGAACGGTTCGCCTGCCGCGGCCATGCCCGCCATACCCAGAGCCAAATAATGATCGTCCACGACCGCCCAAGCCTACGAGCCCGAGCGCGATGTTCGACCGGCTCCGGGTCTCGGAGCGTCGAACTCCCGGGCGGCCGCCGACGGATGCATAACTGCCGATCTGGTCGGCTGCTGGGTACCCGAACGCTGGGGCGCCGCTCAGACCATGGCCGAGGATCGACATGAGAAACAGCGCGAAGAACGCGATGAGCAATGAGTTGGAGTAGAGCGTGAGCCAGATACCGCCGCGTCGCACCGGCCAGGGCGCGTCGCGCTTGTTCGTCGCCCTGGCAGGATCGGTGTCGACGTCATTGTGCCCGTCGGGATGCTTCGACTCGGCCGATCCTCGCTGCACCAAGAACACGGTGAGGAGCACGAACGCGCCCATCTGTAGGAACTCGCTCTCCCAGTTCTCGAACACCGCCTCGTAGAAATGGCCGGTGCTGAGGTACCGGAGGTACCCGATCGCATGACCGCCGTGCTGTTGCGCGTCGTCGTTGTGGACCTGCCAGCCCGTCAAGCTCTGACCCGCGAGAAACGCGAAGAACAACGCGAAGCACGCGATGGCGAGACCATTGTCGGCGACGAACCGGCGGTACCCGTGATTCGCCTGCTGCGGTGTCTTCGATCTCGCCACGAGGGATGTTCAGCCGCGTTTGGCGGCCTGGAACTCATCTCCGAGCTTGGAGAGTCGTCGGTCATCGAGTGCTGCACGTGTCTTGGGCAGCATCTCGGATACCTCTTCTTGCACGTGGTGCGACACTGCCTGCTCGAGCTCGGTCACCAGCTCGGTGAGATGACTCTCGTCCTCGGTGTTCTTGATGCGTCCGATGAGCTGCCGGGCTTCACCGTGCTCATCCTCACCTTCGTCGGCGAGCTTGCGGCCCTCAGGAACTTCGCTGCGCACGACCGGATAGAAGACGCGTTCCTCGGCGCTCGCGTGCGTCGAGCTCCTCGCAGATCTTCATGGACAGGGACTTCGAGCCCGCCTGCTTGAACTGAGCGAAAAGGCCTTCGACCCCACTGATCCGCTTCGATGAGTTTCCTCACGTCGGGCATGGCAGTGCTCCCTGGTCCTCGAAGTGGCGGTCTCATACCCGACTCGGAATGTTCGCAATCGATGCCACCACGCCGAGTCGACCGGTGTTCGGTACGTCGCAGGCCGGACCGTGCGGTCTTTGGCTCAGGTCCTTGCGGTGATCGTGGGCCGCCGTCTCGACCTGTCGACGCGGGGTCGTGGGATCGTGCGGTTTCTGGGTACGGCGCGATTGTGTCTCGCGACTGCCTCGAAGAGGCGCTGCGCGACAGAGACTCGCTCGGCGTCTGGGCGGGCCTGTCCCGCCGTGAGCGTCTAAGGATGCGGGTTGCCGCGGCGTAGTTCACTGGTTTTACCGTTGTGGATGCTGGCGCCCGCCCTTAGCCTCTACTGGCATGAAACGCGGCCATCCTTCGCTTACGAACGCCTTCGATAAGCAGAGGGCGGAGCAACGCTGCAAACTCCGCGCCGTTCCCGACTGGGTCTTCACGCCTGACCGGCTCAAACCGTTCGGCCCGCTCACCAAAATAGAAGACGACGACCGAGCATTGGTTGAGACAGTCTTTCGTGAATTTGCCGACACCGCCGCAAACCACGTGGGCGCGGTGGTCGGGATACCGGCCGGGACCCGAGAGACCGAAAGACTGCTTGGCGGGCTCCAGCCCGACTGGCCACCGGAGCTAGACGAGGTACGGGAGCTGCTGCGCCACGCGCCGAGGACTCGGGAATTGACCGACGACGAAGAAATACATTTGCGCCGCTTCGTTTACCTCGCGGCGATCGCCGACGAGCTCGCCGGCGACTACACCGACCCCCGACTTGCTTCGTGGTTCGGGCACGGTCACTGACCAACGATCGGTCAGCGGACGCGCGCTAGCTGTTCACGTGATGGTGACGGTAGAAGTTTGCGCGCTTATGTGTGCACCTTGGGTGAGCACGGCTGAGCGGTCAGGCTCCGGGATTCGCGCGTGCACGACGAAGTCGGGCGTATTGCGGACGAGGCGCCCGGTGAAGGTGAGGTGCTGGCCGGGTCGCAGCACGAACGGGGACTCACCTCGCCCGTGGAACTGGACCCAGATACGGGCCGTGTTGTTCGTGCCGATCCACGCGCCCTCGTCAGCCGGCACAGCAAGTACCAATGCCGCGCGTGCTCGTACTGGTTGGCCGACGAATGGCTTTAAGCCCTGGGCCGGAGGAGGAAGCAACGACTGGTTCCGGGACATGACCGGTGAGTGCGCAGCAACGGTCGTCGTGATCGGGGCACGCTTCGGCGCCGCCGGGGGTTGGACGAACGCGACGACGCCAAGTGTTCCGGCGGCGACCGTCGTGACCGCGGCCGCGGCTTGGACCTTGCCGTTGCGGGCGATGCGCCCCATCGCCTTGAGCGGGTCGATGAAGAGGAAGGGGATGAGCCCGGCGATCGAACGTCGACGCTCGATCAATGGTGCGCTGAGGCTCGCGCATGTTGCGCACGTGACGAGATGATCGCCGGCGCGGAGTGCGCGTTGGCGGCGTCGATCACCAGACGAAAGAGCGAGGAGCACGGATCGGCATCTCGGGTCGGAGAGCGTGGTGCCTCGGAACGCGAGCAGGAACTCGACGCGAAGGCGGGCTCGTGCGCGTGCGAGGCGTACGGCGATGGCACCGGGTGTGGTCTCGTCGGTCTCGGCGAGCGAAGCGGTATCGATCCCGTCGACCTCGTGGGCGAGGAGGAGCGTGCGGTCGGCCTCGTCGAGCCGCGTCAGGGCGGTTGCGAGCGCGTCCGTCTCTTCGCGTTGGAGTGTGAGCTCTTCGGGACCGTCGAGCCTGGTGTAGTCGACGAGGCGATGCACGTGACGGCGATGGGTTCCGTCACTGCGAGCCCGGCCGATGATGAGGTTTCGGGCGGTGACGATCGCGTATCCCTGGAGTGCGTCGGAGCCGAGGCGCGTTTCGGCGGCGGCGACCTTTACGAGCGTCTCTTGTACGAGGTCCTCGACCTCATGAGGGTCGTTCACACGCGCCGCAACGACGCGCCGGATTACTTCACTGAGCTCAGCGGCATTGGCGGGTGCCCCACCGAGCGTCTGTTCCATACAAAGAAGGGTGCCCGTCCAGAATTCTGTGAAACGCGCGTCATGCGCGGTGTCCGTACGCGTCTCTTGCTACGTGCGGTCGGAAGACGAACGGTTTCTCTCGCTTGACAACCTCGGAGAACGCGTGGCCGATCGGCTACGGCGAGAGGCAGCAGCCTGGCGCGGCCGCACGCTCGTCGACCTCGACGGCGACAAGATCGGCAGGATCGCCGAGGTGTACTTCGATCACCGTACAAATCATCCGGCCTGGGTGCTCGTCCATGGCGGATTGTTCGGCACCCGGGAATCGATCGTCCCGATCATCCACGCGAGGCGGCGCGGAGATGACGTATGTGTGCCTTTCGAACACGCGTTCGTGAACGCGGCTCCCCGCGTACACGTCGATGAGGAACTCTCGCGAAACGACGAGGTCCAGCTCCGGGCCTATTACGGGCTCGACTGCGGGGACGGGCCGTCGGAGTTCACTCCGCGTTGCGATTCAAGTCCAGACCGCCCCCAACCCCTCGGTGCAGCTCGTCAAGCCGCGCCGCTAAACCCCCGGAAGGAATCTCATGACGAATACGCCACTCGACTACGACGCATGGATCGGTCACCAGGCCGTCGATAAGGACGGACAGAAGATTGGCACTATCGCCGCCCTCTACAACGACGACGAGACTGGCGAGCCCGAGTGGGTCACGATCACCACCGGTCTCTTCGGCACGAAGCAGACCTTTGCGCCGATCGCCGGGGCGCGTAACGCCGACGACGACCTCCAACTCGCGTACTCCAAGGACACGGTGAAGGGCGCGCCGAAGATTGAGGCCGACGGGCATCTCGAAGCGTCCGAAGAAGCCGAGCTGTACCGCTACTACGACCTCGACGCTGGGAAGCGCGCTCCAGCCGCCAAGGGGAATCTCGCGCAGGGAAAAGCTCACGACGATGCGATGACGCGCTCCGAGGAGGAGCTCAGCGTCTCGACGCAGGGTAAGGAGGTAGGCCGAGCGCGCCTCGTCAAGCGTGTGGTGACCGAGGACGTCAACGTGACTGTGCCTGTACAGCACGAGGAAGTGCGTCTGGAGCGCGAGGCCATCACCGACGCCAACCGGGCCCAGGCGATGGACGGTCCCGAGATCTCCGAGGGCGAGCACGAGACGGTCCTCAACGCCGAAGAGGTCGTCGTGTCGAAGCGGGTTGTTCCCCAAGAGCGGGTCAAGCTCGCCAAGGACACGGTGACCGAAGATCAGAAGGTCTCGGAGACGGTCCGCAAGGAACAGATCGACGTCGACGCTGACAGGCCCGTCAAGGAGTAGCGGCCAACGTTCCGCCGCCACGCCGTCGTCAGCGACAGCGTCGCGGCGCTCACTGCGTTGTCTCTGATTGCTCGACGGGCCCGAAAGGACACTTCACCATGCCCATACTCGCTATCGAGTACAGCCAAGGTATCGAGGATGCCTGGTCCGAGGTTGCCACCTTCATCCCGAAGTTCTTCGCCTTTTTGCTGATCCTCGTCATTGGTTGGTTTGTCGCGAAGGCGATCGCGAAAATCGCGGGCACGGTGTTGGAACGGGTTGGCTTCGACAAGGCCGTCGAGCGAGGTGGCGTCAAGACGATGCTCGACAAGTCCGAGTACGACGCCTCCGACATCGTAGGCAAGATCGTGTACTACGCCCTGCTGCTCATCGTGTTGCAGCTCGCGTTTGGCGTGTGGGGGCCGAACCCCGTGAGCAACGCGATTGGTGGCGTCATCGCCTACCTGCCCCGTGTCCTTGCAGCGATCCTCATCATCGTCATCGCGATGGCGGTCGCAGCCGCTGTCAAGGAGATTGTTGAGGTGGCCCTCGGCGAGCTCGACTACGCCCGCACCGTTGCGTTCGCCGCATCCGCCGCGATCATCACCATCGGTTTGTTCGCCGCACTCGACGAACTCCGCATCGCTCCTGCGATCGTCACCGGCCTGTTCTACGCACTGCTTGCCACAATCGTCGGCGTCACCGTGATTGCCGTCGGCGGTGGAGGCATCAAAGCAATGCAGACCCGATGGGAGAACATCTTCGCCAAATACGACGAGGAGAAGCCCCGTTTTGACCGCGAGCGTCAGGGCGCAGCCGATCGCATCAAAGCACGGGCTCAACAGCGGATGGACCAAGCCAAAGCTGAAGCCCAGAAGGTGACGCAGGACTCCCCGTCGCGTCGTCGCGGATCTGCCGGTGCCAGTGCAAATCGTTGAGATGGTGCGCGACTACAGAAGCTCAGGCCGCGCTTGGCGTGAGTCGTGCGTGTCAGCAAAATTTTGTCTAGCGAGTGAGGCCCCCGGTGCGATCGGTTACGGCGTCCCGATGTTCGGGAACAGTCATGCACGAGTGTGTCTTGCCGGTCCAAGGAGTTGGAGGCTTCCCAATGCTGCTTTGGATCATCGCGGTGATCATTGCGATCGTCGGCGTCGTGCAACTCTTCCAAGGTCAGATCCTGTTTGCGGTGGTGCTCTTCGTCGTCGCGTGCCTGGTCGGCCCAGGCGGATACAGCATCTTTCGTAGGCGCAATTCCTGACGGGTCGCGATTAATAGACGATATGCGGGCAACGAAGCCTCGATCTTCTGAGCTATTCGGAGACGTCTTACAAGAAGTGCTATGACATCCCCGACGCGGTCAAGAAGGACTTTGCTCGATGCATGCACGCCGATGTGTCGGTCGTCGATGACACGCCAGCGCGCAGGAACCGCACTCCTCGGCGGACGCTTCCCGATCGACCGTGACGCGGCTACAGCCGTCTCGTCTGTAGTGCTCATCGGCAGAAAAAATCCGAGGGTACGCCCGCAACGGTCGTCGCGCTAGGTGGCGCCGGCTCAGGCGTAGAAATCGCTCCGAGGGCCGGGAGCGGAAAAGACGTTGTGTGCCAGGGTCCGGGGACTCCGCCGTGTGAACATCCCAACCCGTCCCGCCAACGTACGGCCGGCGAGCGAAGCGGTTCGAGGCTCGTCGGGCTTGAGGTCCGAAAAGGATTGCCTCGATTCCTGCCGCTGGGGTGTGGTAGCTCCGCTGCGGTCCTGGGAGAGAACAGGCGGCGAAGCGTTCACGCCGACCACGAACTCGGAGCCGCGGAGTCGCGGCCTTCCACCGAGGCCTCGACGAGCCCGCGCAGACGGGCCTCAGCAGCAGACAGTTCGGCTTCGAGTGCCGCGATCGTCCGCTGCTCATAGAAGCCCTCGCCGTACGCTCCCGCCTTTTTCACTCGCGCCCGAACAAGGTCACGCTCGATTGACTCGACGAGCCGCCGCAGTCGCCTGATCCGATGCTCCGCAACACGTCGGCGGTCCATGGCGAGCATTCCGGCTTTGCGCACAACATCGCCGCCGATCCGCGCGTTCGGCTCAACGACGCGGACGGTGGCGAACGGGAACCGCGAAGTTCGCGGAACCCGACGCGCCGAGGCGTGTATGCGCGATCGGGTCTGCGCGCGCTGGCGGAAGACCCGAAGACCCTGCGCATCGACTTCGACGAAGGGCGTGTAAGCGCACCGCGCCATCGGTGGCGGTTCGAAATCGTCGTTTCTGCGGTCGGCGTCGCGGGCCTCGCGGCCCGTCCATAACTGTGACGATCTCAGGGGATCATCGCATCGGCATCTTCGATCGAGTTGGATCGATTGGGAGGTGTGCTGTTGGGAACGGTTGTCGGAGCGTGAGAAGGAAGAGATCGCGCGGTTGGCCGCGGCGGGTTTGCCGAGCCGGGTGATCGGTCAGCAGATCGGTCGGCACCATCGCACGGTGTGGGGTCATATCGCGAGGTTGCGCCGTGCGGTCGTGCCGGAGCCGAGACGGTCGCCGTTGCGGTCGCACTTCACTCTTGCTCGGCCAACACTTCCTCGATGGTTCGCCGCGCCTCTTTCAACCGCCCGTCTGCGCCGACCCGATAGGTGTACGGAGGTTGCACGAGCCCCAGCCCGCGCAGCTTCTGCTCGACTTCGTGACGCAGTACGCGCTCTTCGACGATGGCGGGATGCACCCGGAGTTGACCCGTTGACCCGTTCGTTGTCGCGCCATCCTCCGCGACTGCACGAGCGACCGTGTCCGCACGCTCCGCCAAACGGAGAGCGTCAGCGAGCACCAACAGTGCCGCCTCAGTCGCCGCGCCGAGCACCACCAAATCGGTCGCCAAACCTTGCCATAGCCCCTGAGACGCCTCTGACAAGTCCTCCGGAGGATTCGCTACCGAGTCGGGCACAAGTCCAGGGGTACGCATCAGACCTCCAAAAAAACCAGGCTTTGACTTCGGAAAATTACGCGGTGGTGTGCGTTGGAGTGGTGGGGTCGGCCGGACTGCTCGAGGTTTCTCGTGCGGGTGCCGCCCCCCTACGTCGGTGTGCTCGGTCACGTGACACCTTCGAGGTCCGTGCGTCCGTGGCGGCGCAGGTAGCGCAGGGCTTCGGCGCGGCCGACGTCAGCACCAAGAGCACGGGTGTCAGCGTCGGTGCACATGGAGTTCCACTCCGCGATGTGCCGCCCACCGGCGAGCAGCTCCTCGTCGTGGTGCTGCAGGAGCTCCTCGTCGTCACGGTGCTCGGCGAGGAGCAGGTGTGAGTGCTCTTCCCTACCCTCCTGAGAAAGTGTTACCGGCGCGAAAGTGTTACCGCCCGCTCCAGTACTGGCCTGCCCGGTAACACATTGACCTCGGTAACACATTTCTGGAGAGGGGGTAGCGCCGGGGCGATTACCGGTGTCATCGGGCGGCTTGTCGTACCGCGACCATGCATCCTCGAAGTCCGACCGCAAGTAGCCGCGCATGTTGGCTCCGGACATCTTGTGCTGGTCCGGTCGGATCTCGTAGCCGGCGAGTTGCCGTGCCAACGCGTTCGCGGTGATCGGCTTCTCGTTTCTGCCCCACTCCGCCCACGGGGCATCTTCCAGTGCGCCGAGCGCAGACGCGAGATCACCTGACGCCATGCCTTCGCCCTTGTCGGGGTCACGCACCTTGGCCACGTTCGGGTCGTCGAACACGTGGCGGATATCGCCGAGGAGCCGGACGCCGATCGTCGCCTGATCGGTCGAACGTGCCTGGTACAGCTCCACGACCGCGGCACGCGCAAGGTGAGGCCAGTCGCCTCCCGCGGCGTCAGCGAGCGCCAACAGCGGCTCAGACGCATCTTGTGCCCGGTCGCCGAGCGCGTCGGGGAGTTCGGGACGGGCAGCTTCTAGCTGGGCGAGCCGGCGGTGACACCAGGACGCGAGCCGGTCCCGGAGCGCCTCGGCCTCGGGACCGACCTCGCGCCGTCTGAACTTGGCGACACGTTCGCCCGCGGTGCGCTTCTTGAGCCGTACGACGTGGGCGCGCTGCTCGAGCGTCTCGGGCAATCGACCGAGGCCGGCCATCGCCACCGGGCAGAACACGTTGAAGTCCCGGGGCCGCATCGTCTTGCCCTCGCCCACGATCCGGCCGACGACCGCGCCCCGTTCCCAACCGGCATTGAACATCGCCCGGAGCTCTTCCCGGTCCCGGGCCTTTTTGCCGAACACGGTGTCGACCTCATCGTGGAGCACGGTGCACGGCTCGGCGTCGACGCGACGGAACAGATACGCCTCGGAGACGTTCGCCATGAACAGGGGCGCGCGGACGAGCACCTTGCACACTTCAAGCGACCGGGACTTCCCGGAGCCCGGCTCCTGTGAACTCATGAACAGCCGCGGAGACACATCGAACGCCTCGATGACCCACGTGTGCACAATCCACAACGCCATCACCGTGACCGCGGCCCGCGCGCACGCAACGTAACGGCCGATGAACGCGGCGACATCGTCGAACAGTTGGGCGCCGTCCTCGTCCGGCAGCGTGACAACCGCGGTGGCCGACACATCGCCGGATGGCGCACGTGCGCCATCCGCATCGCCGTCGTCGCCGTCGTCGTCGTCAACGTCCTTGGGCCATACGGGCGACGACACCACGAGGTCGCGCAGATCGGTCGCTGACCGTGACGCGAAGTAGTCGGACACGTCTCCGTGCTCTTCGACGTCGGGCAACGTGACGAAACGAACCTCGGCCGCGACCTCGGCGAGCCAGCGCGCAACGACGCGCGCGTGCTTGATACCGGTCTTGTCGTTGTCGGGGATCACCGCGACCTTGGCACCCGCGAAGCTTGCCGCCCAGTCCTCCCGCCACTTGCCGGCTCCGGCCGCATTGGTCGTTGCGACGAACCCCTGCGCGACGAGGGTCTCGACGTCCTTCTCGCCCTCGACGATCAACACCCACCGGCCGGCCGCGATGCCCTCGAGCAGCTCCGGGAACCGATACGGGACACGACGAACGCCGTCGAGCCCATAGTCCCAACCGCCACCGGACGCCGGCCGCTTCTGGAGGAACCGTTTCGGCTGTCGACGTTCGACGACGTATAAGAGGTCGCCGTGTTCGTCGTGGTACTCGTATTCGGCGACAACGCGATCACGTGGACGTGTCTCACGTGGGAAGAGGTCGGCTTTGGTCAAACCGACCGCGGTGACGATGTCGTCTACATCACAACCCGCGTGGCAATGGACCAACACGCGGCCGTCGTCGCCCGACGAGAGCGAGAGCGACTGCACGTTGTCGTCGTGTGCCGGGCAGCGCGCGACGAAGCCTTCACCCTGCTTCTTGACGCCGACCAACATGCCGAGGAACCCGTCGACCGGCCCCATCATCAGGACACCCCCACGATGTCGTCGACGACGAGCACGCCGAGCCGCCGCCGGATGCCACCGTGCATCGCGAGCACGTGCTCGAGTGCCTCGGACGGTGTGTAGGTCGGCGAGGCTGACATCGCATCGATCGCGACCAGGTCTGTGCTATCGAGCGCGCGTTCGATCCCGGCAACCTGCTCGGCGATGTCCTCCGCGCGGCGCACCCGCGCGGTACTCTCGGACCGGCCGAGTCGGTCGGTCTTGATGAGGTTCTGGAAGCGGCGCCCGCGGTCGGGGCGCCGTTCCGCGTCCGGCGGCCTCACTGTGCTGCCGCTTCGGACTCGAGTTGCGCCAGCAGGTCGTCGAGCACCTGAGCGCGGATAAGACGCCTTCTACCAAGCTTGAGGCTCGGGATTACACCGGCCCTAATCAGGTTCTCGACGTGCTGACGGGTGCATCCGAGGGAGGATGCGACCTCAGTCGACGAGTACGCGAGCCGTACCGTGTCGGGCATGAACGGACCTCCGAGTTTCCTCGGGTCCGTCCAAAACCCTGGCCTTCGGCGCCGTGCGCTCCGGATGCCCAGCGGTCAATCGCCGGGTGGCCCTATTTCATTGCCGGTCGTTACCTTAGTTTGTCGTCCGCTGCTCGTTAGGGATATCGCCGTCTCCATAGTGCGCGGTTCGCCGCTGTGTGATTCGTCGTGCGGACCGCGCACTTAACAGCCACGTCGGGTCCGGCGGCTCGTACTCAAGGCGAGGAAAGTTCACGTCTATTTTCCACAATGGATCTCCGCCAGACGCGGCGACGCGGAGCCGGTCGAGTGCTTCGAGCCGGTCGAGTACCGCGTCGCCGTGACGCTCGCACCGTACGAGCAGATCGGGATAGTCGGCTCGGAGTTCAAGCGGGAGCGCCAGCAACGCGAACACCGTGTGGTCGGCGTTCCGATCGATGTGCCCGGTGACGCTCGTAGCGAACCCGAGCCGCTTCTCGAATATCTCGTATTGCCGCTGGTTCACCCGCTCGCCGTTGATCGAGATGCCCGCGTCGAGCGGCACGCGCCAACTCGACTTAAACAAAGCGTGACCGCCCGTATAGCCGACCTTCGCGAGCTCTACCCGGCTCTTAGGCTGGCACTTCGCACAGAGGCCTACGAGCTGAGCGGTCGCGATTTCGGATGCCTCGACCACCCGACATGTCAGGTCGATCACCTCCGGGTCCGACGGTTGGAGTCGTAGCTTCGTCATGGTGCAGCGACCAGTCCGCGAGCGACGTCGACAACCTCGTGCTTCGCACGCAGGACATGGGAGTACGTGTGTTCGATGGTGGCGACCGAGTCGCCGAGTAGTTCGCCGACGTGATGGATCGGCGTGCCCGCTTCGAGGAGGTGCGTGGCGTAGGAGTGTCGGAGTCGATGGGGATGTGCGCCGGCATGCGCGCGTCCGAGTATGTGGCGGAAGGTGTCGACGCGCTGGGGTTCGCCGGCTTCGTTGGTGAATAGAAGATCGGGCCAGTCGTTCGACCACAGTTCACCGGCGCGGAGCCGCTCGGCCGCTTGCACCTTGCGCCATGCCTTCAACGCGATGACGGCCTCGGGGGTAAGAGGAACCGTCCGGTATGAGCGCGCGCGCTTCGGCGCCTTCAATCCGGCGCCGCCGGCATGGGTGATCGCGTGACGAACCGACACCCGCGGCTCGCGTCCATCGAGACGAACATCGGGCCAATGGAGTGCGAGTAGTTCGCCCGGTCGAAGTCCCGTCGTGACGCCGACGACGACCATCGGATACCAACGGGTGTCCGCCAGCGCGTCGAGGATCGCCCGAATCTCGATGACCGTGTATGCCTTGATCTTGCGCGCCCGACCCCGATCCCGTGGTGCCTTCGCGAGGCGGGCGACGTTGCGGCCGACAAGTCCGCGTTGTTCCGCGGCACGGAGCACTTTTCCGAGTGCGGTGCGGGATGCGTCGGCGACACGGTGCGAGAGGCCGTTGCGGGTCAGGCTGGCCGTCATTGTCTCGACGTCGGCCGGTGTGAGTGCCTTCGGTCCGGTCAATGTGCGTTGGCCGACCGCGGGTAGCACGTAGGTCTCGAGGATGTCCCGGTACCAACGCTCGGTCTTGGGTGCGAGCCCTTCGCCGGGGAGGACGTTGTCGAGCCACCATTCCACGAACGATGCGACCGTCGTCTTGTTGTCGGGGACGTCGAGTCCGTGGTCAATCGCGACCTTCGCAGCGTCGAGTTTCTGCGCGACCATGGCGCGGGTCTTCCCGGTGAACGTCCGCCGGATCGGGCGGCCGTCGTCGCCGTAGCCGACAACGAGCGCAGCCTCCCAACGTCCGCGGCTCTCGCGCTTGTAGATCGCACCTTCGCCGTTCGAGCGTTTCCGAGCCATCGCGACCGCCTTCGAGGTCAGCAACCAGGTCAGCAACGCACAATAGTTTCCGGTTGTCCGCCATTGCCGACAATGGCGCGATAGGCATTCTGACCTGCGGACACATGGTCGGCGGTTGGCGTCGGTTGTCGCGGTCGCGTTGACTGGGGGTCAAGAGGTCGCGGGTTCGAATCCCGCCAGCCCGACCATAAGGCCAGGTAAGAGAGATTGTCCTGCAGTCTCGAGTTCCGCACCTAAGGCGCTACCTAAGAATTCGAACACCAACCCCCCGCGGCGGTGCTCGTTCGCGTCGAGCGGTTCGCATACCCATGAATAGCGCGGAGCAACGCCCGAACGCGATCGCCCCAGTGCCGGCGTTTGGGGGACACCCTCGACCGTCGTTATGTGCGCGGATGGTTGGTGGCATGCCAGCGCCAGAGCAAGCATTCTGTGCGCCTCGCTCAATGGTCCTGCTCGCGCGACCGATGTAAGCCCGCCAACTCACTCTTTGAGTGTCGTGAAGAACATCACCTGGGTCGCGTACGCCACCAACGTCGGCCGCGCGACGTGCATGTCCCACATCTCCATCGACACCGACGCGTAACCGTCGCCGGCGTGGCGGGCACGATTTACCGCCAGCACCCAGTCGCTGCGCATTTCGTCCAGGACGTGCATGGTGAAGTCCGCGCTCGGGCCGTACCAATCCTGATGGCGTGAACCCAAATACTCGCTCACCGCGCCGGGCATCGAGTCGCACAGCGCAATAACCGCGAGCGGATCCCACTTCCCATCATCGAGCCGCGGCGGATCGAGCCATCGATGCCAGGCCGCCGTCAACGAGCTCGACTCCTTCCACGTTTCCCACGGCGCGTGCCCAAGCGCGGCGGCGCCTTCGAGGTGCGTCCAGAACGGCCACGGATCCCACATCTCGAACTCGACATCAGGCGGTGGCGGATCACCGAACCGCGGGCAATCCTCCACATCGGGGACGGTCGGCGGCTCGATGTCCGTAAACGAAAAGCCCTCACGTGACGCGCCGAACACCGCGATCGCGGTCGTGCCCGCGCCAGCTCCGGGGTTGCGCAGTGTGGCGCCGCACTGCGACATCGTGCGCCCGCGGCGAAGTACGTCGACGTCGACCTCGACTTCGCCCGCACGAACGGGCCCCGCGAACACCACCGACATGCTGCGCAACGACTGAGTCGGATCGTCCAACTCCGCGGCCATGGCTCGCGCCGCCGTCGCGACGACCATGCCGCCCTGCGGCACGACCGGACAGTTCCACTCCGCGCCGAGGTCGCCGACGTAGCGACCGGTCGCTCGGCGGGTGACTGCAGTTGCTCGAGCGAACTGTGACGAATCCACGGCCGGTCATTATCGCGGGTCGCCATGAGCGACTCGACCGACTTGATTCGTCAGTTTTGCTACACCCGGGACAAAGGTGACATCGACACGATCATCGACTACCTCACGGACGGCTGAATCGCGATCGCGCGATCGTCATTCTCGGGGCAGTTGCCGGTCCCGTCTGGTAAGAACGACGAGCCGCGCGCTCACAGCCAAGCCACGGCAACCGATACCGATGACCTGAACGACTCCGCTTCGGAGGCCACGCTGCCGAACACCGCATAACTGCCGGCCTGTATCTGAGTCGAGGCACGCGCCTCGTACAGAACTGGCGCTCAGAATGGCGGTCTCGTAGCCGGCGGTATGGGCGAATGGGCGACCCTCTGAGTTACTGGCTCGTGGGGTTACGGGACGCGCCCGTAGGCTTCCGGAAAGTCCAGTCGGCCGTGAAGTCGCCCGCCGGTCATCTCGGCTGGCGCTGCGCCACGGTGAGGATGGCGAGCAGGTGGGCCCGGATGCGCCCGCCGCGCTCGTCGATGCGCCGCCGGATGCGATCGGTAAGCGCGCGCTGCACGGGGCTCGCCAACTCCTTGTAGCCGGACTGGGTACGCAGGTTCGTGACGTAGTCCTCGGTCTCGAACTCGATGTCGAAGCGAGTCCGCCGGATGATTGCATCGGCGAACAATCCCGACTCCGCCAGCCCGGTCAGCGGAAGGTCGAAACGATCGGGGTGCTTGGTTGTCGGGTCCTCACGGCCACCAGTGGCCACCTCCCAGTCGTCCTGCACGTCCCACCAGAATCGGTCGGCGTCGTTGGGCACGACCCATGGCGTCGAAAGGACGACCAGATGCCCAGTCGGGCGCAGCAGGTCGGCGGCCTTCGCGTATCGGACGTCCGGGTCAATCCAGTGAAACGAGTTGCACGCGAACACCGCGTCGAAACGCGCTCCGGCCGGCTCGAACGCCTCGAAGGATGAATTGAGCACCCTCACCTTCTCGAATTCCGCCACGTTGGCCGCGGCCCGGTCGGCCAGGGCCGGTCCGAGTTCGACCGCGGTGACCGCGATTTCTCGCTCAGCGAGGGGACGGGTCGCCTGGCCCGTGCCCGGCCCGATCTCGAGCAGGTGCGACGTTGGGCCGAGGCCGGCGAGTTCGACGATGTCGTCGAAGACCGCGGCCGGACACACGGGCCGGGTCCGGTCATAGGCTTCGGCGTCGTCGTCGAAGGTGGCGCGGAAGTGCTCGCGATCTGTGTTCGACCGCTCCCATGGCGGCGTATCGCTCATTCCATCCATGATGGTCGCCGCGACGATGGATGGTAGGCCCAAGCCCGACGCAGCGGGGTGCGCGAGGAACTCAGCGATACCCAACTGCTGCGGCGCGGTCTCGGATCCGGCGTCAGGGGATACTCCGGACCTCGTCGACCTGTGCACCTCTGGGGCATTCGGCCTGACGCGAAGGAGCCACGGCGATGGCCAAGTTCGACGAAAGCGTCGTGATCAACCGACCGCTGGAAGAGGTGTTCGCGTTCGTCAGTAACCTCGAGAATGACCCGCCGTGGAATTCAGCGACCGAGATGCGGCAGACGTCGGACGGCCCAATCGGGATCGGCACGACATTCCGCCAGCGGGACCGGTTTCTCGGTCGGCGTGTTGACCTTCGCCTCGAAGTGGTCGGCTACGAGATGAATCACAGCATCACCCTGAAGAGCGACTCGGGTTTGCTGTCTCTTGAAGGCACGCGGATCGTCGAACCCCTCGCTGACACTGCCACGCGGGTGACGTTCGTGGGCAGAGGGCACGCTCGTGGAGTGCTGAAGTTCGTCGAGCCCCTGCTGGCCGCCATGCCTCGGCGCACGGTGGGTGAGGTGCGCAGAACGCGCCTCCAGAATGCCGTCTCGTAGGCGGCGTTCCCGGGGCACCGTACGATCGGACGTGTGGCCTACGACGAGGACCTGGCCGACCGGATCCGTGAGCTGCTTTCGGAGCAGCGCGGGGTGACCGAGAAGAAGATGTTCGGCGGCCTCGCGTTCCTCATCGGGGGCAACATGGCCATCGCCGCGAGCGGTCAGGGCGGCGCACTCGTTCGGGTCGATCCCGGCCAGGCCGATCGTCTTGTCGAGACCACGCGGGCCGAGGCGGCAGTGATGCGTGGTAACCCAATGCAGGGCTGGCTTCGCGTTGAGTCCGACGACCTGCGCACCAAGCGTCGGCTGGAGAAATGGGTGAAGCTGGGCTGGGCGTACGCCTCATCATTGCCGCCAAAGAAGCAGTAGCCGCGTCCGCTGCGCCCGCCTGTTCATACCGGCCGCTCGCCTGCGCTCACACCTACCCCGCGACACTCGGCTTGTTACTCGCAGACACGCGTCATCGACCTGCCGTGGTGGGGATGACGGGACCCCGTTTGGTGGTCCAGCAGTCATGAGAGTGCTGGTTGGTGTTCGGTGATCCACTCGTCGCGCTTCTCGGCGGGTGTGAGACCGTCGAGGGCGCTGTGCGGTCGGTAGGTGTTGTACTCGATGCGCCACGCCTCGACAACGACTTGGGCTTCGAGCAGGCAGGCGAAGTCCTCGAGGTTCAACAGCTCGTCGCGGGCGCGGCCGTTGAAGCTCTCGACGTAGGGGTTCTCCCACGGCGAGCCCGGTTCGATGTAACTAATCCCGACGCGCGACATCCGGCACCAGTCGCGCAGCGCCCAAGCGATGAGCTCGGGACCGTTGTCGCATCGCAGCGAGCTCGGCGCGCCGTAGCAGTCGACGAGTCGGTCGAGCTCAACGATGAGATCATCGGCAGTGCAGCACCGGCCGACGCGCATCACTAGTGCCTCACGCGTGTACTCGTCGACGATGTTCGCGAGCTTCAGTCGTCGTTGGTCGGCGGTCTCGTCGAACTGGAAGTCGATCGCCCACACATGATTCGGACGCTCGGCGCGGAACCGCTCCATGCTGTCGGGACGAACGCGGCGACGTTTGCAGGGCCGCTGAGGCGGCCGTTTCAGGCCCTCGTCGCGCCACAGCCGCTGGATCCGCTTGCGGTTCACGTGCCAGCCCTCCCGCCGCACGATCCGTGCGGCCATCTTGTATCCCCAACGCGGATGCTCGCGCGCAATCACGCGGAGCCGGCCGCGCAGCTTCGCGTCCTCGATCGGTCGCGGTGCCCGCTGCTTGCGTTGCGTCGACCGATGCTGCCCAACAACACGGCACGCTGATCGTTCGGAGACCCCGAAGCGTTCCTGCAAGCGGCGCACCGCCCGCCGGCGTCGCTCCGGGGTCAGAAGTTTCCCTCCGCCAACTCCTTGAGCATGTCGATCTCGAGGGTCTTGTCCGCGACGATCTTCTTCAACCGCGTGTTCTCACGCTCGAGCTCCTTGAGCCGCTTCGCCTCGTCGGCCTTCATGCCGCCGTACTGCGCGCGCCAACGGTTCCATGACGACTCCGAGACCTCGAGATGCCGCAGCACCTCGGTCAGCTCCTTGCCCTCGTTCAACAGCCGGTCGCCCTCACGCAGCTTGCGGACGATCTGCTCCGGGGTGTGTCGCTTCCGTTTCATCGTGATGTCCTCCTGCCCAGCATGCTGGACGTCGGACTCTCACGAAAGATGGACCACTATCCGGGGGCCCCATCAACATCGCACATCTGACGCATGGCAGCGGTCCGAATGACGGCGCGAAGGCTCAATGCAACAGTGCCCGCAAGCGTGGGCGAAGTGCTCGCACGTTCTGGCAGCACTCGCGCTCGACGGGCGCGGGTGCAAATCAACCTGTCAATGTCGGACAAGTATCAGGTCGCGGGTCGAATCGCACTTGAGCGAGAGTTAACAAAGACCTGGCCGGTAGGGCTCGCCGATGCATAGGCGTGCCATGTTCGGAAGTGCGGCGCCTGGTCTCGTTGAGCGGGGTGCCATTGCACAAGCATGGTGGTGGCGTCGTCTTGGAGCTTGCCGCCGTGATGGTCGAGCACGGCGTGTGCGAGCCTGCGGGAGATTTCGGCGGCGGAGAGTTCCGACGCTGCGGCTCGTTCCAAGAACCAGCCCAGCCGCTCGAGGCCGAAGTCCTCGCCGTGCGCGGTGCGCGCTTCGGTGACGCCATCGCTGTAGAACAAGAGCGTGTCGCCCGGTTCGAGGTGTTCCT